>JAFMBM010000062.1 GCA_017858515.1 Cryomorphaceae bacterium | reverse complement strand
GAAAAACTCATTCTACAGCCTTGATACACCCAATAAAAAAACAAACCCAAAAGGATGGGCGCTTGCGCCCATCCTTTTTTCTATTTCTATTCTTGCTCAGCGCGCCGGGGCTTTTCGGGCAATTTCAGTACATCAACCGCCTTCATGCGGGTTTGGGTGTGCAAGCGGGGGTTGCGGGTGCGTACCATAAAGGGAAGATCTATACAGCGAGTGTAACCAATAATGTACGCTACTACTCCATTACACGCTTCGACTCCCTTGGGCAGTTTGAAAAGGAACTCAGCTTTTTTGCAGATAGTGTGCGTTCTTTTGAAACCTGTGCGAAATGCTTGAATGTGAATGGAAGTAGCATTTATCAAGTAACCACTCCTTTTCGGAATAACAAAGCTCCCTATTTACTTCTTTATAAGATTGCTTTAAACCTAGACACCCTACTTAAGGTCGACACCCTTTTTGTTCCACCCATTGATTTTGGAATAGATTCAACGGAGGTCATAATTGCATGGGGCTCAAGATTTGATTCAGATAGCAGTCTCCTTATTACGGGTTTTGTAGCCGCTCAACCTACTCCAACCGCACAATTTCGCTATGATCTTTTTTTAGCAAAATTGGATACCAATTTCAATCTGCTTTGGATGACGGTAGTAACCGATGACAATGTCTTGAGGCCTTTTGGCCTTAAGGGCGAAAACATTATGGTAGACCAGTACGGCGGCATAGTGGTAACCGGCAACCCTTACTTCTGGGGCTTTCAAACTGGCTTTGCCGCCCGCTTTCGGGCTTCAGACGGACAGCTTCTCTGGAAAAAAGAATATACCCCCGATCTGGGCTTTGGCATCTCCAATATGTTTGTGGTAGACAACCAAGATGGTACCTACCAATACGCCATGAATGAGTGGACAGATGGTTTTGGTGGGGTGAATCTGGTCAAGCATGGAGAAATGGATACAATGGGGAATTTAATTTCCTCAAGCTACATTGGAAATAGGAATCACCATTTAGGATTAGGAATAAGATCCAATTTTGCACAAGACTTGGTTAAGACGCATGATGGCAACTACTATATCGCAGGCATAGGGCTTTCAGGTTACAATTTTGGATTCGGAGCCAAATTTACACGCACGGGAGATAGCCTTTGGTATAGAGAATATACCCATGGTGGATGGGACTACTTCAATAATAGTAGAGATCCAAAAGAACAAGGCTGGATAGAATGGGTCATCCAAAAACCCGATAGCAGCTTTTTGCACATTGGTTGGAATCAGAACAACTATACTCCCGTTCTGAGCACTTGGATACTCAATACCGATAAATACGGCTGCGATAGTCTGGGTTGTGAGACCATTGGCTTGGAAGAGTTTACCCATAGCGTGGCTTGGAAGATCTACCCCAATCCCGCAACAGACTACCTCATCCTCCAAAGCGAGCAAGTGAATGCCCCAAGCACCCAAGTACGCCTATTGGATTTACTCGGCAAAGAAGTCTGGAGCGCAGAGTGTACCCAAGCACACTACGGCTGCAAGCTCAATCTTCCACCCCTAGCCCAAGGAATGTATCAGTTGCAGCTGCTTCAAGAGAATAGAATAGTGGGACAGGAAAAATTTATTTTGGGAAGGTGAAAAGAGGCAAACAGAAAGTACTGCGAATGGAAGAATTCTAAAAGAGAAGCAAATGGGTTGAACAAAAATTAAATTCTACAGCAACTACTGACATCGCTTATGTGCTCCGCAGCTTGCGGCCCAAGAGTTCGGTTTGCCATCGGCTTTAAAGCCCAGAGAGCTTATCCACCCAATACTCGCATCGAAAAGTTGATGTGATTTAAATGCCGGATTGGAATTGATGTCTATATGAACGGTAATCTCGCCCAATTCTTTTAGATTTTCGGCTACTTCAACGGCAAGGCTTACTTCTTTCCACAACCTAGAAAAACGGTCTTTCGGTTTGGGCAAACTCAAATTCCTATAAATCTCTGAAACCCCTCTGCCAATGTCCCAAAGACAAATAGCGGTAGCGTATTTCACTATCTCTCCGCGAACCTTCGAGTCTGCGCCCACAAAAATCTTTCCGTTGGGATGCTCTTGCAGCCAAGCCTTCACATAGGCGCAAACATCCTCAATCCTCTGATGGTTGGGACCAATAAAACCGTTTAAAACAGAGTGGTCTTTCATAGCAAGCAGAAAGATAAGAACTTCACTGTAAACTATGGATTAAGGCAGAGTTAGGATTAGTACAAAAGGCAAAGGGGACCGAAGTCCCCTCTACCAACCAATCAAGATGAATAACCAAACCGAATATTTAACGCAGCCAAGAGGGCAAAAGTTCAGCTTAAAAGTTAAAGTTTTACAAAGATTTCTTGTTAAAGCGTTTTACTAGTCTTTGTTCACCTATTTCTAAGGACAACACATAACTTCCAACGGCCAACTCTTTTGTATCTATTTTTAGGGTGTGCAATCCGCGTTGAAGTTTGCCTTCTAGGCTTGCCTCTTGAACGGTTTTACCCATAAGATCGATGCAGTTCCAGCGGACCTCTTGAGGAGAAGACAAATAGAACTGTAGATTGAGTTCGTCTACCACAGGGTTGGGGAATAGGTTAAAGCTAGGCTGGTGCAGCGAGTGCTCTTCACTCCCCAGGCTACTTTCAAGTGAAATGTTTTCATCTCCACTTTGATAGTCTAGGAGCTGAAGAATAAAGTAGAACATCTCGTCTTCCGTTCCCTCACCCCAGGTCATAGTAAGCGGCGGAATATTTGGGTTGGAAGGATTGGCCGCCGTATTGTCGTAAATACACTTGGCAAAGAAAACGGAGCCCGCAGGTATTTTAATCATTTTAGTGGGCTTATACATCCCCTGCCAGTTAAAATCCCACTGAGGAATAGAGATTACAGGCACCGTATCGCCTTGTGGGTTGCGGAAAAAGAGCTCCCAAGAACTACCGATTAAATGAGAGTGTGGAAGGAAACCTATTAAGCTTTTATCGGTCTGAACCGTAAAAGAACGGGTAACAGTTTTCACTTGCCCTGGAGGAATAATCAATTGAACGTAAGCGTATTCGAAATTCTCTACTTCCCTAGTAATGGGTTGTTGGCGGAAGAAAACATTCACGTATGAACTGTCTTTCTCAGCAGTAGGATAAGGAGCGTAGTGTATTTGTACTAAGAGATTGGAGTTGGCCTTTAAGATCTGACCGGTTCCATCGGGGAAGAAATCGGGAATTAAACCCGGCGCCCATCCACCATGAAACTCATCGATCTGATTTCCGGGAACTGAAAAGCCGCCGAAAGAAGTATATCCATAACCCGGATCTTGGTTGTCTAAGATTTGTCCAATTCCGCTAGACTCTGAAGCCATAAGAGCATGGTGCACAATCTTGCTATTGCCTGCCCTGAACTCAAGGGCCGCAATTTCTTTATTTTGAGTTAAGCCCGTTGGCAATACAAAAACACGGTAATCGTCTTGGTTGTTTCCCGCAATGGTGTACGATTCTGCCATAGGAAGCACTAGATCAGGAATCCCCAACACAGAACCCGAAGGAAATACCGGAACATTGGGCTCAAGGCTTGGATCTCCCTGCGGAGCACCATTTACAACCCAATCGTGTATGAGTTGCTTTTCTTGTGCCGTGAGAATTCGTGCTCCAACCAGATCAGAATACTCCGCATCGGGCGGCCAAGGGGGCATATAGCCCGATTGGGTAACCGCATCGATCGTAAGGGCAAAGTTGAAGACTTCATTGTAACTGGTAAAAGGCATGGGACCTATTTCATCGGCTCTGTGGCAGCTGGTGCATTTCTCGTAAATGATAGGCGCAATGTGTTCGCTAAAGTTTACCGTCTGAGCAGATAATCCCATCCCACCTAATAGGGAGAAAAGAAGAAGTAAGCGTTTAATCATGATTGTGGTTTTTTAGAAGGAATTAAACATCCGATCGGATCGGTGAAATCAAAGTTACGGAAGGGTGCGGAATGGAGTTCCGCCAAAACCAGATACAGTTCTCTTTCAATGCCGGCCCGACGTCTTTTGCCAAGTGCTACAAAACTATTGTCTATTCTACCCCTATAAGCCAAACGTTGGTCTTTGAACACAAAAACCTCAGGCATGGTGGTGGCTTTAAGCTCTTGAGCTTTCTCCCATCCGTTTAAGCCAATGGCCTTTGCATTTAGGCCCATTTTTTCTAAGAAAGCGCGATTCTCTCCCTGTAATTTTTCAGAGAGGGGAAAATAATATTCAAAGAATACTTCTTTTTGAAATTCCTCTTCTAAAGCTTTAAGTTCAAGGGATTGGCTGATGGATATGGGGCAGTCGGGCGAAAGAAAAACAAGAACAGAAATAGTCTTTGCTTCTTGTGCCAAAGAGAATAAAGGCAAGAGGGATATGGCCAAGGAGAGTCTAATAGACCGAAAGAAAGAGAAGCGAGAAAGAGGAAATAGAGAGTACACCTTGAGGTTTTGAGTAAAAAATATACGTACTATTGAAGGCTAATATAATCAAATTGAGCAGACTATGCGCTTCCAATCGCCAGAGGAATACCTTTCTAGTTTAGACCCTGCTAGGCAAGGACCTATGAATCAATTGAGGGAAACCATTCAATCGCATATGCCCAAGGGATTTGTAGAAACCATCAGTTACGGAATGATAGGCTATGTGGTGCCGCATTCGCTCTATGCTGCTGGCTACCATTGCGATCCGCAGTTGCCTTTGCCCTTTTTAAGCATTGCCTCTCAAAAGAATTTCATAGCAGTGTATCATATGGGTATCTACGCCAATCCAGAACTACACGACTGGTTTGTGGGCGAATACCCTAAGCATGTAAAAACCAAGTTGGATATGGGCAAAAGCTGTATCCGCTTTAAAAAGCCAGAGCTCCTTCCATTCTCATTGATTGGAGAACTTTGTGAAAAGATGAGCGTAGAACAATGGATAGAAACCTACGAAACCCAATACAAGCGATGAGAAAGCTACTCTTTTTACTCAGAGGGATTAACGTCGGCGGACACAATAAGCTTCCGATGGCCCAATTAAAAGAAGTGGCAGAGGGGATAGGAATTCAAAGCGCAACAACCTATATACAGAGCGGCAATTTGGTTGGAAGGGTAACGGAAGATAAAAACAGTCATGAATGGGCAGAAGAATTGTCGAAAGCCCTTTTAAAGAAAACCGGAATGCAATTGCCTGTTATTTCTTTTTGGGTGGAAGAATGGAAGGAAGTGCTGGAAAACTGTCCTTTTGAAGTAGAAGAGGAGAAGCTCTTAAATATAAGTGTGGTTGAAAGAGAAATAATAGTTGAGAAGCAAGATTGCCTTGCTACCATTTCGAAAGGAAACGAGCGCTATGCCTTTAAGGGAAGAGCCTTTTACTTGCACAGTCCAGAGGGATATCGCACTACTGCTTTTACACCCCAGAAACTCGAAAAGTGTTTGCAGCAAGCTACCACTACCCGAAACTGGAGAAGCTGCTGTGCAATAGACGCTTTGTTCGACAGTTAATTCTAAAAGAAAGAAGAGCTAAGCACTTCCATTTTACAAGCTATCCGACCTACTAAGGACTAAGTCGATTAGCGTACCTTTAGGCCCTTTAAAACTATTGCACTTTTAATTCACATGTTAACAAATCTCATAGGTAAAGTTTTCGGAACCAAATCGGAGCGGGATCTTAAAACCCTTCGTCCTTTTATAGATCAAGTATCCTCGGTTTATCCGCAAATAGCCGCACTTTCAGACGATGAAATCCGTCAGAAAACCGCTGAATTCAAAGGCCGTATTCAACAGGCCATTGCCGAGCAAAACGCCAGACTACAGGAGCTAAAAGCAAAGCTGGAAGAAGAGCAGGAGCTAGATGGAAAGGAGGCGCTCTATGCAGAGCAAGAAAAGCTGAATAAGGAGATTTATGAAATCACCGAGAAAGTCTTAGAGGAAATTCGTCCGGAGGCCTTTAGCGTAATCAAAGAAACCGCCAAGCGATTGGCAGAGAAAGGCGAGTTGGTGGTAACGCCAACCGAAGTAGATGCTGAATTTGAAAAGCGCGAATTTGTAGAGATCCGCGATGGAAAAGCCCATTGGAAAAACAAATGGCTAGCCGCCGGCAACGAAATCACCTGGGATATGGTGCATTACGATGTGCAGCTCATTGGAGGCACCGTACTTCATCAGGGTAAAATTGCCGAAATGGCAACGGGAGAAGGTAAAACCTTAGTGGCTACTCTTCCGGTTTACCTGAATGCATTATCAGGAAAAGGAGTGCATTTGGTTACCGTAAACGATTACCTAGCCCGACGAGATAGCGAGTGGATGGGACCTTTGTTTCAGTTTCACGGACTCAAAGTAGACTGCATTGATCGTCATCAACCCAACTCGCCCGAAAGAAGAAAAGCCTACCAAGCCGATATCACCTACGGAACGAACAATGAGTTTGGTTTCGACTATCTGCGCGATAATATGGCACGTTCGGTAGACGATCTGGTGCAGAGAAAACACAATTATGCCATTGTAGATGAGGTAGACTCTGTTTTAATTGACGATGCGAGAACGCCTTTGATAATAAGCGGACCAACCCCAAAAGGAGATATTCAAGAGTTCGACGATTTAAAGCCGCACGTAATAAAGTTAATGAATGCTCAGAAGGCTCAAGTGCAGCAAGAATTGCAAGAAGCCAAGAAATTCATAGAGGCGGGCGACGATAAGCAAGGTGGATTTCATCTGTTGAGAGCACATCGCGGTCTGCCTAAGAGTAAAGCCATTATAAAATTCCTTTCAAGCGAAGGAATGAAGACCTTGCTTCAGAAGACCGAGAACCATTATATGCAAGATCAGAGTAAGGAGATGCACAAAGTAGATGCAGCCTTATACTTTGTAATCGATGAGAAACAAAATCAAGTAGAGCTTTCAGAACGCGGATTGGATTTGCTTGCAGCGGATACGGATCCATCCTTCTTTATCCTTCCAGACATAGCCACAGAGATCTCAGAAATAGAAAAGTTACAAGTAGATGTAAAGGAGCGAAGTGAGAAGAAAGAAAGCCTCTTGCGCGACTTCGGAGTGAAGAGCGAAAGGGTGCACACCATGAACCAATTATTGCGCGCCTATGCCCTTTTTGAAAAGGACATAGAGTATGTAGTAATGGAGAATAAGGTGAAGATTGTAGATGAGCAGACGGGTCGTATTATGGAGGGCCGTCGCTATTCTGACGGCTTACACCAAGCCATTGAGGCCAAAGAAAGTGTAAAGATTGAAGCGGCTACCCAGACCTATGCAACGGTAACCTTGCAGAACTACTTCCGCATGTACGATAAGTTGGCCGGTATGACCGGAACAGCAGAGACCGAAGCGGGCGAGTTTTGGGATATCTACAAATTAGAAGTAGTGGTAATTCCAACCAATCGTCCTATTCAGCGCGACGATCGCGAAGATTTGGTTTACAAAACCAAGAGAGAAAAGTACAATGCCGTAATTGAAGAGATTGTAAAGCTTACCGAAGCGGGGAGACCGGTTTTGGTGGGAACAACCAATGTAGAGATTTCTGAATTGTTGAGCAGAAGCTTGAAGTTGCGGAAGATTCATCACAATGTCTTGAATGCGAAATTGCATCAACGGGAGGCAGAAATTGTGGCCGAGGCAGGAAGGCCAGGCATAGTAACCATTGCCACCAATATGGCAGGTAGAGGAACCGATATTAAGCTTAGTCCGGAGGCCAAGGCCGCAGGAGGCTTGGCCATTATAGGCACAGAGCGCCACGATTCTCGACGTGTTGACCGTCAGTTAAGAGGTCGTTCGGGCCGACAAGGAGACCCAGGAAGCTCACAGTTTTTTGTTTGCTTAGAAGACAATCTTATGCGCTTGTTCGGATCAGAGCGAATAGCGGGATTGATGGATAAAATGGGATTGGAAGAAGGCGAGGTAATTCAGCATCGCATGGTTTCTAAGAGCATAGAGCGCGCGCAGAAGAAGGTAGAAGAGAACAACTTCGGTGTTCGTAAGCGCTTGTTGGAGTACGACGACGTAATGAACAGCCAGCGCGAGGTAGTCTATGCCCGAAGGCGCAATGCATTGTTTGGAGACAAATTGTCTACTGATTTGGCCAATATGATCTTTGATACAGCGAGCACCATTGCCAATCAATATATAGATACCAAGAATGCAGAGGAGCTGAGGTTGGATGCCTTCCGAGTTTTTGGAATAGAGTGGGGAAGCGATCGTTCTACTGAGAAAGTCAGTGCAGAAGAGCTAACAGATCAACTGTATGCGGAGGCTATGGAAGCCTATGGAGCAAGAATGCAACGCATGGCAGAGTCTTCTATGCCCGTTATTCGCAATGTGTATGAAACGCAGCGCGCGCAATATCAAAATATTGTTGTGCCTTTTACAGATGGAGTAAAAATGCTTCAGGCTGTTACCAATTTAGAAAAGGCCTACCATTCGAACGGTGCCCAGGTGGTACGCGATTTTGAAAAGGGTATTTCTTTAGCCTTGGTAGACGATGAGTGGAAGGATCATTTGAGGAAATTAGATGATTTGCGCCAATACGTTCAAGGAGCGGTGTACGAACAGAAAGATCCGTTGTTGATTTATAAGTTCGAGAGTTTCGAATTGTTCCGTACCATGATGGAGAAGATGAATAGAGAGATTCTATCGTTCTTATTTAAGGGCAGCATTCCGCTTCAAGAAGGGGCTCCAATTCGTCAGGCTACAAGACCTCGAAGACCAGATCCGGTTACTACCAGCGGACCGGGAGCACCCCAAGCAGAAGGCAGAAGTGCGGCGCCTCCTCGTCAGCAAACCGTAATTAAGCAAGAGAAAAAGTTTGGCAGGAACGATATGGTGAACATCCGCAACCTTTCTACCGGCGAACAAAAAGCGGTAAAGTATAAAGTAGCCCAGCCATTAATTGAAACCAATCAATGGATTATCGAAGATTAATCATTGGTTTGTGTTTTTTGGGATGGATGGCTTGCTCAAACGAGAGGCAGGCTTGTTTTGAGACCAATGCTAGAGATATTTTGCGCTCAGGTAAGTATGAGTCGCCAGAATACAGGGGTCTCATTATTCGTACGATAGAGAATTCGTCTGAGACACCTACTTATTCATTTGCGTTTCGGAATGACAAGAATGAATTGGTTATCAGGGCTGAATCAGAAATGTATTGTGGCTATCTGATCTTAATAGTAGAGAACGAAGATGAGAACAGCAAAAAGTTACAAAACAACTCAGGTTACGCTGGAAGTGTTTTACAGGGTTTAGAATTCAGCAATAACAACGGAATATTAAAGTATATTTCTTTGGAGGCGATTTTGGATTAATTGTATTGGAATAAGCAAGCCTTAAAAAGGGATGCTTTTTTGGAGAATAAATAGAAAACCCCCATTGTCTTTCGGCAATGGGGGTTTTTTAATAGAATTATGAAGCAAGAGCTTACTCCACAGT
>JAFMBM010000032.1 GCA_017858515.1 Cryomorphaceae bacterium | reverse complement strand
TCCTATTCCATTCCCAAGCCCTTAAACGCTTTTCGCTCCTATTCAAAAGTCAAAACCAGCTTCTATATCCTCGCTCTGGCTGAGCCCGCTCTCCCATTAAGCACAAGTTCATTTCCTGGAACTCAATAAGGCCCTCAGCCCTGTGGTTACCAATGAAGGTGGCGGTTTTTTCTTTTCAAATCCAATCCAAGAAAACAAGGCTGAAAAGACTTTTAAAATAATTTACATTATTCAAAGCCCTGATTGTTTAAATGTTAACTTTTTTTTGCAACTTGCTCTGTGTAATTAATACACTAATCACAACACACTAACCTCATTATGAAAAAGACTACGATGGCCCTATGGGCTGTGCTTTTCTGCGGAATGCTTTCCGCTCAGAACTTTAATGTCACTTTCCGAGTAGACATGTCACTACAGACTGTTGGAGTAAATGGAGTACATGTAGCAGGAAACTTCCAGGCCGCTGCTGGATTTCCAGCGGATTGGAATCCGGCTACTACCTCTATGACCGATGCCAACAACGACGACATCTATGAAGCAACGGTTTCAATTCCGGCCGGTTCTTACGAATACAAATTTGTAAATGGCAATGCTTGGGGACAGAACGAAAACATGCCTCCCGCTTGCGGTGTAAGTGGAACCAACCGCGGAATCACCATTGCCGGCGATACTGTTTTAGCCGTTCCTTGCTACAACCAATGCGGCCCTTGCCCAACCGTTTTCTACCCTGTTACCTTCAGCGTAGACATGAACAACTCTACGGTAGGTGCCAATGGTGTGCATGTAGCGGGTAACTTCCAAGCTACTGCAGGATTTCCGGGCGACTGGGATCCTTCAACTTCTGCCTTAACAGACCCAGACTTGGATGGAATTTATACTTTAACAGTAAATCTGCCAGCGGGTTACTATGAGTACAAATACATCAATGGAAATTCTTGGGGTTCAGATGAAGCTTCCATCCCTGCTCCTTGTAATACCAACAACAATAGAGCTGTAACTATTTCAGGTGCCACTACCCTTCCAAACTACTGCTTTAACACTTGCGATATTGGATGTAGTGCAATCGTGAACTACTTCGTTCAGTTCAGAGTAGATATGTCATCTCAGTGTAGCTTCGACTCCGTAGACGTGGCTGGCTCTTTCAACTCTTTTAGTGGATCTAAGAAACTAACAGCTGGTACAGGATCCAATGCAGGCTACTATGTTCGTACGCTTCAAATTCCCAATGGGGCTACCTCTTATAAATTCCGCAAATGGGAGAATGGAGCGGTAGTTTGGGAAAGTATTGCAGACCGCACCACTACCATAACTGGAAACACCACTCTTCCTGTAGCTTGTTTTAATAGCACTTCTGCTTGCGTTCCACCTCCTGCTGCTGGCGATTTCCAGTTTACTGTAGATATGAGCGGACAGACGGTTGATACCTCTGGTGTTTGGCTTATTGGTGATTTCACCGTTCCTGCATGGCAAGCTGGAGCTATAAAAATGACTCAAGTACCGGGTACTAGCGAATACGATGTGGTTGTAAATGCCATTTGCGCTAGCAATCTATCCTTCAAGTTTGTAAATGGAAACCCCAATGGCCCCAATGCAATGGAAGAATCTTTAACTCTTGCAGACACGGCCTGTGCTGTTGCCAATGGAATAGGTGGTTTCAATAGAATCTACGAACGAGTGGGTGGAGACGAGTCTCTGCGCTTTACATGGGAAAGCTGTGTGGCCGATGCGAAACCTGAAATTACAGGGGTTACCAAAGTTTCAAGCCCTAAGCAATACAATGTTACCTTCATTACTCCTACTGCAGGCGATCTATTTGTTTTGCAAACTAAAACATCCTCTGATATCTCTTGGAGCACTCCAAAGTCTTGGAACAATCCCATCACTGCCACTCAAAACTTTAGTGCCCCTACCCCAGGTGTAGACAATGATGTGCGCATTGGTGCAAGAGTAGGTGGAACTTGGTATTACTCTGATGCCTTTACTTTTTCAGCAGATTGCAAACCCATGACGGTTTCTGCCATTGAGTTGGTTGCTCCTTTCTGTGAGGGTGATTCGGCTCAATTGAAAGCCATTGCCAATGGCGGTTTTAAGTCTAAAACTTTCCTTTGGAGCACAGGAGCTACCACTCGTTTTATCTATGGTCAACAAGGACAAACCTATACTTTAGTTGCTACAGATGAGGCGGGTTGTACTGATTCTGCTTCGGTAACCGTTAGTAGCATTAACAGCAACTATACTCCAGGCAACTTCGTTCTTACTAAGCCAAACGCTACCACCTTTACGGGTACTTGGACTGCTCCTACCTTGGGTACGGGTGTAACTCTTTTGGGTTACAGAATGCAATACCGCCAGGTGAACGTAGGTGCTCCTTGGAGCCAAACCGCTTTAAGTCCTAACACTACCGCTACAGTAGACTTTACAGGAAGCTGTCTTCCTGCTGCCAACTACTCTTTCACAGTATTTGCACGTATTAATGACAATGGCACCGTTCGCAATACTCAAGTGGCTTGTAGAGAAAGAAGATTCTACAATGGTTCAGGTGGATGTGCTACTCCTAAAAACGAGTTTACCAACGGTATAGACAACTTAGACAATGCTCTAGTGGTTTATCCAAACCCAACTTCAGATAAAATCTACGTTCTAGTGGGTCAAGAAAACTCAGTTCTTGAATTGCTCGATCTTAGTGGTAAGCGCATTATGACTCTAATGGTTAGCGAGGCAGGCGAAACTGAGCTAGACCTTTCTGAACTTTCAAATGGAGTGTATATGCTTCAACTTCAATCTGAAATCGGATTGTCTCAAACCAGAGTGGTGAAGAAATAAAAACTTCTGCTCTTTGAATCTTAAAGCCGCATCAAAACCCTGGTTTTGATGTGGCTTTTTCATTTCTCAATGGTCTTGGTTCATCTTCAATCTAGCAGATCTAGATCATTCATAAAAAACCCACTCGTATAAATGGCATTAATACTAGGCTCGATTAGATTCCCGTAAAACTTTTGCTTTTACTTCCAGCTAGAAGCAAAGTCCACGCCCATTTCAACCAGTTTGGCGATGTCTTCTTGATAAAGACTTTTGAGTTTCTTGCGCACTTCCATTTCTTCTGCCGACTTTTCTGTAGAAGACTTGCTGGCCTTTGTATTCATATCAGTAATGCGCATTTTCATTCTTCTGCGCATTTCAGGCGTACTCAGTCGCTTGGCGATAAAGCCCAGCACTCCAAGTTTAGCCTTTCCATTTAATACATTTTGCAGCGACTTAAACCTCGAATCTCCGGTTAAGTTCTTCCGCTTCAACTCTACTTTGCCAATGTCCTCAATATCTAAAAAAGAGTATACGGAGCTAAGGAAGGTTTCGGTTTTTTGGATGTAGTCTTGGTAGTGCACAAGGAGTATACGCTCTTGAGGGATGCGCTTCCACAAATCCTCTAACTGAGAACTGTAGAAGCCATGCTCTAAATAACTATGATCTGAATTCCAGATACTCCACTTGCCCCAATCACTCGATTTCTGAAAAATGGCCTCCTCTAAATTGCGCTCTTCCTTCCCTAACTTCTTCCAATACTCAAAAGCAGAAATGGCCCGATCTACCGGATTGCGCAATACTAAAATATACTTTGCCTTCTTATCCGTTAGCTTCTCTATGAGGTCTAAACTATCCGGATAAATGATGTAGTTGACATAAGAATGAAGAATATATTTCTCAGCCCTATACTTTTTTAAATACTTGGCGATAGACGCTTTAGGATCTACGGCTAACTCGGGCCGAGCAAAATAGTCGATATCCTTTAATTCAACATTTGAGAAGATTTCAGGATGCTCGCTCAATTGCTCATGAAGGCTGGTTGTAGCGGCCTTTTGAACGCCTAAGATAAATAGGTTAGGATAATTCATATGCTTGATTTGAGTCGTCTTCGAGATAGTTCCTCTCGACTATAACCATGGAAATAACAAAAAGATACCAATAAAGAGAGCCCCAAATCCAGGATATGAATTGGGAAGAAAAGACTAAGGAAAGGAAGGCGAAAAAGGGCATGAGGTAAATAACCCTCACAAACAGCTTAGACGAATCATACTGAAGAATTCGCTTAAAGACCAACCAGATCATCCTGAAATATAAGACAAGGCCCAGAATTCCATATTGAATGGCTACTTCAATAGGGGTATTGTGTGCTATATTATTAATGCTCACCTGACTATCCATATAATTACGGGTAACCTTCTCATCGCCTCCCTTGCCTATGATTGGACTTTCTAGAAAGCCCTTTATACCTGTTGCCCACAAAATGGTTCGGCCAGTACTCACCTCTGCAAGGGCGCTCACTTCTGATTTTTCTTTGTTCTTGCTCAGTTTTTTATACTGCCGATCAAAACCATCGTATTGCACGCTAAAAAAACCACCAAAAAAGAGCATCATAGCCATAAAAACAGAGGCAAGAACTCCTATGCTAATCAAGGCGAAATGTCTTCTGTAGCTTAGAACTATAAAAATACCTATAACGAAAACAATGCTCACAAGTCCGTTTCTAGAGCCCGTGAGAAAAACGATTGCCAGTGTAGCCGCAATTCCGCCCAAACGCCAGAGCTTGCCCCATCTAGAAGGGTCTATGGATAGAGCCATAAAATTAAAGGAAGCCAAAGCAACTATACAGGCCGTAAATTCCCCATGCGCAGAATCTCCAAAGTTCAATATGCCCGAAACCTTCCTACTCCCGAAGTACACTATATAGCCCAATATAAGTATGGCAATAATAGCCGAGTAGTTTACTATGAATTCCATTCCGTCATTAAACTGTTTCTTTTTTGAATTCAGAAGCAGCATTCCAATGAAAAGAAACATGGTAAGCTTAAACAGCTTAATCACAACATTAATTAAGGTAGCACCAAGGTCAATGTTCTCTCCATAATTCACCACAACTACAAAAAAACCGATCAGCAGCAAAGCCATAAAGCCCAAAAAGATGCTCGTCGTACTTCTGGAAAACGTCATAATTCCCGATTTCCTAAGGAAAAGATCTCGAATGATCATGGGGATTAGTCCCAAAACCATTAGAAACTCTAAGGTTAAGGTTCCTTTGGGATAGGCTGATTCAATGATTGGTACAAGAATAAGGGACGGCAAAAGCATGGACTTATCCAAATAAATAATGCCCAAGAATAAAACGGCATTTAGATAGGGATTGTGCACTATTAGTGAGAACACCACAATGCTTAGGAATAAGACGGATTGAATAAAAGTCTTAGACATCCTTCCTATTCTTTAAAATCTCGCCTATTACTCTCTTTAGTCTTCTCGACTTATATAAACGTGCAGAAAAAATCAAATACATAAAGCCCAAGGTATAAAGACTCCCCAAGACCAAGAAAACAATAGGGGGCGATAAAATATCACTTAAACCCAAAAGCCACTTCATAGACCACAATCCTACTCCATAGAAAAAGATATAGGGCAATCCCATGATCGCTTTAGGCACCAAATCATTCGGAACCTTGGTAATTCCAAAAACGATATAGAACAATCCGATGCAGTTAATCGCAAATACAATCAGGAAGGAAAAGGCTAGGTGCAAAGGGTTGGTAATAGAGAAGACCACGAAGGCCGTAAGCATAAGAATGAGTGAGCTACTCTTTAGAATCATACTGGATTTGAGTAAACCAAAAGCTCTAATGACAGTATCACTCGTCATATTGATCAACTTTAAAGGTAAGAGTGCGAAGAGAATGGCCAAAACAGGAATGGCCTCTTCCCAACCCTTACCAAAGAGAATGTTCACCAACACATCGCTTATGGAATAGAAAAACAGGGTAAGCAGCATGGTAAGCCAAAATACCACAGCATAGAGACTGGCTAGATAGTCTCTCAACTCTTCTATCTTGTCTCTAATCTTGGAAATGAGTGGGTAACTCACCTTACCCACAATATCACCCAGAACCTTGGGTGGAATTTGTGCAATGCGATAGGTTCTTTCAAAAAGCCCAAGGACTTCAATACTCACGAATCTCGCCAGAACAATATTGTAACCCGAATTCAACATAAAGTTGGCAAATCGAATAACGAACAACTGAGAACCAAATGATCGAATGCGCTTTAGCTCTGCATAGGAAGGGGCTACCAAATCCCATTTTATGGAGAAGAAAGATTGAGTGGAGATAAGCGTTTGACGCACCAATAAAGCCCAAACCATAGACCAATAGCCATATCCTTTAAACCCTAGAATAACACCTAGTGTAAAACCAATAAAGGAAGAGCTTAACTCAATAAACATCATTCTCTTAAATCTGAAATCTCTCTGCATAAGGGCGGTAGGACTAGAAGCAAAGCCCGTAAGCACAACTACAAGTGCCATGGCTGGAATAACTTCTCCTACCTGAGGAATTCTAAAATAGTCTGAAAGTAAATTGCGAAACACCAGCATGGCGGTGGCTACTAAAAGACTTACAATCACATTAAAGCTCAGCACACTGCTAATCATTTTTGAACTTAGATTCTTTTCACGAACTAAGTTCTGAGTCATTCCGCCCTGAAGCAAAATGAGTCCGATATTATTAAAGACATTGGCAATAGCGATGACACCAAAATCTGATTTGGTGAGCAAACGAGTCATAAAGGCAAAATAGAGCAGCTGCAGCAGCGTATTGCCAAAACTGGAAATAAATTGAGATAAGAAGTGTTTTTTCATAGATCTCTTAGACTCTTCTTTCTAACCAAGCCCCCAGCGCATTAAAGAAGGTTTTTTTGCTATAATACACCCTCCAAGATTCATCCAACTTCAACTCTTTTTTATCAAAACGACTCGGGGTTCCGGCAATCGAGTGTTGCAAAGACATATCGAAATACTTCAATCGATCTAGCTCCGATGGAGACAATTGCTTTTCTAAAATCTGAGAGACAAATTGGGCAGGCGACTGTATAAAATCCTCGTAGCGCAATAGCCTTACCTCTACTCCTAAGAGTTCTAGTTCCTTCTTTACTGCTTTTCTCAATAGAGCATTCCGGTAAACCTCAATCAACAATTTTGGCATACTTGCCGATTCACCTTTTCTTTTTTTGTGCTTGTACTTCGAATAGGCAATGGCACGTAAACTCCTATCAACGATCAAAATCCGAGCGTTTTTCGCGGCTTTAGCCATAAAATAAGCCTGCACCGGATCTTTAGAAGAATCGATCCAATGACTTGCATTGGGCGCCACATCTTGCAAGATTTCCAAACAATTCTGGGCTATTTGATTTCTAGTTGGATGTATTTCGGGCAAAGAATCGAGCCAAGCCGGCTGCTTAGACCTTTTAAGAAGCTGTTGAACGGGAGGATGAGGAATTAAGGTGGGCTTATCCACTAACGATGACGCTACTCTGGACCAGATTTCACAGTCTTGGATATTTACTCCGCAGGTACAATTCCAATTCCAGTCTTCGCCCGCACCCTTCTTCAAATAATGTCCTTGTAAAAGTCTCAACTCTCCCGACGAAAAGACCCCATCCATTTGGGCTAATAGGTTTTCTAAAACCGTAGAGCCAGAACGTTTGTCCGAAAGAATATAGATATACCTCGGAGCTGGGTCGGTCATTTGTTCCAATGACTTAGATCGCGTCCGATCATTTTAGAAAGCTCAAGATTGCTTTCTTTAAAATACTCTCTCAATCTCGCCTTTGTAGCATCGTCTGCCTTTGGCTTATTTACTTCTTTCTTTTTGCTTACTGAACGAAGCATAGGTTGGATAAAAGGCGGCATTACTTTAGCCCATTTTGCCAATCTCTCTGCTCCAAAGGTTCTGTAAAGACCTGTAAATCTTCTTGTGGTATAGGGATTCTTCACCTCTTTATCTTTCAAAACAAAAGAATTGTCGATTCCCAAGAAGGTAGAGATTCCTTTGATCACACCATCTAAATCTTTGCGGATATCATCGAAGATCACCACGTGAATTTGCTCGGCAGGAAAAACCTCCAAATAGCGTTTCATTTGATCTGCATAAAGTCCCGCTTCTAAGAAAGTACGTATTTCTAATTTATTCTTATTCTTCCTTAGGTATTGATCTCTTTTCCACTTCAATTCAAAGTCAGATGCATGGAAATCCAATTCTTTTTGCTGCTTGAAGTTTAAATCGATGGCGGTAGGGAAATCTTCTTTTTCCACACCCGTTCCGTTTTGCATAAGCCAACCGCTAAAGGCACGATCCACAGGGTCTCGAAAGATGAAAACCATTTTTGCATCAGGATTGTAATCGTATAATCTTTTGGGGACGAGTGGAAGAAAACTGTAGGTCGGAGTAGATTCTCCTCTGATAGGAAAAGCTTCAGATCCTGTGAAATGGGCCTCTTCATACGAGCCAATTTCATCCTTGTCATAATAAGTTCCAAAGAAATGTGTCTCTTTAATTTCAGACATGAAAATCTCTGGATGCTGATTAACGTAATAGTGCAATGAACTTGAAGCACATTTTGGAGGTCCTACGATAAAAAAATTTGCCTTCATAAACTAACTTAATACAGTATTAAAAATGCTTCAATGCAATTCTTTTGCACAAAGCCCTTATTTCTTCTTTCCTTCCTCTTCAAAATAACCATAGCCATAACCATAGCCGTAACCATAGCCGTAGCCGTAGCCGTAGCCGTAGCCATAACCATAACCGTATCCATAACCCTGATTGGCTTTTACGTCATTGAGAATAATTCCAACCCTTTTTATAGTTCCTTGCTGGTAGCTATCGTCTAGGAGTCTGAGAAGACCCCGATCTGTATAGCCCTGACGAACCACATATACCGCGGCGTCTGAGTACTTTACAATTTCAAAAGCATCCGACACCAATCCAATGGGTGGAGTATCCAATATCACATAATCATAAGTCTTCCGAAGCTCATTCATAAGCTCACCAAAGCGTTTTCCCAACAAAAGCTCTGAAGGATTAGGAGGAATGGGGCCCGCTGATATGATATCAAAATTTTCAATAGAGGTCTGCTGAATCACTTCCTTTAAGCCTAATAGTCCGGCTAAATAATTGGAAAGACCCACCGTATTAGAAAGAGCAAAATCATTGTAAATCTTAGGCTTTCTTAAGTCTACACCGAGTAATATCGTTTTGGCTCCCGTAAGGGCAAGAACTAAAGAAAGGTTTATGGAGCAAAATGTCTTTCCCTCTCCTCCAATACTTGAAGTTACCAGGTACACTTTACTGCTGTCTTTTTCTACTTGATCTGGATCTGAAAAGAAGTTGAGATTGTATCTCAAGCTCCTAAACGACTCTGCAATGGCCGACTTTGGATGGTTGACAACAACCAATGTAGAATCTCTTTCATTATGACCGATTCCGCCCACCACTGGAACACTCGTTAAGGCCTCAACATCGGCTCTTGATTGGATTCGAGTGTTTAGATATTCTTTTAGAACTATGTAAAGAATAGGAAGAAACAGGCCTAGGATAAAGGCTATTCCATAATTCAATTTGCTATTCGGCTTAATTGGGTCTTTGTCTGTTTTAGCAACATCTACCACCCTATTGCTCGGCACATTGCTCGCCAATGCAATGCTCGTTTCCGCTTGTTTCTGCAATAGGAATAAATACAACTCCTCATTCAGCTTTGCCTTTCGTTGTATTCCGAGCAAGCTCCTGAAAGTTTTAGGGTAGCTACTCAACTCTTTTTCTAGTCGGCCAATCCTCGAGCGAAGCTCGGTTTCTCCCATTGCCGCTTGCTTGCGAGCTGCTTCAACCGAACTGCCAAGAATAGATTGGTAATTGACAATCTGTGCACGAATTCTCCTGACTTCAGGGTTGTCATCTCGCATGGTCGATTTCAATCGACTTAACTCGCCATAGAGTAAATTCAACTCACTTACGGCATTGATAATTAAAGGATCACTTACACCCGCTACAGGAGGTGGAACCAAACGTTTGGCTGCCATTTCCGTATCATCTGTGAAGCGTTCTAATAAATAGTCTAGATACCTTTTTCTTCCCTGCTCTTCGGCTAGTTTGTACTCCAAATCGGCGAGTTCATTGAACGACTTACTTCCAGTAATATCTAAATCAACAATTTTATTGGCCGTTCTAAAATCCTCCAAAATCTGCTCAGTCTTAAATAAGCTGTCTGAAATATGTACTAGTTCAGACTGAAGAAAGTTGAGGGTGTTTTGAGTGATCAAATTATTTTGTTCCAAACCATACTGTAGGTAGGTATTGGTGAAGGCATTCAAGAAACTCACGTCTTTATCCGGAATAGAACCTTCTACGGCTATTCGCACACCCGATGACCCTTCTATAGAGGTCTCTATCTTCAGCTTTTCTTTGAAAGTTTCCACCATGTCTGAAAACAGGTTGTACTTAAAAATAAACCGGTCTTCATAAAGGCTCATACCAGAAAACGGATTCAAATTCACTCTGAACTTAAATCCCTTTCCTTCTATCCACTCACCAATTGAATATTCTCCATTTATGCCAGTTAACTGAACATTATCTCCAAGTAAATCTTTGGCCGATTGGATTTCATTGGTGCCGTAAGTAACAAAAGATAGAGGCTCTTCAGACAAATCAAGGACAAAGGAATCCTCTGATATAAACTCCAAACGAATATCTGCCTTAGCTGGCTGAGGGTGTGAAGGATCAAATTCAACTACAAAGGGTTGCCTTAAGTACAATTCGTTGGCTCGAACTCTTCCCTCTTTAAAATAACTCACTTCCAAATGCAAACTCTTTAGTGTGCGTTCTAACAGGAAGTCTGATTTCAAAATAAAAAGCTCGTTCTCAAGAGTTAATTCTGGATTGTAATATCCAATAGCGCTCATTACAGCTTCTAGGCCTGCATTTGCACCTGAATTATCTGTACTTATTAATAAGCTAGTGCTCGTGCTGAACTTCTGAGTAGTATAGCGATTAAACAGAAGGGCACTTAAAACAAAAACAGCTAAACTTGCCACAAAAAGGGGCCAAAACCGCAAGGCCTTAAACAAGAAAACACGAATATCTAAACTACCCTCAGCCTCCTTTGCTCTGGTTGGATTAGACCTCTTACCACCATCATTTGAATCCTCAAGCTTTACCATATGTCTATTTCAAAAAGAGTAAATTAACTTTAACCAAGATGGTCAAAATCTAATCATAACAAGCGCTAATTCAATTGACTTAGAGCTGAGCTAACTATTTCCTCTTTAATTTGGCTGCGAAGATAGCCAATCTCTACCTTCGAAATGAATAATAAATATATCTTAAATCAATGCACAAAAGCCAAGCAAAGCCAGAATTATGGATTGTTGTAGGACCCACAGCCTCTGGAAAAACGGCATTGGCCATTTCACTCGCTCAAATACTCAAAACAGCTATACTCTCCTTCGATTCGCGGCAGTTTTATTTAGAAATGAATATTGGAACAGCCAAGCCCTCAGAAGAGGAACTTTCTATGGCCCAGCATCATTTTATATCCAATAAATCCATTCATCATCCTTATAGTTCGGGTGCCTTTGCCTCAGAAGCTGAATCGTTTTTATCGAATAGCAACAAAGAAAAATTCGTTCTGGTGGGAGGAAGTGGCTTGTATCTCAACGCACTACTTTACCCTTTTCACGACCTTCCTGAGGTAGAACCCTCCCTCCGCGAATTGGTGATTCAAGGCTTTGAATCCAAAGGACTCGATTGGTTGCAATCGGAAGTTTCAAGACTAGACCCTGCAAGCTTTCAAGTCTTAGACGCCCAAAATCCTCAGCGTTTAATGCGTGTTTTAGAAATCTGTTTGCAATCTGGAAAGACCTACAGCGAGAGTCTTCAAGACTTTAACAAAAAGACAGAACCCAAATACAAACTGCAGGTTTTCGGAATAGACTGGCCTCGTGAGTTACTCTACGAGCGCATTAACCATAGAGTAGATCTGATGATGCAATCTGGCCTTCTTGAAGAGGCCCAACAGCTTTTTGAATTCAGACATGTCAAAGCTTTACAAACCGTTGGATACGCTGAAATATTTCAGCACTTAGAGGGTACAATTTCTTTAGAAGAAGCAACCGAACTCATTAAGCGAAACAGCAGACGTTATGCAAAAAGACAACTCACTTGGTTTCGAAATCAGAAACCAGAGGTACAATGGTATTCCTATGATCAACTTCAGGAAATCTTGGATTTAGCAGAAAAAGCATCATTTTCGTAAGCTTATGATTCGCCCTATTAAATGGATTTCTTTCCCGCTGGCTATGAGCTACTGGCTCGTCACCGCGATTCGAAATTACTTTTTTCAAACCAAGGTCTTCCGCTCGCAGTCGGTTCAAATTCCCACCATTTCAGTAGGCAATCTTTCTACCGGCGGTACGGGTAAAAGTCCACATTGCGACGCCATCCTGCATTTGCTACAAAGCAGAAATCCGGGCCTTTTAAGTCGTGGTTATGGTAGAAGTTCTAAGGGTTTCTTTTGGGTGGAAGTAGATTCAAGCCCTTCTATAAGCGGTGATGAACCTTTGATGTTAAAGAGAAGAAATCCGACCGTTCCAACCGCTGTTTGTGAAAACCGAGTAGAGGGAGCCAAACGAATGCTCGTTGAAAATACGAATCTACATTCTTTGTTGCTCGACGATGCCTTTCAACACCGATGGATAGCCCGAAATTTAGACATCGTACTCAGCCGCTGGGATAAACCTTTTTTTAAAGATTTCATTTTACCTATCGGAAATCTTCGAGAACCTACCTCCGGCTTGAAAAGAGCCCAGATTATTGTCTTTACCTATTGCCCCGAAAATCCTGCCGACGAACTCATTGATGTTTATCGTAAGGCGTCTTTACAACATTCTTCTGCGCCTATCCTCTTTAGTAGAATGAAATCTGCTGGGATCCATTGGATTTCAAGGACGAAGCCACATCCTTCTCCAAAGCGAATGCTATTGATTGCCGGCATCGCACATCCAGACTCGTTCGTTCATTCTTTTTTGGAAGAGAACCCACAAGTAGAATACCGATTGCTAAAGTTTCAAGATCACCATAATTTTACGGAAAAGGAAATCCTGAATATTCTATCCATTGCAAAAGAATTTGATGCCGTGGTAACCACCGAAAAAGACCTCATACGACTGCCAAATTCTCGCTTCGATGAAGAAAAAATTCCACTAGGCTTCCTGAAAATTGAAGTCGATTGGCTCTTACATGGAAAGGAACTAATGCAGAATCAACTTGATGCTCTTTTCACTTCCTAGGGTGGAGTGTATGTTCGTTATTTGCACACATTATGCACGATAAGTACGAAGCTGTAATTGGACTTGAAGTTCACCTTCAATTAAAAACAAAGTCGAAGGCCTATTCCTCTGATCCTGCGACCTATGGAGAAACTCCAAATTCGCAAGTTAGCCCCATCACACTAGGTCATCCGGGCACGCTGCCTCGCATGAATAAACAAGTGGTTGACTCCGCCATCCGTCTTGGTTTGGCGCTGGGATGCCAAATTCGCAGAGTGAATGAGTTTGCTAGAAAGAATTATTTCTATCCTGACCTTCCGAAAGGCTATCAAATTACTCAAGATAAAACGCCTATTTGTAACGGTGGTCAGCTGAAACTTACCTTGGCAGATGGAAGTGAAAAAACCATAGAATTAACTCGAATTCATATGGAGGAAGATGCAGGCAAAAGCTTGCACGATCTAGATCCTTTCAACAGCTTAATCGATTTGAATCGCGCGGGCACTGCCCTTTTAGAAATTGTAACAGAACCCGATTTCCGAACAGGGGAAGAAGCCTACGCCTATCTCACGGAGATAAGACGTTTGTCGCGTTACCTCGATATTTCAGATGGAAATATGGAGGAAGGCTCATTGCGTTGCGATGTAAATATCTCTATCCGTCCTTATGGCCAAGAAGAGCTTGGAACCAAGGTAGAGGTTAAAAACTTGAACTCTTTCCGAAACGTTCAAAAAGCCATCGACTTCGAATTCAATAGACAAATAGACAGTATCGCCAAAGGCGAAAGGATACATCAAGAGACTAGGAACTACGACGCTTCTCAAAATAAAACGATCGCACTTAGATCGAAAGAAGAGGCTCACGACTATCGGTATTTTCCAGAGCCTGATCTTCAACCCCTCATTGTGGATGAAGACAAAATCCAAAAGGCAAGATCGGCTATGCCTAGTCTTCCTTGGGAGAGGTTGGAAAATTACACCAGCAACTTAGGTCTTTCTAGATACGATGCCTCCGTTCTTACGGAAGACAAGGATATGTCTGATTTCTTTGAAAGCATTATAGAGAATTATTCTGACGCAAAAGCCGTTGCCAACATCCTAAACACACAGGTACGCTCGTATCTCAATGAGAAGAGTGTAGCCTTAAATGAATATCCAGTTTCCGCAACTGATTTGGCTGAATTGCTCAAATTAATAAAAGAAGGAAAAGTAAGCCATAGCATTGGCATGCAAAGAATTCTTCCAGAAATGGAAAAAGGATCTAAGCTTTCGCCCTTGCAAATTGCTGAAGCCAATCATTGGATTCAAGAAAGCAACTCAGATAGCCTTATTCCGTTTATCGATCAAGCGTTAAGCATGTATCCAGATAAGGTAGAAGAGTATAAAAGCGGTAAAAAAGGATTGCTTGGCTTATTCATGGGAGAAGTCATGAAACTTTCAAAGGGTACTGCAGACCCTAAACTTTGTAGTCAATTAATAAGAGAAAAACTAGAAAACTAGATCTATGAACATCAAAAATGTGGTCCTCATTGCCACTGTATCCCTTGGCTTATTTGCCTGTGAAAAGCCAATTAATGGAACTAAAATTAAAGGAACTATTGTAGGCGCAACCGAGGTTTACCTTGCCCAAATTACGCCAAGCGAACTAATCCCTGTCGACACACTAAAGACTGAAGATGGAAGCTTCGAATTCTTGTGGGAAGGTGATTCTCCTGAATTCCTAATGGTAGAAGCCAACCAAGGCGCCTTGCGTTTAAGTCTATTTGTTGAAAAAGGCGAAAGCATAGAACTAAACGCAGATTTAAATAGCGAAGTTCGAGCTTATGAAGCTTCGGGTTCTCCTGGCTCCGAGCGTTTGGTTGAAATTCAAAAGCCCATTACTAGCTTAATGAAAACATTAGACTCGCTAAATGAGGTTAACTCATCTATTTTAGATAGCGCCAATTACGAGGAGATTCGCGTGAAGCTCGACGATCGTTTTACGGCAGCCCAAACCCACGCTAGAGATAAATTACTCGCTATGCTTAGAGAAGATCCTGGGCATCTAACGAATTTATTCATTTTCCCTCAAGGTGTAGGAAATGCTCAACTGATTCCCATTGAAGAATTTACATCAGATTATGAGGCCTCTTTAAAAGCAATGACGGAACGTTATCCTGGAAATCAGCACGTGAGCGAATTTGGAAAAAGAATGGAAAGCGCCCGCTTGCAGTTGGAAGCACAGGAGCGTTTAAATGCAGCGCTAGAAGGTACGAAGATCGGAAATCCAGCTCCTGAATTTAGCATGCCTAATGCCAATGGTGATTTGATCGCTTTAAGCTCCTTAAAAGGCAAAGTAGTCTTAGTAGATTTTTGGGCCGCTTGGTGCAGACCTTGCAGGGCTGAAAATCCCAATATTGTAAAAATGTACAATCGACTTAAATCGAAAGGATTTGATATTTATTCTGTTTCATTAGATGGTCTTCCTCAACAACCCGATGCCAAAGCAGCATGGCTCGGAGCTATAGAAGAAGATGGGCTTAGTTGGCCAAATCACGTAAGTGATTTAGGTGGATGGGAAAGCAGAGCTGTGGCTACCTTCGGATTTCAATCGATTCCTTATACCTTATTATTGGATAGAGAGGGAAAGGTTCTAGCAAAAGGACTAAGAGGTCCTGAACTGGAAGCAGCAATAGAAGCGGCTCTATAAATTTTTCAGTTTTCATAATAAGGCTGCCTCATTCGAGGCGGCCTTTTTTGTTTCATTACTAGATATAATGGTTATTTGAGGGCCGCCAAGAATTTAAACACTCACCCTATGATAGGACTAAAGTTTAAAGTTGTGGATTCAAATAAGAGCTAAAGCAAGCTCCTAGTTTTAGCGCTAATACTTGTGGTACTGCGTTTTATTCTAAATCATTGGTACAGGAACAATGGCAGAATAGGAGAAAATCCTTTTAAGATGCCATTCTGTTTTCATTGCTTCATGCTAGAATACTTCGTCTTTGATTTGGCTTATCCCTACCGAATCATTCACAAGACTTAGAATTTCAAAAAAAGGCTGTCTTTTCAGACAGCCTCTTTCACAATTAGAATAGCATGAGCCTATTTTACTAGGAGCCTTCCCGCCTTGCTAAAGCCAGGACCTTCAGCCCTTAGGATATAATTTCCTGCTGCTAAATTGTACAAGTTCATTACAATAGAAGATTCTCCTCTATTAACATTCTTAGTATTCTGACGACGTAATTCTCGTCCGTTCATATCGTATACCACTATACTTACATCTCCTCTAGAAACCAGCTCAATATCAACTGTGACATACTCTTTCGCTGGATTGGGATAGATTAACAAGGCAGAGGAAACAGCCGCAGTAGATGAAGGCAGTTCATTTTCGCGCACTCCAATCGGATTCATTTGAACCAAATTAGTAGATCGTACAAATCCTCTGCCATGTGTAGCCAAGTCAATATGCCCTTGATACACCGTATCACCCGCAACCGAGCCTCTATTTTCAACAACCTGTTTAACCATAAATACAGGAATATTTCCTAGACCATTGTTTTCTTGTGTCCAGCTTACTGAAGCCGCATTGATGTCATCCGTTGTATATACCCCGAACTCAGTACCAATTACAGCATGAGATCCATCGAATACATTGATAATGCTACCGTATACAGGCATTGGTGGTAAGTCTCCTTGTTTTGACAAGAAGGTAGGACTGGCACTCATTGCATTATTTGAAAAGTATACATGAGGGCTATTGCTATAGTTCCCTAAAGTAATCATAACTCTGTTTGGATTATTAGGATCAACAGCAATACTCGTAGGCTCTAGTGCATAGGTACCTGCAATAAGCGTAGTGGTAACCAAACTCGTATTGTTATTGTCAATATCGGCTGTGGTGCGGCTTCTTGCCTGGTTTAAATTACTAATGCGGATAATTCTTCCATCCGTAGTACCAAACCAAAGGTTGTCTCCATCTTTAGACACATCCATACAGGTTACTGCATTTCCTATTCCTAAGGCAGCAATGTGCCACCACTCTGGCTGTTCTGTAGTGAAATCAAAGGGTTTGCGAGTCATCCAAACGCCACCTAAAGTGTTACCAACAAAACCTGTACGTGTTCTCAATCCGACAAAGAAAGCTCCTTGAATAATGTCTTTTACATACACTGAATCTCCTGAAGCCAAGCCTTGACTTAAGGTGTAGTCAAACGGAACACTCTTCGATGTAGAACTAATAGATACCACAGTGCCTGCGTTGTATTTGATATCACAAGCCGCAGAAACCTCTAAATTGAAATAGCGATTGAAGCGAGCGACAAAAGTACCTGTGGCTGCGTTGAAGCTACCCGTTCCATCACCTGTTAAATTTCCATTTCCATCGCTCACCAACTCAAGTGCGCCGTGCCTTACTCTAAAGCTGTCTGGGATGAAAATAGCACCCGGTTGAGGCCTCACCATAGTTCCTCTAGTGGCTGTATCATTTTGAGTAGCAAAGCCAAAGCTTCGACCTATATCTTGAAGTTTCCACTTGATAGAATCAGTGCTATTCTGATCGTTTCTCGACTCCCACAATTCAAAAGGAGTAACGAATTCTGAAAAACTTAAGGTATTCCCTCCACTTACATACTGTGGGTCCATACGGTTGAATTGGTAGAAAGACTCAAAAGATTGCCCTTGATTTTCTGATCTACCTATAATACCGTGCTGCATAGACTTGAAGAGAACTCCAGGCACTATGGCAGATGCAGCCACATAGCCTCCATCTCCATCTAAACTCACCTTGGCACTTGATGAAATTGGGTAATCTATCCCTTCGGTTCTAACCCCAGCTCTAGAAGTATTGCCATCTAAAGTAATTCCAATGGTTCCATTGTCTTGAGACCCGCCCAAGAATTGGCCTGCCGCATTCCCTTCTACCGAATATAACTGAAGCGTTATGTAGTTTGCATTTACGGGTGTCCAAGTAAAACCATCATTAGACGATCGGAAGATTCCACCGTCGTTTACAACATATATAATTTCTGGGTTGGTAGGATGGAAGATACAGTCATGCTGATCTGCATGTACATAAAAAGGATTCGTTGGTGTTGAGGGTCCGAGAGAAGCCATTTGGCTCCATCCTGTTGTTGGCGACCAACTCCACAAGGTTACACCTCCTAAGAGAATGCGGTCTTTATTCTTTGGGTCTACGGCTAGAAGTAAGTCATAATCTCCCTGTGTTCCAAAAGGATTGAAAGAGGTAGTTCCTGTACCAATCAAACTCCAAGATTGTCCACCATCCGTACTACGGTGAACTGTTCCTAATCTACCACCATTGCCCACATTAGCAACGTATACATAATTCGGATCAGTTGGATGAACTGCAATTCTAGATCTGCGTGCATTGGCTGGCAAGCCAGAAGTAGCACTAGAAACCTGAGTAAAGCTACCCGGTGCTCCATTTGAACTGAAAATGATATGACTATCGCCTTTAAACCATACACCTCCTGTGCTTGTAACAATCATATCTGTTATTGGAGCCCCTATTTCACTTGGGCTTACCGCTGATCCAGCAACTGGATTTGACCATGTTTGACCTCCGTCAGTAGATCTACGCAAACCTGCATTTGTAGCCGCATATATGAGATCTGGAGTATTGGGGTCTGCAAGTACAAACGAGATATTGGCCCATTCTGCAGATCTGTTGTTCGGCGTTGGCTGGGTTTGGGGTAGAACATTAAAGGTGTTTCCTCCATCGGTAGATTTGTAGATACCACCTCCTAGGATTCCTCCTCCCCCACCACCAACTGAAAAATAGTGCAAACCCTCTCCAGTACAGTAATAATAGTCACCATTTGCAGATTTTGTAAAGTAGGTAACTGCATTATTCGATGCGCTGATATCTACCAATTCCCAGCTAGACCCTCCTGTTGTACTGCGATATAGACCTCCGGATACAGCACCAGCAAACATCAATTGCGGATTAGCCGGATCAATAAACAAAGTTCTTGTTCTACCGCCAACATTGTCGGGACCACGCTGTTCCCACTGCAAGCCAAGTGCTGCTGTAGTTTTAGCCATACGGTGCTGCTCAACCAATTGTCGAACTCTTAAAACCTCAGCAGGATCCAACTTTCCAGTAGCCGGATTTACTCTTCTTCTTGCCATCCATTCTGCCGCATCTTGTGCAGAAAAGTCGGTTTTTAGGGTCTCACGAGGCTGATAGCTCGGTATTGAATTATCTGATTTCGGTGCAGGAAGCACAAACACCAGAACGCCCGTTGCAGCAGCAACAAGGCCTAAACTAACATAACGTGTAATTCTACTCATATCTAGGGTATCTCTATAGATTCAAATTCTTTGCGAAAAATACAATATTTCATTAGCCTTAACGAAATATTAACCAGAAAGGTTTGCATTAGAACAAGTGTTTTTCTGCGTGATAGGAAGAGCGGACAAGCGGACCACTCTCTACATACTTAAATCCTAATTCCAAGGCCTTGAATTTCAAGTCTTCAAATTGAGCTGGCTCGATAAACTCCACTACCTTTAAATGCTTTTGCGTAGGCTGTAAATATTGTCCTAAGGTTAAAATATCTACCTCAGCATGGCGTAAGTCATGCATTGCTTCAATAACTTCTTCGCTTGTTTCTCCTAAGCCTAGCATGATGCCTGTCTTAGTCCTCCTTAAACCTTGAGCTTTCAAATAGCGCAATACTTCCAAACTCCGTTCATACCTTGCCTGAATTCGAACCTGTCTTGTTAGACGTTTTACAGTTTCCATATTGTGTGAAACAATCTCTGGAGCCACTTCAATGATTCGGTCGATATTGGCATATTCGCCTTTAAAATCTGGAATTAATGTTTCCATCGTTGTACCAGGACTCATTCTTCTCACAGCATTTACCGTTTCTGCCCAAATAATGGAACCGCCATCTGTTAAGTCATCTCTATCTACAGAAGTTAAAACACAATGTTTTATCTTCATCAACTTGACACTTTGGGCTACTCTTTCAGGCTCATCCCAATCTACTGCATCGGGTCTGCCCGTATTTACAGCGCAGAATCCACAACTTCGAGTGCAGGTGTTGCCTAAAATCATAAAGGTAGCTGTTCCAACCCCCCAACAATCGCCCATATTCGGACAATTTCCAGACTCACAAATTGTATGAAGCTTATACTCATCAACCAACTTGCGCACATTCTTAAAATTCTGACCCGTTGGAAGTTTAACCCGCAACCATTTCGGTTTTCTAGTAGTGGGTTCTCTTTCTATTTTGGGATTTTCTACGACTGTATTCAATTCCATTTATTACCAAAGTTGAACGTCAGATATACTTGTATAAACAAGCGATGGTTAGAGATGTTCTCCTCATTATTCGCTGGAATGTACATAATAGGTGCATCGTCAAAAAAGAAGTCAGCGATTACGCCAGTTTCTAATGTGGTTACCTTGTTGTCAAGTATATCAAAGTCAAAGGCTACTCCTAATTTTCCGTAAATTCCTGGATGCATTTTCATTTCGCCGAAACCTGTAAAAAAGGAAGATCTCCCATATATATCTAGGTAATCATGTATTTCGGGATCGTAACGTTCGGTGGAAAGGATAAAACTTCCACCTCCTACTGGCTCATAAATTTCTAGATAAACTGGTTTGAGTAATCCCAAACTCAAGCCACCACCGTACACCATATCAATTGAAATGGTGCCTCGGTCTGTTTTGTCTACTAAAATCTTATCTAAAATATACCCCGCTCGAATAGAATATAACGTATTCAATTTTCCATACACAAATCCCCTCGCGCTATTATCAAAAGGATTGTAAATATTCACTTCCTTTTCGTGGCGAAGGTTGACCATATCGATTTCCCAACCTTGCTTATTAAATCCGTCGAGATAATACATTCTTCGAAAATTCACGCCATAGCCACGTGTATGAAGCATGAGACCAAATGAATACTCATCGGTCTGCACGGTTCTCTTAAAATCTGCTTCTGTTGTGAGCTGCCCATTCGAATGAAAAGCAGAAACAGTGGCAATAAGAAAAACAGAACGTTTAAGACTGGACTTCTCCCAACATCTCAAAAGCAGTTTCTGCATTAACTCTCCAATGTGAAACACTATTCAAACATTTTCCTTTATTAATCAGCAATAATTGAGGTGATTCATGTACCACTTTCAATTGCCGACTTACTTCATTCGATAGCGATCTATATGACAATAGATCTAAAATATACAAGGGAATTTTCCCTTCTTTTTCCCAATCGGGAATCAAGGCCTTAAAGGCTTTAGAACTTACAATACAACGTGTACTGTGCTTAAAAATGAAGACATAATGATCTGAATTCTCGTTGCTTAGAATTTCATTCAACTGTTCTTCCTCTTGCAAGGATAGGACCAAATTAGACATCCACTCCGTCGGTAGAAGCATCCGCTCCTACTTCAATCGAGCTGTAGGCTGGACATTTTTCATACGAACCGCAAGACTGCACAGCAAGACCTGCTGCCAGAATAAGTACAATTGCAATTTTTCTTTTCATAGTAAATTCCATCAAGATTACAAAACTAACCAAAAGTGGTAGGCTATTTCAAAAAACGTTATTTACTTGCACTTTATTGAGCACCACTACTTGAATACAACGAATAATCAAATGAAAGGTTGGCCAGATCTACTCTTTCCCTACGAAAGATCCGCCCAACTTATTCAGCGCTACACCTTAGAAAGCGAAACCAAAAAATTATTTCCACCAAAAGAATTGCTTTTTAAGGCATTCGAGCTTACAGCTTTCGAAGAGGTTAAGGTTGTTCTTCTAGGGCAAGACCCCTATCATCAAGAAGGTCAAGCGCACGGATTGAGTTTTTCTGTTCAGAAAGGCGTTCAAATCCCTCCATCATTGCGAAATATCTTTAAGGAGGTGAAAAGTGATTTGCAGAGTGATGTAGACTTCCCACATGGAAACTTAAACAGCTGGGCAAAGCAGGGCGTTCTGCTCCTCAATTCCAGTCTAAGCGTAGAAGACTCTAAACCAGGAAGTCATAGGCTTTGGGGATGGGAATCTTTCACCGATTTAATCATTCGAAAACTTTCTGAAGAAAAAGATCAGCTTGTTTTTTTACTTTGGGGAAACCATGCGAAGAAAAAATCCGTTTTCATTCATCCTAGTAGACATCTAATACTTCATGCAGCACATCCTTCTCCCCTTTCCTATTTCAGAGGTTTTGAAGGATGCAAACATTTTTCAAAAACCAATCATTACCTCCAACAAAATGGCAAAACGCCTATTCAATGGGACCTTCTGGATTATCCTTAACCTCCTCCCCATTCTAGGCCTTTCTCAACCTGTTTGGATACTGCAATATTCTTCTTTCGGTCAAACACCAAAGGATTCCATCTCCTTCCAAGATTCTACCGAGCATTCTACTTTCTCGCAAGCCATAATTTCCGAAGCTGAAAGACTAGGCTATTTGAGGTACGATAAAAAATGGATGCTCAGTGCCAACTCTAGAGTGCTGAGTATTGAATTTTTTAAGGCTCTGACTATTAACGGTACAGACTACCCATCTTGGCAATTTCAGCAAAAGGAAAAGCTAATTGAGAATTCCGACAAAGGATATCCCTTTAGCAGAATTGAAGTGAATCAGATTTCTTTCGATGGCGGGGATATTCAGATTCAAAGTCGACTTGAAAACGGACCCTTCCTACTGATTGACACACTGATTCAAAAAGGAGAAATTTCTTTGTCAAGAGGCTATTTAAAACACCACTTCAAACTGCGACCTGGAGATATTTATTCAGATCAAAAGCTTAAAGACCTTCCCAGGAAAATGGCCGGACTAAACTTTGTTGAATTCAGTCGCTCCTCTGCCGTGCTATTTACACCTGATGGTGCCGCTATTTACCTTTATCCAAAAAAGAAAAAAGCAAATAAACTCGACCTATTGCTGGGACTAAATACTGTAGATGGCCAACTCTTACTTTCGGGTAAGGCCGACATTCAGCTTGTAAACACTTTTAAGAAAGGAGAAAAAATTGGATTAAAATGGGAGGCGCCGCCCGATGGGGCACAACAACTTCAGCTAGAACTAAAGCTTCCTTATTTATGGGGAAGTAAATTTTGGTTCGAAAATAAATTCGAACTCTACCGAAGAGATTCTTCTTTTCTAAATACCTCATGGATTTCTAAGTTGAAATACGCCAAAGATGCCCGCTCATTCGCTGGAGTGGTGTATAGAAATGAAGCCTCAAGGACAGGTTTTGCCTCCAACGAGCAGTTCTCGAATTATTCTAAACAACTCTGGGGAATAGAGCTGAGCACCGATTTCACCGATGCTCTTTTTTCTCCAAGTACGGGAGGAAACTATTCGATAGAAGCGACGGCTGGAAAAAGAATAGATCCTATTTCTACCGAAGATCAATATCGATTTGAGCTAAAAGCCACCCACTTTTTAAGACTTTATCCGAGGCATATTCTGCGTTTACAGGCCAAAGCAGCCTCATTCTTAGGTGAACGTTTTAGTCTAAATGAATTATTTAGGGTAGGCGGAATAGACCAACTGCGCGGTTTCGCTGAACAGTCTATTTTCACTCAACAATACGCCACAGCTAGTGTAGAATATCGATTTAGACTCGAATCAACCAGCTACTTTAAACTTTTCTTCGACTCTGGATTCGTTCAAAATCAAACCAATGGAATGGATCTATTCTCTGGATTAGGCACCGGAATTAGCCTTCTCCTAGAGAATGCATACGTAAATCTAGACATCGCCGTTCCTAAAAATGGAAGTCAACCGTTCGACTTCCGTAGTACCATAATTCATGTTGGCTATGCTGGTCGTTTTTAAATACCTTCGGTGAAATGAAAAAGAATCACTTTTCAATCGTGTTTTGACCGCATAAAATGAAGAAAGTACTCTATGTTTTAAGCTCTGTTTGGATGCTTTTGAGTTGCGGTGGAGGCATAAGTCCGTCTGACCAAAACCTGGCGCATCTCTATCAGCATGGCGGTCTTGGAATTCAACCTGTGTTGCAAGTAGCACACAATAAAATCGATTCAAGTCTCATACGCCTTCAGCTCGATAGAAACCAATTGCTTTACATACGTGAACCCGAGCAAGACACCTTCCGAGCAGAGGTTCGACTTAGCTATAGTCTCTTTGCCAATTATGAGAAAATGCTCCTGCTCGATAGTGGGAGTACCTCCTTAATAGACCGTAAACTTTCTTCTGAAACCGGATTCATTCAAAGCTCTTTAGCCTTTCTAAGACCCGAGGGAATCAAAGATGCATTTTTGAGAATAAACATCAAAGATGTTCAACGCAATTTTGATCTTTCTTTCGATTATCCCATTCGAAATAAGGATATTCAAGATCAGCAATACTTTGAGTTAAGAGCGTTAGGTGGAAGGCGTTTGTTTCAACCTTGGGTGAATACCGAGCAATCCTATAAAGTAAATTATCTTTTAGATGAAGAGGTTAAACTCTTTGTTCGCTATTATCGTCGCGACTTCCCCATCGCCATCCCTCCTTATGCAGAGAATAAAAGTGATCCTTTTATTTTTAAAGAAGACAGTCTATTTACTGTTTCCTCTCTTGACACCTTAAAATTTGAGCTTCCAGGAATTTATCACTTCCAACTAGACACCTCCAGTACCTCAGGATTTAGCGTGTTCAATTTCGGCAACTCCTTTCCTTATGTATCTGAAATAGAGCAGCTCGCTCCTCCCATGCGCTATCTCACTACCCGAAAAGAGCACGAGGAAATGTCTGGAGTTCGCTCAAAAGATAGTTTGAAATTGTTAGCAGATCGGTTCTGGATACGAAATGCCGGCAGTGAAGAAAGAGCACAAAGTGTATTTCAGGAGTTCTATTCTCGGGTAGAGAATTCCAATGAGCGATTTACCTCCTATATAGAAGGTTGGAAAACAGATCGTGGAATTATTTACATCATCTACGGCCCTCCAAGCCAAGTATTTCGTTCAGATGAAGGAGAGTCTTGGGTGTATGGCGACCGCAATAGCGACTTAAATTATGCTTTCAATTTTTACAAGATCAACAATCCATTTTCTACCAACGACTACGCATTAGCGCGCTATGCCTATTATCGGTATGGCTGGGGACAAGCAGTGGGTGCTTGGAGAAATGGAAGAAGCTACGGAGTGAAGGATATCAAAAGAGAACAAGATGCACGAGATGCACAAAACCGCCAACAAAGACAGTCACCAGCTTTTTGGTATTAGACCCCTAATGGAAGCCATTTGGGCAGGAAAAGGAATTGACAAAATATTCATTCAAAAGGGTTTGAAGGGAGACAATAGCGCAGAACTTCTTGCATTATTGCGAGAATATGACCTTCCCTATAACCTTGTGCCGATTGAAAAATTAAATCGTCTAACTCGAAAAAATCACCAAGGGGTATTTGCCTTTCTAACAGAAGTTGAATTTCAAAGAATTGACGATCTGCTTCCCATTCTATTTGAACAAGGGGAAGAACCTCTAATCGTTCTCTTGGATAAAGTAACCGATGTGCGAAATTTCGGTGCCATTGCTCGAAGTGCTGAATGCCTAGGCGCTCACGCCATTGTAATTCCAACCCGAAATGCGGCTCCAGCCAGTGGCGATGCCGTGAAAACTTCGGCTGGCGCATTATTGCGATTGCCCATCTGCCGCGAGTCTAACCTAAAGGAGAGCATACAATTTATGCGTAATTCTGGATTGAGAATTATAGGGTGCACCGAAAAAGGAGCCAGTTCATTGTATGACACAGATCTTACAGGTCCTATGTGCATTATTTTAGGTTCAGAGGAGGATGGCATTTCTCCAGAATACCTAAAAATGTGCGATGAAAAGGCATTCATTCCGATGAAAGGAGAAACCGCCTCCTTAAACGTCTCCGTTGCTTCAGGAATTCTGCTTTCTGAAATTAGCCGTCAACGCAATCTATCTATTTAAAAATGTATAGGTATTTCCTTCTCGTTTCTGCCCTGCTACTTTCTTTCCCTTCCAACGGACAATTCCGTTGTCAAGATCTCAAATCAGCATCGCTCCCCATGGCTGCGCCTTCCATTAACTACAATTCTCGAAGCGATACCTTCAATATCCTACACACCCATCTCAATCTCGATATTCGAAGTACCACTTCCTTCGTGGGAGAGGCCCAACTGCGCATTTACACCCAGCTTCCCAGCGCTAAGCTTCGTCTCGATTTACTCAATTTCAATGTAGACTCTGTTCATTTGATTGGTAAATCGCTTCAATCCTTTACCCGAAACAATCCGTTTTTAGAAGTAACCGCTAACAATGGTTTTGCTCAGGGAGACAGCTTTACCGTAAAAGTATTTTATAGGGGAACACCAGCAACCGATGCTTCGGGTTGGGGAGGATGGCACAATGCTACGGCCTATTCTTTTAACCTTGGGGTTGGCTTTCAGGCCAATCCGCATGTGTATGGAAGAAGTATTTTTCCTTGCTTCGACAACTTTGTAGAGAAATGCACATTCAGTTCTACGGTTTTAACTCTGGCTCCTAAAAAAGGGGTTTGCAGTGGAGACCTCCTTTCCGAAAGTGCTCAAAATGGCGAAATCACAACAAATTGGGAGCTCACAGATCCTATTCCCTCTTATTTGTTTGCTGTTGCAGTATCAGATTATCTAAAATGGGCACATACCACTGCAGGAATGAATGGCCCTATAGAAGTGGCTGTGTATGGTAGAAGTACAGACACTGCTAATATTCGCAATAGCTTTAGAAATATCGATTCCATCTTCGCGGCATTTGAACATTATTTTGGGCCCTATCCTTGGCAAAGGATAGGTTATTCCATTACCACCATAGGGGCTATGGAACATGCCACGAGTATTCACTTTCCAAGAAATTTGGTCGACGGAAGTTTAGGTGGTGAAGACATTATTGCACATGAGCTAGCGCATCATTGGTTCGGAAATCTAATAACCTGCGAACGCGCAGAAGACATGTGGTTCAACGAAGGATGGGCAGAATACTGCAGTCATTTATACGAGGAATACGTTTATGACCGACCGCGCTATTTAAAAACGGTTCGTGAGAATCGCGATTATGTGCTGCGCTTTGCGGCTATTCGAGACAATGGCCATAAAGCCTTGAGCAATATTGATCAAGATTTTACCTATGGCCAGCATATTTATCAGAAAGGTGCAATGGTAGCGCACAATCTGAGAGAATATATGGGCGACAGCCTCTTTTTTGGTGGCTTGCAAAGCATGTTCGCACAAAAGGCTTTTGGAAACCTCAGCATAGATGGATTTCAAAGCTTTTTAGAGAATTACTCAAGTTTAAATCTCGATCCTTTTTTCGATGGATGGGTACATCAAGCCGGCTACCCGGGTTTTGAAATCGACTCAATACATAGTACTCCCAACAGTATTGGAAACCAAGTGAATTTGCGCATCCAACAAAAAAAATACGCAGCCCCACAGTGGTTTATGGAAGTTCCCCTAACCCTAAAACTGATGGACAGCGCAGGTAATATTGACTATGTTCAAACGATTTCATCTAGTCTTAATGAATTCACGAATTTCCAATTTACCACCACGCTAACCAATGTTCAATCGGTAGTTATTGATCCAAATGGATTAGTATTATTGGCCCAAACCACAGAGGAGCGGAACTATACTCAGCCCAGAACAGAAAGCCTTTTGAACGTACTATTCAACTTAGATATTCAAACCCTAGGAGGAAGTTCAGCAGCTTTATCTATTACCCATCATTGGGTGGCGCCCGACCCTATGAAAGCGAATTCTAACAACTTCCGCCTTTCACCTAATCACTTTTGGAGTGTAGATGGAAATTGGAATTCTGGATTTTCATCCAAAGCACTGATCACATTCGATGGAAGAATAAGCTCTGCAGGCTTAGATGCCGATCTTTTGAAATCGGGAGAAGACAGTCTTCTACTATTGTATCGAGCTAATCCTTCAGACGATTGGATGCTGTATCCCCACTACCAAAAAGACATGCAAGGAAGCAATCTCAACAGCCTTGGATTGATGCGACTTTCTGAATTGCTGAAAGGGCAATATTGCTTTGCAAATGGCAATCCTTCTATTTCTTCAGAAGAACTTTCCCTAGAGCAAAAAGATACACTTGTCTTGTATCCCAACCCTGCCAAAAATATACTCACTATTGAACTACCTGAATCTGTTCGGCCCAAAAAACTGAGTATCCAACTATACGATCAAACAGGCCGACTGCTGAGCAGTCCCAGCTCTGGGTTGTCTAAGGGCAATAAAGTATTGGAACTGAACATAGCTCCCCTCGCAAAGGGAAGCTATTGGATAGTTGTTAACGGATGGAAGGGCCGATTTGAAAAAAGCTGATTAGAGCGTATTCAGTTGCAGTTGGATGGCTTCAATCTTAGATTCAGCATCTGCCATTTTTGCTTTTTCTCTTTCAACAACCTGAACGGGCGCACTGCCTACAAAGCGCTCATTGTTCAATTTAGCCTGAACCGATTTCAAAAAGCCTTGTTGATAGGCAAGCTCTTTGGTTAGCTTTTCCTTCTCTTCTTCTGGATTTACTCTATCGCCCAGCTGAACGTAATACTCTGTTTGTCCTATTCTAAAACTACTAGCTGATTCTGGAGCCACTTCTACCGAACTTATTTCTGAAAGATTTGCCAACTTAGCCGCAATTCCGAGTAGGCAAGGACTCTTCCCGCTGTAGAACAAGGACAGGCTTTCTTTTGGCGACATTCCTACCTGGCTTCGGAGGTTTCGAATAGAGGTTACCGTTTGTTTGCTGTGTTCAAAGCGTTCAACCGACTCAGAATGATAGGCGTTTATAGAAGGATATTCAGCCTGAGCCAGGCTTTGCCCTTCTGCTCTTTCCTCTAAAAGATGCCAAAGCTCTTCTGTTAAAAAGGGCATAAATGGATGAAGCAAGCGCAACAATGAATCGAAATACATTCGAGATTTGCTATAGATCTCTCCGTTCATCTTTCCATCCAAAGGTTTTACCGCTTCCAGATACCAGCTGCAGTAATCATCCCAAATGAGTTTGTATAAGATCATTAAGGCATCCGCAATACGAAAATCTGCAAAAGCCTTTTCCAACTCATCCATAGCCTGATTCAATCGGTGACCGAACCAATCTACTGCTTCTGTTTGAGATGCATCTGCCGAAAGACCTTCTTGTATTTCCCAGCCTGCAAGTAAACGGAAGGCATTCCAAATCTTATTGGCAAAATTTCTACCCTGTTCAATGAGCTTCTCATCGTACAGCAAGTCGTTGCCAGCTGGAGAGCTGAACAGCATACCCGTACGAACCGCATCGGCACCAAACTCTTTGATTAATTCAAGAGGATCTGGAGAATTTCCGAGCGATTTAGACATCTTCCTTCCCTGTTTGTCTCTCACTATTCCCGTGAGGTATACATTGGTGAAAGGTTTCTCGTCCATATACTCATATCCAGCCATTGCCATTCTTGCTACCCAGAAATACAGAATCTCAGGAGCAGTAACCAAATCATTGGTTGGATAGTAATACTTTAATTCATCATTGGGTTTGCCACTCACAAACACCTTTGGATCAAAAACACTCATAGGCCAAAGCCAAGAAGAGAACCAAGTATCAAGCACATCTTCGTCTTGAGTGAGCCCAACAGGATCTTTGCCGTATTTCTTTTGGTAATATTCGAAGGCTTGTTCTTCCGATTTTCCAAGGGCCACTTTACCCTCTGGGCAATACCAAGCCGGAATTCTATGTCCCCACCATAACTGCCTAGAAATGCACCAATCTTTTACATTCTCCATCCAAGAACGGTACATATTCTTGAATTTAGGTGGATGAAGTTGGATTTGATCATTTAAAACATTCACTAAGGCTGGCTTAGTGATATCTCGCATGCTTAAGAACCACTGCAAAGACAAACGAGGTTCAACAACAGCGTCGGTACGCTCACTAAATCCAACATTGCTTTTGTAGTCTTCTGTTTTCTGGAGGTATCCCTTCGCCTCTAAGTCCTTGGCTATTTTCTTTCTGGCCACAAACCGGTCTTCACCCACATAAATCTGTGCCTTTTCGTTCAGCGTTCCATTGTCATTTAAAAGGTCGATTACGGGCAGGTTATGACGAATTCCAATTTCATAGTCATTGATATCGTGGGCGGGAGTAACCTTTAAACATCCCGTTCCAAAATCGAGCGAAACATAATCGTCGGCAATAATGGGGATGGCTTTATTGATCAATGGAATAAGGGCGTTCTTGCCAATGAGATGGGTATAGCGTTCATCTGCTGGATTCACACAAATGGCGGCATCGGCCATAATAGTTTCAGGACGAACGGTTGCGATGGTAACGAATTCACCTTCGGTTCCTTCTAAAGGATACTGTATATAATAGAGTTTAGACTGAATCTCTTTGTGATTCACCTCATCGTCTGAAAGGGCCGTTTGTCCTTGAGGATCCCAATTAACCATTCGAATACCTCGGTAAATCTTTCCCTTTTCAAAAAGATCTATGAAAACATCTTGCACCGCATCGTACAATTCGGGCTCCATGGTAAATCGGGTTCTATCCCAATCGCAACTGGCACCTAGCTTCTTGAGTTGATCCAAGATAATTCCACCGTATTTCTCTTTCCATTCCCAAGCATAGCTTAGAAACTCTTCTCTACTCAGTGTACTTTTCTCTATGCCTTTCTCCTTCAGCATAGCCACCACCTTAGCTTCAGTAGCAATAGAAGCATGATCGGTACCCGGAACCCAACAAGCTTCTTTACCTGACATTCTGGCCTTTCGAACCAAGATATCTTGTATAGTATTGTTGAGCATATGCCCCATATGCAAAACACCCGTAACATTGGGTGGAGGGATAACGACGGTATAATGCTCTTTTGAAGAATTGGGTTGAGAACGGAAAACAGAGTTCTCGAGCCAATAGGCATACCATTTATCTTCAATGAGGGCGGGCTGATAGCGGGCGGCTAACTCCATAAAAAGAGCATTATAAATTAGAAAACGCGAAAATAACAAGCAATCTTGCAATTTCCTTGTTAATCCCTTGCAGATGCTAATTAATTGGCATCTATTGGCACGAAAATTGGTCTTGTTTTAAAGAATCAGTTAACTTTGTTAAACTAAAAAATTTGGAATTATGAAGAAATTACTTCTCCTCGCCTCTGTTCTCTTTATTGGTTTCTCTGCTTATGCTCAAGAAAGCACGGCTGCAAAGATTTCTTTTGAAACAGAAACTATTGACTATGGCAACATAGAAAAGGGTGCCGATGGCAATCGTGAATTTGTTTTCACAAACACGGGTTTAGAGCCTTTAATTATAACAAACTGCAAAGGATCTTGCGGTTGCACTGTACCGAGCTGGCCCAAGACGCCCATCGCTCCAGGTGAAAAAGCTTCGATAAAGGTGAAATACGATACTCAACGTGTTGGTCAATTCACCAAAACAATTACTGTTATGTCGAATGCCAGCAACGACAATGTAGTGTTGAAAATACGTGGTGTTGTGAAGGCAGAAGAAAAAGTTGAAACCGTTCCTGTAAAAAAGGAAAGCAGCGCAAGCACTCTGCAAGTTAAATAAGATTTGTTCTTCCGATATTTGACCCCGCTCTATGCGGGGTTTTTTATTTTTACCATATGCCAACGATTTCTCTTAAGGGGCAGAAGATGCCCGAATCTCCTATTCGTAAACTGGTTCCTTTTGCAGAAGCAGCCATCAAATCAGGGGCGGAAGTCATCCACCTCAATATAGGACAACCCGATATTCCAACCCCTGATGGAGCCATGGAGGCTCTAAAGAAGTACGACGATAAGGTCTTGTCTTATTCGCACAGTGCAGGATTTGAAAGTTTAAGAGCGGGCTTTGCCGGATATTATCAGAAAATCGGCCTCCCTATTGAAACCAAAGACGTAATTGTTACCACCGGTGGCTCAGAAGCTATTCAATTTGTGTTGGGCTCTATCATGGATGCGGGCGATGAAATCATTATTCCTGAACCTTTTTATGCCAACTACAATGGTTTTGCCATTCAATCGGGTGTAAAGGTGGTAGCCCTTCCTTCGTCGATTGAAAGTGGCTTTGCCCTTCCGCCCCTAGCAGATTTTGAAAAGGCCATCGGCCCCAAAACCAAGGCGATTATGATTTGCAATCCAGGCAATCCTACGGGTTATTTATACTCTGTGGAGGAATTGGAGAAGCTCAGGGAAATAGTTCTCAAGCACGATCTCTATCTCTTAGCCGATGAAGTCTATCGCGAATTTGCCTACGATGGACTAAAACACACCAGCATTCTTTCCTTACAAGGATTGGAGCAAAACGCTATTGTACTCGACTCGGTTTCTAAAAGATACAGCATGTGTGGTGCGCGAATTGGCACCATCGTTTCAAAAAACCAAGCGGTGATGAGCACAGCACTAAAGTTTGCTCAAGCACGATTAAGTCCGCCTACGCTGGCGCAGGTGGCTAGTTTGGGTGCCTTAAGCACGCCAGATAGTTACTTCGAAACCGTAAATGCAGAATACACTCACCGAAGAAACACCTTGGTGAATGGTCTAAATAAAATTGAAGGCGTTTTTTGTCCCATGCCGAAAGGGGCGTTCTATTGTGTTGCACGATTGCCCGTGGCTGATGCCGAGGTTTTTGCCAAATGGATGTTGCAAGAGTTTAGATTGAATGGACGAACCCTCATGTTTGCTCCTAATGCCGGTTTCTATTCTTCGCCTTCTTTGGGCAAGGATGAAATTCGTCTAGCCTATGTGCTCGAAGAAGAAAAACTCCTTCAAGCGGTGGCCATCCTCGAGGCAGGATTGAAGGCATATCAAGCGTTAAATGCCTGAATCAAAAACCTTCCAAAGAGTTCAGCTGCAAAGTGAAAACACCTTTGGGTTGGATATCTATGCTTCGAAATTAGCGCTTGTTAAGTCCAGAGAAGACCTCCTGTACTTTAGAGAACAATTGGGAAACCAATGCCCCTTGATTCTAGGTGGCGGAAGCAACATCCTCTTTACAAAAGAAGTAGAAGCAGCCTTGCTGAAAATAGAAACCAAGGGAATTGAATGGAAGGAAGTAAATGAAACCCAAGTGTTGGTTACAGCCGAAGCAGGTGAAAACTGGCACGAATTCACTCAATTCTGTGTGTCTCACCAATGGGGCGGAATAGAAAACTTAAGCCTCATTCCCGGTCAAGTGGGTACAACACCTATTCAGAATATAGGTGCCTATGGGGTTGAGATTAAAGATTCTCTTTTCTCCTTGATAGCCTTTCATTGGTCATCGAAGACCTTTGTTGAACTAAAAGCAGAAGAGTGCAAATTCGGATATCGCACCTCCCTCTTTAAAGAAGAAGCGAAGAACCAATACATTATTGTTTCCGTGACCTTCCTACTCGATAAAAAAGCAGCTATAAAAACCTCTTATGGCGCTATTCAATCTGAATTAGAAGCCATGCAGCGCGCTGAGCATCCGAGCTATTCTGATGTTGCACAAGCGGTTATGAACATTCGCCGAAGCAAACTTCCTGACCCAAAACAAATTGGCAATGCGGGAAGCTTCTTTAAGAATCCCGAGATTTCTACTGAAATGGCGGAAAGAATTCAACAGAAATATCCTGATGCACCACTGTATCCAACCTCTGCAGGAAAGAAAAAGTTGGCCGCCGGATGGCTCATTGAAAAAGCCGGTTGGAAAGGTTTTAGAAAAGAAAACTACGGGGTACACGCCAAGCAAGCCTTGGTATTGGTAAACTATGGAGGCGCCAAAGGCGAAGACATTTATACATTGGCATTAGACATTCAAGCAGACATCCACTCCAAATTTGGAATCGAATTGGAGATGGAGGTCAACATATGGTAACAGACAAATTAAATTAGGTAAGGCTAGCCTCTAGGCTATGCTTACCACATATTCAATCGCTATGAAAAAGAATGAAAAGCTGATCGAACTTCGCAACGAAGCACGATTGGGTGGTGGACAAAAAAGAATAGATTCCCAACATTCTAAAGGGAAGCTGACGGCTCGTGAGCGAATTGATCTCTTGTTGGATGAGGATAGTTTTGAAGAGATGGGCATGCTGGTAAAACACAGAAGCAATCTCTTTGGCTTAGATAAGCAGCATTTTCTGGGAGATGGTGTGGTTACAGGGCATGGCACCATTGCAGGAAGATTGGTGTATGTATTTGCGCAAGATTTTACTGTTTTAGGTGGATCTCTAGCTGAGGCGCATGCCGAAAAGATTGTCCGCATTATGGATCTGGCCCTTCAAAACGGAGCACCGGTTATTGGATTAAACGACTCGGGGGGAGCACGGATTCAAGAGGGCGTAGTTTCTTTGGGTGGATATGCCGATATATTTTATAGAAACACCTTGGCCAGTGGAGTTATCCCCCAATTGTCTGCCATCATGGGCCCCTGTGCGGGAGGTGCGGTTTACTCTCCTGCCCTCACCGATTTTGTGATGATGGTAGAAGACACTTCCTATATGTTTGTAACCGGACCCAATGTGGTAAAAACCGTTACACATGAAGATGTTAGCTCAGAAGATTTAGGGGGTGCCTCTGCCCATAGTATTAAATCGGGCGTTACCCATTTTAGTCACGCCAATGAGGTAGAGTGCTTAGACAATATTCGGAATCTGCTATCGTATATGCCGCAGAATTGCGAAGAAACCCCTGAAATATTGGCCTATGAATCGGGCGATGAAAGCCGTCCGAAATTGGCAGACATCATTCCAGATAATCCCAATCAGCCCTACGACATTCGAGAAGTAATAGATGAAGTGGCGGATGCAGGAAGTTTTCTGGAAGTGCATAAAGATTTTGCGGAGAATATAGTCGTTGGATTTGCGCGCTTAGCCGGAAGGTCTATTGGCATTGTGGCCAATCAGCCTGCTTTTTTAGCTGGAGTGTTGGATATTAAGTCATCCCAAAAAGGAGCGCGTTTTGTGCGTTTCTGCGATTGCTTTAACATCCCCCTATTGGTATTTGAAGATGTTCCAGGCTTCCTTCCAGGCACAGACCAAGAGTGGAATGCCATTATTACCAACGGCGCAAAGTTGCTGTATGCCTTTAGCGAAGCAACGGTTCCGCGCATTACGGTTATAACGCGCAAAGCCTATGGAGGCGCTTATGATGTAATGAATTCCAAACACATTGGAGCCGATATGAACTACGCATGGCCTACCTCTGAGATTGCAGTTATGGGTGCAAAAGGCGCAGCGGAGATCATATTTAAAAACGACATTAAGAACTCATCCGATCCCGAAGCTACCTTGTTGGAAAAGGAAAAGGAATATGCCGATCTCTTTGCCAATCCGTATGGTGCAGCCGCTAGAGGGTATATAGACGATGTAATTCTTCCGGAGAACACCCGTAGCAGACTGATCAAAGCCTTTAAAATGTTAGAAAATAAGGCCGTGAAATTGCCGCGTAAGAAGCATGGGAATATTCCACTTTAAGGCAGTGAATGGTTAGAAAGGCTTTGGAAAGAAGAATTCTTTATTGGATTTCAGGGTGAGCCATAAATACTGGCAATTTAGACTTGTTCCCTTCAAGGCTTTTGCTAAAGAAAAGCGAGTACCAAGCGAAGAATTCAGTTTCTTTTCAGTAAGCTAGACAAACCGCCGTAAAAGATTGTCAAAGGAGTCTGCAGACCTTCCCGACAAAGACTGAATGTTTGGGCTAATGCCCTTTAAAGTATCGGAAAGGAAGGTGAAGACTTGCATAGATCTTATAATCTATTG
>JAFMBM010000031.1 GCA_017858515.1 Cryomorphaceae bacterium | reverse complement strand
CCTTCAAGTGAAAAATTCGTCATTGCTTTGTTCCTATGGATTCTATGAACCAATTACCCAGTGCTCAAAGTTAATCACAGTTTTGCTGCTTGTCTGAATTGAATCTGCATTCTTAGATTGAGTTGGATGGTTCGTTCTTATCAAAAGGCTTGGTTTTTAAAATCAATCGAGGATGGAAGAATGTTTTTTATTCAACCTATTGAGGTTAATCTAATTATTCAAAAATCTTTATTATTTTTGCAGCCCCAAATTAAGGGGATAAACTGTCAACCGCTGGCCAAAAGATGGTGAATGTAGACACTTAAATTACATAATTAGTATGGAAGATTTAATCCGTTATGTACAGGACACTCTGATAGAGAAGAAAGAGTTGCCTGATTTTTCTGCTGGTGACACTATTACTGTGTATTACCAAATTCGTGAGGGACAGAAAGTGCGTACCCAGTTTTTTAAAGGTGTTGTTTTACAACGTCGTGGATCAGGGGCAACAGAAACTTTTACTATCCGCAAGATGTCTGGTAGTGTAGGAGTAGAGCGTATTTTTCCGTTGAATGCACCTGCAATTGAGAAAATAGAAATGAATCGCGAAGGTCGTGTTCGTAGAGCGCGTATTTTCTACCAAAGAGAGCTTACCGGTAAGGCCGCTCGTATTAAGGAAAAGAGAAGAGGATAATTTATTCTAAAAGTATATTCATAAAAAAAAGCCTCGCATTTGCGGGGCTTTTTTGTTTTCGCTAGGCCGAAATATGTTTGTTAATTAATTCGATTTTATAACAAAAACAGTTCTTCTGTTTTTAGCCTTTCCTTCCTCCGTATTATTGTTGGCAATCGGTTTGGCGCTTCCATATCCTTTATGAGACAATCGAGAAGAATGTATGCCCTTCTGCACTAGATAATTATAAACCACCTTTGCTCTGTCTGAAGAAAGAACACGATTGGCTTCAACACTTCCTACTTCGTCTGTATGTCCTTGAATTTCTACACGAACGGAGGGGTTTTCATTTAAGAACGAAGCAAATTCATCTAAAACATTCCGCGCTCCTAGATTGAGTTCAGATGAGTTGCTTTCGAAATAAATATCGTTTAACTTAAACTCTCTCCCTGATCTTAAAGCGCTGGCTTCCAGCTCTCCAGAGATTAATCCGCTATTAGATTTTTCATCAATTAATCGAGCGCTAAAGGCTATTTCTTTCTTTTTGACCGTTAACATATGATTTTCGCCTTTTGAGGAACGAACGGCAGCGGTGTAATTTCCACTCAGCTCATTTACTCTAATATCAATTTTCTCCTGCGTTTTTAGGTTCTTTAGCTCCAATTTCGCATCAGTAACTGCCCTTCCAGACTCGTCTTGCAATGTTCCTCTTAATAAGGTTACTTTTTCCGGTCTAACCTTTTCAGGTAATTCGAAATAGTAGATGTCATAATCTTTTCTACTGGAGAGTTGCTTGGTTGAGAAATAGGCCGTTTTTCCATCTAAACTTACAAAAAGTCCGAGATTATCTTGCTCATTATTAATTGGGTATCCAATATTCTCTGGTTTTTGCCAGCGGTCATCTATTAGCCGAGTGTAGAAAATATCAAATCCGCCTACACCTGGTAATCCATCACTACTGAAATACAGAGTTCGAGAATCTGAATGTAGAAAGGGTGTTTTTTCATTTCCTCTAGTATTCACATCCTTACCCAAATTTATGGGAGGCCCCCAGCTTCCATCTGCCATTCTATGACACATATACAGATCAATTCCGCCTAAACCGCCTTTTCTATTACTCGCAAAAAAAAGTAGATCACCATTGGCAGAAATGGAAGGCTGAGATTCCCAACTATTAGGTTGGTTAATGGGCTCCGGCAGCGGTTTTAATGGATCCCAATCTCCATTTAATTGACGAGTATACCAAAGGTCACAATTTAAATATCCGGTGTCATTGGGTTCGCAAATGGTAAAGAAGAGCTCCGAATTATCTGCGGTTATACTGGGTCCACCTTCATTGTATTTATCGTTGAAAGGGGTGCGAAGTGGAATTCCAGCCGGATATCGATCATTACTTCTTTTGGAAATGGTGAACTCTTCCACCAAACGTGTTCCACCCGCTGGGCCATCGTATTTATTTCTTCGCTTTAGTTTTCGAGTAAAGAAGAATAGATCCATATCGGGGGAAATACAACCTAGATATTCATCGTCAGGCGTACTAATGCCAGGAACGGGTCTAGGATTAAAAGGCACCGCAGATGACTTTAGTTTCAAAATAATCTGCTTTTCTTCTAAAACCTCTTGAGCTTGAAAAACCAAAGCAGGATCTCGTTCTGGATGCTTTACATAAGTCTCGAGGAGTTCAATCCCCCTTTTTTCCTTGCCAGATTCAACAAGTAGTACACCTAAATAAAAGTATAGATCTGCCTTATATTCTGGACAGGCTTTAAGAACCTTTTCCCAACAGGCTTCAGTACCAGATAATTGTCCCTTTTTAAGGTATAATTCACCCAATAAATAATTGGCATCTGCAAACTGTGGATCGAAATCTACTGCTTTTTCAAGATAGCGCTGTGTTTCTTGATAATCGCCTCGTTTCCATGCCTTTTGAGCCTTAGGGATTTGACTTGATGCCAAGTCGTTGACGCTTTGACTGCATTCCCCAAGATCAGGCTGAGCTTTAAGATGACCAAAGGGAAAGAGCAGAAGGAAGAGAATAGATGCGGTTAAAGAGATTCTATTTTCAATCATTTTTCTGTAGCATTTTCGCTGGCCGCTATAGCCGTTGTAACAGCAATATCGCCCGTAACATTAACAACGGTTCTACACATATCTAGTATGCGATCAATCGGAAAGATTATCGCAATCCATGCAGGGTTTAATCCAACCGATTCTAAAACGATGATGAGCATAATAATTCCTGCACTAGGTACGGCGGCAGAACCAATAGAAGCTAGGGTGGCCGTAAGTACGATGGTTGCTTGTTGAGCAAGGTCAAGATCTACCATGTGAAATTGTGCCAAGAAAACAACAGCTACTGCCTGATAAAGACTGGTTCCATCCATATTTACTGTCGCACCTATTGGCAAAACAAAGCTGGAAATGCGTTCAGGAACTTTTAAGTTTTCATGTACCACCTCCATTGTAACAGGAAGGGTTGCAGCCGAACTACTGGTAGAAAAGGCCATGAATTGAGCAGGACTAATAGCCTTGTAAAAACTTCTATAAGTCAGTTTCTTGTTAAGCGCAAGTACAATAGCTGGGTAGATAACAAAGGCCATAATAACTAATCCAAAAACAACCACCAATGAATACCATCCTAGGGCTTGGAATACGCTTAACATAGCAGCGGGACTATCTCCTGCCAGGTCGGCCATTGTTCCGGCCATTAGTGCAAATACAAAATAGGGTGCGGCAGACATTACAAGATCTACCATCTTTAAAAATATTTCATTGCCACTGATACAAAAGGCTGTCATACCAGCCACTTTATCAGGTGGAAGACTAATAAGCGTAAGTCCAAAAAAGAGGGCGAAGAAAATAACCTGAAGCATCAGGCTATCGTTAAAGCTTAAAAATATATTGCTGGGAACCATATCTACAATGAATTGCAGTGGCCCGGAACCCTTAGTGGATGAAGCCTGTTTCATTTTAGACTGAACCATTTCATTGTTACTCATTTCAGCTAAGCTTTTTTCGGCTTCGTCCAAATAGGTGCTGTATTCAGGGTTTTGCAGTAAGTTCAGATCGTCTTTCTTTTCAATATCTGGATTCTGACTTAGCCATAATTCATAACTAATTCTATTGGCAATCCGTTGATTTTCATCTATGTGCTTTCCTGGTTTGAAGAGGTTTACCAACACTAGGCCAACGCTAATTGCAAATGTGGTGGTGAGCAGATAGAAGAGCAGGGTTTTAGCACCCATTCTTCCTAGCGCCCTTACATCTCCAAAAGAAAGTATACCCGTTATGATAGAAAATAAGACGAGAGGAATGGCAATGAGCTTCAACAAATTGATAAAGATGGTTCCAAAAGGAGCGATCCAATCTAAAGTGAATTTTGAAAAACCAAATTGGGCACCAACAAGAGCCCAAAGAACACCAGCTAGTAGACCTAAAATGATTTTGGTGTGAAGTGGTAGTTTTTTCATGGTCTTCTGGTTTTATTTTCTAGCATTAAATCGGCTAATACAAAGGCGGTAAGTGCATCGACTATGGGAACAGCTCTGGGAACAACACATGGATCATGCCTTCCTTGGGCTTCAAGAGTAATGGTTTCGTTTTTTTGGTTGAGGGCTGTCTGTGCCTTGCCGATGGTTGCAGTTGGCTTAAAAGCCAGTCTAAAATGAAGGGGCTCTCCCGTTGTTATTCCACCCAAAATTCCACCAGCATGGTTCGATTTCATGGATTTATCTTTTTTCCAGACATCGTTGTGCTCGCTTCCTCGCATCGCTGCAGCTTGAAAGCCTGTTCCAAATTCCACTCCTTTTACTGCATTTAGGCTAAAGAGTGCTTCTCCTAAACGAGCCTGAACTTTACCGAAAATAGGTTCACCTAATCCTACTTCTAATCCTGTTACTACACAACGAATAACGCCACCTGTAGAATCTCGCTCTTCTTTCATTTTTTCAATCCAGTCGGTCATTCTATTCGAGGTCTCTAGGTCAGGACAACGTGTAGCATATTGATCTACAGAGCGTAAGTCGAGTTCTTCCCATGGGTGAGGACAGATGATCGGGCCAATTTGTTCTACGTAAGAATGGATCTTTATATCGTGCAAAAGATGCCTTGCGAGTGAGCCGCAAACTACCCAATTGGCGGTTTCTCGGGCAGAACTTCTTCCGCCTCCTCTATGATCTCTGATTCCATATTTCTTCGCATAGGTAAAGTCGGCATGAGAGGGACGATAGACCTCTTTTAAATGATCGTAATCTCCTGATTTTTTGTCTTTATTGACAATCTGAAACCCAATGGGAGCGCCGGTTGAAATCCCATCAAAGACTCCACTTAGAATTTCAACTTCATCACTTTCTGATCTGGGACTAGTTAAAGCAGACTGACCGGGTTTCCTTCGAGACAGTTGGAATTGAATCAATTCCATATCAATGGGTATTCCCGCTGGAAATCCATCTACTATTCCGCCTATTCTTGAGCCATGCGATTCGCCAAAAGTGGTAAATCTCAAAAGCTTCCCTAAATAATTTGATGCCATTAAGGCAAATATAGTTACAGCCATTGCCCTCTCATTTACTACTTTCGAAGCATGCGTACATTATATATAAAAATTGCGGGTTTAGCTGGAGCTCTTCGAGAAGCCCCTAACCGATTAGTAGGGTCTGAAATGAATGATTTTCCATTGTTAGAATCTGCATGGTTGATGACGGAAAATGAAAGGATAGTTGATTTTGGAGAGATGAAAAATCTGGAAATCAAACTTATACAAGAGGATGTAGAGGTTGTTGATGTAGCAGGTGGTTTCATTCTTCCCGGCTTTTGTGATCCGCATACTCATATGGTTTTTGCAAAAACAAGAGAAGGTGAATTTGTGGATAGAATAAATGGATTGACCTACGAAGAAATTGCAGAAAAGGGTGGGGGAATTTTAAATTCCGCTCAAGTTCTGCAGAATACTTCTGAGGAGGATCTATTTGTAAGTGCGACGGAAAGGCTCAATGAGGTTGCTTCTTTAGGTACGGTGGCAGTTGAAATTAAGAGCGGATATGGATTGAGTGTAGCGGCTGAATTAAAAATGTTGAGGGTTATTCAAGCATTAAAGGAGATTTCACCCATTCCAATTAAAGCCAGTTTCTTAGGCGCACATGCCATTCCAACTCAATTTAAAACCAATAGAGAAGAATACATCCGTCAGATTATTGAAGAAATGCTTCCTGTTATTGCGGATGAGAATCTTGCAGATTATATAGATGTCTTTTGCGATAGAGGATTTTTCACACAGGATGAAACAGAACGCATTCTTTTGGCGGGAAAAAAATACGGACTAAGGGCGAAAATTCATGCCAATGAATTGGATTTTACTGGTGGCATTCAAGCAGGTGTTAAGCTGAATGCATTATCTGTAGATCACTTGGAATGTACCGGAGATGAGGAAATTGAGCTTCTTAAAGGAAGTGAAACGATGCCAACTTTGCTTCCGTCTACTGCCTTTTTCTTGGGAATCAACTATCCTCCTGCACGTAAAATGATTGATGCCGGTTTAGGACTTGCATTGGCATCGGATTACAATCCTGGAAGCTCGCCCTCCGGCAGAATGCCTTTTATATGGAGTCTAGCATGCATTAAGTTAAAAATGAGGCCGATGGAAGCTTTAGCTGCATCTACGTTGAATGCGGCCTATGCTATGGGAATGGAGAAGGAACTCGGTAGTATTACCCCAGGTAAAAGAGCCAGCTTTATTATTACGTATCCTGCCCCTTCCATTCATTATTTTCCCTATAGTTTTGGCAGCGATTGGATTCGTCAGGTTGTGATTGATGGTAATTAAAATTTTGTATTGAGATGAAGATTATAGAATGTGTTCCAAATATCAGTGAAGGAAGAAATAAGGCCCTAATTGATGAAATTGCGTCAGTAGTAACTACGGTAGAAGGGGTGGCTTTGTTGGATGTAGATCCTGGAAAAGCAACCAATCGAACGGTTATCACTTTCGCTGGAGATCCTGATAGTGTAATTGAAGCTGCCTTTCGTCTAATTAAGCGAGCTTCTGAGAGAATAGATATGTCTAAACACAAAGGTGAGCATCCAAGAATGGGTGCAACGGATGTGTGTCCTCTCGTTCCTGTTTCAGGAATAAGTATGGAAGAAGTGGTTGAATATGCGCATAAACTTGGAGAGAGGGTAGGGCGAGAGCTTCAAATTCCCGGTTACTTTTATGAGTCTGCAGCAAAGGAACCCAAACGCAAAAATTTGGCAAATTGTAGATCTGGTGAATATGAGGGCCTCACCAAGAAATTTGTAGACCCAGAATGGCAACCAGACTTTGGATCGACGGATCCTTCTGTGTTTGTGAGAACAGGTGCTACTGCAATTAGTGCTCGGAATTTTTTAGTTGCTTACAACGTTAATCTGAATACCACTTCTACTCGCAGAGCTAATTCTATTGCTTTTGATATAAGAGAAACAGGAAGGGTTAAGCGCGAGGGAGATCCTTTAACGGGAAAGGTTGTAACCGATTCAGAAGGCAAGCCTGTTTTCATTCCTGGTCGTTGTAAGGCTGTTAAGGGAATCGGTTGGTTTATAGAGGAATATGGAATCGCTCAGATTTCTTACAATCTTACAGACATAGATATTACTTCCATGCACAAGGCATTTGAAGAAACCTGCCAATCGGCAACAGAAAAGGGATTAAGAGTAACTGGTTCAGAACTTATTGGGCTTGTTCCTCTAAACGCAATGCTGGAGGCTGGCAAGTATTTTCTGAAAAAGCAGCAGAGGTCTACAGGAATTCCAGACAAGGATATTATTCACATAGCAATTAAAAGCTTGGGATTAGATGAATTAAAGCCATTTATTCCCGAAGAGAGAATAATAGAGTACAAATTAGAGTCGGCTTTTTCAAAACCTCTTTTGGCTATGAATTTGTCTGCCTTTGCAAATGAAACAGCTTCTGAAAGTCCTGCACCTGGTGGAGGATCTATTTCTGCCTATGTTGGAGCTCTAGGGGTTTCATTAGGTACAATGGTGGCCAATTTATCAGCTCATAAACGAGGTTGGGACGATAAGTGGGCGTTTTTCTCAGATTGGGCAGAAAAGGGGATGGTTTTTCAGAAGCAACTACTCAATGCTGTAGATGAAGATACGGCCGCTTTTAATAAAATTATGGATGCATTCGCCCTTCCTAAAAGCTCTGAAGATGAAATTTTAATACGAAAGAAAGCGATTCATGAAGCAACGATCAATGCGATTGAAGTGCCATTTAAAGTAATGCAGCTAGCCTATGAAAGTATGGATGTGATGAAGGCAATGACGGATATAGGTAATCCAAACTCAGTTACAGATGCGGCCGTTGGAGCATTGTGTGCACGCACAGCAGTTCACGGGGCTTACCTGAATGTTCGCATCAATTGCAAAGATTTCTCTGATTCAGATTATGTAGAAAAGATGCTAAAGAATTCTACAGCCTTGCTAGGCAAGGCTGTAGAATTGGAGAAAACTATTTTGGAAATGGCAGAACTAAAGATGTAAATCTGCTTCAATTACTTTGGCGTGCAAGTCGTAATCCGAGGCAGATTCAACCAAAACCTTGCAGAAATCACCCACGCGTAGATATCCTTCTGAAACTGGAATGAGTACCTCATTATCTACATCTGGACTATCGAATTCAGTTCTTCCGATATAGTAGTCGCCTTCTACTTTATCAATTATGACCTTAAACTCTTTTCCTATGCGCTCTTGATTGAGTTCATAGGAGATAGAGCGCTGGATATCCATAATATCATTCGCTCTTTCTTGCTTGGTCTGCTCATCAACATCGTCTTCTAGCAGATAGGCATGGGTGTTTTCTTCGTGGCTGTAAGTAAAGCATCCGAGCCTTTCGAAACGCGATTTCTCAACCCAATTTGACAGTATTTCAAAATCTTCATTTGTCTCTCCTGGGTAACCAACAATCAGGGTTGTTCGAATGGTAATTCCAGGAACAGCTTTTCGAATCCTTTCAATTAATTTCTCTGTCTTTTCTTGGGTTGTACCGCGACGCATTGATTTTAACACAGAATCAGAAATGTGTTGAAGTGGGATGTCTATGTAATTGCAGATTTTCTCTTCCTCTCGAATCACTTCTAGGATATCCTCTGGAAATCCAGTAGGGAAAAGATAATGAAGACGAATCCATTCAATACCATCCACCTTTACTAACTCTCTCAACAATTCTGCGAGATTTCTTTTCTTGTAGATGTCTAATCCATAATAAGTTAGATCTTGGGCAATGAGAATAAGTTCTTTAACACCCTTTGCGGCGAGTTTTTCTGCCTGGATAACTAGTTTGTCAATTGGAGTAGAAATATGCTTTCCACGCATCAAAGGGATGGCGCAGAAAGAACAAGGTCTATCGCAGCCTTCGGAGATTTTCAGGTAAGCAAAGTGCGAGGGAGTTGTTAAAAGCCTCTGTCCTACCAATTCATGTTTGTAGTCTGCCCCAAGGGTTTTCAGTAAACGGGGGAGGTCTCTAGTTCCAAACCAATCGTCTATATCTGGAATTTCTTTTTGCAGTTCGGGTTTGTATCTCTCAGAAAGACAACCAGTTACATATACTTTTTCGACTTTGCCCCTACTTTTTAAATCAGAGAAATGAAGAATGGTATCAATAGATTCTTGCTTTGCATTATCGATAAATCCGCACGTATTAATAACGATGATGTTTCCATCTTCTGCTTCATGAACAACCTCTTTTCCATTGGCCTCCAGTTGTCCCATTAGAACTTCTGAATCATAGATGTTCTTGGAGCAACCCAGGGTTATCACGTTTATTTTCTTCTTTCCAGTCCCTCTTGTTCTCATTTTGATAGAATAATGATAAAAAAAAGCCCATCAAAAATTGATGGGCTAAAATTTAAGCTAGGCTAAACTTATTTCGACTTTGTTTCAGCAACAACTTCGAATTCAATTTCGGTATTCACTTCTCTGTGAAGACGAACCTTAGCGGTATATTTTCCAACACTCTTAATGGTAGTGCCTGGAATTTGAATAAATTTTTTGTCGATCTGAATGCCCGCTCTGTTTAACTCAAGAGCTAAATCAGAATTGGAAAGCGAACCAAACAATTTGTTTCCACGTCCAACTTTGGCCGTCATCTTCAAACTAACTTCTCTTAGTTTTTCAGATTGGATTTTGGCATCCTCGATAAGCTTGGCCTCTTTGTGGGCGCGTTGACGAAGATTTTCAGCAAGTACTTTCTTTGCAGAATCGGTTGCTAAAGAAGCCATTCCTTGTGGGATTAGGTAATTGCGACCAAATCCGTTTTTTACAATGATCACATCGTCTTTAAAGCCGAGGTTATCTACATCTTGTTTTAGAATTACTTCCATGGCTTACTTCAAATTATCGGTTACGTAAGGCATTAAAGCAAGATGACGAGATCTTTTAATGGCTTGCGACAGTTTGCGTTGATACTTAAGACTGGTACCAGTAAGGCGGCGAGGAAGAATTCTACCTTGCTCGTTTACAAATTTCAACAAGAAATCGGGATCCTTGTGATCGATATACTTAATTCCAGTTTTCTTGAAAAAACAAAAACGATTCTTTGTATTTGTTTCAATAGCAATAGGCTGCAAATAGCGGATTTCGCTTTGCGATTGACCTGAAGCTGCTTGTAAATCACTCATTTTTTGTGGTGTTATGCGTTAGACTTGGCTTTGTTTCTTCGACTTTCAGCATAGGCTAATGCATACTTGTCTAGAGCAACAGTTAAAAATCTCATGATGCGCTCATCGCGCTTAAGATTCACTTCCAATCCGTTGATATGCTCTCCATCCATTTCAAATTGCAGAAGCTCGTAAAAGCCGCTTTTTTTCTTCTCAATTGGATAGGCTAGCTTGCGCAGACCCCAGTTCTCGCTGTGCACCACCTTGCCACCATTGGCTTCGATGATACCCCTGAACTTGTCTACCGTTTCCCTTACCTGCTCAGCAGATAAGACGGGATTCAAAATGAAAACGGTCTCGTAATGACTCATTTGGGTTATAACTTTTTGATTAATACTCCATTGCATTTTGCAAAGGGACGGCAAAGATAATACAATTATGAAAATGAAAAAGCCTTGGATTAAAATTCATTTTCTTTCTATAATCATCACTAATTTGTAGGCAAATTGGAAGTATTTTTCCGAGCTCTAAGTAGTCGTAATGTTAGCATTCTTCCGTTCAAATAAGTTTCTATCTCTCGCCAGCAACGGAAGCTCTGCTGTTTTGGGGCTGGTTCGATTTGGATTAACAGCTCGTTTGTTGGAGCCTACTGAATTTGGAGTATGGGCCTTCTTCCTTATGTTTTACTCTTTGTTCGATATGTTACGGACTGGATTGTTGAGCAACGTAGTCGTAAAGAAATGGTCAGAAACTGATAGTTTAGATCAACAGAAGAACATTATGGGAGCCACTTGGCAGCTAGCTGGTTAAGTGTTGGATTGAGTGTCATTTCTATTTTGGGCTTGATCGTGTTGAAACAAATTAATGCCGGGGAAGCCTATCTACTAACAGCGCTCTATTTTGCGCCTTCTTTGATGCTCAGTTTGCCTCAAACAGTGGCAACGTGGTTGTTAACGGCTAGAATGAAGTTTGAATCATTGTTGGGGCTTCGGTTGGCACTTCAAATACCCGCAATTGTTCTAACGATAGGTCTCTATTGGTTTTACCCAATTATGAATTGGTATGGTTACGTACCCCTTCATGCGATTTTTATAATCCATTTAGTATCCACAGCTTTGGTATCGACTATTTGTCTTGTCATGGGTTGGGGGGGGATTAATCATATTAAACGAGGCACGGCCAAATTGAGAAAAGAATTGGTAGACTTCGGACGTTACAGCATGGGTACTTCTATTAGCACACATCTCTTAAAAAGTTCTGACACGTTTTTACTTATGCCCTTCAGAGGTCTAGTAGCTGTTGCATTGTACAATATTCCTGAGAGACTACTCCAAATTTTAGAAATACCTGTTCGATCTGTGGTACAAGCTACCTTCCCAAAATTGGCTAGGGTTTTTCACAAGAATCCAGATGATTTTAATCGCACTCTTCATGGAGAAACCTTCATTTTAACCATCGGAATGCTCCCAGTTGTGATCGCCGTCCTCTATTTCGCAGATACTTTAGTCTTATGGCTCGGTGGAGCAAACTATGCTGATTCAGCAAATGTATTAAGAGTTTTTGCTATTTATACAGCCTTTGTGCCAATGGATAGGTATGCGGGAATTGCCATGGATGCGATGGGTAAACCAGAGCTAAACTTCAGAAAAGTTATTATTATGTTGTTAATAAACTTGGTGGGAGATATTGTTGTTTTAGCCTTGGGCTATGGGGTATTAGCCGTCTCACTCGTGTCTGTTTTGACCTTTGCAATGGGTGTTTTTTATGGGTATTATTTACTCCTTAAAACTACCGAAATACCTTTAAAAACAGTCCTTTCCATGGGTTATGAAGGACTGATACGTAGAATTGGCACTGGATCAAGAAGTTAATTCATTAGAAAGTTTCCCATATTAGGAAATTCTTCTATTTTCACACTCACTACCTTATTTACGAACAATAGAGTGCTACGAATTTTTATTATAGAAGACGACGAGATGTACGGCAAAGTGCTGAGACACCAATTGTCTTTGAACCCCGACAATGAGGTTAGCCTTTTTCAGTCCGGTAAAGAATTTCTGAAGCATCTTCATCAAAAGCCAGATTTAATTACGTTGGATTATTCCTTGCCCGATATGACCTGCCAAGAAATTCTGAAACGCATTGTTGAGTTTGATAAGGACCTTGCTGTAGTAATAGTTTCTGGACAAGAGGATATTGGCACGGCGGTAAGCTTGTTGAGAGAAGGGGCATACGATTATATTGTTAAAGACGAGAATACCAAAGACAGACTTTGGAATATGGTGAATCGAATTCAGAATAGATCTGAGTTGGTTCATGAAGTAGAGCGACTAAGAGAGGAGGTTTCGGCGAAATACGATTTTAGCAGTATTAAAGGGAATTCAGATGTATTGAAGAAGGTCTTCAAATTAGTCGAGAAATCCATTCAAACAAATATTACAGTGTCTATTACCGGAGAAACGGGTACCGGTAAGGAGCAAATTGCCAAGGCAATTCACTATAATTCCTCTGCTAGGAAGAAACCATTTGTGGCAGTTAATATGGCTGCAATTCCAATAGATCTGGTTGAAAGTGAATTATTTGGATATGAAAAAGGAGCTTTTACTGGAGCCAACACGAGAAAGATTGGTCGTTTCGAAGAAGCCAATAACAGCACCCTATTTCTTGATGAGATAGGTGAATTGGATTTACATATTCAAGCGAAACTTTTACGTGTTCTCCAAGAGAAAGAAATTACCCGCTTAGGTAGCAATACCCCAGTAAAAGTAAATTCCCGAATTATTGTGGCTACTCACAAAAATTTGGCGGAAGAGGTAAGGAAGGGCAACTTTAGAGAAGATTTATATTTCAGACTTTTGGGTTTGCCAATAGAGCTTCCACCCCTAAGAGATAGAGGAAACGACATTATCATTCTTGCAAAATTCTTCACTGATGAATTTTGTAAAGAGAATAAGCTCCCAAAAGTTACTATTTCTACTGAAGCTCAAAATAAACTGGTCAATTACAGATGGCCTGGAAATGTACGTGAACTTAAGGCAGTGGTAGAATTAGGCGTGGTTTTGTGTGATGACAATGTTATCACAGAAGAAAATTTAAACTTCCATTCTTCTGATGATATCGGAAACTTCATGAATGAAGAATTAAGTTTGAGGGAGTACACCAACCGTATAATAAAGTACTATTTAGATAGGTATGATAACAATGTTGTTAGGGTTGCAGATATTTTAGATATCGGAAAGTCTACCATTTATCGACTTATAAAGAACGAAGAAATTATTATCTAGTGATGATAGATGAATAATTATTCAGCCTAAGGCAATTGGAAGAGCTCGCGAGTGGAAGCGAAGACTTTGTGCAGAGTATGGTTGAAACTTTTGTCGAGCACTCACCAAAACAGGTGCAAGATTTGGTTGATGCTTACCAGAAAGGAGATTATAAGATGATGGGTGATGCGGCCCATAGAATAAAGCCTTCATTGGATTTATTTGAGATTAAAGGCATGAAGGAAGTAATCAGGAGTGTAGAAAAGCAAGGAAGATATGGTGATATTAAGCCAAGTCTATCTAATGAAATTGAGTTGTTCCGAAATACCACATTGGCAGCAATTGAGGCTATGACGAATAATAGTGATGAAGAAATTACCGAACCCTAACCTACAAAGAAATTGTCTGTACAAGATACCACAGGAAAACATGTTTTAATCATTGACGATGAGCCAGTGATGCTGAAACTCCTTGAGCAAATCCTCAAATCCAAGTATGTCGTTGATACTTAGGAAAACGGTAAGGATGCTTTAGAATGGCTCTATTCAGGAAATATTCCAGACCTCATTGTGGCAGATTTAAAAATGCCAGAATTGGATGGCTTTGAGTTTATTCGACTGATAAGAGAAAGTGGATATTTTGCTCATCTACCACTAATTGTTCTATCGGGCGAAGAAAGCAGTTCGGAGCGCATACGCTGCCTAAAATTGGGTGAAAATGACTATCTAATTAAGCCTTTCAATCCAGAGGAATTATCCCTTCGTATTGAGAATCTTTTGAGACTTAAAATGTAAATGGAATCTACTCTTAAATATGAAAAGCCAGTGGTGGTTTATCTTGGGGAAGATTCTTCAGTTATACAGTCTTTAACCAATAGTGAAGATCTTGTTTTGCGCGTATTTGCAAATGGACTTTCTTTCAAGTCATTTTTGGCTGGGACCCATGAGATACACTTGGTCTTAAGTGAAGTTGAGCTTAAGGGCTTGAACGGTGAAGAGCTTTTTGACGAGTTGAAAGACCTATTGCAAGAACGTCATATTCCTTTTGGACTATTGTCTTTGGCAAAAAAGCGATCAGAACGAGAAGGACTCTTACAAAAAGGAATAGCTGAGTTATATCTGAAACCATTGGACGTAGATAATCTAATTAGACGGCTGCCCTTCGTAACAAAGATGTGCTACATTCCTAAGGTTGTTCTTCAGAATGACAGGAAAAAACGCGTGTCATATAGGAACAATTATCGAATTCCAATTTGGAAGCGAATAATTGACATTGTCGCAGCATCAGTGGCTTTGCTATTAGCATCTCCAGTACTTATCTTAGCAGCCTTGGCAATAAAAATAGAATCTCCTGGTAGATTTTTTTATATATCAAAAAGAGTGGGGACTGGTTATCAAATATTCGATTTTTACAAGTTAAGATCAATGTATTCAGATGCAGATAAAAGGCTAAAAGAGTATTTGCATTTGAACCAATACAACGAAGAGGAGGAATCGTCAAACAATGGTGAGAGTAAGCCAGCAGAAGCCAAGAGAAGTATTTCACCTTCTTCCAGTGATATGATATTGATTCACAGAGACGGAACTCCTTTAACAGAGGAGGAATATTTTGAACTAAGGAGAAATTCATCCACTTCTACATTTATTAAACTTAAAAACGACCCAAGAATTACCAAGGTAGGAGCCTTTATAAGGAATACTAGTATTGATGAGCTTCCTCAATTGGTTAATGTGCTCAAGGGAGATATGTCTATCGTGGGTAATAGGCCCTTACCTCTCCTACGAGGCAGAACAATTGACCTCAGATGATTGGAGTGAGCGCTTTCTCGCCCCTGCGGGAATCACTGGTCTTTGGCAAGTTATGAAAAGAGGAAAAGGAAGTATGTCTGATGAAGAGCGAAAATCACTCGACAATCAGTATGCTAGAGGCAACTCTTTTTTCAATGATATTAAAATAATGATAATGACAGTACCTGCATTGTTCCAAAAAGAGAATGTATGATGAGGAATATAATTGCTTTATTCTTTCTTTCTTTAACTGCAGCTTTTGCGCAACCAGGGCAAATGTCTTTGGCAGAGAAAGACTCTATCGCAAATGCCAATATTGATAGGATTCTAAAATCCGGTTCGATCGAAAGCTTTTTACCTCCCTTACGCTTGTTAATTGATTCGGCTATCGCAAATTCTCCTGAAATTGAATTTGCAGAGTCGTATATCAGAGCGAGAGAATACGATATAGATCTGGCTAAAAAGGATTGGTGGAGTACGATTCGTCTAGGTGGGCAGGTCAATTATGGTACTTTTGGAAACCAAGTACTAGACGAGGTTGCTCTAGGACAACAGGTAAATATTAATGTGCTAATGCCTTTGTCTACACTTGGGTGGGACGTTCAGAAAGAATTGGAAAGGCGGAGGCCTTCCTAGATAGCGAACATGCCAACAGAGAGTCTGCTCGCAGGTTGGTTGAACAACAAGTAGTGGCTTTGTATAACGAAATCTTAGTGGTAAGAAGAAAATTAGAGATTGTAGGCGATGGTAAAGAATCGGGTACTCTAATTAAAGAAAGTGCAGAAATGCGATTTAGAGAAGGCAAGCTTACGCTCGATCAATTATACATTACTATGGACTTCTGGGTTCGTCAAGCTACTCTTTATGAGGATTTGAGAGCACAATTCAGTAACGCTTATTTTGCTCTAGAGAGAGTTGTAGGTGTTCCATTTAGCAAATTTGAAAAATACTAATGACACTTATTCAATTCATCCGACTTTTTAATAGGAATCTCAAGTTATTCCTTTTCACTTCAATCGTAGTTGGTGTTTTAGTATTCCTATTCACCATGCGTCAGGCAAGGGAGTATCAGTCTGAAACGGAGATATTTACAGGTCTTGCTTCAGGGGCAGATGTTACTGATGTTACCCGAAGTAAAATCGATTTCTTCTCAACGAGTAATGCCTTTGATAACTTAATTAATATTATCAAGTCGAGACAGACATTGGAAGAAACGGGAGAGCGTTTATTGGCTTTGCACATTATGACTGGAAATCCAGATCCGATGGTAATGTCTGAAGAAACTTTTGCTCAATTAGACATTTGGTTTCCAGCTTCTGAAAGAAAAAAACTTTTAGTTGAAGGGGATTTTCAAGGCACCATTGATCAGATTCGTGACTACAAAGCTGCTAATGCACTTTCTAGAAAAGTAGAAGAGGTTTTTTATAATTCAGCATCTCCTTATAGCCACTCTGCTATTGGTGGGATAAATGTGTTTCGTGTTGCCAACTCAGATTTAATTCGAATAAACTATAAGTGGTCAGACCCTGCCGTTTGTCAGAAAACGCTCGAGCTATTAAATGCGGTGTTTACCAGAAGAATGGCCGATATCAAGTTAGGGCAGTCCAACGATGTAGTTATTTATTTCAGAAAGCAAGTAGATGAGTCTATGGCTCGTTTGCAAGGTGCTGAAGAGCGTTTGAAGAATTTTAGAACCGAAAATCGCATCATCAATTACCAAGAGCAGACCAAGTCAATTGCCGTGATGAAGGAATACTTGGAGGATGAATATCAAAAAGAAATTGCAATTCAAGCCTCAGCAGAAGCTTCATTATCAAAATTGGAAGGGCAACTTGAATTAAATCAAGAGATCATAAAATATTCAGACAAAATTTTAGCGCAGCGGTCTGAACTGGCAGAAATAAGTTCAAAAATTGCCTCTATGGAGGTTTATTATCAAAATGAGGAAGAACTTGAGATTTTGCGTGTTAAGCAGAATGAGTTAAAATCCAAGTTGACAAAGGACTTAAATATGCGCTATGAATATGGAAGAACAACAGAAGGAGTTGATGTCAAGGATCTTCTCGAACAATGGTTGAAGTATACTCTGATGTTGGATGAAAGCAATGCGCGTATTCGAGTATTCAATTCCAGAAAAGATTATTTCATGCAGATCTATGATGAATTTTCTCCTCTTGGATCTAAGATTTCTCAAATGGAACGCGAAATAGGGATTGAGGAAGCAAATTATTTAGAAGTACTTCATAGCTTAAATCAAGCTCTTCTTAAACAAAAAGGTGAATCCCTCTCTTCAGGAGGTTTGGTGGTAACTTTTCCTCCATACTTCCCATTGGAACCAATTAAATCGAAAAGAATTCTGCTTGTAATTGCTGCCTTTATCATTGGGTTTTTCTTGCCATTATTGATTGTTCTATTAATCGATTACCTCGATCAAACCATTCGTACGCCTTCTCGTGTTCACAAAATAACAGGATTAAAGTTATTAGGAGCCTATCCAAACATGGAGAAAATGACCTTGAGAGATGACACACTAGACTTTGAAAGAATGTCTAGCTTGGCAATGGGTCTTATTTGTCAGAACCTTTTATTGGAAGTGCGAAGTCTTAATGCTCTTGACAAGAAGCCAAAGTTAGTGGCTTTATTAAGTACAGAGCCCGGGGAAGGAAAGTCGAGAATGTCGCATGAAATGGCGAATGAGCTTACACTTTTAGGTTTTAATATTATGGTTTTACGATATAAAGAAAGCGATGCACATGATGAGTTTCTTTATGACGAGGCTATGTATCCAATTGATAGAGATTATTTAACTACTCGGTCGGTAAGTGAATTAGTAGGCTCACGGTTCAATCTAAAAGCTTATGATTTCGTTTTCTTAGAATTACCTGCTTTATTTCAGTCACGCTATCCTGTTGACTTATTGGTTGGAATGGATAGTGCTATAATGGCAGTAAAGGCTTCTCGTGTTTGGAGAAAGGCAGATGCTCATGCTCTTGAAGAGGTTCAAAAGGTGTTAAACGTGGTGCCAAGAGTAGCTCTTAATGGTGTGGATCCTGAAGATATGGAGGAAATTATAGGTGAAGTTGCTAAACGTCGATCTGAATTCAGTAAGTTAATACGCAAGACATTCACCTTTGAACTCAGTACAAGAAGAGGTTATAAAGGACAACCGATGTTCTAAAAAAAAACAGCCTTTAAGGCGGTTTTTTTTTTAGACAAATTCTTCTATCAATTACAATCCTTTATTAAACTTGGATCTACTTTAATTCCTTTGGTAGCAGCATACTTATAGTTGATGCATGCGTTTGCATTGTCGCCTAAATCTTTGTAAGCCGTTGCCAATAAGAAGTAGGCTATAGGCTCATTAGGATTTATCTCAATTCCTTTTAAGTAGTCTTTAATGGCTTCTTGAAATTTACCCTGAAAGGCATAGTTAGAGCCACGATTTAAATAAACACGAGAATTATCAGGTTCAGCGAGAATGATTTCGTCAAAAAGCTTTTGGGCTGCTTCATATTCGCCTCTTTTGCCCATTTCACTGGCCTTTTTGAACTTCTTATCCAAATCTGCTTGTATGGGATTTTGTGCCAAACCATCCAACCGATCCCACTCCTTCAACAGCAATGTGGCTTCATTGAAGTCTTCAATTTCACTTACAATAGCCCTAGCTCTCTCTTTCTCACCTCTTTCATATAACATTTGGCCTTTCATGAGTAGCCTGTTAAGGTTTTCCGGTTCTAAAGAAATAAGCGCATTAATAGATTTCTCCGCTTTATCATAGGCTTGGTTCTTTACGAAGATGGTGTAGCCGGCTTCTATTAGTTGAACGTTTTCTGGAAAGAGCGAAATACCCTTTTCGATTACTTTTATCGCTTCCGACATTCGATTCGACCGATAGTTGAGTATAGCTAAATTCAAGTACGATTCTTCAAAGTCTGGATCAATCTCCATTAGGAGTTCAAAATCACGCTTAGCTGTTTTTAGGTCTCCTGCCGCTAGCGCTCCTAATGCACGCATATTATAGGCATGACCATATGCTGGATAATCATTGATAACATCAGTCCAAAGAGATTGGCTGTTATTCCAGACCTTTATTCGGCCCTTCGTAATAAATCCAAACAAAAGAACAATTGCACCTAATCCTACCAAGGTATTTTGATTGATTCTTTCGAGTTCAGGGAACTTTTTTAGGATAAGGTCAAATGCAAAGAGAATCAGTCCTATCGAGGCTAGGTAGACATATCGGTCAGCCATTTGATAGTTTCCAAAAGGAACATTAAAAAATTTAAGCAGTAGAATTACATTGAAGAAAAAGAATAAAAGACCGAAAAACTGTAAGGGACTTGATTTAAAGGATCGCCAAGAAAGTAGAAGAAAGAATGGAATAATGAGTATGGAAGCATAGTAAAGATAATTGAGCTCTAAGCCTAAATCATTTGGGTAAGGATAATAGGCATTATATCCAAAAGGAACGAGAGTCTTTATAAAATAACTTGTAAAGGAATGGCTTGCTAGAAATAGCTTATCGATTTGGGAGTAATTAGAGTTATTCAACTCACCCCAAGTATCTTCTTGAGCAGCCGAGGTAATCCACAGAAAACCCAAGAAGAGTAAAAGGGCTGGTAGTTTTTCGAAGTAGATTTTTGGACTTTTAAAATTGCGATTTGTTATATAGTCTATCAAAAAGAAAACAGGCAGTAAGACTACCGCTTGGGCTTTGCTCAACAATGAAAGTATAGCCCAGAAGTAGGCGAGTAGAAGTGATTTTTTTTGATCCGTTTCACTGTATTTTAGGTAACTAAGCATTGAAAGAAGAAAGAAGAAGCTGTATTGAACATTCTTTCTTTCCGTCATCCAAGCAAAGGATTCTACATTAATGGGATGAAGTACAAATAAAAGTGCAGTACTGAACGAGAGTATGTCGCGTTGGGTTAGTTGGCGTAAAAAGAGAAAGACTAAAACACCATTTGCCAGATGGAACAGAAGATTTATGCCATGATGGGCGCGAATAGGGTTCTTTGAAAGTTTGCCATCTAAGGCCAAACTGAAAAGACTTAAAGGGTGGTAGTGACCATCGAAGTAAGAAGTGAATTGTTTTTGAATAATTTCTAAATTCAGATTTTCAATCAACTCATTTCCTGATATATACCTTTCGTCGTCATAATTTAAGAGCCCTCCATTGATAGAGGAATAGGTAAATAGCAACCCAACGAGAACAATGGTTGCTGAAAAGAACAGCAACAAATTCTTGTTTTTCTTTTGCTCAACGGGTTTAGCTTTACTCATAATAAAAGGAAATTCAATAGGCCTGCAATTTGGAAATTTCTTTCATAAAAAAAGCCTTCAAGAAAAAATCTTGAAGGCTTTATAATATGTGGCTTTATGCTTAAACGCCTAGTTTGATTTCTAGTTGCTTCTGCGTGCGCTTGATAAACTTACTCAAAGCAGCTCCGTGCAATAAATTTTGTCCTAAGAGGGCAAGATCTATGGCTTCGTTTAAACTTTCTTCCCTTTCAGCTTCGCTGCTTGAAAGTAAAGCCTCGCTCATAGGGTGATTTGCATTCACAACAACTTGGTAGGTTTCTGGAAAATCAGTCATCCCCATAAATCCACCACCTCCTGTGGAGCTCATTTCCTTCATTCTACGCATAAATTCAGGGACATGAATCTGTATGGGAGCAGCATCGCTATTCAGTTTTGCAACTTCCACCTTGAACTTATCTTTATCCATTGCAGACTCAATCAATTCTTTGAGTTGCTTCTCTTGATCTTCGGTTAGCTTAGAAGGAATGTCATCTTCCTTGCTTATAATCCTATCTATTGAATCGCTGTCTACTCGAGCAAACTGTACTTTTTCAAGATCGCGTTCTAATCTGTCGGTTAAATGTGCATTCAAAGGAGAATTAAGCAATAGTACTTGGTAGCCTCTAGTTTTTGCCTCTTCAATTCCATTGTGTTGAGCCATTAAATCAGAAGCATAAAGCCAAATCGTATTCCCCTCTTTGTTCTTTTGGATGTTATCTACTTTTTCTTTGAATTCTTCAATAGTATGATAGACTCCTTCAGTATCCTTTAAGAGGAAAAATTTCTTGGCACGATCATAGAATTTCTCCTCGGAAAGCATTCCATATTCTACAATCATTTTAGTGTCATCCCAATTCTTTTCGAAGCTGGCACGGTCATTCTTGAACATCTCTTCCAGCTTATCGGCTACCTTTTTGGTGATATGACCGGAAATCTTCTTCACGTTGCCATCTGCCTGCAAGTACGATCTACTCACATTCAATGGGATGTCTTTTGAGTCTATAACTCCATGCAGCAAAGTCAGGAAGTCAGGTACTATTCCTTCTACAGAATCCGTTACAAAAACCTGATTTTGATAGAGTTGAATTTTGTTTCGATTTAAATCCATATTGGGTTTAATCCTTGGGAAATACAATATCCCGTTTAGATTAAATGGATAGTCGACGTTCAAATGAATGTGGAAAAGAGGCTTTTCGAAGCTTATTGGATAGAGCTCGCTATAGAAGGCTTGATAGTCTTCGTCTTTTAATTCCGAAGGCGATTTGGTCCAAGCAGGAATAGGGTTGTTTACATAATTTGGAAGAACGATGGTTTCTTCCACAGCACCTTCACCCTCACCTTGCTTTCGTTTTTCTTCTTTGGTTCCAAATTGGATTGGAATAGGAAGGAAACGGCAATATTTCTTCAGCAATTCTGTAAGACGATAATCTTCCAAAAACTCCTTATTGTCTGCATTAATATGCAAAATTATATCGGTTCCTCTTTCAGTTTTACTCCCTTCAGTGAATTCAAACTCTGGATCACCTTTACATTCCCAATGAATAGAGCCACTTGCATCTGTAGTTTCTAGTCGTGCTGATTTAGAACGGATTTCCACCTTATCAGCCACCATGAAGGCACTGTAGAAACCTAATCCAAAATGACCAATGATTCCAGTATCCGAGGCTTTGTCTTTGTATTGCTGAAGAAATTCTTCTGCACCACTAAAGGCTACTTCGTTGATGTATTTATTCACTTCCTCTTCGGTCATTCCAATTCCGCGATCGGAAATGGTTAAAGTCCCAGCTTCTTTGTCGATTTTAACTTCAATCGCCAATTCACCTAGTTCTCCTTTAATCTCACCCAGTCTCGAAAGTGTTTTCAGTTTTAGGGTTGCATCAACGGCATTGCTGACCAACTCTCTTAGGAAAATCTCATGATCTGAGTAAAGAAATTTCTTGATGATTGGAAAAATGTTTTCCGCAGTTACGTTTATCCGTCCCATAAAAGTATTTTCAATTTGCTCCCATTTAGACAAGCTTTGTGCCATGGCTTATAGCTGCCATAATGACAAGAAAAATGTAGCTAGATAGGACGATTCACAATATTTACCTGAAAAAAAGGCGGGCGGTTTCTTGAGATCAAGAAACCGCCCGCCAATATCCTCCTGAAGCAATTCGTTAAACGATAGGAACAGCATCAAGTGCCTGACCTAAATCGTGAATTAAATCGGCGGCATGCTCTACACCAACAGACAAACGAACTAGAGAATGACTAACGCCCATTTGATCGAGTTGGTCATCGTTCACTCCGGCGTGGGTCATTGAGCGAGGGTGCTCTGCCAAACTTTCTGTGCTGCCCAAACTCACTGCAAGGCGCACAAGACGGAGCGCATTTAAAAACGCAAAGGCTTCCTTTTCTCCGCCTTTGATCTCAAACGCCATCATGGCTCCTGGACCTTCGTATTGCTTTTTGTAGGTCTTAAACTGCGGATGTTTTTCATCCATTAAACCCAAATAGTGAATATTGGTAATTTTAGGATGATCGTTCAGAAAACGAGCTACTTCTATAGCGTTTTTCTGCTGCTGTTCCATCCGAACCTTTAAGGTTTCTAAACTGCGCATTAATAACCAACCAGTATAGGGTGCGGCCATATTTCCCAGAAAAGTCCTCAACACTTTGATGCGAGACATCAAAGCCTTTGAACCAAGAACAGCCCCGGCGATCAAGTCACTATGTCCGCCTATATATTTCGTTGCCGAATAGATTATCAAATCGGCTCCATGATCTAAAGGATGCTGCCATAAGGGTCCCATATAGGTGTTGTCTACGGCTACGTAAACATCTTTTTCTTCCGTTTTATATCGATCTGCAATGGCTCTGCACATTCCTATATCTATGACATCACTGGTAGGATTTGCAGGCGTTTCAACATATACAAGGCTTAGAGATGATGCATTACCCGATTGCTCGAGCTTATTCAGAATATCTTCTTGGCTATCCCATGGATTAAAACCCAGTGTTTTCACACCAATGCTAGGCAAGAAGTGTTGTATGAAATGATCAGTTCCTCCGTAAAGAGGATTGCTATAAAGAACTAGATTTCCTGGCTTTAGAAACTCCAAAAGCACTGTGGCAATAGCCGCCATTCCACTTTCAAATACAGCGCAATCATCAGCTTTATCCCAAAGGCAAAGGCGATTCTCAAGAATCTCTAAGTCTGGGTTGTTGATTCTACTGTAAATCAATCCCAATTTTTCATTGGGTTCTTGTTGTCGTTTACCGTAGGCAACTTCGAAAAATGCTTTGCCCTCTTCGGCTGTCTTAAATACGAAGGTGGAGGTTTGGAAGATGGGACATTTGATAGATCCTTCTGACCATTCAGGCTGATATCCATAAGACATCATTAAGCTCTCGGGTTTGTAAAATTCGCTCATAGTGGGGGTAGATTTATCTGCCTAAAATAGGCGGGGTTTTCTGGCTTGAAAGGTAGTTTTGTTTATCAATTCTAAAAAGCATTTAGGAAGATTCATTCTCCAAAGGTTCTATTTCATTTATTCTTTACTGGGTATTGAATTTATTCTTTTACACTTGTTGTCAAAGTATACCTTTGTATCGTGTCTATGAATCAACCAATAAGAACCTTGCTTTCAGCGGTAGAGATGGATGTAATACTCCATAGATTATGCTGTCAACTTATTGAAAATCATGGCGATTTCTCAAATACTGCTTTAGTTGGTCTTCAGCCCAGAGGGATAGTGTTTGCAAAGAGAATCGCTTCAATGTTGCATTCTGACTATAAGACTTCTCCCGTTCGCCTTGGACTTTTGGATATCACTTTTTTTAGAGATGATTTTAGAAGGAGAGATACGCCATTGCAACCGAATCGAACGAAAATAGATTTTATTGTTGAAGACCAAAAGGTTGTATTTCTAGATGATGTGCTCTATACAGGTAGAAGTATCCGATCGGCTATGGATGCAATTCTTTCTTTTGGAAGGCCACGTGAGGTTGAACTTATGGCGCTAATCGATAGAAGATTTAGTAGGCACCTCCCTATTCAAGCCGATTATATTGGAAGAAGGATAGACTCTATAGATTCTGAGAGGGTTGTAGTGGAGTGGAAGGAAGAAAATGGAATCGATCAAGTATTGTTAACGCGAACTCAGAAGTAGATGGCTCAACTCAGTGTAAATCACCTTTTAGGAATAAAGGATCTCACGCCCGAGGATATACATTGTATTTTAGAAACAGCCGATGAGTTTTCGGGGGTTATCAATAGACCCATTAAGAAAGTGCCTTCCTTAAGAGATGTTACGGTTGCCAATCTCTTCTTCGAAAACAGTACAAGAACTAGATTGTCTTTCGAACTTGCCGAAAAGCGCCTGTCTGCCGATGTAATTAATTTTTCCTCTTCCTCATCTTCGGTAAGCAAAGGCGAGACTTTAATCGATACAGTGAACAATATTCTAGCCATGAAAGTGGATATTGTTGTACTTCGTCATCCTCATCCTGGTGCTGCTGTTTTTCTTGCCCGAAATGTGAAATCCATTATAGTAAATGCAGGAGATGGAACGCATGAGCATCCTACTCAAGCACTTTTAGATGCCTATTCTATTCGACAGAAGTTGGGTAAGGTAGAAGGGAAGAAGGTGGTTATTGTGGGTGATATCACTCATTCACGTGTGGCCTTGAGCAATATTTTGTGCCTTCAAAAATTGGGCGCAGAAGTAATGGTCTGCGGGCCTTCTACACTCATCCCTAAATTTATTGGTTCTTTGGGCGTAAAGGTTGAAACTGATCTATTGAAAGCCTTGCAATGGGCAGACGTGGCCAATATGCTTAGGGTTCAACACGAACGAATGGATATGAAATTCTTCCCTTCTATTCGTGAATATACTCAGCGGTATGGACTCACCGAGTCTCTTCTCGCGAGCTTAGATAAAGAACTTCTGATTATGCACCCGGGCCCCATTAATAGAGGGGTTGAAATTAGCAGTGCTGTGGCAGATGGCAATCATTCTATTATTCTGCAACAGGTAGAAAATGGCGTTGCAATTCGAATGGCAGTGTTGTACCTTTTGGCCGGTAAAATGATAGCCTAATCAGTAGCGATATCCATGAAGAAAGAATGGCATGAGTCTAAGGAGGTTTGGAATATTCACTTAAGTCAAAGTGAGTTTTCTGAAATAACTGCATTATTAGACGAAGAAAAGGATATGGTTGTGGAAATCACTGATCTTAGTTCGGAAGGAGTGGGTGCTTGGCTAGATTTGGTGGAGCTGCAAAGTGAAAAGGCTAGAAGCCTCATTTTAGTGGTTAACGAAGATAAAATTGGTCTATTTGGAGATGAAGAAATTCCAATGGCACCAACGTATTTAGAAGCTTTAGATCTGCTAGATATGGAGCGAATTGAAAGAGAACTGGGATTTTAAACAAGAACTATGAAGAAATTTTACTTTGCTATTTTAAGTGTTTTAACGGCTACGTTGGCCTATGGACAATGCGCTATTGATCCTTCTTTGGTTGGGTCTGGACCGGGTATCTATCCTCCTATCGGAAGTTCTGGAAGCGGAACGGTTATCCAATTGCCACCCATTTATCAGTTTCAATCTACCTCGGTAGTTACCGATGTAATTGTTTTACAAGATACCACACTCTCTTTCTTTGGATTGCAATTCACGGTTCCCATCGATTCTATGCGCATCATAAACATTCTCGGTATTCCTCCCGGAATGTCATACAATTGTGATAATTCAAATTGTTCTTGGATTGGTGGTGCACACGGTTGCATCGGTCTTGTGGGTACGCCTACTCAACAGGGAAACTACTCTATGAGCGTGAATACCGAATTTGTGATCAATGTACCCGGTTTGGTAGATACAGTGGCTCCTGCGGTTTTCACTTTTGAATTAACGGTATTACCTCCAGCTTCTGTTTTCGACGATCAAAAGGTTGAATTCAATCTTTCTCCTAACCCCGCAAGCGATTTTGTAGATATCCGTATCAATCGTGAGAATGAAGAGATTGAATATGAGATTTTAGATATGTTAGGCAAGTCCGTTGAAAAAGGAATCCATATGCCCGATGGTGGTAATATCCGTTTGAGAACAGAACATTTAATAAACGGATTCTACATTCTTAGACTTACCAGCAAAAATCAATCTGCTGCCCGTAGATTGATCGTACGACACTAAACCCGAATGGGTTTTAGTCTCGATATTTTAGGTTGCGGTAGCGCAACGCCTACCGTCTATTCTAATCCTACTTCTCAGCATCTTGTCATGCGAGATAGACACTTTCTAATCGATTGCGGAGAAGGAAGTCAGATTGAGTTGAGGAGAATGAAAATTCGCTTTAATCGTATAAATCACATATTTATAAGCCATTTACATGGCGATCATTGGTTTGGTTTACCTGGTTTGTTGTCGTCTTTTCATTTGCTGAACAGAACCAAGGAGCTTCATCTTTACGGTCCTCCTGGCTTGCAATCCGTATTGAAATTAACTTTTAGACTTTCTAATACTTGGTTGAAGTTCCCTCTCATCTTTCATGAATTAAAGGAGGGAGTGGCGGAAGAGATTCATTCAGATGACAGCTTGTCTGTTCATGCATTTCCACTCAAACATTCTGTGCCTAGCTGGGGCTTTCGATTTCAAGAAAAGCTCGCAGAAAGAACTTTGAATAGCACCCTTGCTCAACAATTGGAAGTACCTATTTATTGGTTTAAACGAATCAAACAAGGCTCCGATTGGGAAGATGAGAACGGAAACATTCATCTCAACAGTACGCTTACTTTCGATCCTCCTAAACCTAAATCCTATGCGTTTTGCAGCGATACAGCGTATTCGGAGGAAATATGTGAACACATCAAAGGGGTAGACCTTTTGTATCACGAGTCTACTTTTTTAGAGATTGATAGGCACCTAGCGGAGAAAACCTTGCACTCTACTGCTTCAGATGCTGCTCGAATTGCCTCCATAGCCGAAGTGAAGGATTTACTATTAGGCCATTTTTCAGTGCGTTATAAAAATCGGTTTGCCATGCGAGAGGAGGCTTTGAAGCATTTTAATGCGGTACAGTTGGCTTCAGATGGGTTAACGCTTAGGTATTTCTAGTAGTTAAGGCATTGAGAAATCGTAACAATAAAATCCACTTGTACTCTTTCTGCCTAAAGTACTTTCGCATTCGATGAAACCAAGACCGCTTTTGGTAATTTTCATTACCATCTTTATCGATTTACTGGGCTTTGGAATTATCATTCCGATACTCCCCATTCACGCTAGCGAACTAGGTGCGCCGGGTTGGGTGATCGGATTGGTGGCCGCTTCTTTTTCGGCTATGCAGTTTTTGTTTGGACCTTTTTGGGGAGGATTAAGCGATCGATTAGGAAGAAGACCTATTCTAATGGGAAGCATGCTGCTCATGGGCTTTTCTTATATCTTATTCGCTTTTTCTAGTTTCTCTTTGGTTATTTTATTTCTGTCAAGATTGCTAGCCGGTATCGCTGCAGCCAATATTTCGGCAGCCCAAGCCTTTATTTCTGACATCACTCCGCCCGAGAAAAGAGCTAAGAACTTTGGAATAATTGGGGCTGCATTTGGACTTGGATTTATTTTTGGTCCTCCCATTGGAGGCTTCTTAAAAGCAGATTATGGTATAGATGCCGTGGGATATGCGGCCGCTGGCTTCAGTTTTTTCAATTTAATTCTCGCCTATTTTCTATTGCCAGAAACATTGGTTGAGCGATCTGAAAAGACCAGTTTATTTATCAACCCGCTAGAGAAACTGGGATCAGCCTTGAAGCGCGTGGCTATTGGGGATTTAATGATTATTAGCTTCATTTTTATGGTTGCCTTCTCTATGATGCAGGTTACCGCTGCCCTCTTTTGGGTGGCAGAATTTGGTCTTACTGAGAAAGGAGTAGGCTATATGTTTTTGTACATCGGTCTACTCGCGGCCATTATACAAGGGGGATTTATAGGAAAACTGAACATTTGGTTTGGTGAACGCAATCTTCTTATATCTGGAACGCTGCTGATGATGACTGGACTTACCCTAATGCCCTTTGCTCCCAAAGAGCATTTCTTATTGTGGGAGCTTCCTTCTCTGGCGGTAGTTAGTCTGGGAAATGCCTTCTTGACGCCAACTATAAACAGTTTGCTTTCTCGCTTAAGCGGAGCTAGAGAACAAGGTGCCATTTTGGGTTCTTCTCAATCGTTTAACTCCTTGGCAAGAGTAGTGGGGCCTATTTTAGGTGGATGGTTGTATGGTATGGATTTTAGAATTCCCTATTTGGCTTCGGGTCTATTGGTCTTACTTTGTACATTCTTGGCTGTGCGTCTAGTAAAGTCAGGAAAATTGATAACAGTACAAGTCTAGCTTCGTACATTTAACGCATGCAAAAAATGCTCTGGAAAGAATACATCGGCATGGCCATGTCTTCCATCCGCAGTCAGGCCTTACGGGCTGTTCTTACTGTAATTATTATTGCAATAGGCATTATGGCGTTGGTTGGTATTCTCACTAGTCTAGATGCGCTCAAGCAATCCCTTTCGGGTCAGTTTACTCAATTGGGAGCGAACACTTTTACCATTCAGAATAGAGGCCCAAGCGTTACTATTAATAGAAGGGGAGAGAAGGGTAAGGTGTTTCCTTTTATCCAATTCAACGAGGCAGTGCGCTTTGCGGAGCTTTTCAATTATCAAGGTGCTACGGTTTCCCTTTCATACATCGCTACAAGTATGGCTGAACTCAAGGTGGGTAGCGAGAAAACCAATCCGAATGTTCAGATTTGGGCGGCAGACCCCAACTACCTCACTACGGGCGGTTATGTGCTTACGGAGGGGAGAAACTTTTCCAAGACAGAAATTGAGTTGGGAAGCCCTGTGATGATCATTGGCAGCGATTTGGTCTACCTCTTCGGTAAAGAGAGTCCACTCAATAAAGTGGTTACGGCTAGAGGTCTTCGGTATAGGGTGATTGGCATTTTAGCTAGCAAAGGAAATGCGGTAGGTTTTGGTGGAGATAAAGTAGGCCTCATTCCCTATACGAACGCTCGCTATGCGTATTCTTCTCCGAACAGAAGCTACAGTATTAATGTGATGGCCAAAGATGGGTTCAGTATGGATGCTACCATTGGGGAGGCGACCGCCATGATGCGCAATGTGCGCAAACTTTCACCCAAGGAAGAAACCAATTTCAACATCACCAAGAGCGATAATATTGCGGAATCTCTCCTAGACAATCTAAGGTATGTTACTATTGCCGCTGCGGCTATCGGATTTATTACTCTGTTGGGTGCTGCCATTGCACTAATGAATATTATGCTGGTTAGTGTTACCGAAAGAACGCGTGAAATTGGTACGCGCAAGGCCATTGGGGCTACTAGAATGGCCATTCTTTTTCAATTCTTAATTGAAGCCATTGTAATCTCTCAGCTCGGTGGACTTACGGGCAGTGCTTTGGGAATTGCCATTGGCAATGTGGTAGCATTGGTTGTAGGGGGCACTTTTTTTATTCCATGGGATTGGCTAGGATTGGCCATTGTTGTTTGTTTGGGAGTGGGTGTTCTCAGCGGACTTTACCCTGCTATCCGCGCGGCTTACCTAGATCCTATTGAAGCATTAAGACACGAATGAAGGTTTATTCATCCATTGAGGAATTTGAAACAATTCCTTTCGCAGTCGCTACTACGGGTACTTTTGATGGAGTGCACCTTGGTCATAAAACCATCTTAAATCGTTTGATTGAAGTGGCGAAAAAATCGGGAGGGGAGAGCGTGCTTCTAACCTTCAACCCCCATCCTAGGCAAGTCTTGCAGCCTGATGTAGACTTGAAAATGCTGAATACCATTGAGGAGAAGATTGAATTATTGGAGAAGGCGGGTCTTGATCACCTCATCATACATCCTTTCACTAAGGAGTTTTCACGCACCACTACCTTGGAATATGTTCGAAATATCTTGGTTCAAAAGATTGGGGTAAAGCGTTTGGTTATTGGCTACGATCATCATTTTGGCAGGAATAGAGAGGGAAGCTTTGATCGTCTCAAAGAATTTGGTCCACTTTATGGCTTTGAGGTCGAAGAGATTCCAGCTATGGATATTGATGCCGTTGCAATCAGTAGTACCAAAGTGCGCAAGGCTTTGGAAGTGGGTGATGTTGAACGTGCCCATGAGTTCTTAGGCTATCCTTATTCTTTGGTTGGATGGGTGAGCAAGGGAGATCAATTAGGCAGGACTATTGGTTTTCCAACGGCTAATTTAGAGCTGAGTAACTCTAGTAAATTACTTCCGGCCATGGGCGTTTTTGCCGTGCGGATTGAACTAAATGGCAAATCGTATAAGGGGATGTGTAATATCGGGCTTCGTCCTACTGTAGAGGGTAGTTCCCATAGAATTGAAGTGCATATCTTCGATTTCAACCAAGATATTTACGGTCAATCTTTGAGAATTGATTTTCTACACCGCATGCGTTCAGAGCAGAAGTTTGGAAATTTAAATGAGCTCAAGAACCAATTGCTCATCGACTCCAAGGAAGCGCGCAACTTATTGCTTTCGATCGAATAGCGAAAACATTATTCGCATAAATGAGTTGTATTAGCATGCCTTCTATTGAACTTACAGAAAGACAGATCGACCGCATTGTAGAAATGGCTTGGGAGGATAGAACTCCCTTCGACGCTATTCGGCTGCAGTTTAACGTGGCTGAAAAAGAGGTTATACAGATTATGCGAAGGGAAATGAAATCCTCTAGTTTCAAGATGTGGCGTGAGCGGGTGCAAGGCAGAGCAACAAAGCACAATGCCAAGCGCAGTGAAGAAATTCAGCGATTTAAATGCTCTAGACAAAGAGCCATTTCCAATAATAAAGTTTCAAAGCGATAGCCGAACTTTGCTCTATGCGAAAGAGCCAATATTTGTTTTTGCTTATTGCCCTTCCCCTTTTATCTCAAGCCCAAAAGGCAGATTATTCGTCTGATCGCTTGGTGGACCTTCCGCCTAAGTTATTGAAGGAAAATTTTTCTGAAATTGACTTAAGAAAGAACCGCTTGGAGTTCTTCCCTGTTGCCTTGTCTGAAATGAAAGGCCTTAAAGAGTTGCGACTTTCCCGCAATCCTTTGGTATTCCCCGATAGCTTAACGGGTTTTAACGACTTAGTCTTCCTAGATCTTTGGGATACCGATATTGATCAACTTCCTGTCTATGTAGGCGGATTTAAATCCCTCAAAAGAATAGATTTGAGAAATACCTATCTCGATGAAGAGAATAGAGCTGCGCTCGAAAAGTTATTCCCTGGAGTGGAGATAGAGCTAACCGAAAGGTGTACTTGTAAGCCGAAGAGATAATCATCCCTTCGGCTTTGTTTTTTCCTAGTCTCTTTGAATGAGCAGTCGGCCTTGCTGCCAACTTCCTGCCTCTAATGCCTTCCAGATATAGACACCTTGCTTTAAGTGCTCTACACTTATTACAGGATTTTCATCGCCATTGAATTGCTGGCTCATTACTTCCTTCCCAGCTAGGTCTATGATCACAAATTCGGTAACTGATTGCGCCTTTAACTGAATAAATTGAGAGCTCGGATTGGGATACACGCGCACATCGTTAAGGGAGGATCGCTCTTCCAAGCCAATGCCATCTTGATACACCCGCACATAATCTATAATCATTGCATCTTGAGTGAAATTGGGATCGATAGTATAGAAAGAGCTTCCCATGGCCACATTTAGTAATATAAATTCAGGGCTATCAAACGGCCATGTGGCAGCATTCTTTACTGTTGGATTGTAGATGTAAAAGATCTCATCGTCTATGAGAAACGTAAGTTGATTGGGAGACCAGTTTACTGAATAAACGTGGAACGAATCGCTGCAAGTAGGTACCACACGAGTTCCTGTATTTACCGTTGCTCCAAAACTGCTTCGGGTGTGAACCGAACCGTGAATGCGATCCTGATCGTTGCCCCAATGCTCCATAATGTCTATCTCTCCGCAATCGGGCCAACCTAGAGTAAAAGGATTTACATTATTGCCAATACTCGTACCCAGCATCCAGATGGCTGGCCAGGTTCCATCGCCACGAGGCAGTTTAGCACGCACATCTACTCTTCCATAGGTAAAAGAAAAATTCGAATTCAATCGGGCACTGGTATAATTGAGTGTAAGTCCGTAAGCACTGTAAGTTTCTCTTTTAGCTACAATATTGAGCATACCATTGGAGACAAATGAATTGTCATTTCTACTCGTATAGTGCTGAGATTCGCCATTGTGCCAGCCCCATGGATTGGGTGGAACTACTTCTAAGAACCAATCGTTGGGATTTACCGGACCTTGATAGTTGAAATTGTCTTCCCATACCAACTGATTATAGGTTACATCAAGAGAAAGACTTGAGCCATAGTTGGTGTATGTAATATTGTCGAAACCATAGGTGCCGGCAATCGGCTGACTGCCATTTATAAAAAGAACCAATCGACTAAAGGCTCCACTTCCAACAGCAGGGGTGCTAGAGCCAGAGAAAACAGCCTGACTAAAATCGAATTGAATATTTCTCCAACCGCTGCCCTGGGTAGTTCTAAGCACCTCAATATCGGCCATTGGCCCTCGTTCTAGTTTTAGGATAATGTCATTAGAACCTGAGTTTGGACTATAGAAATCGAGGCTGATAATCTGATTGCTATCGAGCAGAACGCTAGAAGGTAGATCTAAAAAGGCGCCCTCCCAAATATTGCCGCTATTCACAAACTGTCCCATTACATTATTACTAACCGCAGGATCGGGAACCACAGAAAAATTGCATCCCCCAAAACCAGTGAAATGGTGGTGTGAACTGCTGAAGTCTATGACAGAAACCTGACCTATTAGGGAGGCAGAACACAAGAGGCCAGCAGAAGCAATGCTTAGAATGCGGCGCATAAAAGTAGAATTGGGCATATACGAACGGGTTGACTTATAGTATAAAGTACAATAATAGAGGAAATGTTCGAATAATGGAAGAAAGTCTGATAATAAAAGAGGAATAGTAGGCTTTGAAATAGTCTGAGAGAGTTGTTGGCAGGATGTCAGCGTGCATAGTTTAAAAGAGAATGGCCTTTATTATTGAGAGATTTCTTTTTCGGTTCTATTCGAAAGGGAGAGGAGAAATGTTTTTTGATTGATAGTCAATGAATAACTGAGGTGAAATAAGAAGAATTGACAAGCAGAATTTAAGGTATTTGAACTGAAGCAAAAGAGCATGCTCCGATATCCTAGGGAAACAGAGAAGAGATAGAATAGAATAAATAGGAATCTTTGGTTCCGAACGCGTAGAGAATACACCAAGAAGGGCTTGGTTGAGCTTAGTTGATTTCAGCCGGAAGAAGGATAACGAGAAGTGTAGAAAGAAATAAGAAGCGAGGAGAATTGCTGGCGAGAAAGAGAGTAAAGGCCTTGCAGAGGGGAGGAGCACAAATGGGAAGATGAGTAGAGATAATGCCGATGCAGAACGAAAGGAGCGGGAGGATGAGGAAAAGCAATGCAGAGGCAGGGTGATAAGAGCGGGAGGATGAGGTGAAGTACTGCAGGGGCAGAATGCAAACAATGGGAGGATGAGGTTACCTACTGAGGAGGCAGAGCCTAAAGAGCGGGAGGATAAGAACATTCAATGCAGATGCAGAGCGCAAAGAGTTAGAGGTTGAGGGGAGATCATGCAGATGCAGAGTGTAAAGAGCGGGAGGATAAGGAAAGACAATGCGGAGGCAGAGGGCAAAGAGCGGGAGAATAAAGAGTTTGAACGGGAGGATGAGGAACCTCAGCGGGAGGATGAGCAGATTCATTGGGAGAATGAGCGGTGCCAACGGGAGGATAAGGAACGGGGAGGAGGGGATGAGCGAATAGAATGGGAGTACGAGAAAAATCGACGAGGGAATGACATCAATAAGTGGGAGCATAAGCAAAACCGTTGCGGGGAGCATGCAAAGGAAGGGGAGAAGGAGAACAGTCGCCTTGGGATGGAGCAAAGTCGTTGGGAGGTAAAGAATCGATCTCAAAGCAATGAAAGACTCGAGCGGGAGAAAAAGGCTAGCTCGTAAGAGAGGAGGATAAGTGGATAAAAGTTGGGTGAATGGACTGCTAGGAAGGGACTTCACAAGGAAGAAATGAACGGCGAATTGAAAAGTGATTATTTGGAATCAACTGCTAAAAGAGGAGTGGAAAAAGGGCCCAACAAAAAGGAGTGGATTTAAACGACTTGCGAAGGGGTTTTGAACAGAACATGATATTTTATAGGAAAAATAGAAGTCTAAAATAATCTAATTTAGACAGAGATTTAGATGATTTTAAGAGAAATTCAGAATATTTATGGATACATCAGGTCGAATTATAGAATGTAAAATATTGTATTTCAAAAGAATAAAATTAAAATCCGTAATCAGCAAAAATATTTTTCAAAAATTCCAAATACGGTAAAAACGATTGGGAGATTATTTTTTTATTTGTAGAGTCAGAAAAGTTCTGACAATGAAGTATAATTTAAAATATATTAAAATGAATAAACTTCAAAGAAACAGGCAGTATATGCTGCGCAAGCTTTCCAACTTCTTAAAGACGAGGGAAGCACTATGGACTGAGGAGACCTTAGTAAAAGATCAAATTTTGCTTTTTGAGCAAAAGAAATTGGCATTAGAAGAAAGCATCCGCAAAGAGGAGCAGATGTCTTTGCCCTATGCTGATATTCGAGATCAAGAACGGGAAGAGTTAAATCAGAAATTATCTCAGCTTTCAGGGATACTATATTCACTTCACAGCAGAGCCGACCGCAAGGAGTATGCCTATTTATCGCAAATCAGTCCGAGAGAACTTCTTAGATGTAATCTAGAACAAATGGTTGCCAAGGCAGCCAATATTTTGGAGTTAGCTCAGGAGATACAAGTAGAAATCAACGAACATACAACAGCTAAGAAATGCCAAGAAGACGCACAAAGCTTATTCGATTCCTTCTCCCTGCGAATGTTACTTCCTTCGGAGCGCAGAAAGGAACGCACCCAATTGCTACGACAAATTAGCAAAGAACAGGAAGACTTAATTGAACTATTAAAATCAGACCTCGACCCAAGCATGCGTGTCTTCGAGAGTGTAGACTCCAACTTTTTTGAGTTGTACCGATTAAACAGAGAAATACAACAAAGCGCCCATAAAAAAGACGAAGTAGATCAAGAAGAAGAAGAATCCGAAGAGGATTTCAATTAAATCACCCATCCGCCCTAGCCGAGTAATCCAAACCCTCGGCTAGGGTTTTAAAGATTAGCATTCACTCACAAATTCAAGATCCCCTTAGATTCAGACACCACCCAAACC
>JAFMBM010000030.1 GCA_017858515.1 Cryomorphaceae bacterium | reverse complement strand
CCCACTCTGCAGAAAGATCCGCTTAGCTTGCAGCCTACTTTCTCTTTTCTTCAGGATATTTCCTCTTTCCATTTCAGGCGTCTGCCTTTTAAAATGGCAAGATTTACTCTTTCAAGATGAATCGGCCGCTTCAAATCAGAAAGCTAGATGGCCGCTCAGACTAGGGCGGCATTTCAACTGACTTTGTCCACAAAGGCCTAGAAAAGGTATCGGTCCAATTGGGTCTTCAATCGGCGCTTTTCTTTGGCGGCTTTATCGTCTAAAAGATAGCCCACCGCAGCGCCCAATACTAAGCCAATAGAGGCGGATATAATTCCAAAAACGGCCGAGACCAACACTCCAACTAATAGACCGATATATAAATTGTAATTGGGTGGAATGATAGAATACTCTGCTCGAAGGAACTTTAAGAAGCTCCTGAGCTCATAGCGAATGCCAATATTGTCTTTTTGAATTTCAAAGGTTTTAAGAACCACCAGCAGTTCTGAATTCAGTCTCTCAATCTGACTCGCATTAAAGTCCATTTGCCTTAGCTCTTCTAGAACATGCACAAATTTTTCAGCGTGCTTCCAGTTCTTCTTGTTTTCCAACTTAGTCCTGTAGTCATTCAGGAAATCGATGGTCTTCTTAATTTGCATTGCTTACCTCTCTCATCGCGTTCAACTCCTTTATTAACTGGTATGCCCACTCAACCCTTTTCCAAAAAGTGGGACAGATTCTCGCCCCTACTTTTCTACTTTCCTTTTTTAAACAGATTTAGGCTTCCTTTTTACTAAATCTTGCCTTTGAACCGAAACGAAAGTACGAAAGTAGTGATTCCTGTATATAAACAAACTATGTTGTAAACAACTCCTTACGAGAATGTTTCATTCCTCTTTTCATGTCTGACATTTAGATCCAATAGACGACTAAAACCCTCTTTGCTTAGCGCCCTTGTGAGCAATTTGATAAAAATCCTTTGCGTCTATGCGTATTGGCGTGCAACCAAAAAACTACTCTCTTCGTCTTCGTGCCTTGGCGTGCAACCCAATAAGAAAACTCAAAACAATCTCTGCATCTTTTCTCCTAAGCAAACAACCCAGCAAGAGAAAATAGCTTCACCCAACACCACAGAATCTCCCACTAAACCACTGCTTCCATTTCAATTTATTATGCTTAGTTTCCGCCCTCCAATGGCAATCAAAAGGAGAAAAGGGTAGACACCCATTTCCTTCTTTTCTAAAGCCAATGGAAGCCCTTTTCTTAAAACAGAAGCGTACAATGTTTAGTAAAAAAGTTTTGTTTCGTGGACTATTGGGAACCTTGCTCGTCTTGGCTCTTGTCTATTCTTTAGGTCCTTCTCCCAGCACACCCGTTTACCAAACCACCCTTCCCGAGCTACCCACGAATCCTCAGTACTTAGAAGCCTATATAGCCCAAAAAGAACAGCGCCACAAGCTAAAACCCGATAACGACGCCCAAATTATTTGGAACGATAGTCTGCATACCAAGACCGAATATGCCATTGTATATCTACATGGATTTAGTGCCAGCCGAGAAGAAGGCAATCCCGTACACCAAAACATGGCGAAGCAATTTGGCTGCAACCTCTATCTTTCTCGTCTATCCCAACATGGTATAGATACCACCGAACAGCTAGTGAATCTAAGTCCCGATAATTTGTGGGAAAGTGCCAAAGAAGCCCTGGCAATTGGCCAACAACTAGGGAATAAAGTCATTCTTATGGGCACATCTACGGGAGCTAGCCTCGCCTTGCAACTCGCTGCTGCCTATCCTGAAGTCTATGCACTTGTCTTGCTCTCACCAAATATTGCCATCAACGATCCCAATGCTTGGCTGCTCAACAATCCATGGGGACTGCAGATTGCGCGTATAGTGAAACAATCGAACTACAATTTCGCAGGTAATGGCACCGACACCTACGAGCGCTATTGGAATGGAAAATACCGACTAGAAGCGTTGGTTCAATTGCAAGAATACATCGAAACCGCCATGCTTCCTTCCACCTTTGCCCAAATCCACCAGCCCGTACTTTGTTTGTATTACTACAAAGACGAAGAACATCAGGACCCCGTAGTAAAAGTTTCCGCCATGTTGGAAATGATGGATGAGTTAGGCACAGACGAAAGCCAAAAACAAGCCATCGCCCTACCCAATGCTGAGAACCACGTACTAGGATCGCACGTCGTTTCCAAAGACATTCCCGAAGTAGAAGCCCACATCAGCCACTTTCTCAACCGATATCTGAGTCCCTAAGCCCACATCCGCCCTCAGGCCAAAGCAAGAAATCAAACCAAAGGAATACCCTTTACTTCCTAACGCCTTAGAGAGAACCCAAGAACGAGAATGAACTCTTTGCTCCTTTCCCAACAACCATAGACGAAAGCCTCTTCTCCTTTGCTCTATTGAGCAAAACCCATTATTTACTGAATCCCTTGATCTCTTTCGTCAAAGCCTGCACCTCGCGCACTAAAAGCGGAAGAGCCGCATATTCCATCTGCCCATGGTTCGATCCATCTAGCTCACAGATCTTCACTCGTTCATGTCCTGCCACCTTTAGCATTCGCATCATATAGGCATTCTCCTCATATCTTCCCAAGAGTTCCAATTCTCTATCACCCGTAATGATCAAAAGCGGGGGCGCATCGGCTCTCACATGGTACAAAGGCGCCATTTTATCTATGATGGGCTGCTCTCCGGCAATGCCCATCTCCTGCCGAACGGTAAAATGCGTAATGGCATGACCCGAAAAGGGAATCAGTCCAGCTATTTTATTGGCGTCTATGCCTTCCGCTGCTAGATACTCCTTGTCTAAACCAATCATATAGGCCAAATATCCACCTGCAGACATTCCTGAAACGAAAATCAACCGCTTGCTCCCCCCATATTTTTCAATGGAATTGAATGCCCAAGCCGTGGCCGCTGCTGCATCTCGAATGCAGTCCACCGCTTTTACCTTTGGCGACAATCGATAGCTCACGGCTACTACGGCAAATCCCTTGTTTTTCAGATATTCTGGAATATATCGTTCGCCTGAGGTAAGTCCGCCTCCATGAAACCAAACAATGGTGGGAAAATCTATAATTTCGGTTGGATAGTACAGGTCTACCACGCACATCTCTTGCCGATAGGCATCGCCCTTCATCTCCTCTTGACTGTAATACGAAAGGCCTGTTTCGGTTGCATAAGCCTTTGAAGTCTCTGCCTCTTGGGCGAAGGCGCAATGGGCTAGTCCCACCAGCATAAGGATTGTAGATACTACCGATTTCATAGGCTTTTTGCTTTCTTAAAAGGTAAATCTACATCACTCTTTTGCACTTTGGTGGCAAATAAAGTAAGCCCGCTGTTTTTAGTTGGAAAGAGAAGCGCTGTCTTGAGCCTCTCTTAAGAAATCTTCCATCCATTGGATGTATTGCTCCCTATTTCCCGCAATCAAATCATGTCCAGCATTTTCTATGATCCGCAGCTGCGAATGAGGAAATAGATGGATGTACTCTTGGGTAAATCCCCATTTCTGGTTGTCGCACTGTCCTCTTAAAACAAGAACCGGCAAGCTAGATTTAGAAAGGACTTCCCTTCCCTCCTCTACCTCATTAAAGCTCTGTACGGTCATAATGTGTGCGTAATAGCCACTTCCACCCGGATAGATTGCAGCCTCACTGCTTTTGCAGGAAGTAGATTTATTCAATTCTCCATTCAAATAGGTAAAAAAAGCATCTACTTCTTGGTCCGATGCCCATTTGCTATGGAAGCGATTCGCCCATTTGAGAATAAAGCGAGCCCTGAGATTATAGGCTTTTCGGTTTCCTTCTTCATTGGTAAATTCAGGATTCACCAGGCCTAAGCTGTCAGGCGGAAGTGCATGGACTAGGCTCTTGTTAATGGGTAAAATCGGCCCTGGTCCTTCCAAAATCATCCGCTCTACCTTATCTGGATGTTGTTGAACATAGTGCGCCGCTAGCATGGTTCCCCATGAATGACCAATGAGAATTACCTTCTTGGCCCCTATTTTGTCAATAATCTCAGCTAAATCTTGGGTATGCCTTTCTACCGAATAGTCTTCAATAGATTGCAGTCGATTGGAATGTCCGCTTCCTACTTGGTCATAGAAATAGAGGGAATGGCCTAGTTCAGACAAGGGCGCTAAAGCCTCTATTACCGCATCGCTTATTCTTCCACCCGGACCGCCATGCAGATAAAGGATGGGAGTCTTTGGGTCTATCGATTTCGAAGCGATCTGAGTATATCCAATAACAGAACCCGTACTTAAGTTCCAATACTGGGTTCCTTCTCTTTCAATAAAGACCGGAACATCATAGCTTCTTGGAATAAATAAAATACCCGCCAACGCGAGCAACATTAGCCCAAACATACCAAAGAATAGCCTTCGTACTTTCATTTCTTTCTCTCCCTGCTTCCTTTTATACCGCTTTCTTTTTATGGCTTCTTATGGCTCCAAAGAACCCGCTTTCCCATTCTAAATCCAATTGCATAGAAATGTCTGCCTTAGAACGCTCTTTCTCTTGTGCGGATTGCAAGGGGAGGTAAAAAGCACCTTGACTAATGCAGGCTACTGTTATTTCTTCGGTGTTGGGAAGGGAATATAGCTGGTATCTCCTGGCACTTGCGGGAATCTTTTATTCTCCCAATCTTCTTTGGCTTTCTGTAAACGGGCCTTACTGTGCGACACAAAATTCCACAGGAGGAAAGCTTCATCCTCTAATCTTTCCCCACCAAAGAGTAAAATCTGAGTATGGGCGTCCAAACAGATTTCACATTCATCGTCGGTCTTGCTAATAAGCATTTGTCCGGCATGCACCACCTGCCCCTGACTGCGTATAGAACCCTTTACAATTACAAAGGCCACTTCTCCTTCTAATTGTCCTGTTAGGTCTAGGGTGGTTTCTTCTTTAGAGAGGATATCTACCATAAACAAAGGCGTGTAGCCCTGCAGAGGAGCCTCCAATCCAAAAGCCTTTCCTGCCACTACTTTAAGGCTGAGTCCGTTATATTCTCGAGAAGGTATCTCATAATGGGGATAAAAATCAAATCTCGGAGCCATTTCTTGCGTCTCCTTCGGCAAAGCCACCCAAATCTGATAGCCATGCATCCGAAATTCTTTGCCCCCGCGCTGACTTTTAGGACTTCGTTCTGTATGGGTTACACCGCTGCCGGCTGTCATAAAACCCACGTCTCCCGCACCAATAACTTGTACGGCACCTGTGCTGTCTCTGTGCTCAATCTCCCCTTCAAAGAGATAAGTTAAAGTAGACAAGCCTATGTGAGGATGCTGATCTACATCCACATAATTCCCTGGCCCCATAGTAGCGGGACCCATATGATCGATAAAGGTAAAGGGACCCACTTGTCGCTTTTGTCGGAAGGGCAAGAGTCTTCCAACCATAAACGCACCGAGATCGGTTTGTCGTTCTTCTACAAGGAGTTTGTTGTTCGCCATTCCACAAATTTCGCATAAACTCAATGGAGAAGCACAAAGCGATTATAGAAGGCTATTATTCCATCAATGGCTGGTTTCTGAGGCTATTCTACTTTCTTACCTAGAAAGTTATAAGCTTGGTCTACAGCAGTCTAATCACACAAACACCAAAGACCATTGAGCCCTTCTTTTGGTTTAAGTTGGAAGGGTTCATTCACCTAAGAAAAGCCAGCAGGGGAAGTTCTCTTGGTTTATGGAAAAGCTTAAACGGCTTCATTGTTTTTCCTTTTCCAACCGAAAAACTATTGCACTATCATCCGGGCACTTTGCCTTCTTCCATCCAACAAATGCACCTCAATCAGGTAAACACCTTGCTTTAAGAAAGATACATTCAATTGGTTTCCTTCTATTCTTCCTTCAAATACCTTTGAACCTAGAGCATTCAGAATTTCTATACTCTCTACAGCCAACTCGCTCGACCAACGAATCATTTCTTGGGTGGGATTGGGGTAAAAAGCAAAAGACTCCAGCCTGTTCTCGTTGATGCCCACACTGGCCTGTGCCAAATCAAATTTAAATGCTTCCACCGGATTTTGAGAAGTCTGTCGATTGGTGCCACCGAAGAAATACACCACATCCTCTATTACCAAAGAACCCGGAGCCCAACGGCTTACTCCCGGATGTGGGGGAAACTGCAACCAAGTATCATTGGTATGATTGTATCTCCACATCTCGCCCGTAGGCATGGTGCTGTGATTGTCTCCATCGCCGCTCAGTACAAATCCAAAACCGTCGTAATCAAACTGAGTACCCGCGACACGCGCTTCGCCCGGAAAATCAGCCATTGCGGTCCATGTATTGCTTACTGGATCAAATTGATACCAATCTTTATAAATTATCGGCCCACCGTGCCCCATTCCCGTAAACACTAAATTGCCCGCATTAAATTGATAGGGATGATGTCTGGGATTGCCAGGTAAATCGGGCAACTGTGTCCAAGAGTCGGCAATCATATCGTAGACCCACCAATCGTTTAAATTCCCGCTGATTAAATCGTCTCCTAATCCTACGTAAATCTTATCGTTGAGAGGAATAAAGGCCGGATGGCGTCTTCCAGAGCAAGGGCAGCTAGCCAATTGAACCCACTGATCGATGCTAGGATCGTATCTCCACAAGTCGTTGAAATCGGCAAAAGTACCTGAGCCAAATCCCATATAGCCTTTGCCTTCGTAGACTGCACCGATAGCAAAGCTTCTAGAGCTTCCCGGAAAGGGAGTGAGTGTGGTCCAGGTATCACTGGTTGGATCGTATTCGTAAAAATCATTCGTTGGATTGCCAAATGAATTGGTTCCGGTAACCACATAGCCCTTTCCATCTATGCCCCAACCCACAGGATGATGTCTACCGCTGGGCAAATTGGCAATGGGTTGCCATGTTTGACAAATACCACTGAGAGAATAAAGAACTGTAAAGAGTGTAAAAAGTATGCGCATGTTTTATGTTATTTCTAAACTAAAAAGGCAATTTAGAGCGAATTGTTTCAAGAGCGTGTATTTTAACATAGTTAGGCCCTTCTCCCAACTGTGCTAAGGTGAGATTGAAACCTATAAAAAGCCTTTCATTTGACTCTGCAAGGAAGCTGCTTCATTGGCGGCGGCAAGTGCGAAGTCTTCACCCGAGGAGGCATATAAAATACTCCTAGAAGCATTGATGAGCAATCCGCCAAAAGAGGTAATCGCCGATTTGCAAACCTCTTCAACAGTTCCTCCTTGTGCGCCCACACCTGGAACCAAGAAAAAATACTCTGGAAGCATTTCGCGCAATTCTGATAAATAAGCCGATTGAGTTGCACCCGTTACAAACATCAATTGTTCTGGTCCGCCCCAGTTCGATACTTGATGTACCACTTCTTTGTAGAGAGGCATTCCACCCTCTAAGTTTTTCATTTCAAAATCGCTTGCACCTATATTGCTTGTCAATCCCAAAACAATGGTCCAGCGATCTGTATATTCTAAAAAAGGTTTGACGGAATCCGAACCCATATAGGGTGCTACGGTGATGGCATCGCAGCCGTAGATCTCGAAAAAGGCTTTAGCATAGGCCATGGAGGTGTTTCCAATGTCTCCTCTTTTGGCATCGGCTATGAGTAGAAGCTCAGGGTACTCTGAATTCACATAATCGCAGAGCTTCTGAAAAGCTTTCCAACCTTCTACTCCTTCGGCCTCAAAGAAGGCTAAGTTGGGCTTAACAGCCACAGAGTATCCGGCCGTTGCCTCCACAATTGCCTTGCAAAATTCAAAAAGGCCGTCTTCTTTCTCTTGGAGAAAGGCAGGCATCTTAGAACGTACAGGATCTAATCCCACACAAAGCATCGACTTTTTCAATCCAATCTGACGGATCAGTTCTTCTCTTCCCATTTTATGCTTCACTGCCTTCTTTTAGTCGCTGTGCATTCTCAGCAATGTGCAACTCATCGATAAAGGATTGTATTTCACCATTCACCACATCGGTAAGATTGTAGACCGTATAGCCAATTCTATGATCCGTTACCCTACCCTGCGGATAGTTGTAGGTTCTGATTTTAGCTGAGCGGTCGCCCGTAGAGACCAGCGTCTTTCTCATGGCGGATTCCTTCTCTAACTTCTTGTTCAGTTCTATCTCATACAAACGCGTTCTGAGCATAGTCATGGCTCTTTCCTTGTTTCCAAGCTGAGAGCGTTCTACTTGACAAACAATTACAATTCCGCTAGGCTTATGCGTTAGCTGTACTTTAGTTTCAACCTTGTTTACGTTTTGTCCTCCCGCACCACTCGATCTAGAAGTTTGCCATTCTATTTCAGATGGATGGATGTCTACATCCACTTCATCGGCCTCAGGCATAACCGCTACCGTGGCTGCGGAAGTATGCACTCTTCCTTGAGTTTCTGTATCTGGTACCCTTTGTACACGGTGCACACCCGATTCGAACTTCAAAATACCGAATGCACCTTCGCCCTGCACCTCCATTATAATCTCTTTGAATCCGCCCGAAGTGCCCTCACTTGAATCAACTATAAGTGCCTTCCAGCCTCGATTTTCGCAATAGCGTTGATACATACGTGCAAGATCTCCAGCAAAAATGGCTGCTTCATCGCCTCCTGTTCCCGCTCTAATCTCAAAAACCGCATTGCGTGCATCCTCTGGATCTTTGGGCAAAAGCATCTGCTTAATCTTCTCAACGAGAATATTTAAAGCCTGCTCAGAAGATTCAAGTTCTTCACGGGCCATATCTCTTAATTCCTGATCCTTCTCTTCATAGAGCATCTGACTGGCTTCAGCAATAGAGGCTTTTAACAGAACATACTCTGCGGTAGCATCTACAATATCCTTCAGCTCTTTGTACTCTCTATTCAACTGCACATACCGTCTTTGATCAGCAATCACATCGGGCTGAACAATCAAGTCATTGACTTCATTGAAGCGCTGCTGTAAAGATTCTAAACGTTCTAATAAATGATCCGCTTCGGCCATTATAAATAAGTGTAATTCCCATTTGGGGTTATCAGGCTCAATTTCTTTTGATCAGATGCTTCTACCCTTCCCACTATTTTCGCCTCAATATCAAAGCTCTTGCTAATTTCTATGCAGTCTTGCGCTACCTCTTCGGAACAATAAATCTCCATACGATGTCCCATATTAAATACCTGATACATTTCCTTCCAATCTGTATTCGATTGTTCATGTATCATTTTAAATAAGGGAGGTATTTCAAACAAATTGTCTTTTATAATATGCAATGCGTCTACAAAGTGTAGAACCTTGGTTTGAGCTCCACCACTACAATGCACTAAACCGTCTATCTTGTTTCTGTGCTTAAGGAGGATGGCATTTAAAACGGGAGCATACGTACGCGTAGGAGAAAGCACCAGTTTTCCTGCATCCAGCGGACTTCCTGCAACCTTGTCGGTCAAGCGCATATTTCCACTGTAGACTAATTCCTTTGGAATCTGAGCATCGTAGCTCTCAGGATATTTTTCTGCTAAATAATGATGAAAGACGTCATGTCTTGCACTGGTTAATCCATTGCTTCCCATTCCGCCATTGTACTCCGACTCATAAGTGGCTTGGCCATAGCTGCTCAATCCCACAATAACATTGCCTGCTTTGATATTGGCATTATCAATGACATCCTTCCGGCTCATCCTTGCAGTTACAGTACTATCCACTACCACTGTGCGCACAAGATCTCCTAAGTCTGCTGTTTCTCCTCCCGTAAGATGGATTTCCATTCCCCACTTTCGCAGTTCGTCTACCAGCTCTTGAGTGCCTCTAATTAAAGCCTGCACCACTTCTCCTGGAATAAGATGCTTGTTTCTACCAATGGTAGAGCTTAGAAGGATAGAACCATTGGCTCCAACGCATAGTAAATCGTCTAAATTCATTACCAAAGCATCTTGGGCAATGCCTTTCCAAACCGATAAGTCACCCGTTTCTTTCCAGTACATATAGGCCAAAGACGATTTAGTGCCCGCTCCATCGGCATGCATAACAATGCAGTGCTCAGGACTAGACGTTAAATAATCCGGTACAATTTTACAGAATGCTTTGGGGAACAAGCCTTTGTCTAAAGAGGCAATGGCATTGTGTACATCTTCTTTCTGAGCCGAAACTCCTCTTTCTGAATAGCGTTTACTTGACATATTGGGGCAAAAATACAATAGCGAGAGTGGATGGTTGCCTTGCTTTGGCAAAGCCTAGAAATAAAAAAGCCCTAGAGTAAGTTCTAGGGCTATCACCAGTTGCAAGCGGTGAGTTTATTCTATCAAAAGTACCAATCCAGGAACTAAGTCTTTATTGCTAATATCTGGATTAAGGTCTTCAAGATCTTTGTCATCCATAGATAATTTCTTAGCTATTTCTTTCAACGATTTTTCGTTTTCTACTCTGTAATGAGTGGCATCGTATTCATCGTAATCGCCATCTAGGGTAATCTTAAGCTCTAATCCTTCAAAAGGACGAACTCCACGCAAGCCGCCATTTAGCAATTTTAGATCTCGCACTGAAATCCCCGTTTTCTTGGCTACTACACCAAAGCTTTCTCTGGCATTCTCCAGAACATAAAACTCTCCTTTCGGACGTTTCACCACTTCTTTTACTTTCTCTTTGGCTCCAGTACCGTCTACCGTTGGTGCTGGTCTGTTCGGCACATAATCATCGCGAAGCACTTTAAAGTCTGTTCTTCTATTAATTTGGTTTGCGATAGTTTGCTTTGCAGCAGTTAGTTTCTTGATATATGACTCCGTTAAAACTTCGCCTGCAGTAAATTCTCCTGCTCCAAAACCTTTATAGGCTTCAGGAATAGAAAATGGCTCTTCTTCTCCTTTACCCACTGCAACCAATCGATCGGCCGCAATGCCTTTCGTAATAATATACTTTACGCAAGTATCTGCTCTGTGCTGAGATAAGATCTTGTTTCTTTCGTCAGTATCAGTATAGTCGGTGTGAGATCTCAATTCAATCACCACATTGGGGTTGTTGTTTAAGATAGCCACAACCGAATCTAGAGAGACCATTGCTTCTGGTCTTAAATCCCACTTTGCTAAATCAAAAAGAACATTTGGAAGTACAATAGGAACTTCGATAGGCTCAATGCCCTTGTTTACCTTCAGTGTGTTTAAGAAGTATCGTTCGGAAGAATTGTATTCAAAGGCGCTAAAAGGAACACCAACGGTGGTAGCATCACTAAAGCCATTCAAGAACTTCTTCTTTTCAAAGCTGATTTTGTAATTGGTATTCTCCTTCAGTTTATCTCTTTCGAAAATATAACGTCCGCTACCATCTGTATTCGCAACAATAGAAGTTCCATCTGAACCATCTAAGCGCACCGTAACTTGAGGAACAGGCTTGCCATCTTTGTTGCTGGTAACCACTCCTTCCAATTGAAAGTTAAGAGGAACTTCAAAAATGGTGTAGATATCATCTCCGCTTTTGGAGTTGCGATTGGAAGTAATAAATCCTTTTTGTGCACCTCCTCCTTCTAATATAATTCCAAAATCTTCAAACTCCGTATTGATAGGATACTTCATGTTCTCCACTTCACCTACTGGCATGCCATCCTCACCCAATTTCACTCTGAAAATATCCAAACCACCCATTCCAGGAAGTCCATTGGAAGCGAAATACAAAAAGCCATCATCGTGTACAAACGGGAAAAGCTCATCACCTGCCGTATTTACAATACGGCCCAAGTTGGTGGCTGGATTCCACTTTTTCGATCTGCGATCGAAGGTAGTCATCCACAAGTCTTTGCTTCCATCAACGGCACCATCAAGATTTCCAGCGAAATACATAATCTTATCGTCTGCTGAAAAACTAGGATGTCCAACACTCTTAGTGCTATCTTCCGTTAAAACAACCAATTCCGGTTCTTCCCAAGTTTGTCCTTTTTTACTAGTAACATAAATGGCACATCCTAAAGAAACATACTTTTCAACGCGACAACGGGTTATGTACAATTCTTTTCTACGACTGTCGAAGGTCATGGTGCCTTCGTGATCTTTACTATTAATGATGGGATCTAATGGCACTGGAGTAGAGAACTTCGCATCATCCATTTCGGGTGATTTTCCTTTCTTTCCTCTGCTCTTTTTGCCACCTGACTTTCTTTCTTTGGCCGCCATCCAAATATCCATGAACGACTCGCCAGTCCAACCGTCTTCTTTATTTCCTGTGGCTCCTTCGCGAGAAGAAACAAGTAATACTTCGTCATAGGTACCAGGACGACCTGAATAAACAGGAGTCATGTCTCTATCACGTGTGTTCAATTCTTCAGTGGGTTCAACAATGTATCTACTTGGACTATTCTTCCATTCGGCTGCTAAACGACAAGTCTCGATACCTTGTTCGGCTCTTTTATCGCCTGGGCTCATGGCCTTCAAAGCCTCAAATTCTAGAATAGCCTCTTCGTATTCACCTTGAGACTTCGTCATCTCAGCCAGACGATACTGTGCTTCTGACCCATAACCGAGCTTGAGAGCACGCTTATATTGAGAAGCAGCTTGTTTATAGTTTAAGAGATTTCGGTAACATTCCCCCATCATAAAGGCAATTTCAGTCTTTTTCTCCCGACTTTTTTCTTTGCCAAAAGCTTCTTTCAGAACGTCGATCGCTAAAGAATACTCTTTCGCATCGTAATACGCCTGAGCTTTAACTGTAGCCTTAACCTTCTTTTCCTTTTTAGCTGGATCGGTAGACCCTGAGTCTTCATCATCTGACGACTCTTCCTGTACTTTTTTCTCCTTTACCTTCCGTTTACTTTCTGTTTGTTGTTCTTCAGGAGCAGTGTCTCGCTGAGCGAGCAATGGAACTTGAAGAGCCAGCGCGAGGCTGAGAATAAAGAGAAAACTTCCTTTACGCATGCTTTAACCGATGTTTGGTCCTATAACGTGCTAAAATATAACTTTAGTTACAAGCGAAGCTATAATCTAGCGAATAATAAACAAAAAGCCCCAAAAAAGGGGCTTTTGAAAGAAATTGAACTCTTAATTACTTCATAAACAACATTTCTCTGTACTTAGGAAGTGTCCAGACTTCATCGTCAATTAGCATTTCTAGTTTATCAGATTGATAGCGAATGGCCTCAAAATAGGGTAAAACTTTCTCGCAATAGGCAATTGCCCTTTCGCGCATATCTTCCAATTTGTTTGCTTTTTTGCGCTCTTCCACCATGGCTTCTCTCTTTTCTATAATCACGGTAATGCGTTCTGCAATCTCCTCAATCATAGATTTAGGCACCTTAGCCAATCGGTTAAAAGTGGCCTCGTCGAATACCTGCTTCATTCCTTGAAGATTCTGCATGAGCAAGCTCTGATATCTCAAGGCCGTTGGCACAATGTGATTTCCAGCCATATCACCCAAAACCCTAGACTCTATTTGAATTTTCTTCTGATAATTCTCGAGCATGATCTCATGGCGCGCATGCACCTCTTTGTGATTCATTATTCCCAATCCTTCAAAAAGGCCTAAGGTTTGTCCTGAAACAAAGAAATCTAATGCTCTTGGAGTGGTTTTCACATTGCTCAATCCTCTTTTAGCAGCTTCATCTGCCCAAGCCTGGCTATAGCCATCTCCTTCGAAACGAATGTCTTTAGAAGACTTGATATATTCTTTTAAAACGTTAAAGATGGCGTCATCTTTTTTCATTTTATTCTCGATGAGCGCATCTACTTCCGCCTTGAACTCTATAAGTTGATTTGCAAGAATGGCATTGAGAATGGTCATTGGTCCGGCGCAGTTAGCCGTTGAACCCACTGCTCTAAACTCGAACTTATTCCCCGTAAAGGCAAAGGGTGAGGTGCGGTTTCTATCTGTATTATCGAGTAAGATTTCTGGAATCTTGCCGACTACATTGAGCTTCAATTCAGTCTTCTGCTCTGCTGAGAGTTTTCCACCTTCAATTTTCTCCAATTCGTCCAGCACCTGCGAAAGCTGTGAACCAATGAAAACAGAAATGATGGCAGGAGGAGCTTCATTTGCACCCAAACGATGATCATTACTCGCGGCCGCAATGCTTGAACGAAGTAGGTCTGCATGGGTGTGAACTGCCTTAATTATATTGATAAAGAAGGTAAGAAACTGTAAATTGCTCTTGGGGTTTTTACCCGGGCTTAAAAGGTTAATTCCTGTATCAGTAGCTAGTGACCAGTTGTTGTGCTTTCCACTTCCATTTACTCCCGCAAACGGTTTCTCGTGCAATAAAACTCTAAAACCATGACGAAGAGCTACCTTCTCCATAACATCCATTATTAAGGAGTTATGGTCTACTGCTAGATTGGCTTCTTCGTACAAAGGTGCCATTTCATACTGACCTGGCGCTACCTCGTTATGCCTAGTCTTTAAAGGAATTCCCAAAAGATGCGCTTCGTATTCAAGCTCGCGCATGTACATGATAACACGCTCTGGAATTGAACCAAAATAATGATCTTCTAATTGCTGGCCCTTAGCTGGAGCATGACCTAGAAGTGTTCTTCCTGTAAGAAGAAGATCCGGTCTAGCCTTAAACATGGCACTGTCTACTAAAAAGTACTCTTGCTCCCATCCTAGGGTAGCGGTCACCTTTTTAACATTCTTGTCGAAATACTGACAAACCGAAGCAGCCGCAACATCTATTGATTGAAGTGCACGGAGCAAAGGGGTTTTATAATCCAATGCTTCTCCTGTGTAGGAAACGAATACAGAAGGAATGCAAAGTGTTTTTCCAATTACGAAAGCAGGAGAGGTTGGATCCCATGCGGTATATCCTCTTGCTTCAAACGTATTGCGAATTCCACCGTTTGGAAAAGAAGAAGCATCTGGCTCTTGCTGAACGAGCATGCCTCCATCAAATCGCTCTATGGCTTGTCCGCCGGCGGCAGGCTCAAAAAAACTATCATGCTTTTCAGCTGTTGCACCCGTCAATGGTTGAAACCAGTGAGTATAGTGGGTTGCACCCAAGGTATTAGACCAAGCCTTCATTGCAGAAGCAATTTGATCGGCCATTGCTCTATCGATCTTGGTGCCATGCTGGGTAGCAGACATTACAGACTTATAGGCTTCTGCACTCAACCAAGACTGCATGGCCTTTTGATTGAATACGTGCTTCCCATAATAAGTAGGAACACCGCCATCTGGAACAATAAATTCAGTTGGCTTTCTACTGGACAGAGCTTCGAGACTTTGGAATCGAATATTTGGCATTGTTGAATAATTTTGCGCAAAAGTATAGTATTTCATTAAAAAAATACAAACAAAGCCAGCTCACCCCTAAATTTTTAGGGGTATCAATAAAAAAGATAGAGAATATACGCTATATACCCCGTAACCAATAGGGATCCTTCGATAAAATTGAAATTCATCTTCCTCCGAATAAGCATTAACAGAGGAATTGCTAAAGTAAAAGCCAGCATGAGGGGCATATCCCATGAGAGAACTTGGCTAGAATCAGGTACCAGCGGAATAATCATGGAACTAATTCCAATCACACATCCAATATTAAAAATATTTGACCCTATTATATTACCCAAGGCAATTTCCTTATGTCCTCTAAAGGCAGAAACTAGCGAGGCGGCTAATTCTGGGAGACTTGTACCAACCGAAACAATGGTCAAAGAGATTACACGGTCAGAAATTCCGAAGGATTGAGCAAAGTTTACTGAGCCGTCTACAAGAAAGGACGCCCCAAAGCGCAGGGCGACTAAACCGGCAGCGAAAAACAAGAATGAGAGAAGTCCAGAATAATTGGGTTTTGCATGCTCATGCCCTTCCTCTACTTTTATTTTGTTTTCACGTTTATTCTCGAAAACTAACCAAGTAACGTAAATGAGCAATAAACTCAATAACAATAGACCATCTAGAAACCCTGTTTTACCATCCCATGACAACAAGGCAAAATAGATTAAGCTGATAAATAGGAGAACGATATAATCGGTTCTCAAGGTCTTGCGTGAAATCCCTACACTAAAAAACAAGGCCGTCAAACCCAGAATGAGTCCGATATTACTAAGATTGCTTCCAACCACATTTCCTATCGCCACATCGGGATGTCCATTTAATGCCGCTTCCAAACTAACCAGCAATTCGGGGGCAGAAGTTCCAAAACTCACCACAGTGAGACCCACTACCATGGGCGAAATCTTGAATCGAAGGGCGATATCGCTGGCTCCTCGAACTAGTGATTCTGCTCCAACCACTAACAAAAATAAACCTAATAGAATATATAGATAATCCAAAGCTTATTGTTTTAAGCCTCTTTTAATGGCACCTTCTGCCTCATCCATTACCTTACGGCCTTGGTCCACTTGATCCTTTATGTCTTTCAGTGCGGAAGTATCGATATCCGCAGAGCGTTTGATCTCCTCCTTAAGAGAATCAGTAGCATGCCGAATTTCTTTCATTCCTTTTCCTAGTCCTCGAGCCAATTCAGGGATTCTGTTGGATCCGAAGAAAAGAAGTACGATCAGAAGAATTACTAAAATCTCTCCGCCCCCAATGGAAAAAAACAAAAGAATTGAACCCATTAAATACTTAGATTAATTTAAATTAAAACTGCGCTTATATGCCCTCAATGTATTGGTAAGCAATGATGTACGCGTCATCGGACCTACTCCACCTGGCACAGGACTTATAAAACTCACCTTGTCTGATACCGAATTGAAATCTACATCACCTTGAATAAGATATCCCTTCTCATTTGTATCTGTTTCCACCCGACTAATTCCAACATCAATTACCACAGCGCCTTTCTTTACCATATCTGCTTTAATGAAGCCAGGTTTTCCTAAAGCAGCAATGAGAATATCTGCTTCTTTGCAAATCTCTTCTAAGTTCTTCGTTCTAGAATGTGTAAGCGTAACAGTACAATTGCCTGGATTGGAATTTCTTGCCAAAAGAATGCTCAGTGGCATTCCCACAATTTTACTCCTTCCAACAATAACACAGTGTTTTCCTGAGGTTTCAATACCGCTTCGGTCAAGCATTTGCATTACACCTGCAGGCGTCGCTGGCACAAATCCAGGGAGTCCCAAAGCCATATTTCCAATATTCACAGGGTGAAATCCGTCTACATCCTTTAAAGGATCAATAGCCAATAATATTTTGGTTTCATCTATTTTCTTTGGAAGGGGGAGTTGAACAATAAATCCATCTACTGAGGCATCTTCATTGAGTTTCTTTACCCAACTTAAAAGCTCTTCCTCGGAAGTACTCTCGTCTAGGCGGATTGCTTCGCTTTCAAATCCAACCTGATGACAATCTTTAACCTTAGCATTCACATAGGTCTGACTTGGCCCATCCAATCCTACCAGAACAGCAACCAATTTTGGTTTGCGTAAGCCTTGGTCTAGAAAACCCGAAACTTCTTCCTTAATTTCTTCTTTAATGTTGCGCGAAAGGGCAACTCCACTTATTATCTCCATCAATTATCTGCGCTTCATTGCTTGAGAAAGTGCTCTTCCACCACCTCCTTGCATTGTTTTCATTACTTTATTCATGTCTTCAAATTGCTTTAAGAGTCTATTCACTTCTGGAACACTTGTTCCCGAACCCATTGCAATGCGCTTTCTTCGGCTACCCGAAATAACACCGGGGTTTTCCCTTTCGTAAGGCGTCATTGAATGAATCATCGCCTCAATGGGTTTAAAGGAATTATCATCTATATCAACCCCTTTAAGCGCCTTTCCCATACCTGGAATCATCCCCATGAGGTCTTTCATATTCCCCATTTTCTTGATCTGTTGAATCTGATTGAGAAAATCATCAAATCCAAACTTATTCTGAGCAATTTTCTTCTGAACTTTTCTTGCTTCTTCCTCATTGAATTGCTCTTGAGCTCTTTCAACAAGAGAAACAACATCCCCCATTCCGAGAATTCGGTCTGCCATTCTACTTGGATAGAAAATATCCAAGGCATCCATCTTCTCACCGGTACCTACAAATTTTATTGGTTTATTTACAACCGAGCGGATGGTTAAGGCTGCACCACCCCTAGTATCACCATCTAGTTTAGTTAGAATAACCCCATCATAATTAAGTACTTCATTAAAGGCCTTTGCTGTATTAACGGCATCTTGACCCGTCATAGAATCTACCACAAATAATGTTTCAGAAGGAACAACCGCTTTGTGTATGCGGCTAATCTCATCCATCATTTCCTTATCTACCGCTAAACGACCTGCAGTATCAACTATAACAGTGTTGAATCCATTCTTTTTTGCATGCTCCACCGCCGCTATTGCAATGGCTACTGGATCCTTGCTGTCTTCTTGATGAAATACTTCAACCCCTATCTGTTCTCCTAAAACTCTGAGCTGTTGCACGGCCGCAGGACGATACACATCACATGCAACCAACAAAGGTCTTTTGCTCTTCTTTCTTTTTAGATAAGACGCCAACTTTCCACTGAAGGTTGTTTTACCCGATCCTTGCAGTCCTGAGATTAAAATAATAGACGGATTGTCTTTGATATTCAATTCTACGGCCTCTCCACCCATTAGCAGAGCCATTTCGTCTCGAACAATTTTAACCATCAACTGGCTGGGTTGCAATGAGGTTAGCACCTTCTCTCCCAAAGCCTTGTCCTTTACTTTTTGGGTAAATTCTTTGGCTACCTTAAAACTCACATCGGCATCTACCAATGCTCTGCGCACCTCTTTTAGTGATTCTGCAACATTTATCTCTGTAATCTTTCCATGGCCTTTCAGAATCTGAAAGGCAGATTGCAACTTATCACTTAGATTGTCGAACATCGTTTTCTAAAAATTCATTTGATCGCACAAAAATAGTGAAACGTCATGGGCTGAAATAAAAGATAAAAAAGCAGGATTCTCTATTGCCCAATTCAATTTGCTTCGCTTTCTTTAATGAAATTTAAACTCATAACCTATGAAACGCATTTTAAGCTTTTTACTTGCCCTAACCATTGCCTTTTCAACTAGCTCTTGTTTTGGAAGCTTTGAACTCACCCAGAAGTTGTACGAATGGAACGACGGAGTCGCTGACAATAAATTTGTTAAGACTCTTATATTTTACGGCCTAAACATCATACCGGTTTACAGCATTGCCGTTTATGGTGATGTGGTTATTTTCAACCTTATTGAATTTTGGTCGGGCAGCAACCCAATGGCCATGGAATTAGGTGAGTCTGAAACTGAAACCCATACTATTGCTGGTGTTGACTATGAAATTACGGCAAGCCAAAATCGTTTCGACATTAAAGCCTTAGACGGAAGTAAAAATGAATCATATGTTTTCAATTCTATCGATAAGACTTGGAACTTAGAAACTTCTGAGGGTCTTCTTCCTTTGGTTGGATTTGTGGAAATGAATGACAAATCATATGCAAAGGTTTACGGAACAGATGGCTGCACTGCTCTTTTTGATATGTCTAAGAACTACAGCCTTGCTGAAGTTCAAGCCAAACTATCTTCTAATTTAGAGATTGCTGGTTTGTAAACCCAAAAACTAGTTAAGTATCTTAAGCCCTTCAATTCATTTTGAAGGGCTTTTTTTATTCTGAGAACTGAATGACTCTTAATTGCCATCCCTCGTGTAATTCAATGTCCTGATACGATACTCTTTTCAATAAAAATCCCATTCCAACTGCTGCCACCCCGCCAATGGCTTCTCCACTTCTTAGAACAGGCCGCTCATCATTAATAAGACTATTGGCTGATACAACTCCTAAATAAAGCAATCCCCCTCCTTGAAAAGCACTCCCGAAAAGGCTCAATAACCTTTTCCGAATTCTTACGGCATCAATTTCCGAAATCGAAACTATTTCCTTTCCAACTCTTAGATTAGAGCTATCAGCTTGGGTGACGGCTCCTCCTATCCAATCCTCTCCTATTTTAATTTCTATATAGTCTCCATAATAATACGTCGCTTTCGGAAGTTCAAAATTCTTCTTCAACTGAACCACAAAACTCGCGGGCTGACTCAACAAACCAACGGCGAGACAAAGTTGGAAACAAATAGTTAAAAGGCTTTTCAATTTAGATTGAATTAAAGCAGTAAGGTAAGGAAGTCGACATTGAAATGAAAAAAAGGTGGATGTTTGCAGCCTAAACAAACATAAATCAAGTCTATGAAGAATTTACTCCTTGCCTTTGCCCTTCTTGTTAGTGCTTTTCTTTTTTCTCAAGAGGAAGTGTCGAAAATAAAAGTGGGCGATCTTTCCCCAACTTTTTCTTTTACTGATGCTAATGGTGAAAGTCAATCTCTCAGCGATGCGCTTTCAAAGGGATCTATTTTGCTGGTGTTCTATCGCGGTGAATGGTGCCCTTATTGCACAAAATACTTATCTCAACTCTCCGAAGCTGAAGATCTTTTCAGTGAAAAGGGTATTCTAATTATGGCGGTTTCAGCTGAAAACGGTGAGTCATTGGAAAACATGAAGGTTAAATCAAAATCTAACTTCCAATTTATTTCAGACCAAGGGTATGAATTAATGACGTCATTTAATGTTGAGTATCTTGTTCCAACCAAAATGGTTGAAAAACTAGCCTCTAACGGCATTGATCTGGCCGAATCGCATGGTGCAGACGAACCCATGTTGCCCATTCCTGCCACTTTTTTAATAGATCAAAATGGCATTATTCAATATGTACATTACGATACGGATTATAAAAAGCGACCCGATGTAAACGATATTCTCTCCGCTGTTAAATAATCTCCTATTTAAAAGAAATTTTACCTGAGTAATGCCTGTGCTGAGTTCGATCTATCATTTTATGTAGATGTAATCTCAGCACTTTCCCCATTGAATCCATTCCGGAAAACTGATCCATTCTGTGGAATTCATTTAAATCCGAACATAGCGTTCTGATTTTCTCGCCTGTTGAAAAGGGGATTGTAACCATGCAGTCTAAAAGATTCTCAACTCTCGACTTGTTTACCATATACCTTTTCCGAATAAGGGTGCGCTCTTCGGTTTGATATTGGTCTACTGTTTCTGGACTTAGGGTTTCCATACAAAACTGAACTACTTCCTTATTCTCTTTATAGTATTGAGGACGATAGTGATTCTTTCTTCCCTCGTAAATAAGCTGATCGAAGTCAATCGGCCTTACCCTGTATTGCTCCATATCGAAATCGGGCGTTACATCAATAACATAATTATAGGATCGCATATCACCTAAGAGCGTGGTAAAACATCGCTCATTAAATTTCACAAACTCTTTTGCCATTCTAATTTTAGAGAAGTTAGGACCTCCCGTATATTTCTTCATGAAAACATCTCCTGGTATTCCTGCAATATGCTCCTCAACCATCGTTTTTCCATCTACCATATAACTAACCTTATTCGGACTAAGAATATCTTCTAATTCCAATCCACAAATTCGACTGGCATCGGTTTTCTTGATGTAGTAATAATCATGATTGTCGTTGAGAAGGTTTATCACACGGATCCGAAAGGGATTCGAATTTCCAAAAAGACAATAATCGATATTACTAATCGCCAATTGCTTTACAAACGAATCGTCTCCATCTGTTTTCAGCAATGCATAGATTTCCAACAAGGCCTTTTGAACCTCGTCTTGCAACATATTTGAATAAATTACACTTCTCCAGAGCGTATCTCTTCCTTCAGAATCCAAAACAGCGAGGCTATCTGAATAGGATGTCAAATCTGCATATGAAATAGGCAATTTTAAATACCTATTGTATTTTGATAAATAGTTTTCCAGACATTTCGTCAGTTCAAACTGAGGTTTTTTCTTAGACATTTCCATAGCTGTAATGGTAGATTATAGTTAAAGGTCTAAGGACGATTTTTCTCCTGCTCTTTGTAGTGATAGACTATTGGCAGCTCTTGTGGTTCGTCTTCTCCTATTTCTTGCCAATCTACAACAAGCAGATCTTCATACTCCTCCTCTGGCCAAATATACTGAGTCGATTGGGGTCCTTTGTTTCTATAAAATAGGCTGAGTATAAGACCCACTAAGCCTCCCGAAAGATGGGCTTCCCAACTTACTCCATCCTCCATTGGAAACAATCCCCAAATAAGGCTTCCATATAAAAAGACAACTAATAGTGATAAGGAGGCTAAATACCTATTCTTTCGCCAAATACCGCTAAAAAACAGAAAGGAAGCTAGGGCATAGATGTAGGCACTGGCTCCAATATGAAAAGATGGTCTACCGTAAAACCATGTGAACAAGAAAGGAAGGGTTAATGACCAAAGAACTATGGGAAACGAAAGTTTTCTATAGAAATAGAAAAGGGAAGCACTTAAAATAAACACAGCCAGAGAGTTATTGATCAGATGTTCGAGACTTCCGTGGAGAAAAGATCCAAAAAGAATTCCCTGTAGACCTGATATCTTTCTTGGATAAAGTCCATGGACATACCATTCCATTAGATATTGATCGTCGTACCAGAAAACGGCCCACATTGCGAGCATTATAAAAAAAGGATAGATTAAATAATCTAAATTATTTGGTGTTTCATCTTTTTCCATTAATCGGTAATATAATGAGATATTTGGAGTCTTGTGAATAGTCTTCCTCCCTTAGCCGAACGCTGCAGACCGAAATTGTTAAGTCAATATGTCGGTCAAAAGCATCTTTTATCAGAAAATGGACTACTCAGTCCTATGCTCAAAAATGGGGCCTTGCCTTCTATGATTTTCTGGGGTCCACCCGGCGTTGGTAAAACAACTCTAGCTCGACTCATTGCAAAAGAGAGCAAGAGAGAATTTCATGCCTTAAGCGCTATTCATTCAGGTGTTAAAGATGTGAGGGATGCGATTGCTAAAGCTGAAGACCGAAGTCTTTTTCAAAAGGGAAAGCCCATTCTGTTTATAGATGAGATCCATCGCTTCTCTAAATCGCAGCAAGATTCATTACTAGCAGCTGTGGAAGCAGGTACCATTAGTCTATTTGGAGCTACTACTGAAAATCCTGGATTTGAAGTCATTCCTGCTCTTCTTTCAAGATGCCAAGTTTTTATTCTTCAACCCTTAAAAGAAGATGAACTGATTGAAATTGGCAACAATGCCTTACTAAAGGATGAGTATTTAGCCCCGAAAGAGTATAAAATAGAAGATTGGGACCCAATTATCCGAGTTGCGGATGGAGATGCTCGCAGATTGCTGAATATTATAGAACTACTTGCTAATCGACAAGAAGAAGGCTCTTTCCTCATAAAGGCAGACTTAGATTCTCTCCTCGAGGCAAATCCAATTTTATACGATAGAAAGGGAGATCAGCATTATGATATTGTCTCTGCTTTTATTAAATCCATTCGGGGTAGCGATCCTCAAGCAACTGTATATTGGCTTGCGAGGATGATTGAAGGCGGTGAAGATCCTAAATTCATTGCCAGACGCATGCTTATTTCTGCTGCTGAGGATATTGGCTTGGCAAATCCAAACGCATTATTAATTGCCAATGCTTGTTTCGATTCGGTTGAAAAAATCGGTATGCCGGAAGGAAGAATTGTTCTAAGCCAATGTGCCCTTTACCTAGCTACCTCTGCCAAAAGCAATTCTGCTTATTTAGCCATAGATAAGGCACTTGCCCTAGTGAAAGAAACAGGACGAAAGGAAGTTCCTCCACATTTAAGAAACCCCGCTAACAAATTGCTTAAAAGTATAGGACATGGAAAGGGATATGTCTATCCTCACAGCTATACAGGGCATTTCAAAGCACAAGAATATATGCCTAAAGACTTAGAGGGATCTATACTCTACGAAACTGCAGATAATCCAAAAGAAGAAAGCATTTCCAAACAACTGCAGTTGTGGTGGTCTGGAAAATACAAATCCCGTTAATTCTTTTTGAAGAATGAACGGGATTCGACTGTTTTTACTAAATAGACAATTTAAAAACCTACGAAAGGAAGCGTAACCGTTATTCCATTATTGGTAAAACGCATTAAGTTGTTACAACCATCTGAATCGATAAGATCAATCGATGCTTGAGTGCTTGTTTCTTTTATGATTTCCATATCAATGATTCCGCTTTCCACCTCATACTGACAAGAGTAGTTGTACAATAAAGGATTGGTTGTAGAAAACTGAGCCTTAATACTCATGGTATCGGTTGGGCTATCAAACATACTTCTTCCGGAAATACGGTAGGTATCGTCGGTCTGATCGGTGAGACTTGCAAAACCAGTTGCCCAAGTAAAGCGCTTAGCACCTCTTAACATATAGTCGCCTGTAGCAACATTAAGATCCAAAGTATCTACATCGAATACCTGTGAAACACCAATGGAACCTTTGTTTGTAGACTGGAAGAAGAGATCCACCTTTCTATTATTCACAAAGAAATTACTGGTTTCAACCGTCATTTGTGCATTGGTAGTGCTCAGGAAAGTCATTGGAGTATAGGCCGTTATTTTACCTCGTCTCTGTGTTCCGTCTGCTACTAAAACGTTTACCTCCCCGAAATCAATCGTTAGAGTGTCTTGCATAAAGCGAACATTGGCGCCGTCGATGGTGGCCATTCCTGTTGCTATTAAAGTTGGATTGCGCATTACCGTTTCAAGTCTGCTATACGCGTTAATGAAGATACCTTCTATCTCCATATAAGAAGAAGCCACAGCACCAGAATCGTTATTAAATAGATCGCTCAAGTTTTCATCTTCACAGCTAGTGTTCAGAAGTCCGGCGATAATAGCTAGGGCTAATACCTTTCTCATAGTTGTTGTTTTATTGGTTGTTTTGATTTTCGTTTTCTGTTGGAGTTGCGGCTGGAGCTGTGGATGGAATCACGATGCCTTCCATTCTTCTCTTCTTCATCCTATCTCTGCCGAATTTCAAATTAAATCCGGTTCTAAAGCCCACTGTCTGTGCAGTTCCGGGAGCAATCATTCCATAGAAATTATCGCTCAATAAATACCACTGAAATGCTCCCATATCTAGCCCAAAGCCGCCACCAAAATTCATATAGGTACCATTGATTACATTCCAATTAAGCATCAATTGAAACCCTTTTCCATACGTCCCTACATATCCCAAACTTCCGTTGTGGAAGTTTAATCCATCCCAACGATTGAGATTATAGGTTCCTTGGAAACTATGATTCTTAGTAAGTTGATATGATGCACCTAAAAAATAGCGATTGGTTAAAGCGCGTGAATATGTATTCCCATCGGTCTCTGAAAAACTAAAGATCGAATCGATCTGATCTCCTACCGTCTGATCGTTGACGTTTCCATCTACCGCATTAAACTCTAGCCCAGTAAACTCATAGGTTCCTTTACTTACTCTATCTCTTAGGTCTTTTGTGAAATTAATTGTTCCCAGATCGAGTACACTCGCCATCACTTCTAACTTGGGCGTAACACTGTAGCTCACACCTAAATCAAATGTAAATCCCGTATTTCCTCCAAACAATTGACCAGGTGTAAAATCAACTCCATCTTCAAAGGGAGCTATTCCTGCAGAGCGGATAAGCACATCCGTTGTTACCAGCATTCGATCGGTTCTTCCATCAACCTGTGCATCTAGCTTCTCCACATAAATATTACCGTATACATTGTTGTATTTCACCCTTCCTCCCACACTCAATCTTCTTTCTAGAAAACTGTGTTGATATCCAAGGTGCACTTGAGTATAGGCTATAGCACCGTAATGCGTGCCACTTAGATCGATATTCGTATTTACAAACTCATCTGCGGTTGGGAAAGCAAAACGAACTAAGTCAGCCGGATAATTGAAATTGACTACTTGATTGACATCCGCCCCAAGAGTTAAGAATCCATCTTTGCCAATCTCAAATCCCAAGAATAACAATTCCGTTCTAAAGTTAAATCGAAGAATATCCTCGTTATCCAAGCCTGCCGCTATATCGCGGATGGCCACATTAGGATCCTCAACATCTTTTCCAATCAACTCCTCTAAGGCAAAACCACTGTTGTGGAATTGCAAACCAATGCTACTCAAAGCAGGTATTCCTATAAAGAAGCTTGCTTCCGATCTATGAGCCGGATTGAGTAAACTAGATTGTGGAATTTTCTTCATCCCGTACAAACTCAAGGGAGCTTGTGCCGTAAGACCTACGGAAGTGCTGAGCAAAAGAAATAGTGCGAATTGCGTTTTAAAATTCCTCATATCGCAGTAAGAATTACCCGGGTTCTTGCTCCAATCTGAACACTTAATTCGTAGTCCGAATAGAATTTAACAGGAATGGTACCATTATCTGTTGTTGCTAGCCTTCCTTCCAGTCTCCATTGATTCGATCGAATCATGGTCTTAATAAGATCTTGATCAAAAGTTATAGTAGCATTGGTATTCCTCGGAGCTGTTACCCTCCCATTTCCATCCACCGGCGCTGCTTGAGCAAATGGAAAGAAAACACTATCAGTTGCTTGACCTGCGGCATCTAAAAAGAAGAGCACAAGCTCTACATCCAGCGGAAAACCATTCTCGGAAACAATATCCAATTCAAAAAAATAAACGGCATCTTCACTCTCAAATAGATCTACTTCTAAAATATCATTGAAGCTTAGTCGCGATGTTTTGATTTCTAATGGAAGATCTACTATGAGGTTACCGTAAAAACGATCTGAAGTAGATATGAAATTGGTAGTTCCTCCTGTATTGTTTGGATTTAAAGTCACCCCACCAGCTATAACCATGGTCGTAGGCAATCCGTCTATGAATGAAACAACATTGGAATTCTGATTATCGAGTGTAAGCGAACTAGTGGATATTGTTCCTGGTACACTGGGCTGTATAATCTCAAAACTGGGCATGGTTAACTGGAATATATCCCCATCTATATTCACTCCATCCAAACCTAGGCTTGTTCCCATTGAAACCCCCATGCCATTTTTAATCTCTAGGGTTAATTTGGGATCCGTTAGTGTAAATCCAGAGGTGAAATCTCCTATGCTCCCCAAATCCAAGTCGAAACTGTTTGAGGGTATATTCACCACTCTTTGACCAAAATAGCCTATCACTCGCTCAAACTTAACACTATCTAAACTCATTCCGAAGTTGTACTGCGTTCCTGGAGCTACGGAAGCCGGAGTCTGAAGTTCAACACTTAGATTTAAATTATTATAAGGAGCGGCATTTGGATCAGGACTCTGTGCCAAGTTGAAATCCAAATTATTGTAGAAATCTAATCCTTCTATTCTTCCTTGGCCTTGCGATTGAATGGTAAACTCAAAAGGAACTCCATTTATACTTGCATTCCCAAAAGAAATCTTAACTGAGGCTGGCTCGTTGGTAGGATTTTCAAAATACCAGTTAAAGGCAGCTCGGTCTAGATTCAAGGTGGATAGGTTCATTCCACCTATACTGTTCAAATTGAGATCTAAACTAATGGCCGGAAGCCCTGCTATCAATGGAAGATTCTCGGCCAAGGGCTGATTCGGTATTTCAACCAATTCTCCCGCATCTAAAAAGAAGATGGAATCTTGTTCATGGATGAATCTCAAAAATCCATCCGGATCTTCAGTCAAAATAGAATCCTGATTTACGAAATCGGTAAGCTTAATGGTTGTCTTTAGGATTGGAATGGCTACATTAGGGCCCGGTTTGAGTTCTTCAAACTTATTAAAGTCCAAATCATTTATACATGAACTGAAACCAAGTATAAGTAAGGGAACTATTTTGGTGAGGTATCTCATAAATCTGTATAAAAATGCAAATTACGCGATTTTAGACTTTTGTTTAACTACCTAAATATAGTGAAACAATGACGGATTTCAATGTTTCTCTAAGTCGACATTAACAATCCATTCATATTTATCATCTTTATCCAATGAAAAGAATTGCCATCGCTACCTTCTTTCTACTACTTTTCACCCAATGCTCGCCAGACATTGCTGAAAAGAGTTGGGATGTAGATGTTCTTACCCCCATTGTTCGCTCTACTCTGGATCTGTCTGATGTTACGGGGGATACATTGCTTTCTTCCGATTCCCAAGGGCTTTATTCTTTGGTTCGAAGACAGAAGGTCTTCGAATTTCGCCTCGATGATCTGGTGGAGCCTTTCTCTACTACTTTCGAAAACACAGCTAAACTTCAAACCCTCGATCTCGGAACTCGAAGGGTGCAACACTCCATTTCCTTAGGGCAAATTGCCGCTGGCCAAGGTGCTTTGGGCAACTTAATCATCCTAAACAATGGCAATAATCTTCCCCTTCCTGCTATTTCAGCTACAGGTGGATTTCAATACGATGTAGATGCCAGCAGCCTTTTTCAAAGTATGATTCTATTGGATGGTTGGATGGTGATTACTATTGAGAATGGACTCCCAATAGACTTGGTTAACTTTAGTTATAGCCTGGAAAACAAACTCAGCGGTAGCATTGTAATTAGCGGCAATATCCCGCTCGTGCCTGCCAATGGATCGGTTAAGGATTCTGTGCAACTCAATAATTACACTCAGTTAGATGGAAGCCTGGTTGCTCGGGTGAATAATTTAGAGTCTCCTGGTAGCAATGGAAATGCGGTAGCCATTGACACAACAGATCGATTGACTTTTAACGTAGTTGTGCGCGATTTAAAACCCTACGAAGCCACCGCCATTTTTCCTGCACAAAACCTCATCGATTATACCGAAGAAGTGCTCTTTCAAAATGGATTAGAACTCACTTCCATAGTGGTAGACACAGGCATTCTATATATGCAAGCCATTTCTACGGTTGACGAAGCCGTGTACTTAGATTACGCCATTCCTTCTGCTACCAAAAACGGACAAATTCTATTGCTTTCAGAAACCCTTCCCCCCGCCCCCACTGGTGGTACTTCGGTCTTAAATTCTTCTCGAGATATCAAAGGCTTTACGGTAGATCTGCATGGAATAAACAACCTTCCTACTGTAACAAACACCTTCTATGCTCAACTTCAGGCACGGATAGACTCTACGGGTAATATGGCCTACATTTCTCTTGAAGACAGCGTATACCTCACTACAGGTATCCAAGGTCTAATGCCCTTTAAGGTGGAAGGATGGCTAGGCAGAGACACCCAGCTGGTAGAAAACGAGGTCTTGCCTCTCTATCTTTTTGAGGATGTTCTAAACGGTAGCTTCGATTTAGAAATCGCTCGGCTCGAAATGGAACTGATTAATCCAATGGGCGCTCCGATGCAGTTTAGATTATCCAATGTTCGCACCTTAAACTCTGCGAATAACAATAGTGCGGTATTAAACTGGACTCTTCTTGGACAAAACCTTGGCGTACTTGCTGCAACCGACGATGCCAATACTTCTAAAGCCATTCCTACGGTTTCTCGTTGGAGTGTAGATGAAACCAACAGCAATCTAGATGAACTCTTTGAGGTACAACCTGATCAACTGGTTTACGACTTAGAACTGGTCATCAATCCGAGTGGTCTTGCTGATCCCAATGGATTTGCCTACCGAAATCAACCCCTAGAGGCATGGTTAAATCTCGAGATTCCACTGCACTTGGCGCTTGATAAATTGAGCTTGAGCGATACTTCTAGTTTCTCCTATCTAGACATTGATCGCGAAAACAAACTCATTGAAGGAGTCTTTACTCTAATAGCCAACAACAGAATGCCTTTGGATGCGGAAATCTCATTGATTGCCATTGATTCTTCAGGTCAAGCTTTAGACACTCTTATTTTACCCCAATTAATTAAATCTGCTCCACTGAATAACCAAAGCATAGTGGAAGGTGAAACCGTTAGCCGAATTGATTATGAACTCACTCCAGACAACATTATTCAATTGAAGAAAGCCAATCGACTGGTGTTTAATGGTAAGTACTCTACCGCCAACGCTCCTGATCGTATTCGCTTGTATGATCATTACGGCACTGATCTTCAACTTGTGGGCGACTTTAAATACAGGGTAAATTGAGACTGGGTCTTTTTGTTTTAGCTATTCTTTCGGCAGCAAACTCTTTGAAGGCACAGTGGGGCGATAGCGTTCGTGTAAAAAGTAGTATAGAATCTAGTGTACTCCTTGATGTGGGATCTAATTCCTTAAGTATTCGGAATTATAGAGACTATGCGCAAGCGAGTTTCTTGTCTCCCGCTTTCAAAAACGAACTTATTGATCAGTCTAAAGATCAGTTGCGATTGGGAAATCGACAGTCGTTTAAACTAGCCTATCAACAGCTAAACGACAGCGTTTACAGCCAATGGTCGAAAGGTTTTGAGGTCTATTTGGCCTACAATAGTGTTCTGGGTATTGCAAGTCAGAAGGATGCTCTGCAATTGGCTTTAAACGGCAATGCACCCTACGCAGGGGAATTGCTTGAACTCGCGCCTACAAAATACCAAAGTCAAAGTTTTCTCTCCATTGGATTCAACCTAATCGAAAAGCGGAAGCATCTCAGTTGGTCTTATGGATTTGCCGCCCTCTTCGGTACAGATTTTCAAGACTTGAATCTAGAACGAGGCAGCGTTTTTACAGAACAAAATGGATCTTATCTAGATTTAAGCGCTCAATACCGTTACCGCAATAGCGACACTCTTAATCCCATTAAAGGAATGGGTCTGGGTTTGGGTGGATCGCTTCAATATTCTATTCACGATCAACTAAGTCTAGGTATTGAGCTGAGTGATTTTGGCTTTATCTTTTGGAATAATGCCAGCTACACTATTAATGCAGACACTAGCTTTCGATATTTAGGTGAGTTTGTACCTAATTTACTCGATTTCGAGGGTTCCCTTTTCGAAGACACTCAACAAGGTTTAGACGATGCTCTCCTTACTAAAGAAGGGGGATCTTTTGTTGCCTTAACTCCTTTTAATTTAAAGGCCAATGCTACATACTTGCACAAAGATCTAGGCAAACTAAAATCATCTCAAGTTTTAGTTGAATACGTCTATACAGCTGGATTTACTCCCTTATTTAGACTGAGTTCTACTTGGGCTTTTAAGCGCTGGTCTCTCACTCCCGACCTCAGCTATGGAGGATTTACAAGCATGGGAGCAGGATTATCCACTGCTTATGAAACACGCTTTTGGAAGGCAAAACTGCAACTCTTCAACGCTCAAGGATTTATTGCTTCGAGCAGCAAGGCCCTAGGTGTCCAAGCTTCTTTCTTCTACTCCTTTTAAGTTCTCTACAAAATTCGAACCTCAGTTCTTCTATTGAGTTGACGCCCTTCCTCAGTGTCGTTCTCTCCTATGGGTTTGCTTTCGCCAAATCCCTTCCAAACCAATTGCTTTTTGCTCACGCCTCTTTCCACAAGATAGTTCACTACTGATTTTGCTCTGTTTTCTGAAAGTAGCTGGTTCTCTTGCTCTCCTCCTATATTATCGGTATGACCTTCTATTGAAAAGCGTAAAGTCGGATTGGCTTCTATTAATCTCAATAGTATATCCAGTTCTTTGTTCGATTCAGGACGAAGACTGAAGGAGGCGGTTTCAAAGAAGACATTGTTGAGGCGTACTACACTTCCTGTCTCTATTTGCTGAAGCTGTATGTTTTTCTCATAGGCTTTCTCCTCTGAGTTACCCTCTAGATGGAAGCTCTCTGAATGAAACAGGTAGGCTTCTTTCTGTATGCTCAATGCGTAATTCTGATTCCCTGGGAGCACTGAGAAAAAGTAGCCCTCTTCATTGGTTTCCCATCCTTGATACTCTTCTCCTGTTTCTAAATTGGTAAGTAACAATCTAGCCTGAATAGGTTTTTTGCTTTCCTTATCGGTAACTCTTCCTCTTATAAAGGCAGAGGGCGTAGCGCTTACTTCTTGTTGTAGATTGAAATAATAAAGATCCATTAATCCAAATCCCCCTTCCATATCAGAAGAATAATAGGCTGTTTTTCCATCTAAACTCACTACCATTCCCAATTGATCTCCTATGCTGTTGGTCGGATATCCCAAATTCTTAGGTTCTCCCCAGCGGCCGTCTTCTTGTTTGTAGGATACGTAGAGGTCTAGGTCGCCCATTCCTTTATGTCCGTCGGAAGCGAAATACAGTGTTCGGTTGTCGAAATGTATAAAAGGAGTACACTCTTTCCCTGGCGTATTGATGGGTCCTTCTAGCTTCCTAGCCTTAGTCCAATACTGGTTTTTGCGTTCACTATAATAAATGTCTGAGCTGCCATCTTCGCTCTTCTTCCCTCTCACAAAATAGAGCATCTTTCCATTGGGCGAGAGACTCGGCTGCGTCTCCCAATGAAATGAGTTTATGCTATCTCCCATATTAATTGGTGTCGACCAACTTCCATCTTTTAAACGAACCGAACTATATAGATCACAACTTCCTGCTCCATCCAATCGATTGCACGCCGTAAATATCAATTGAAGACCATCGGCCGATACGGTCTGTGCTCCTTCATTATCTAGAGAATTCAATCGCCCTTGCAAAGGTTTAGCTTTATCCCAGCCTTGGGCAGTTCGGGTGGTTGCGTAAAAGTCTTCGTCTTTTTTCTTTCCTTCTATATCTCGGTAGGTAAGCACTAAGAACTGTCCGTCTCCTGAAATGGATGGAAAGTATTCCATTGCCTCTGTGTTCACAAAAGGACCTAGATTGATTGGATTAAACTCAATCGGATGGGCTATGGCTTCTTGGGCAAACTGACAATTCTCTATGGTTTTACTCGCTTCTTTGCTGTAAGCTTCTCGAGCTTTGGGGTCATCGACATACCATTGCAGATACTGTTCGGCCTTTTCATACAATCCTGCTTTAAAATTGAGCATCCCAATGCGAAAAGCAAGAGGGGCAGCTCGAGAAGCGGTATAGGCTCTTTCGAAATACTCATTGGCCTTACTCACTTCCTTTCTCTCAAACCATATTTCTCCAGCCAACATAGGGGCATCGCCAAAAGAAGGATCGCGTTTCATCGATTTTTCAAGCAGTTCTAAGGCCTTATCATATTCTTTCAAGCTCAACGACTGTCTGGCTTCGTTGTAAAGCTTAATGGCTTTCTTGTCTTGTGCTTCGCTAACGAGAAAGCTGAAAGAGAACAGACAGAGGAGAAAGGGTATTTGCTTCAAGGTATTCCTAAGTATTTATGTGTCTGAAGGGAAACCCTCCACTTAGGGTTCTTCAAAATGTATTCCGAAATTTCAGGCATAATGGTTTCGCGCTTGCTCCATTCAGGCTGAAGAAAAAGAACACAGTTATTATTTACTCGAGCCGCATGCTCTTCGGCCCATTTTAAATCGTTTTTATTGTACACCACCACCTTTAATTCATGGGCCAATGCATAGGCCTCCTCTACAGGTGGTGCGGTTTTCTTAGGTGATAGACAAATCCAATCCCACTCTCCAGAAAAGGGATAAGCCGCGCTTGTTTCCAAATGCACTTTTAAACCCTGAGCCTTAAGTGCTGAGGTTAAGGGGGCCATGTTCCAAGTAAGGGGCTCCCCTCCTGTTACAACAATGGTGTCTGAATATGTAGCGGCTTCTTTAGCAATGCCTTCTACTTCGGTTACAGGATGCAACTTGGGGTTCCAACTTTCTTTCACATCGCACCAATGGCAACCCACATCGCATCCGCCAACGCGAATAAAATAAGAGGCCTTTCCGGTGTGGAAACCTTCACCCTGAATGGTATAAAAAGCTTCCATTAGTGGAAGCCACTCTCCTTTCTCAACCTTCTTTAGCAATTCCGGCGAGTCTGCCCATACTTTCATACTTCAAAGGTAGTTCATGCCTCTTGGCTATTGGGTTGATAAATGATCTTTTTAGTACTGCCGTTTTAGTCAATGACCAAAACATTTGAGCGGTGGCAATAATTAAACCTTCCTTCATGTTTTGATTGCTTTCAACAAGTTTTTTAATGAGCTATACTTTGCTTAAGTTGAACTCATTCTACCCTGTTTTTCAACTATGGATCTTTCCAAAATCATCACCTTCATCTACTCAGAACAATTTGGTTGGTTCTGTCTTATTAATAGGATGAAAAAAGCGACTAAAAGAGTATTCCAACTTTTGTTATTAGGATGCTTCTTTCTAGCCACCGCTGCCATTACTTCCAAAGAGTGGAAAATCAATCCAGCTCGGGTTCAGTTTGAAGGAACGGCTGTGGAAGGTTACTTTGAGGGTGTAATGGGGAAATTGCAATTTAACGAAGCGCAACTCTCTGCTTCTTCCTTCGACCTATATCTCGAAGTAGCAAGTATCTCTACTGGAAACGAATTAAAAGATGAGCATGCCAGAGGAAGCAACTGGTTCAACGCCAAGAAGTATCCACGTATCCGATTTAAGTCTTCCTCCTTCGAAAAAGTAGGCTCTTCTTATGTTGTAGAGGGCAAGATGCACATCAAGGATGTTGTAAAGACCGTGCGCATTCCTTTTAGCTTCATTCAGAACAAAGACGAGGCCCTTTTGCAATCGAGCTTCAGCCTAAATCGCAAAGATTTTAATATTCAGGGTAATGCTATTGGGTTTTTAGTCGGAGATGAAATAAGAATACAGCTTGCTTTACCCCTAAAAGAACTTTAATTGCTCTTCTCTCTTAGGTACTTAAAGATTGTGGAATAGTTTCTCATGCAATCCTTTTGCTGATTCATTTCAATAGAATCATCATTGTTACTCTAATAGAAATTTATTTTGTTAATTTTTTACTAATGGATACTCGTATCCAATTTAGTATTTGCGACCCCTAATCATTTAACGGAATTATGAATTTGAAAAAAGCATTCCAAGGCCTGCTCTTAGTAGCCCTTGTTCTTCAGCTTCTGTTCTCTACAGAGCTCCAAGCACAAAAGAAGAAATCGAAAGCAAAGGCAGAAGCACCTGCCATAAGCAAGGACAAGCAGCCGAATATCCTAGTTATTTGGGGAGATGATATTGGCACTTGGAACATCAGCCATAACAACCGTGGAATGATGGGATACAGAACGCCAAATATCGACCGAGTAGCGGCAGAGGGAGTTGCTTTTACTGATTATTACGCACAGCAAAGTTTTACGGCAGTTAGAGCGGCTTTTATTAGCGGATCAGTACCTGTACGTTCTGGAAAGACCAAGGTAGGTTTACCAGGGGCGAAGGAAGGATGGCAGAAGACTGATGTTACCATGGCAACGGTAATGAAATCTAGAGGTTATGCCACTGGACAATTTGGAAAAACCCACCAAGGCGACTTAGATGAGCACTTGCCTACGATGCATGGTTTTGATGAGTTCTTAGGAAGCCTTTATCACCTCAACGCGGAAGAAGAGCCTGAAAACATCGATTATCCTTCGGATATGGTTCTAGCCAATGGCAAAACCTTCTTAGAGCAATTTGGCCCTAGAGGAATTATAAAGTCTAAGGCAGATGGTAAAGGTGGACAAACCATTGAGAATCTAGGTCCTTTGAACAAGAAAAGGATGGAGACCATAGATGATGAAACCGTTGAGGCGGCTAAAGATTTTATTCGTAGACAGGTACAGGCCGGTGAACCTTTCTTTTGCTGGTGGAATGGAACCCGTATGCACTTCTGCACTCATGTAAAGGAAGAGAACCGTGGTATTTCTGGACAAGATGAGTACAGTGATGGAATGGTTGAACACGACCTTCATGTAGGTCAGCTTTTAGATTTATTAGACGAACTTGGAATTACAGACAACACAGTTGTAATGTATTCTACCGAGAACGGACCTCACTACAACACTTGGCTTGATGCCGGAACCACTCCTTTTAGAAGCGAAAAGAATTCGAATTGGGAAGGAGCCTATAGAGTTCCAGCTTTCGTTCGTTGGCAAGATAAATTCCCAGCAGGTGTAACCCTAAACGGAATTGTTTCTCACGAAGATTGGTTGCCTGCTTTCGCTGCCCTCACAGGTGATACTACTATTAAAGAACGTCTACTAGACGGAGCCGAAGTAAATGGTAGAACCTATAGAAACCATATCGACGGATACAATATGCTTCCTTACTTAATGGGCAAGACCGAGGTTTCTCCCAGAAATGAATTCTGGTATGTAAATGATGATGGTCAAGTAGTAGCTGCTCGATATGCCGATTGGAAAGTGGTTTTCCTAGAAAACAGAGGCGAAGCTTTTGGAGTATGGAGAGAGCCCTTTACCGAACTGCGCGTTCCTCTTTTGTTCTACCTTCGCAGAGATCCTTTCGAAAAGGCACAGCACAATGCGAATACTTATAACGATTGGTTCTTAGATAGACCTTTTATTATTGTTCCTATTCAAGGTTTAGCGGCTAAATTCTCGCAATCTATGCTAGACTATCCGCCCTCTCAAACACCAGGTGCCTTTAATCTAAGTAAGATTGAAGAAACTCTTAGAAATGCCGGTGGAAGCCGATAGCTGAATGTTCCTAAACCCTA
>JAFMBM010000061.1 GCA_017858515.1 Cryomorphaceae bacterium | reverse complement strand
AGATGGAAATTGACGGAGTAGAAATCCCCAAAGGGGCTAATCGATTTATTGAAATGGATGTGGCTAGACTGCCTTCGGGAACATTGATTCAAATGCCTATACATGTCTTCCGCTCTAAAGAGGATGGACCATGCATTTTATTGAGCGGCGGATTGCACGGAGACGAGGTGAATGGAATTGAAGCCGTTCGGCGTATTGTGGAAAGCAAATTGCTTAAAAAGTTGGTGAAAGGTACTGTTATAGCCCTTCCTATTATTAATGTATACGGATTTATCCATTTCTCAAGAGATGTACCCGATGGGAAAGATGTAAATCGGAGTTTCCCAGGTAACCCGGATGGTTCGCTGGCTTCTATTGTTGCTTGGCAAATTACCCACCATTTATTACCACACATAGATTATGGAATAGATTTTCATACAGGTGGTGCTAGCCGTACAAACTATCCTCAGATTCGGTATGCTAAAGGCGATGTTCTTGGCCAACAAGTGGCCGAGCAGTTCAACGCCCCATTTACGTTGAATTCAGGCCTTATTGCTGGTTCTTTACGAGCCACTGCAAAGGAACTGGGCAAGAGTGTGGTTGTGTTTGAAGGAGGAGAATCACTTCGCTTAGATGAAAAATCAATTCGGATTTCAATTCGTGGAATTGAGAATGTATTGGCTTCGGAAGGGATGATTCAAAAGAAGCTACGCTTGAAGAAATCCATTTCAATGATAGACTCCAGCTGGGTACGCGCAGATGCTTCGGGTATGTTTATCTTCAAGAAAACAGCAGGACAAAAAGTGAGGCAGAATGAGATTTTAGGTTACATTCATAGCCCATACAACACCTATAAGGTGAAGGTGAAATCACCTAGTGAGGGATATATTATTGGTCACAATAACTTTCCTTTGGTACATAAAGGAGATGCATTGTTTCACATTGGCTTGGTAGAATAAAAAAAGCCACCCGTAGGTGGCTTTAAATCAAGCAATAAACAAAACACTATTGTACAATGATTTTTCTGCTTCCGTACTGTGCTTTCTCAGAACGGATATTAACCAAGTAAATACCTCTTGAAAGATTCAAAGAAATATCGTTTTTCAATTCGAAATTAGATGTTTCTAAAAACTGAGAGTAAACGACTTTACCGGTTAAATCAATCACACTCACTTCCGCCGCTTTAACATCCATATTCGCTACACGGATATATAGAGTACCGTTTGAGAAATAACTGGTGTTTACAGGCTTAAGAGTGGCAAGAATGAAGTTCTCATCTATACTCACCCCGTTGGGATTATAAGCGATGTCATTACAATCTGTATTATTCGTGGTATCCGACTCTGTTAGACCGCTCCAGTTAGAACCTCTTACCAAGGCAATTCCACAAAACTCAAAAGTTTGTGCCCCAGCACCTGCGATATTCAAACCGGTGAAGTTGTGAACGAAATTGGCTGAACCACCAGCTGCAATAGCCTGAATGCTAGAGAAAACAATAGGATTTCCGCCTGAGCTTAACAAAGAGCCTGCTAAGGTAGGTGCATAAATAATAGTGTCGCTAGTTGTAATAGGCACAGTTCCAGTATTTGTAACCGTAATATCAAAAGACAGAGGTATACCAGGACCCGCTGGGCCGTTGTTTACCGGAGAATTAAGGGTTACGCCAATGTCTATTTGGCCAGCTGCCATTTTAGCAAAAAGGGCGAAGGCAACAAGTGTAAAAATTCTTTTCATAGAATGGATTTTAGTTGGCCGTAAAGATAATCTTCCAATCTTTAATTTATTATCAATTAACACTGCCTTTTGAAATTTTGAAGTTCTGATAGTGAAAAATTCCATAGTTTATGAACCTATGGCAAGGGTGGTCTTTATTTTTGGATAGGCTTTAAATTATTTAATTAGGCCTAAAAACTAGCTTTACCTTATTAAAATCGGCCGCAGCGTTTACCACAGCTGCAAAGGCATCATACTGTTCTATAGGAACTATAGGTTGAGTATAATACTCAATCAATGTTACACTAACCTTATTTCCCTCTACCTTATACGTTGATTTAAAGATGGCACTCGGATCGCTTTCCTCCCCCAAGACGGCGTAAATATTCAAGTCGTCGAGATTGCTGCAGTGATATCCCTCTGGGATTTCAATTTCAATCTTCCGATCGTAATTCCTATTGTTGTCTTGGTCTACAGCTAGGGTTCGTTTTTCTTCTTGATATAATTGCGATTGAGGTCCAATCACTACTCCTACTTTTAGGATTAATGCTTCTCCTGCAACTTCCAACATAGAGGAAGACTCGTAATCCATAAGCACAATGAAAGGTTTTTTGCCCACATTTTCTACTCCTTCATTTTCAAGCTCAAAACGCTTAACTGTCATGCCTTCTATTTGCATATCCTGCAGTCTATCGTCAAGCTCTTTTCGATCGCTTTCGTTCACATAGCTGTATCTCGCCCCAACAACGGCTGAATAGCCTGTCCACAATCGGCTACTCTTTACTTCTGCTTTATCCAAATCATCACTTAGTCGCACTTGAATCGTCATATCCGAGCGATGTTTTAAATAAGAGTCGAATGGAATTTCTCTTATTTCACTGATCGCGGTTGATACATCTCCCACGTTAGTGCTTGAAATAAACAGTCCTAAGTTGCCACGTAGATCATCACGCACAAGTCCTAGCCTAAAAAGCGTGGCAATAGGCTGTAAATAGTCATCCACTTCAGGAAAATAAATTAAATAGTCACGGAGAAAGCAATAACAATCGAATTCTCGGTCTAAATATGAATCAAAGCGGTCGTTGGTTAGAACAATTTCATGTTCTATTCCAGCAGCTTCATACAAAGATCCCAGCATTCGAACGATTCCTTGCTCACTGCAAAACTTGTTTTTAAGAATGGCTTGGATATTTGAAAGTTCATCACTCGAATTATCTACCACAGAGTAATTGCTTTTTACATAGGCCTCAATATCAAATATTTGATCTTTCAATTCTTTTCCTTCCAGCTTTAAACTCTTTAGGATTTTGGTTAACTCCTTAATTTCCTTCTTATCAGAAGTGTGGGTGTTCCCCCAGATTACATCTGAGATTCTAGAATAGGTGTTCATCATGAGGTCATCGCGGGCGGTATTCTGACCTAAGCGGAAGATCAACTGCATTTTATTGTCATTGGTATTGGCAAACAACTCTTCCTTAATAGCTGGAATGTGCGTCGCCTCAAAGTGAAGGAAGTTAAGGTCTTCTCCTTCTACCTGCCATTCATTAGGTTCAGGAAAGCCATTTCTACTCTTAGATAAGAAAACAAGATAAGAGGGCGAGATGATTTCATATATCAACCTTTGTTTGGGTACAGAACTTTGCAAATAAACATAATTGCCTTGGTAGGATGCATTCTTCCTTATAATGTAGAAAAACTCAACAATACTCCCTTTCTCAAGGCTCTCTACCGCAAAATAGCGATACTGCCGAGTGTTTTCGTCTCCCTCCGTTTCACGAATCGACTTTTTATTGAGTGTAGATATGCCTGATTTGGTTATAACCCGGCACTCTTCTTTTAGAACCTTTGTGGAACCACCTATTGGGATGTAAACCTTGTTGTTTTCCTCAACAGCCTTATCGCTGTTGATGTACTTAATTTCATGTACCAAAACGTATTCGAAAAAGCCGTCATCTTCTACTATGTATTCTCTTGCTGTATGTTGATACAGAACTACCTCTTCTTCTTTGGTATAACGGGTGTCTATGCTATCAAAACCATAGCCTTCTTTGAACTCATAATTTTCATAGAAGTAGGAATACTGACCAAAACTAAGGCTTGTGAAACAGAGAAATAGGGCAATGAAAGATATTCTCATGGTAGTTTTAATTGAATAGATTGGCGATAGGCTTTATTTAGCTTTTTAATAAAATCGTTGTGCGCTTCGAAATCCTCGGGAAGAATATTGAGGCCAGAAAGTTCAACGGTTTGCTCCATTACAAGGCTATTCTTAGTTGAACGAAGGTTGCGAGTATACTCCATATTGGGTCCTTCGAATTGAAGGCTCTCTGGAATATTGGATAATTGGTAGGGTTCGAAGTTCCTAAACTCTATTTGAAAACGCTTTTGATTTTTGAAATCATGCTCGATAGGAAATTGTCTATTCTCCAATATTTTATCTCCGTTATATGGTGTTTCGAGATGAAGATTGAGAAAGACCTCCGAATCGAGTTTAACCGCATAATTCGGTAAATCAAAGGAATACTCAATCACCAAGCTGCTGTCGTTATCAGTCATTCCCTTTAAAGAATAATCTATGAGATTGAAGTTGTTTTCGCCCTTGAGCAGCAGTGCTCGTATAAATTTCTGCTTAAAATCAGCTCTTTCGTAATACTCCTGAATCTCCATTTTACCTAAGCCAGTAGCGGTAAATACTCCTTTCCCTTCTAGTTTGAAGTTCTCTTGATTCAATTCAACTACAATCTCATCGTTAATGCGATTGGCCTCTGCTGGAACAACGGGAACCATAGCCAAATCAAAGCTTTCACAATTCTTGCTGATCATTACTTGTTTGCCTTGAATGAAGGGAGGACTGTAGCCGAAAGGAAGTTTGGAATAGGTGGCATCTAAGAAATACTTTCGATCTGCCCCATAATATGTGGCAATCATATGATTATCTGTGTGGGGTGTTGGCAGCGTCTCGTATGTATAAGGCAACTCCCTTGTGCCTACCCAGGTGGGGTAGAATGGTATTCCAAGCTGACCTGCAATACTGATCAATAAAGTGCTCATTGCTTTGCAATCACCATATCTCTTGTCGCAAGTGAAGGAAGGATCTTGGGATTGAAATCCTCCATCTCCTTCACTTACTAAAATGTATTTTATATTGTCTTGAACCCAGCGGTAAACGGCCTTAACTCTATCTAATTCAGCGGTATGTAGTTTGCCGATGGAATCTGCCACAGCTTTGATTTGGCTAGATGGCTTAAGGTCTACTGCCTTTTGGAAATCGCAGTACCAGTTGTGGAGGTCTGCCATGTCTTCAAACACACGTACATATTCTTCTTCTGCTTGGTAGCCCTTTATGGTATACACAAAATGAGGAACGATGGATCGAAAACCAGGTGCGCCGTCTTCCAATCGGAGTGCTTTAATTTTGTCTAGGCGGATGGTGTAAATGGTCGATTTTTTTTCTTCTACAACCTCTATATCTGAAGTACTGAAGTCGGTATTGAAGAAGCGAAATTCCAAGTCAATTCCTTTTTCAACTTCAATGCGATACAGCATTTCTTGCACAGGGTAATAATCGCTCATGAATTCTAGCCCAACTCTGTGAGGGTCGTGCACTTCTAGAATGGTTTTTTTATAGGACTGGGCTCCTTTTACCAAGCCTGGAAAAAGGAAGGTGGCCTTGCGATCGTCGCTCGCAAAACTCGATCCGCTCAAATCGTCTGAGTAGACGGGAGAGTCGATTTTTTGCTTTTTAAATTTTTCACCATTTGGCAAATAGGAGTAGGCCTCTATATCTACCAATTTCCGTTCTATAGAAAACGGAATTACCTCCATACTGCGTATCGCTGTATTGTCTTTCAAGTAGACCTTGCTTTCTTCATTGGTAATGCGAATAAATGGCTTGGCATTTTTATCGTATTCAATGAGAATATCTGTAGTTGCATTTAAAACAACGGTAGATTCATCTGGAAACTCTTCAATAAGAAGCTGAATATTTACTTCTTTTTGCGCCCATGATTGCAGACAAAACAATCCAACAAGGCCGAGCAACTTTATTTTCATTGGATATGTATCATTTCACCATGAATCGTTCCTTTCACTCCAGGAATTTTATCCTTATTTACTACAATAGGCTCAATAAAGAAGGGTCCACTTAGTTCGTCGAAATAGTAATGGTAGCTTTCAATTTGCTTGCCTGCTTCGTTGAATATTTTTTCTTCCCCATGCTTTTTCCCCAGAATATACAGACACTCATAACTCAATTTCCCGCTCTCGAAAAAGCGATTTAAGCTTCCTTCTACTTCTCCATTAACATAGTTTGCTTCGTATTCTAATTTCCCATTGGGATACCAATATTGAACCAAGCCATGATAGACTCCGTTTTTATAAGGAACGGAAGCGGCTTTTACCTTATTAGGATAATACGAAACCATAAGGGTGTCTTTTAAGTTCAAAAAGAGGGTATCCTTCATTTTCCCAGGAGCTTCTTCGTAGGTGTAACCTATGAGCATGCCATTTTTATAAAATTCCTCGTATTGTAAATCCCCTCCTCTCGAGAAGAGTTTGCTGCTTCCATTTTCTAGCCCACTTTTCATCTCGGTAATTCTTCCTATCCTCTTTTTGTGAGTAAAACGAGTGAAGGTTTTCTCCATATAGCCATTATCATAATAGTACTGATAAGTTTTAGCGCCGTTGGTACTATAGGAAGTTCTTTTGCCATTTAGAACGCCATTTTTGAAGAAACTGCTGTCTTCTACCACACCATTCGGATAGTATTTTATCCACCATCCCTCTTTCTCGTTATTTACAAATTTTCCACTCAAGGCCAAATTACCTTTTGAATCGAAGCTGCTAAAATCTCCATCGTAGACATTGTTTTTATAGTCTAATCGAATTGCAACCTGACCGTTCTTGAATTTTTTCTGATAAGTAAATGTGTAGGTGTTGGTTGAATCTGAAAACCAGAGTTCACCATCTGGCCCGTAGTTCATCCATTTGATGAGATAGCCATCCTCATAAATTCTTACAGCTTCTTTATTCCCGTTCGGATAATACATGATTTGTTCTCCATGCATTTTATCAAACCGCCAAGTGGTTTCTGCCATTAGGCTGTCATTGGGATAGTACTCATAGGTTGTTCCACATTGTTGGTTCCCTAGCTTTCCCATTCTCATTGCCAGTTTTTTGTTAGGATAGTAAAATAGATGCCACCCATTTATGCTGTCTTTCTTCAAGGTATATTCTTCAGCTTTTTCGCCATTCGAGTAGAAGCGTTCCACCTTTCCTTCACCTAATCCATTTAAGAAGTAGGCTTTCATTCGTAGCTGGGAATAGCCATCGTAGTACATCCAGCTGCCCTGTTTTTTACCCTTTTTAAATAGACCTTCTCCAGCTATTTCTTTGAATTCTTGGATATAAGGGAAATCAATTTCATTCTTATTCTTGCGGGCCCAGATTTCTTTTTCCTTTTTTCCTTGGGCATTAAAAACAGCGATACTTTCCATTTCGCCTTTGGAGAAAAGAATGGTATAGCGCAACCTTCCACTAATGGGGTCGTAGTACTCTGCCGGACCATCTTCAAGATCTTTTGAGTACAGAAGTTTAGATAACAGCATACCATTTCTGTCGTACGACTTCCACTCCGCTGTTTTAAGGTCGTCTTTGTATTGTCCTGATGTTTCCACTTCTCCGTTATCATGATATCTCAAGAAATTTCCTTGAGCAAGTCCGTCAACAGTATTCATCTCAGACTCTAATTGCCCATTAGGATGGTAGGACTTTGACAGACCCGCTTTAAGGCCTGATTCAATTTTGGCATCAAATAATAGCTGACCATTCGCATGATACATTTCGTAAGGGCCATTGAATATATCCGATTCCTTGAAGAACTTGTATTGAAGAAAAGATCCAGGCCCATATTCTTTAATCTCTCCTTCTACAAGTCCTTCGGAGTAGCTATATTCCGAAAAGAGGCTTCCATCAGCATAGTATTCTTTCCAGTTTCCAACGCGTTCATCGTCTTTGTAACTCCCTTCTGCTTTCTTATTGCCGTTAAGGTAGTATTCGACTGAGTGGCCTTGTAACATTCCTTCTTTAGAAGTAACCTCTTGGTAAATAGGGCCTTCAAGATAATAGTAGGTGCATTTGCCATTCAATTTTCCATCTTCTGCTTCTGCCGACAAATATTTTCTGCCATTCGAATTGAATAAAACCACCTCATAGGGCTTTGTCAATTCCTTATCTCCACCATAGCCATCGAACACCAATTGATCGGAGAACCAAAGACGCACGGGCTCCCCCGGGCCTTTATCGCCTAAATCGGCAAAGTTGTTCTTCTCGTACCAGCTGTTTTTGAAGTCTGTCCAGAAGCTGTATACAGCCTCTTTCTTCTTTTTGAGAACTTTAATGACCAGCTCATTTTGACTTGCATACAATAGGGCGTAGGAGAAATTAGCGAATTGCCCATCTTCCATTATTTGAACATAAGAATCTGCATAAAATTGACTGAAGAATCCCTTGCTTTTATTCTTTCTGAGTTGTTCAAAAATCAGATGGTTTTGATTTACAATGGGGAATTTTAATTTCGAAGGCGTTTTATACTTTTTGCTCAGGGCAGCATTGGATTGAACCAGTTGGGCTATGCTTTTAAAGTTGTCATTCGGATCGAGAGGAGTCGAAATATTTGAAATCTCTGCTTTGCCTGAAAGCAAACTTTCCAGTCGGATGATTCTTCTCAGAGCGCGGTCTCCATTCATTTCGAAGAGAATAGCGGCATTGAATGCCAGGCAAGCTTCTACCAATAGACCGTTGTCTACACATAGTTCTGCCAGCTCTGCGTGCCCTTGCGGATTGTATGGATTGAAATTGAGGAGCTCTTTTAAGGTGTTGAAAGCAAGATCAGGACGCTTACTTAGCCTGTAGGCATTGGCTTTGTTCGCATAGAAAGAGGGATAGAATGGCCATTCTTCAATGGCTGCATCAAAAACGGCCACGGCTTCATCGTAGCGCTCTAGATTGATAAGGGCAATGCCCATGAACTCTTTGCCATCGGGCAAATGGCCACAACTTTTTGAAAGTTCGGTAGCCGATACAAGGAGATCTTCAAATTTGTCTGTCTTATAGTAGGTCCAAGACAAACGCAATTGGGCTTTACAATAGGTAGTATCCCATTTGCCAACCTTTTGAAACTCTTTTATGGCACGTTCATAGCGCTCGTCGCTATAAAGTTCGTTGCCTAATTTTATTGCATCACTGCCCAAAACGGGGGGTTGCAATTCCTGACTAATTACTCTTAATGAACTCGAAATGAGGATGAAGAGAAGTAGAAGCTTGTGATTCATATTGGATAATGGGATAAAGAAATAGAGGGAAATAGCTACAATTCATATTATCCTCAATAATCTTTAATTTTTCCGAATTATCCAACTATTCAGAAAATTATTATTAGAAGCCGGCTTGGGGTATCTCGGGTTTCTTCATTGTAAACACTCTAGAGATATTAAATCCAAAGTACACATCTCCATTCTGCCATTCTCCGGGAGTTTGTGCTATAAACTGAGGATCAAGCACTCCTCTAGAGTTACTGAAGAAGAGTTGGAAGATATGTCCACCCGTTTCTATATCGAAACCAACGGATAAGCTGTTTGCATAGTCCTGCATTAGGCCGCCTTCTAAACGTGTATTTCGAACCACTTGAGGGAAGTATTCTAGATTTAGCGACACTCTCTTGGTGAATTTATATCGCCCCCCTAAGCCAACAGCAATGACATCATTGGGCTGACTATTTTGTTCTACAAGATTAAAGTGGACTAAAGAAGGGGTGATCGCTAAAGACAGATTATCATTGAATTTTCGAGCGATAATCAGTTCATACGAATAAGAGAATCTGTGATAGGGTTCTGGAATAACGCCTTCGGGCTGTTTTAAGCTATTGTAAAAAACAGAGGCAAAGCCCGTTACGCTGATGGGCATATTTCTCGCTCCCGAGCTTTGGCGAAGGAGCTTAAACTTTACAGAACTGTCGTAGGTTTTCTGAAAACTACTTCTGCCTATTCCAACGTTGAGCCAATCGGTTATGCTATAATCAAAACCCAAACGGATGTCTGCATTATCCAGACCGAAGAAATTATAGAAGAAATCGTCGCTAAAGGCACCGAAGCGGTGAAGAATTAAAAATTGCATCACCCCTTTTGCAGGAATTTCGTTGCTCTGACCGTTGAT
>JAFMBM010000029.1 GCA_017858515.1 Cryomorphaceae bacterium | reverse complement strand
TCTTTATGAATGGATCCTCAGTCGCCCCCGATTGCTATCGGGGACGGCTTTTTTTATTTGCTTAGCCATACATCCCTCTACTTCTTACTACCTTCCCTCTTCTTTTTATCTTTTGCCCATGTCTAACTCCATCTACCCTTGTCTTTGGTTCGATACCCAAGCCCACGATGCCGCCGATTTCTACCTGGGCATTTTTCCCAATGCCAAACTCCTCAATCGCACTCCTTTTGTAAGTGTCTACAGTCTCAATGGACAGCAATTCATGAATATGAATGGGGCCGAAGGACCTGGCTTTTCAGAAGCCCTTTCTCTGGTGGTGCGCTGCAAAGACCAGGCAGAAATAGACCATTATTGGATGGAACTAGGTGCAGGAGGAAAGGAGGGAAAATGCGGCTGGCTGCAAGACAAATATGGGGTCTCTTGGCAAATTGTACCCGATATCTTGGGCAGCCTTATGAGCCATCCGCAAAAAGCACCCAAGGTAATGTATGCTTTTATGCAGATGAAGAAACTCCAAATTGCCGATTTGCTCTTGGCTGCGGAAGGAGAATAGAGCCAAGGCCGTTTTATTTCGATAATTTCGCCCCAAATTACAAACCATGAAAGCATTAAAAATCATTGGCATTGTAGTCATCAGCTTGGTAGTGCTGCTCTTTGCAGGCTATAAGTATATGATTTACAACACCAAGAAAAACAGTCCTGAGCAATTAGAGGAGTACGCCTTAAACGATGCCAAAGTAAGCGTTCGCTACAGCGCCCCTTCTAAAAAGGGTAGAGCTATTTTCGGCGATCTGGTTCCTTATAACGAGGTATGGAGAACAGGTGCCAATGAGGCTACGGTTTTTACTTCCAATGTAGATTTGAGCTTTGGCGAAAGTGTTTTGCCTGCGGGTACCTATTCTTTCTTTACCATCCCCGGCCCCGATTCTTGGAAGCTGATCTGGAACTCTGAACAAGTGCCCTGGGGCATCAATTGGGACCAAACTTCTACCCGAAATGCAGCAAACGATGTATTGGTACTAGAATACCCGGTGGATATCTTAAATGAGGTGCAAGAGCAATTTCAAATTTCCCTTCGCGGTACGCCACCCGTTATGGAGTTGCGTTGGGATGATATCTCTGTCCGCGCGCCCTTTAAGACCAACTAAGTAGCCTACAGCCTAAATAAAAAAGGGCTTCCCCATGGGGAAGCCCTTTTTTTATTCAAATCAAACTGCTTATTAGTCGGCAGAAACAGCGGCAGTCAAGAACTCGCGATTCATGCGCGCTATATTCTCTAGCGAAATGCCTTTCGGGCATTCTACTTCGCAAGCACCTGTATTGGTACAGCTTCCAAATCCTTCTAAGTCCATCTGATGCACCATATTCAATACGCGGTCTGCCGCCTCAACTTGTCCTTGTGGCAAGAGAGCCAACTGAGAAACCTTTGCCGATACAAACAGCATAGCCGAGCTGTTTTTGCAAGTGGCTACACAGGCACCGCAGCCAATACAGGTAGCGGCATCAAAAGCCTTGTCGGCATCTTCTTTCGGAATCGGAATGGCATTGGCGTCGAGTGTATTTCCAGAGGTGTTTACACTCACATAGCCTCCCGCCGCAATCACACGGTCAAAGGAAGAACGATCTACCATTAAGTCTTTAATCACCGGAAACGCCTTGGCTCGCCAAGGTTCTATATAAATAGTGTCTCCATCATTAAAAGAGCGCATATGCAATTGGCAAGTTGTAATGCCCCTGCCCGGTCCATGCGCCTCTCCATTGATATACATACTGCAGCTTCCGCAAATTCCCTCGCGGCAATCGTGATCAAAAACAACGGGCTCTTCGCCTTTTCCAACCAATTGCTCATTCAGCATATCCATCATCTCAAGGAAAGACATATCTGCCTCTACTCCTTGAATGGGATAGGTTTTCATAGCACCCTTATCTTTTGGACCCGATTGTCTCCAGATTTTTAAAGTCAAGTTCATAGCCTTTTCGCTTTACTTGGATATAACAATTACTTATAACTTCTTGTTTTAACCTCAACAAATTGGTAGTTGAGATCTTCTTTGTGCAGTTTCGCTGAGCTCGGATCGCCATTGTACTCCCATGCAGACACGAAAGTAAAGTTCTCATCGTCGCGCAAGGCTTCTCCCTCTGGAGTCTGATACTCTGCACGGAAATGCCCTCCGCAAGATTCGTTTCTCTCCAAGGCATCGCGACACATCAATTCGCCCAACTCTATAAAGTCGGCCACTCTTAGTGCCTTCTCTAACTCTGGATTCACCGTTTCTGCCTTTCCAGGTACGCGTACTTCTTTATAGAACTCTTCGCGCAAAGCCTGAATATCTGCAATGGCTTTAGTCAATCCTTCTACCGATCTTTCCATTCCACACTCATTCCACATAATCTTGCCCAATCGCTTGTGGAAGTGATCTACCGTTTTGCTTCCCTTATTGTTCAGCAAATGATCGATTCTGTCCTGCGCTTCTTTTTCGGCTTGTACAAAGGCATCGGTATCGGTAGAAATAGTACCGGTAAGTATTTCATCGGCCAAATAATCGCCCACCGTATAAGGTGCTACGAAATAGCCATCTGCCAATCCTTGCATAAGGGCCGAAGCACCCAAGCGGTTAGCACCATGATCCGAGAAGTTCGCCTCTCCCAAAGCAAAGCAACCCGGTATTGTGGTCATTAAGTTATAGTCTACCCACAATCCGCCCATGGTATAGTGCACGGCTGGATAGATGCGCATGGGGGTTTCATACGGATTGTCATCGGTAATCTTTTCATACATCTGAAACAGATTGCCGTATTTGGCTTCCACTATGTCTTTCCCCAGTTTCAATATTTCTTCTTTCGAAGCAGAATGCAAGCCTCTAATATTGGCCTCTGTTTTTCCGTAACGCTCAATGGCGGCAGAGAAATCTAAATAAACAGCTTCACCGGTAGCGTTAACACCCAATCCGGCATCGCAGCGTTCTTTGGCGGCTCTTGAGGCCACATCGCGAGGCACCAGATTGCCAAAAGAAGGATAACGGCGCTCTAAATAATAATCTCTTTGCTCTTCGGTCAGTTGGGTTGGCTTCAACTTGCCCTGACGAATGGCCTCGGCATCTTCTTTCTTGGCCGGCACCCAAATACGTCCGTCGTTTCTAAGCGATTCAGACATCAGCGTAAGCTTAGACTGCAGCTCTCCACTTACGGGAATACAGGTAGGGTGGATTTGCGTAAAGCATGGATTGGCAAACAAGGCTCCTTTCTTATGAGCCCTCCATGCTGCGGTAACATTCGATCCCATGGCATTGGTAGACAAGAAAAATACGTTTCCGTATCCTCCAGAGCAAAGCAATACAGCATGGGCGCTGTGTCTTTCCAATTCGCCGGTAATGAGATTGCGGGCAATAATGCCGCGCGCCTTGCCTTCTACTACTACGAGTTCCAGCATCTCATGGCGAGCGTACATCTTTACCTTGCCCTTGGCAATTTGTCTTTCCAAGGCAGAATAAGCCCCCAGCAATAATTGTTGTCCAGTTTGTCCTTTGGCATAAAACGTACGGCTAACCTGAACCCCTCCAAAAGAGCGATTGTCTAGCAATCCGCCGTATTCGCGGGCAAAGGGAACGCCCTGCGCCACACATTGGTCAATAATACTGGCCGATACTTCCGCCAAGCGGTATACATTGGCTTCTCTGGAGCGGTAATCGCCTCCTTTAATGGTATCGTAAAACAAACGATAGGTAGAATCCCCATCGTTCTGATAGTTTTTGGCCGCGTTAATTCCACCCTGTGCCGCAATAGAATGCGCTCTGCGGGGCGAATCTTGAAAACAAAAAGCCTTTACGTTATAGCCCATTTCGGCCATGGAAGCAGCGGCAGAGGCTCCGGCCAATCCGGTACCTACCACTATAACATCAATATGTCTTTTGTTGGCGGGGTTTACAAGGCGAATCTCCGCTTTGTGTTTTGTCCATTTATTTTCAATGGGACCCTCGGGTATGCGAGCATCTAACTTCATGGAAGCCGATTTATCAGGTTAAAAAGATATAGACAGGAATAATTGCAAAAGCAAGTGGAATGGCAATTGAAAAAACAAGCCCCACTTTTTCAATGATGGGGGTGTATTTCCGATGGTTTACTCCTAAAGTTTGAAAAGCACTCTGAAAGCCATGGTGTAGGTGGAAGGCTAAAGCGGCCATTGAAACCACATACAATAAGGTAGCCGGTATGCCAAAGCTTGGGTGACGGAAGAATTCCATTACTACCGTATACAAATCTTTGTTCCCGCTGGCATCCAATGGAATAGTACCAAAGTGCATTTGTGCCCAGAAATGATACATATGCGTAGCAATGAAAACCAAAATAATGGTTCCCAATAACGACATCTTGCGCGAAGCCCAAGACGAGTTGGCCGACGGATTGTTGTAGGCATAGGCTACAGGCCGCGCCTTTCGGTTCTTTATCTCAAGCATAATTCCCCATACCGCATGAAACAGTATGCTGAAATACAAGAGATAAGAGGTTATCTTGATCAACGGAAATGTGGTCATAAAATGCGCATAGGCATTAAACGCTTCGGCAGCACCGGCATCTGAACGCAAAAGCGTAAGATTTCCCAATAAATGCACAACTAAAAAGCTGCATAGGAATAGGCCGGTTAACGACATCCATACCTTCCGTACGATGGAAGAACTGAAAACACCAGACTTTGCTGACATAAATTATGATTTTCTACTTGCCCAATCTATCTTTGGTACGCAAAGGTAAACGCGGTAAAGACTTTATCGTTCGAAACTTTTTATTTAGAATCATTCCTAATATGCGATATACTCCTGCTCCCTCTTCTCTCTATTCTTCCAACCGCAAGCGCTTTACAGCGCATATGCAAGAAGGCTCTTTGGCTGTTTTTACTAGCAACGACATTCTTCCTACCAATGCAGACGGCACTATGCCTTTTATGCAGAACAAAGACCTCCTTCACCTTTCGGGCATAGACCAAGAAGAAAGCATCCTTATTCTGTTTCCGCAGGCTTTCGACCCCAAACACCGCGAAGTTTTGTTGATCAAAGAAACCAGCGAAACCATTGCCATTTGGGAAGGAGCCAAGCTAAGCAAAGAACAGGCGAGACAAGCTTCGGGCATTGCTACTGTTCTATGGAACACAGAATTCGAAAGCTTGTTCAATAATCTCATGACCCAAGCAACTTCTGTCTACCTCAATCGCAATGAGCATTTGAGAGCTAAGGTGGCCATCGAAACCAAAGAAGATCGCTTGTCATCCTGGGTCCGTCAGAATTATCCTCTTCATCCTGTACACCGCTCTGCCCCCATTATGCATCAGATTCGTTCGGTAAAGCAGGCAGAAGAGATTGTTCTAATGCAAAAAGCAGCCGATATAAATAAAGGAGCCTACGACAGAATCTTGGCCATGCTCAAACCCGGTGTAATGGAGTACGAGCTAGAAGCGGAGTTTATTCACGAATACATTTCAAAGGGTAGCCGTGGCTTTTCCTACGAACCCATTATTGCCTCGGGCGCCAATGCCTGCGTTTTGCACTATATAGATAACGATGCTCCGGTAAAAGATGGCGATCTCATTCTCTTTGATGTGGGCTGCTGGTATGGCAACTATGCCTCCGATGTTACGCGCTGCTTTCCGGCCAACGGCAAGTTTAGTCCAAGACAAAAGGAGGTCTACAATGCGGTCTTGCGCGTTCAAAAGGCAGCGATGGACATGCTCCGCCCAGGCAACCAATTGCACGAATACCACAGAGAAGTGGGCAAATTAATGGAAGCGGAACTGCTCGGACTAAAACTCATAGACAAGACGGATATTAAGAATCAAAATCCAGAATGGCCGGCCTATAAGAAGTACTTCATGCATGGCACTTCCCATTATCTAGGGCTAGATGTGCACGATGTAGGTTTGTGGACTACCCAAATGGAAGTGGGCAATGCCTTTACGGTAGAACCGGGTATTTATATTCTAGAAGAGGGATTGGGAATTCGAATTGAGGAGAATATTATTATTGGGGAGGATGGCAACCTGAATATGACCAGCGGTATTCCCAAAGAAGTAGAAGAGATTGAAGAGCGCATGAATTCAGCAGCTTCATTCTAGTATGCTACACTATCAAGAGTATTCGGTTGAGAAAGACGAGGCCATTGTTTTTCTCCATGGCTTTCTAGGCGCGGCTTCGCTTTGGGAGGAAATGATTTCACTTCTCTCTTTACAATATCATTGTATCGCCCTCGATTTACCCGGTCACGGTAAAAGCGAATGCATGGGAGAGGTGCATACAATGGAGGCGATGGCCTCCGAAGTAAAAAAGCTTTTAGATGAGAAGGAGATTTCAAAATGCCACCTCATTGGCCATAGCATGGGTGGATATGTGGCTCTCGCTTTTCTTGAGGCAAATCCATCCTATTGCGCTTCGCTTTGTTTGCTCAACTCTACTTCCCAAGCCGATAGTGCCGAAAGAAAACTCCTTCGCGAGAAATCTATTCGCTTGGCTCTAGCCAATCCTACGGCCTATATCCAAGCCACTCTGAGCTCTTTGTTTCCTCCCAATTATACCAATGAAAAGGCTTTGGATACCGCTCTTTCGGTTGGATTACAAACTCCGGTAAAAGGCATTGTGGCGTCTATAAAAGGAATGATGCGCCGCAAGAACAGAACCCATCTTTTGCCTACCTTCAAGAAACTGCTCTTCATCTACTCTGAAACCGATCCGATTCTAGACCTAACTTCATTGCAAAAAGTGCTAGAAGAGCTGTCTCCCCGAAAAATTTTAAAAATAGAAGGCGCACATATGGGTTTATTGGAACAGCCTCAAGTCTTGGCCAAGCAATACCAAGATTGGCTGATTAGCCTTTAATTTCCTCTAGCTTCTTGGCTTTTACGGCCCTGCCCAACCAAACTACATCTTCGGCAAAACGCTTAGCATTCTTTTCTAAACGGGCATCTATCACGGCATTGCTTTCATCAAATCCTCGGCTAATATCACTCACCAAGAGACGAGAGTTCGATAGAAATCCGCCTACATAGCTCACAAAAGCGACCATTTGCTGCATGGCGTTTAATCCGCCCATGCTGCCGCTCGAAACCGATGCCAGTCCGAATACCGTTCGATCGTACTCCGGACGAAAATGATCTAGAAAGTTTTTCAAAGATCCAGACATTCCGCCATTATACTCCGGACTCACCAAGATTATACAATCGGCCTCTTTCAATTGCTTCGAAAAGGCGGCATGTTTTTCTTGAACTTCCAGGCTGCGCAAGTCTCCATCTTGATAATGGGGAATATCGGCAGAGCTAACATCTATAAGATTGACCTCAATGGCCTCCTCTTGTTGTAAAAGAGAAAAGAGGTGCTGCGCTACTTTGTGCGACTGACGGCCTTGACGGCTTGCGCCTGAAACAATAGCGATGTGTAAAGAATTCATGCTACAATAATTACTCAGGAGCAGAATTGTTCAAAAAGGCATTCCAACCTTGAGCGCTCAATGCAATGCGTTCTCCTTGGTTGGTTATAAAGCCGTAGCCTTCTTTGGCATTGGTCATATGTCCGATTACGGTAAACAACATATGATTGGCAATCTTTTCGTAGTCGGAGGGAGAAACCGTAAACAGCAACTCATATTCTTCACCACCATTGAGAGCAATGGTGGGGGCATTCAACCTAAACTCTTCGCACACTTTAAAAGTGTCTTCGGCTATGGGCAGTTTTTCTTCGTAAATCCGACAACCCAGTCCAGAGGCACGGGCCAGGTGAATGGCCTCTGAGGAGAGTCCATCCGAAATATCGATCATAGAGGTGGGAACGATATTCAAATCACTCAAGCACTCTATCACATCTTTTCTTGCTTCGGGCTTGAGAAGCCTTCCAACCACATAAGTGTAGTCTGTTAAATCAGGCTGACTGTTTGGATTTTCTATGAACACCGCCTTTTCTCTTTCGAGTACTTGCAATCCCATAAAGGCTCCGCCCAAATCGCCTGAAACAACCAATAAATCATTTTCTCTAGAGCCAGAACGCCTTACATATTCATTGGCGTGTACTTCGCCCATGGCCGTAAGGCTAAGGATTAATCCTTGCTTGCTCGAACTGGTATCGCCTCCAATAAGATCTACTTCATGAATTTGACAAGCTCTGCGAATGCCAGAATAAATGCTTTCTAAGGCCTGTAAAGTAAATCGGTTGGAGACCGCGAGGGAAACTAAAAGCTGAGTGGGCTTTCCGCCCATGGCGTATATATCGCTGAAGTTCACCATAGCCGATTTATAACCCAAATGCTCCAAAGGAACATAAGCCAGATCGAAGTGAACCCCTTCTACCAACATATCGGTAGAAACCAGGCATTGTTTTTCGTTGAAATCAAGCACGGCCGCATCGTCGCCGATGCCAAGTACGGAAGAGCTTTGCTGAAGCTCAATGGCTTCCGTAAGATGTTGAATAAGGCCAAATTCTCCTAGTTTATCTAAGGAGGTCAATTCAGAATCGTCGCTCATTTAATGAGGTTGAGTGTTTGGGTATAACTTCTAAAACGATATCGGGTTCCCTGCCGAATGTAGGCTTCTACTACCGCAGTATAAATGCCCGCAGCCAAGGGAATGCCCTTCATTTTTCCGTCCCAAAGGTCTGTACTTTCATTTGATTCGTAAACCCTTTCTCCCCATCGGTTGTACACACTGATCCTATAATCCACCAAATCGCAGGAATGGCCTATCTGGAAATAGTCGTTAAGCCCATCGTTATTAGGACTAAAGCTATTGGGAATATAGAGCTCGCATTCGCAATCGATTACCTCTAAGGTGTAGGAAGCGCGCACGGTTCCACAGGCATTTTGCATGAAGTAAACGTACTTATCTGCAAATACAAAGGCTCGGTTTTCAATGGGTCCACCATCTTGCCACCAAACCGAATCGGCTAGAGCCCTGGGAAGAGAAAAATAAACGGTATCTTCTAAACAAATAAGAGAATCATAGCGCAGGGCAACAATGCTGTCTTGAAATTCTACCCGAACGGTATCGTAAAAAGTTCCACAGCTGTTGGTAAAAGAGGCCCAATAGGTTCCTGCCTGCGAGATTAAGCGATCAAAAGAGGTGCTTCCATCCTCCCAATTCAGTAAATAATCTGGATTGCCAATCAAAAGACTTTCACCCAAACAAAGGCTGCTATCTCTTCCAATATGTAGATCAGGAACGGCTTCACCCAGTATATGTACGGTATCTGTGTAGCTGAAGCAACCATTGGATACGGTAAGCCAATAATCGCCCGGACTGGTGATCAAGAGAGTATCTGTTGTTGATCCCGTACTCCAAGTATAGGATTCCCTATCAGCAGGTCCGCCAATGCTTAGACTTCCTCCTACTAAACAAATAGTCAAGGGAGGTCCTAAGTCGAAGACGGGAGTGTCTTTTAGGCTAATTACTATACTGTCTCTAAAAGTGTTGCAGAAGCCTACGGCATCTACGAAATAAATACCTGGCTGGCTCACCCACCGAAGTTGGTCGGTGCTTCCGTTGTTCCAGGTTCTTCCAAAATAACCCGTGCCGGCATCGAGCAAAAGGCTATCGCCGCTACAAATGGCGGTGTCTCTTCCTAAATTCAATTGCACAGGAGGTGCTACCACCAAATCGAATGTGTCAATCAAGGTACCGCAAGCATTGGTTGCTTGTACCCAATAGGTTCCCGGCTGATTGAGACTTACGGCAGAGCTTGTAGCGCCTGTACTCCATAAATATGAAGACATAGGCGAAGTAACATTTACATTCAGAGTGCTTCCCAGGCAAAATTGAAATTCATTGGCCAAAAAGAATTGAGGTGGAGAAAGGAAACTTACTTGGATGGTATCGCGCTGAATCTGACAGGAATTGGTAACCTCTACCCAATAACTTCCACTTTGATTTACATTCAACTGGGTATTGGTACTGCCATTCGACCAAAGGGTGTTAAAAGGTGAAGAATTGCTTATACCCGATTGAAGTAAGAGCGAACCCCCGCACACTAAGGTGTCTGAACCCAATGAAATAGGCGGAAGGTTTTGGTCGGTTTTGATATAAACCGAGTCTGAGGTTTGTCCACAAGCATTGATTAGGGTAACCCAAGCGGTTCCGGGCTGGGTGATTTGCACTATGCTATCGGTAGTGCCATCCGACCAAATAAAGGTGTTGGCTCCTGAGGAAGCCGCATTGAACTGGGCAGACATTCCAGGGCAGAAAAAGGCGGTGTCGGGCAAGAATGGATTCGGAGCACTCACAACATCCAAACTAAAACTGTCGGTAAAGCTGCCACATACATTGGTAATGGTATAAAAGTGCCTACCCGCCATTGGACTTCTAAAAACCAATCCGGTGTCGCCCGAACTCCAACTTACCTCAGACGGGTTCCAAGCAAAAGGCAAAGTTGTGGAAGCTGTATCGCCCGCACAAATGGCCAAAGTGGGTATGGGTGCCGTATTGCTGGGAAGGAATTGCGCATCTAAATAAACACTATCTCTTCGGATAGTACAAGGACTGGTTATTTCTACCCATGCCCAACCACTCTGATTGAAGTTGCTGGATGGGTTGGTATTTCCATTCGACCATAAATAACTCAAGAAGCTGCGCGAAGGAACACTCAGACTCACCGATTGGCCAGCACAAAAGGCAAGGGTATCCCCCAAGTTAAAATTGGGAATGGCGTTGGAAACAATAACAATAGTATCTGAATACGTACCACATCCGTTGGTAATCTGTACCCAAAAAGTACCGCTGATAACGCGAATGCTATCTGCCGTAGAATTGTTACTCCACAGTATAGAATTGTAGTTGCTCACATTGGGCTTAATCCAAAAGCGAGAGCAGGTGATAGTATCTGGACCGAGATTGGGGACCAAGGCCGCGGCGGAACTACTTACCACAAAAACGGCCGTATCAGAACCGCATGAATTGGATCCTACCAAACGATAAGTGCCATCATTTGAAATAGTAACCGCATTGCCTTGTAGGCCACCATCCAACCAAGTATAGCTGGTTCCTACTACGGGATTAAAGGAATAATTCAAAGGCTGACCGGGGCATTTAAAAAGAGTTTGAGAGGCAGGCAGAGCCACAGGATCGTCAATAAGTACATACACACTGTCTGTGGCAAAGTTGCAATTGGTACTCACCGTTAATCGAACCATACCGCTTTGATCAATCAGTCTATTGGGTAAACTACTTCCATCGTCCCAATCAAAAGTCAGGCTGCTCGGCAAACCAGGATTGAGCAGCAAAGGACCGCAAGAACGAAGAGTGTCTGAACCAAAAGATAGAGAGTAGCTAGGAACCAATCCAACCACCGTGGTATCTGAAAAGCTTCCACATTCGTTGGTATACTGTAGCCAATAGGTTCCCGGATTACTCACACTTATTTGAGGCGCTGTACTTCCTGTACTCCAGTTATTGCTGCTGGCTGAAATACTGGGAGAAAGAATTACTGGATTGCCATTGCACAAAAAAGCGTTGGCTGGAAGGAAGTTTGGATCGGGAATAGGCGCAACTTCAATAGTGTCGGTTATACTTCCACAACTATTGCTCAGAGTGGCCCAATACGTACCCGGATTCTGAATGTGAATTCCCGAAGCACTTTGTCCGGTGCTCCACTGAATGGTATGACCTGCAGGAACACTAGGATTTAGATTCAGTCCTGTATTTGAACACAAGACTCTATCTGCACCTAGGTCGAGGCTTGGGAAGCTGCCGGGACTCAGTACAATGGTATCGGTACTTTGTCCACAGAGATTGGTGAGCGTAAGCCAATAGGTTCCCGGTGTGGAAACCTGAATAATGCCAGCCGTTTGGCCTGTGCTCCAAAGGGCACTCACTCCGGTGCCCAAAGGCAAGCCTAAGCTTTGAGAAGTATTCGGACAAAGAATGGCGTCGGGACCAAGATTTAATGCTGGAGTTGGAAGTACATTCACTGTAACACTGTCGCTCGCGGTTCCACACAAATTGGTTACCGCCACCCAAAAGGTGCCGCTAGAAGTAACCGTATAGGTGGAATTTGTGCTGCCATCTTGCCATAGATAGGTGGCATTTGGATTAAACGCACTCAGAGTGAGGGTAGTTCCAGTACAAATGGTGAGATTCTGACCGAGTACTACTGTGGGTAGACACGACTGTGCCTTCGCCATTCCTGAACCCAATATGTTCAGAAAAAGGCCGCTAAAAACAAAGAAAAGAATACGGTGTATTCGTCTTAAATCCATCCCATACAAATATAGCCAGAACTAAAGTTCTGATATAATGAACCTTTTAGGGGTTTGAGAGGTTCATTTTTCTCACGTACTTTTGTATTTAGATTCAGTCTAAACAAAATGATAAGCATTTCCGACTCCGCATTGAAGCAACTGGCTTCTTTAATTCAGGCCGATGGCAAGAATACCACAGACACATTTGTTCGCGTTGGCGTGCAAAGTGGTGGTTGTTCAGGTCTTTCGTATGACCTCACCTTCGATGAGCAGAAAAAAGAAACGGATCAAAGTTTTGCTTTCGATGGAATTACTCTTCTCGTAGACAAAAAGAGCCTTTTGTATTTGGTAGGTACAACTTTAGAATACTCTTCCGGACTCAATGGAAAAGGCTTTGTGTTTCAGAATCCGAATGCAACGCGCACCTGCGGCTGTGGCGAAAGCTTCGCAGTTTAAATCAAGAATCTCCCCCAATGGAAATATTAGATAAAATTACCAAGTCGGATTACAAATACGGTTTCACCACCGATATTGAGTCCGATAAGGCGCCCAACGGCATCAATGAAGATATTATTCGACTGATATCTTCCAAAAAGAACGAGCCAGAATGGATGCTTCAATGGAGGCTTGAGGCCTTCGCCATCTGGCAGGAAATGAAAGAGCCCGATTGGGCCAATGTTACTTATAAGAAACCCGATTTCAACGCCATCTCCTATTATTCTGCTCCTAAACCAAAAAAGGTTTTAGATAGCTTAGATGAGGTAGATCCTGAATTGTTAAAGACTTTTGCCAAACTGGGCATCAGCTTAGACGAGCAGAAAAGGCTCAGTGGTGTGGCTATAGATATAGTGGTAGATAGCGTAAGTGTTAAAACTACCTTCAAGGCCAAATTGGCCGAACTGGGAATTATTTTCTGTTCCATGACTGAGGCCATTCACGAACATCCTGAATTAGTACAGAAATATTTGGGAAGAGTGGTTCCGCGCACAGACAATTTTTATGCGGCTTTAAACTCGGCGGTCTTTACCGATGGATCGTTTTGCTTTATCCCAAAAGGGGTGCGTTGCCCAATGGAACTCAGCACCTATTTCCGTATTAATGAATCGGGAACGGGTCAGTTTGAGCGCACCTTGGTAATCGCAGACGAAGATTCATACGTAAGTTATTTAGAAGGATGCACAGCGCCTATGCGCGATGAAAACCAATTGCACGCTGCCGTTGTGGAACTGGTTGCCATGGATGGTGCCGAAATAAAATATTCTACCGTGCAGAACTGGTATCCCGGAGATGTAAACGGATTGGGAGGTATTTTCAACTTCGTAACCAAAAGAGGCATTTGCGAACGAAACGCCAAGATCTCTTGGACTCAAGTAGAAACCGGATCTGCGGTTACTTGGAAGTATCCCAGCTGCATCTTGAAAGGCGAAAATTCAGTTGGAGAATTCTATTCTGTGGCGGTTACCAATAATTATCAGCAAGCCGATACGGGCACCAAGATGATTCACTTGGGAAAAAATACCAAGAGCACCATCATATCCAAAGGTATCTGCGCTGGAAAGAGCAACGGAAGCTATCGCGGACTCGTTAAAATTGGTCCACGTGCTGATAATGCTCGCAACTTCTCTCAATGCGACTCCCTATTAATGGGCGATGGCTGTGGTTCTCATACCTTCCCCTATATAGAAATAGCCAACAAAAGTGCTCAAGTAGAACATGAGGCCACTACCTCTAAAATTGGAGAAGACCAATTGTTCTACTGCAACCAAAGAGGTATTCCAACCGAAGAGGCTATTGCACTTATTGTAAATGGCTATTGCAAAGATGTTCTCAGCCAGCTTCCTATGGAGTTTGCGGTAGAAGCTCAAAAGCTGCTTGCCGTGAGTCTAGAAGGCAGCGTAGGTTAGAAGTAGTTAAAAATCCCCTTAAAAATCAGTCATTTCCGTATGCTTCACATAAAGAATTTACACGCCTCTATAGAGGACAACAAAATATTAAAAGGCATTAATCTAGAGGTAAGACCTGGTGAGGTGCATGCCATCATGGGTCCGAATGGTTCTGGAAAGAGTACTCTTTCTTCGGTAATAGCCGGCAGAGAAGAGTATGAGGTAACCGAGGGATCGATAGAATTTCTCAACGAGGATCTTTTGAGCCTTTCGCCCGAAGAAAGAGCCCACGCAGGTATTTTCCTTTCTTTTCAATATCCTGTAGAAATACCTGGAGTAAGTCTCACCAATTTCATCAAAACATCTATGAATGAGACCCGCAAGGCGAAAGGCTTAGAGCCTTATCCTGCCAAAGACCTCTTGAAGAAGATGCGCGATTGCTTGGAATTATTGGAGATGGACAAAGGCTTTTTGAGTCGTTCTTTAAACGAAGGTTTTTCAGGTGGCGAAAAGAAGCGAAACGAAATTTTCCAAATGGCCTTGCTTGAACCCAAATTGGCCATTCTAGATGAAACCGATTCTGGATTGGACATTGATGCCTTGAGAATTGTTGCCAGCGGAGTAAACAAATTGCGCTCACCTAAGAATTCATTCGTTCTCATTACACATTATCAGCGCTTGCTCAATTATATAGAGCCCGATTATGTACATGTTCTCTTCAACGGGAAAATTGTACGCAGCGGAGGCAAGGAGCTCGCTCATGAGCTGGAAAGCAAAGGATACGACTGGATTAAACAAGAATTGGCTGAGGTATGAGCGTAGAATTACTAGCCGATAAGCTTTCTTCTTCCTTCATTGTCTTTGAAAACGAATTGAACGGAGAAACAAAAACCGATTTGCACCGCATTCGCAGAGAATCGATGGCGCATTTCGAGAAAAGGGGTTTCCCTTCCATCCGACAAGAAGATTGGAAGTACACCAGCTTAAAACCTATACTCAAACACGATTATAAAGTATTTCACAAAGGAGATCAAGCCCTTGATTTCAGTGACATTAAGAAATTCTTTATTCACGATATAGACACCTATAAAATTGTTTTTGTAAACGGCGTTTACAGCAGTTGGCTCAGTGAAACCACCCATCAGGGCTATGATATTTGTACCTTCTCCGCTGCTTTGCGCAGACATAGAGATGTAACCAATCAGTATTTCAGCAAAGCAGCAGATAATACCTCTGCCATGGTTGCTTTGAATACAGCTTTTGCCCAAGAGGGAGCCTACATCCGTATGAGTAAGGGAATGTCTGCGGTTAAGCCTGTAGAGATTATCCACTTTACCACCGAAGAGGCAGGGAGTTTGCTCAATCAGCCACGCAACCTAATTGTGTTAGAAGAGGGTTCAGAAGTGCAGATTATCGAGCGCCATCAAAGCCTGGGTTCAAAGCCTGTATTAACCAATTCGGTTTCTGAAATTTTTGTGCACGCCAATGCATCCTTAGAATTGTACAGAGTACAGAACGATGCCGATACCGCTAGTATAATAAATCATACCAGCATCCAACAACACAGAGACAGCAGGGTGCGCACGGCCGTTTTCTCTTTAGGTGGAAAGTTGATGCGAAATGATTTGAATATTGCCTTTCTAGGAGAAAATGCAGAAGCATATTTAGATGGATTAACTCTTCTAGACGACGGCCAACATGCTGATCATCATACTAGAGTAGACCACAGAGTGCCACATTGCAATAGCTTCGAAATGTATAAAGGCATTTACGACGGCAACTCAAAAGGAGTTTTTAACGGACAAATCATGGTTCGTCCGCATGCGCAGAAAACCAATGCCTTCCAGCAAAACAACAACATCATCTTGGGCGAAAAAGCTTCGGTAGACACCAAGCCACAGCTCGAAATCTTTGCAGACGATGTAAAGTGTTCTCACGGTTGTACCGTTGGTCAGCTAGATGATGAAGCGCTGTTTTATTTGAGAAGCAGAGGAATTCCAGAACACGAAGCCAAGGCATTATTGCTCTACGCCATAGGCGATGAGGTAATTGGAAAGGTTCGATTGAAAGAGCTGCGCAATAGACTTCACAAGTTAATGGCCAAGAAACTAAACGTTGATTTCCAAATGGAAATCTAATAAACTCTCCGCTCTGTTATGGAAAGGCAAATGGCCTCTATTAGGGAACAGTTTCCCATTTTAAAGACTCAGGTAAATGGAAAGCCGCTGGTGTACCTTGACAATGCTGCCAGCACCCAAAAACCCACCCGAGTGGTCAATGCCATTGCGCAGTATTACAATACAAGTCATTCCAATGTACACAGAGGCGTACACAGTTTAAGTCAGAAAGCTACCCAGCTTTTTGAGGAGGCGAGAGAAGCGGTAAGAAACTATTTGAATGCCGAATCTTCAGATCAAATCATCTTTACTAAAGGCTGCACCGATGCTATAAACACGGTGGCTTCCGGATACGAACGCTTGCTTAAAAAGGGCGATGAAGTACTGATCTCCCACCTAGAGCATCATTCCAATATCGTTCCCTGGCAAATGGCCTGCGAACGGAGCGGCGCCAGCTTGAAGATTATTCCAATGAACCACAAAGGCGAGTTGGAATGGAGCGCCTCCCTATTGAGTCCTCGAACAAAAATGGTGGCCGTAAACCATGTGAGCAATGCGCTGGGAACCATTAATCCCATCCAACAAATTATTGCCGACGCACATGCTGTTTCGGCGGCGGTTTTAATCGATGGGGCTCAAGCCACTCCTCATTTTGCAATCGACGTGCAAGCCCTCGATGCCGATTTTTATACCTTCAGCGGACATAAAGTTTACGGGCCCACTGGCGTTGGAGTTTTGTACGGAAAAAGAGCTTTGCTAGAAAAACTTCCGCCTTACCAAGGTGGGGGTGATATGATTAAAACTGTAACCTTCAGCAAAACCACTTATGCTCCCATCCCCTTCAAATTTGAAGCGGGAACACCCAATATGGCCGGCGCCATAGGACTGCATGAGGCGCTGAACTTTATGAGTGAAATAGGTTTGGAGGCCATAGCTAGCCATGAAAACAGATTGCTTCTGTATGCCACCGAAGAGCTTTCTAGAATTCCAGGCATCCGATTTATTGGAACAGCTGAGAACAAAGCTTCGGTGCTTTCTTTTTTGGTGGAAGGCGCCCATCCTTACGATGTGGGTGTGCTTCTAGATCAAATGGGAATTGCGGTACGCACAGGACATCATTGCACTCAGCCTATAATGGATTATTTCGAAATACCAGGTACAGTGCGCGCCTCCTTCGGCATTTACAACACCATGGAAGAAGTAGATCAATTGGTTCGAGGCGTGATGCGATCGGCTTCGATGCTGGTTTAAAATAGAACTATGACAATTCAAGAAATTCAAAGTGAAATAGAAGAGGAGTTCGGTTTTTTCGACGATTGGATGGACAAATACGAACATCTCATCGGGCTTGGAAAAGACCTTCCCCTCATTGATCCGAAGTTTAAGACGGAAGAGCATATTATAAAAGGCTGTCAAAGCCAAGTTTGGCTGCAAGCCGAGTTGGAAGATGGAAAGCTATTCTATACAGCAGACAGCGACGCCATTATTACCAAAGGGGTAATCTCTTTGCTTATTCGCTCCTTTAATGCTCAATCGCCGGAGGCTATTTTAGAAGCCAATACCGATTTTATCGATCGCATTGGTTTAAAAGATCACCTTTCGCCCACCCGTGCCAACGGATTGGTAAGCATGGTGAAACAAATGAAATTTTATGCCCTCGCCTTTAAGGCAAAAACGCAAAATACTTGAGTATGGAAGAAAATCGTATGCAGCAAATTGGCGAAGACGTGGTAGATGTATTGCGTGGAATTTACGATCCGGAGATTCCTGTAGACATCTACGAGTTGGGACTGATATACGATGTAAAGGTGAGCGACGAGGGAGATGTTCATATTCTTATGACTCTTACCTCTCCCAATTGTCCTGTAGCGGAATCGCTTCCACAAGAAGTAAAGTTGAAAACTCAAAGTTTAAAAGAGGTGAGAGAGGCAGAGGTAGAAATCACCTTTGATCCACCTTGGACAAAAGATATGATGAGTGAGGTAGCAAAACTCGAATTGGGAATGTTCTAATATGGAAGAAAGCATACGCAATAGGGTAGATGAAAGTGGGCTTATTACTCTGGATTTAGAAAGGGCCTTTGCCATAGAGAATCCAGTTTTGTTTGATTTAGCCGAATATCTAGAACAAGGATTTCTGCTGCGCGAAAAAGCCTTTCGCCTGGCTTTACAGCAAATGGATGTAAGTCCTTTCGAGGGCAAAGAAGTGGCCCTTTTCTGTTCTACCGATGCCATTGTGCCCCTCTGGAGTTGGATGTTGGTAGGCCTTCGTCTAGGTGAAGTTGCCAAAGGAATTCATCACGCTTCGGCAGAGGAAGTACACGAGCGTTTGTTTTTGAAGGCCATAGAAGACTTAGATCCGGCAGAATATACAGACCAAAGAGTTATAGTAAAGGGCTGTTCCGAAAAGGTACCCAGCTCCGCTTATCTTGCTTTGAGTTTAAAGCTCAAGCCGGTAGTAAAAAGTCTGTTGTTTGGAGAAGCATGCTCTTCGGTTCCCCTGTTTAAGCGCATATAGCTTATTTCGGAAAAGCGTGTTTTTGGAAGAGCAGCAGCAGTCCCACTCCACATGAAATGCTGAAGTCGGCAAGATTAAAGATCGGACTGAAAAAGACGAAGTAATCGCCGCCCCATATTGGAAGCCAATCCGGCAAGAATCCTTTAAAGAGAGGGAAATAGAGCATGTCTACCACCTTACCATGCAGAAATCCAGCGTAGCCTCCTCCTTCGGGCATGAAGCTCGTCACCTGACCTATACTATGATCAAAGAACAAACCATAAAAGGCACTGTCTAGAATATTTCCAGCCGCACCCGCGAGGATGAGCGCTACCGCCGTAATGGCCGCTTTATGTACCTTCTGTTTTACCAAATTGCGAAGCCATATGAACATGGCGCCCACGGCTATAATTCTGAAAACACTCAAGAGCAATTTGCCATAAGAGCCTCCCAACTCAATGCCGAAAGCCATTCCAGGATTCTCGGTGAAGTGAAGAATAAACCAATCGGCTATCTTAATCTCTTCTCCCATTTCGAAATGGGTTTTAATCCAAATCTTGAGGGCTTGGTCTGCAAACAGAACAAGAAAAACGATGAATAAGGGCTTGCGCAATTTATTGCTTGTTCTTGGCCTCGATGCTGAGGGTTGCGTGAGGAACTAACCTAAGTCTTTCTTTGCTAATGAGTTTTCCAGTAACGCGACAAATACCATAGGTTTTGTTTTGTACTCTCAGCAGCGCATTTTTCAGATCGCGAATGAACTTCTCTTGACGGGCAGCCAATTGAGAATTGGCTTCTTTGATCATCGTATCCCATCCTTCTTCAAAAGCCTTAAATGTAGGCGAGGTATCGTCTGTACCGTTGTTTCTGTCGTTGGCGAAGTTTTCCTTTAACACCAATAAATCGGCCTCAGCTTTTTTTATTTTCTCTGTTATAAGGATGCGGAATTCATTCAATTCCTCATCTGAAAACCGTAATCTCTCTTCAGACATAATTCAAATCATATAAATAGTAAACGTGCAAAAGTAAGTTTTTAGGTTGAAGCCTTCTGTATTATTATTTGAACACTTCTTTCTTCTAATTCTGTTGCGAAACTAGTAGAGTCTAAATTGAACTTTCGTTCAATAGAAACGCCTAAAACCTCTTCTTTAATATACTCTTGGTGGTCGGCTAAGGCCTCCCAAATTTCATCTTCTGCCTGCAATTCAATCGAAATCCGATCGGTTACATCCAAACCGGAATCTTTCCTCAGATTCTGTACTCGGTTTACCAATTCGCGGGCAATGCCTTCCTTCCAAAGTGCTGGAGTCATTTTTATATCCAGCGCAACCGTGGTATCTCCTTCTGAAGCTACTAACCAACCGGGGATGTCTTGAGCCAATATTTCCAAATCGCACGCTTCTAATACAAATGAACTCTCTCCAAGGTTCAATTCATACGATTGATTTCTTTCATAAGCGGCAATGGCGTCTTTGTCCATACCAGCTACCGCAGCGGTAAGTTGCTTCATTCTTGCACCAACACGTGGACCCAATTGCTTGAAATTGGGCTTCGCCTTTTTAACGATCAATCCGCTGGTGTCTGTGAGAAACTCCAGTTCTTTCACATTCAATTCGGCCTTGATGATATCGGCAACCGACTCTAGCGATGCTTTCTGACTTTCGTCTAAAATAGGCACCACCAATTTGCTCAGCGGCTGGCGCACACGAATGCGTTCTTTTTTGCGGATACCTAGGCTTAGCGATGTAATATCCTGTGCCTTGCGCATCCTCCACTGTAAATCGGCATCTATTCTACTCAGATCTGCAATAGGGAAATCGGCATGGTGTATAGATTCTGCTTTGGATTTAGAGGTAGCCGAGTTTAGATCCATATACAAGCGATCGCTGTAAAAAGGCGCGATGGGAGAACTCAGAATGGCCAAGGTTTCGAGGCATTCGTAAAGGGTTGAATAAGCCGCTTGCTTATCCGGACCATAAGCTCCTTTCCAGAATCTTCTTCGGCTCAAACGCACATACCAATTGCTCAGATTCTCGGTGGTGAAGTACTGAATAGCACGCGCGGCGCGGGTAGGCTCATATTCAGTGTAAGCCAGATCTACTTCTTGAATGAGGCTGTGTAATTCAGAAAGAATCCATCGATCTAACTCAGAGCGATGCTCTTCTGGACAACTTTCAGAATAATCAAATCCATCTAAATTGGCATACAGCGCATAGAAGGCATAGGTATTATACAAAGTGCCGAAGAATTTGCGCTGCACTTCCTCAATTCCATCGGTATCGAAACGGAGATTGTCCCAGGGTTGCGCATTGGAAACCATATACCAACGAGTGGCATCGCTTCCGTACTTCGACATGATTTCGAATGGGTCTGCGGCATTTCCGAGACGCTTCGACATTTTGGCTCCATTTTTATCTAGAACCAATCCGTTTGAAACCACATTCTTATAGGCAGGACTATCAAAAACCAAAGTAGCAATGGCGTGCAGTGTATAGAACCAACCACGGGTTTGGTCTACGCCTTCAGCGATGAAATCGGCTGGAAAAGCCTTTTCAAAGAGCGCCTTGTTTTCGAAAGGATAATGCCATTGTGCGTAGGGCATACTTCCCGAATCGAACCAAACATCTATGAGATCTGCTTCGCGTTTCATGGCTTCACCTTTAGAAGAAACCAAGACAATTCGGTCTGCATATGGACGATGAAGATCTACCGCATCGTAGTTGGATTCGGAGAAATCATTGGGAGTAAAATCTTTCAAAGGATTTTCATCCATTATTCCCGCCGCAACCGACTTTTCTATTTCCATCTTCAGCTCTTCGAGAGAACCTATAGATTTGTATTCCGATCCATCTTCTGAACTCCAGATAGGAAGGGGAATGCCCCAGAACCTACTTCTACTTAAATTCCAATCGTTGAGGTTTTGCAACCAATTTCCAAATCGGCCTTCCCCCGTTGCTTTGGGTTTCCAATTGATCTTGGCATTGTTCACCAACATTTTATCGCGTACCGCCGTAGCGCGTATAAACCAAGAATCGAGCGGATAGTATAAAATGGGTTTATCCGTACGCCAGCAATGTGGATAGCTGTGAACGTATTTCTCCACTTTAAAAGCACGGTTGGCTTCTTTTAGGTGGATGGCAATTTCTACATCGGCAGAACGCTCGGGCGCTTCGCCATCGGCATAGTATTCATTCTTCACATACATTCCCGCCCAAGGTCCCATTTGAGACACAAACTTTCCTTGAAGGTCAACCAACGGGGTGGGGTTTCCATTTGCATCGAGCACCAAGAGAGGAGGTATACCGGCGGTTTGTGCCACGCGGGCATCGTCGGCACCAAAAGTGGGAGCAATATGCACTATGCCCGTTCCGTCTTCGGTGCTCACAAAATCTCCACTGATTACGCGGAAGGCGGCTTCTGGATTTTCATAAGGCAAGGCCATATCCAGCAATTGCTCATAGGATAAATTCACCAAACTTTCGCCCTTCAACGACTGAAGCTTGCGCCAAGGAATGAGCTTGTCTCCTTCTTTATACGAGTGGAAGTCGGCGTTTTCGGTCTCGGCTGAGAAATAGGCCGAAAGGCGCGCTTCGGCTAAGAGATAGCGTCCTTTTTTAAATGTATACGGATTGATGCTTTCTACAAGACAGTAATCGATTTTATTGCCAACCGCCAAAGCAGTGTTGGATGGAAGTGTCCAAGGAGTGGTGGTCCATGCGAGAACAAAGGTTTCCTCAGCGCCGAAGAGCTTGGTTTTTTGCTCGGTATCCTTTAGAAGGAATTGAGCTACCATGCTGGTGTCTTTCACATCGCGGTAGCAACCGGGCTGATTGAGCTCATGCGAACTGAGGCCCGTTCCAGCTTTGGGAGAATAGGGTTGAATGGTGTAGCCCTTGTACATCAGGTCTTTTTCCCAAAGTTGTTTGAGCAACCACCAAACCGTTTCTATGTATTTGGTTTTATAGGTGATATAGGGATCCTCCATATCCACCCAATAGCCCATTTGTCGGGTAAGTTCATTCCAATGATCGGTATAGCGCATTACCGCAGTACGGCAGGCCTGATTGTATTCTTCAATGCTTAGCTTTTTGCCTATGTCTTCTTTGGTGATACCCAATTCTTTTTCTACTCCCAATTCGATGGGAAGTCCATGGGTGTCCCATCCCGCTTTGCGGATTACCTTTTTGCCCTTGAGCGTTTGGTATCTGCAGAAGAGGTCTTTAATGGTTCTGGAAAGTACATGGTGAATACCGGGCATACCATTCGCTGAAGGAGGTCCTTCGTAGAAGATAAAAGGCTCGTTGGCGTTGCGCAGTTCTACCGATTGCTCGAAGGTTTTATGCTTCTCCCAATGCGCGAGAATCTCTTGGTGTATTTGAGTGAGGTTTAAACCCTTGTATTCTTTGTACAGTTTCATGAGGCCGAGTGAAATGAGGCGCGAATTTACGGATTGCAATTGGGCTATGATTCATGGGTGTTTTGTGGATAAGTGAATGGTGGATAGTGAAAAGTGAAAAGTGAAAAATGCATGACTGCAGTCAATGGGTTTCCATTAGAGCTTTGAAATACTACAATAAACTCAAATACTTCTTAAGTAGAATAGAAGCAACAGCAAATCATTGAAGCTTTCGCAAGCGGTATACTTTTACTAGATTTCTATGCTAATAATCAAGAGTTAGAGTTTTCAACCTACATCATCTGGCAAGCATAGCCTGGGAAATCCGTATTCAATTAAACGCTCTCTACATGAAGTTTCAGACGAACATCGCCCTTTCATTCTTATTGTTTTGTTCTCCCTTTATTGGAATGAGCCAAGGAAAGCTTACCGACGAGGATTTGTTCAATCAAGTCGTTACCGATTTTCGTGAGTCTATAGCCACTAAGGATAGCCTTCGATTCAATGCCCTCTTTTTTAGCGAGGCGGTAACCTTTGTTGGAATTATGTCGAAAGAAACCGAATGGTCTATTAAGAAGGATTATGCCGAATTTGAAGGGATAGCGGTTTCCAATCACAGAAAGTTCATCCGAGAGATCTGCCTTTCGAATAAAGAACAAAGGGAGGAGTTCTACAAAGTGAAAACCACCTCCGACCAAGCCATTGGCTCTATCTCCTTTGACTACGCTTATTTTTCAGGAGATCGGATGATTCAATGGGGAAGTGAAAAATGGAATTTGGTAAAGGTGGGAGAAACCTGGCTGATTACCGATGTGATCTTCTCCATACGCTTTCCAGAGGTTGAAGCTTTTCCTTACGGAGGAATTAAGTGAATAGTGGAATGCGATAAGGGGGTTCTTCCAATCATTTATGCTGCGCTTGGCTTCGTGTGAAGCTGCATTCTAAGGGTTTCCAATTCAAGGCTATCCTTCGTAAATGTTAAACAAATGCAATTTCTGAACAAAAATGAGTGGGGCTGCGTTGAAATCAAAAACCTTGAAAACCCCCATTTATGAGGAAAATAGCCCTCTTATTTCTAGCTCTCATGGCCTTCACAGCTTGTGAGAAAGAAGACGATCTGAACCCCACTAGCATGAGTCGCGAAGACTTGGTTTCTACCTTAACCTTATCCAATGGATTAAGAATAACAGAGTTTGTGGAAGATGGCGCCGATATGACCTCGGATTTTAATCCCTATGTATTCGATTTTGAAACCAATGGTACGGTTACAGCTACAAAGGGAAGCGAGACCATCAATGGTACCTACTCGGTTTTTCTAGACGACGGACGCAAGGAATTGAGGATGAATTTCCCCATGACTTCAGCATTGTATGAGTTGAGCGACGATTGGTACTTTATCTCTGCAAATGAAACAGGCCTTCGCTTTGCAGATGGAGTGGATGTAATCCATTTTCAAAACATAGGAGCTAGCTCAAATCCGCCTTCTGGAATGATAGGCGAAAACCTCATGAGTTCTTTAACATCGGTAGAAGGATTAAAAATATCTAAGTTCATAGAAGAGGGAGTCAATATGACCTCCGATTTTCAGCCTTATTTGTTTTTCTTTGATGCGAACGGATCGGTAACGGCCACTTCCACCGGAGCAGATATTGTGGGAACCTATTCGGTTTTCCAAGACGATGGTCGCACGGAATTGAGAATGAATTTCCCAATAAATTCCGCTCTTTACGAACTAAATGACGATTGGTATTTTATTTCCGCAAGCACAACGGGCCTAAGGTTTGCCGAGGGGGGCGATGTGCTGTGGTTTCAGACGGCTGGAAGTGGCTCAAATCCACCTCCTCCATCCGGATCAGGAACTACAAGAGACGATCTTCTTAGCCTAATGACTTCGCCCAATGGATTAAAGATAACCAAGTTTACCGAAGAGGGTTTAGATATGACCTCTTGGTTTAATCCGTATCTATTTGTATTCCAATCCAACGGCACCGTAACTGCATCTAAAACGGGCGAAATAGTAAATGGAACTTACTCCGTATTTACTGATGATGGACGAGTAGAATTAAGAATGAGCTTTCCGATGAATTCGGCATTGCAAGAGCTCAGAGACGATTGGTATTTTATTAAAGTAAATGGAAATGTGCTTCGCTTTGCAGATGCAGGAGATGTGCTGAGGTTTGAATTACAATAAATAAAATAGAATGAGTACAAAATCTAAAAACAGCTGTTCTTGGATTCTATTCTTCTTCCTCGGATTAACGCACATCCACCTAAAGGCACAAAAGAATAGAGAGGCTAGCACTCTTTTCAACAAGCCCAGTACGGTGGATCTAAACCTCAAAGACTTTGGTTTCTTTGTGGCGCCGGCTTATAATCTCACCCAAATGGCTGAAGAGACTAACTCTCTTTTTCATGTCAGAGGTGGATTCAATTACAAGGATAAGTTGAGCATTGGAGGGTATTTTAATACGGCCTTGGATGAGTTTGATTTGGATCTAGAGGATCAGATCGAGCTGAACCTACATTATTGGTCTGTGGGTGGATTTATTGAATACACTCTGTACTCCAAAAAAATGCTGCACCTCACCTTCCCCCTTTACATTGGGTATGCCGAGTTGGAAACGGACAATGATTTTGAGGGCAATGACTATGGTGACTATGATGAATTGGAGTTTTTTGAAATAGAACCCTCGGCTTTACTCGAATTGAATCTGCACAAACACATCCGTTTTAATCTAGGTGCGGGTTATCGTTTCTCATTGCCTATGAATGAAGGATACTTTAACGATCCAACCATTTCAGGCTTTACCACCAACTTTGGTTTAAAGTTCGGTTTGTTTCGCTAATTAGAACGCATTCCATTAGGTCAGCATAGGTATCGCTGTTGCGGGTATAAATTCCTACGGGAAAACGTAGGTTGGGAGAGCCTCCATTTCAATCTGAAACCATCTAGTGTGGCGAAGAAGAAGTGGGGGCTCCTTTCCAAAAGTCCCGACTCTAAAGCACTCTTTATAAAGTTCGCTCGTTTGTATTTCTAAAGAAGAAGACTTAGCTTTCGTTCCATAGGAAAATGGAATGAATACAGGCGCTATTAAAACAGGGGTTTTGTCTTTTGGCATGTCGGGGAAGTTGTTTCACTGTCCTTTCTTGCATGCCCATCCTCAATTTGAACTGAGGGCGGTGGTAGAAAGAACAAAAAAGGAGGCTCAGTCTGTCTATGAAGGCATTTTGTCTTACGGCAGTGTAGACGAAATATTGGCTGATGCGGCCATTGAGTTGATTGTGGTAAACACCCCAAACCTTACCCATTGCGATTTTGCCTTAGCCGCTCTTCGGGCCGGAAAGCATGTGCTTATGGAGAAGCCCTTCACCATAACATCTGCCGAGGCCAAGATGCTTTTTGAGGAAGCCAGGAAGTGCAATCGTAGTATTCTTCCCTATCAAAACCGACGTTACGACAGCGATTTTCTCTCAGTAAAAGAAGTATTAGATTCAGGTCAATTGGGAAGATTGGTCGAGTTTCATTTGCGCTACGATCGCTATAAATACAGTATTGGGCCCAAGGTCATGAAGGAATCGCCGGTACCCGGCAGCGGACTGCTATACGATTTAGGTCCGCATTTGTTGGATGCCGTTCTTTCTCTCTTCGGCACCCCTCTAGAATGGCGTAAGACCAAAGGGCACTTTCGAAAACATACCCAAGTAGACGACTATGCCCATATTCATTTGTTGTTTCCGGAAGGATTGAATGTATTTCTGAGTATGAGCTTATTGGTGGTAGACGCGCAGCCGGCCTTTGTTCTTCACGGCACCCAAGGCAGTTTTATAAAGCAACGTGCTGATGTACAAGAAAGGCAATTGTTAGAAGGGATATCGCCCTTGGATGCCCACTTTGGAATAGAAGATCCCGAGAAAGAAGGTCTGTTAAGTTGCATTACAGAGGATGGAAGGAAGGAGCAAGAGAAAATCGTCTCGCCCAAAGGATCGTATGTTCGGGTATTCGATAATGTATATCAAAGCATTCGCGAAGGCAAAGCCTATCCCGTAAGCGAAGAGCAGATCATACAGCAGTTGGAGATCTTGGAGAGTTAGGAAGGGGGGATTTTCAAACGGGAAATGTATTTCATGACAGGCCTAGAGGCATACGTTCTGTTTTCAAAACAACCAGCAACCAAGCCCTGAAAGGGCGCAATACATTGGCAATGGGTGTAGCCCATCGTCTGGAAGAAGAATTGTATGTTTTAAAGAAAAAAAGAAACCAATCATAGCCATCCCATTCATCCCACAAATCACAGTTCAGACAAGGAGGATGCAATCACAAACCAAGCCCTGAAAGGGCGCAATACACTAGCGATGGGTGTAGCCCATCGGCTGGAAGAAGAATTGTATGTTTTAAGAAAAAAGAAACCAATCATAGCCATCCCATTCATCCCACAAATCACAGTTCAGACAAGGAGGATGCAACCAGAAACCAAGCCCCGAAAGGGTGCTCTATCCTAGCGAGGGGTGTAGCCCATCGCTACCTCGAAGGTAAAAGCACCATTGAATAAATTACAAAAAAAGCCCAGTCTGCACCTAGCTCCATAGGGATTCTCAACGCATTGTAGCCCTTGCATAGCAGAGCCCTCCACTATCCTTTAATCTGAGACCGAATAGAAATAAACCGATTTAGAAGCATCGAGTAGGAAAAGCATTATTTTGGTTCGGATTTGCATAATGCGCGCTTTTGAAGGCTTTTAGACTTGTACTAGAGCAAACGATTCTTCTTTTTGGAGAAAATCATCAAGAAGATGAGCTAACAGACTTTAGGAAACTGAGCAAGGCAAAGCCTGCATAAAAGGTAGACAGAGGCAGCATTACAGATGAATAAGAACTGTATAAAAGAAGCATGAACTCAATTGCATTCATCGATACCGAAATAGAGCAACGAAGCAAGAAGATCCTCGATATAGGTTGCATTAAAGGAGATGGAAGCTCTTTTCATAGAAATTCGGTGGAGGCCTTTACAGAGTTTCTCAGGGGAACGGACTTTATCTGCGGTCACAATATTTTCAATCACGATCTAAAATACATTCAAAAAGCGCTGAATTATGCGGGTGTGAAGCCCGCGAATAGTATAGATACTCTGTTTCTCTCTCCCCTTCTCTTTCCAACTAAACCCTACCATGCATTATTAAAAGACGATAAGCTGCAAACGGAAGAGACCAACAATCCGTTAAACGATTCTATTAAAGCGAAGGAATTACTTCACGATGAAATAGCCGCCTTTCAAGCAGCCCATCCGGCTCTCCAAAAGATTTTCTATTTGCTGCTGCACGATCAAAAGGAGTTTAATGCCTTTTTTCGTTTTGTTGATTACCGATGTGAGTTTAGAAAGGTCGAGGAACTGATTCATCAGAAGTTTCGAAATGAAATCTGTGCGCAGATAGATTTGACAAGAATTCTTGCGGAGCATCCCATTCAATTGGCCTACTGCCTATCGCTCATTTATTCCTTTATTCGTCACAAGAAAATCCATTCTATTACCCCGCCTTGGGTATTGAAAAACTATCCAGAGGTAGAGCAAATTATGTTTCGTTTGCGGAACAAGCCCTGCGTGAGTGGTTGTGATTACTGCAATAAAGCTTTGGATGCCCATCTAGGACTCAAGCGTTTTTTTGGATTTGATTCGTATCGCACTTATGGAGAGGAGCCCTTGCAGGAAAAGGCCGTAAAAGCGGCCATAAACAGTCAATCTTTATTGGCCGTTTTCCCCACGGGAGGCGGAAAGTCGATCACCTTTCAGGTACCCGCTTTAATGAGTGGGGAAAATGTAAAGGGCTTAACGGTAGTCATTTCTCCGCTGCAATCGTTAATGAAAGACCAGGTAGACAATCTCGAGAAGTTGGGCAGCACGGAGGCTGTTACGATTAACGGATTATTGGACCCAATTGAAAGAGCTAAATCATTTGAAAGAGTAGAAGAAGGTTCGGCTTCTCTTCTTTATATCTCCCCCGAATCGCTGCGGTCTCGAAGCATTGAGCGATTGATTTTAGGGAGAAAGATCGTTCGCTTTGTAATAGATGAGGCCCATTGCTTTTCTTCTTGGGGACAAGATTTTAGAGTGGACTATATGTACATCGGCGATTTCATCCGATCTATACAAGAAAAGAAGAATCTATCAGAGGGCATTCCGGTTTCTTGTTTTACTGCCACGGCAAAACAACAAGTGATAGAAGACATTCGCGATTATTTCAAAGAAAAGCTCTCCCTTCATCTCGAACTGTTCACCTCTCAAGCATCGAGGACAAATCTTCGCTATAAGGTGTTTCAAAAAAGGGAGGAAGAAGAGAAATATCAATCGGCCCGCGATTTAATTGAAGAGAAGAACTGCCCCACCATCCTCTATGTTTCTCGAACCAGAAAAGCCTATGAGTTAGCCAAGCGATTGAGTGGAGATGGATTTAATGCCCGACCCTATCATGGGAAGATGGAGAAACAAGAGAAGTCTGAAAACCAAGATTCTTTTGTGAATGGAGAAACCCAAATCATGGTGGCCACCTCGGCCTTTGGAATGGGGGTAGACAAGAAGGATGTGGGCCTGGTGATACACTACGAGATCTCTGACTCCTTGGAAAACTATGTTCAAGAGGCAGGGCGAGCGGGCAGAGATGAAAATCTGGTGGCCGATTGTTTTGTGTTGTTCGACGAAGAAGATCTGAGCAAGCATTTCATCCTTCTTAATCAAACCAAGCTTTCTATCAAAGAAGTACAGCAGATTTGGAAGGCAATAAAAAATCTTACTCGATTTCGTTCAAAGGTCTCCAACTCTGCCTTGGAGATTGCAAGGAAAGCAGGCTGGGACGATAGCATAGCGGAGATTGAAACAAGGGTTACTACCGCCATAGCCGCTTTGGAAAACGCGGGCTATCTAAAGCGCGGGCAAAATATGCCCAGAGTTTTTGCCAACAGTATTCTTTCTAAAAATGCCCAAGAAGCCATTGATAAAATATTGGCCTCTGAAAAATTCGATGAGCGACAGAAAAATGGAGGCGTTCGGATTATTAAGAAACTTTTTTCGAGCAAGAGCAGAAAGCAAGGAACCGAGGAGTCGGCTGAATCTCGGGTAGATTACATCAGCGATCATTTGGGCATTGTAAGGGAGGAAGTGATCAATATTGTGAATCTTTTGCGCGAAGAGAATATTCTGGCCGATGCCAAAGATTTAACCGCCTTCATTAAAAAAGGACAACAAAAGAATCGCTCTTTTAAGATTGTGGAATCCTATAGCAAGATTGAGCGCTTTTTACTTCCAGAACTAGACGAAGAAGAAAGGCTATATCATCTAAAAGAACTGAATGAAAAGGCGGAGGGACAGGGCTGTGAAGATGTTTCGGTCAGTAAGCTTAAAACCCTCATTAATTTCTGGTCGATAAAGAACTGGATTAAGCGGAAAAATCTAGAGTACTCTAAGAACCATATGGCTCTGCTTTGTCTGCATCCGAAAGAGGTGCTGGAGGATAAGTTGGCACGTCGGCATGAGTTGGCGGGATTTATTGTAGAGTTTCTCTATAAAAAATATTATCAGGGCGTAATAAATCAGGAAATAGAGGAGGATGACAAGAAAGAAGCGCTGGTTGAATTTTCTGTTCACGAACTAAAGGCCGCCTATGAAAAAATCCCGAGTTTGTTTCCTGGGGAAGTGAGCCTCGATGAAGTTGAAGACGCACTGTTTTATCTATCGCGAATAGAGGCCATTAAAATAGAGGGAGGCTTTTTAGTGGTTTACAATCGACTAAACATAGAGCGATTAGAACAAGACAATAGAAAAGGCTATACCAAAGAAGATTACAATCAGCTCGACCAGTTTTACGAAAACAAGGTTCAGCAAATTCATATAGTGGGAGAATATGCGAAGATGATGATCGATGATTATCAGAAGGCCTTGCAGTTTGTAGAGGATTACTTCCAACTAAACTACAGCTCTTTTCTAAAAAGGTATTTCCCAGGAAGCAAAGCCAAAGACCTAAGGCTAAAAATGACCCCTACCAAGTTCAATCAGCTTTTTGGAGAACTCTCTCCAACTCAGTTGAATATTATTAACGACAACGAAACCCAGAATATGCTGGTTGCAGCAGGACCAGGAAGCGGAAAAACAAGGGTGCTGGTGCATAAGCTGGCCTCTTTGCTTTTAATGGAAGACGTAAAGCATGAGCAATTGCTAATGGTTACTTTTTCGCGAGCCGCGGCCACAGAATTTAAAAAGCGACTGCAAAAGCTCATTGGCAATGCGGCCAGTTTTATAGAGATTAAGACCTTCCATTCCTATTGTTTCGACCTATTGGGAAGAGTGGGGAGTTTGGAGAAATCGGATTTGATATTAAAAAAGACCTTAGAGAAAATTAGAAATGGGGAAGTAGAACCCTCTCGAATTACCAAAACCGTAATGGTAATCGATGAGGCACAAGACATGTCGCTAGAAGAATATGAACTCATTTTGGCCTTGATGGAGCAGAATGAAGGCTTACGCGTGATTGCAGTGGGCGACGACGATCAGAATATTTTTGAATTCAGAGGGTCGAGCTCTAAATATCTTGAAAGATTTATAACAGAGAAACAAGCCAAACAGTACGAATTGGTAAAAAACTACAGAAGCAAAAGCAATCTTGTACATTTTACCAATCAGTTTGTAGAAGGCATACAGCATCGATTGAAGAGTACGCCCATTATTGCAAATCAAACAGACAATGGAAAAATAAAGCTAGTGCAATACAGAGGAGGCCACCTGACCGTTCCATTGGTGCAAGACCTCTTGAATACAGGATTAAAAGGCAGCAGCTGTGTGCTTACCAAAACCAATGAAGAGGCACTTCAAATAACAGGACTTCTTTTGAGAAACGGCATGCCTGCCAAGCTTATTCAGAGTCAAGATGGATTTAGTTTGTACAATCTGCTAGAGATTCGATTCTTTTTAGATCAATTGAATTTGGCCGAGCATGTTTTTAGTATCACCGATGAGAATTGGGCACAGGCTAAGACGCAATTGGCCGAAAAATTTGCCAAGAGCAGTTATTTAGAATGGTGCCAACATTTGCTCAAGGATTTTGAAGAGATTAATCCAAAGAGAAAATATAAATCAGATTTAGAAGTATTTATACGGGAGTCGAAGTTGGAAGATTTCGCACATGCCAAGGGTGAAACCATTTTTGTATCCACCATCCACAAAGCGAAGGGAAAGGAGTTTGACAATGTATTTATTATGCTCGAAAACTTCAATGGCGAAAGCGATGAAGCCAAGCGCCTACTTTATGTAGCCATGACCCGAGCGAAGAAGAATATAAGCCTCCACCTAAACTCAGATTTACTGGATTCAATCGATGCAGAGAATCTAGAGCGGGTGGTAGATTGGGAAGTCTATGCTGTCCCCAATGAGTTGGTAATGCAGCCCTCGTTTAAGGATGTTTGGTTGAGTTACTTCAAGGATAGGCAGCATTCAATGGATTCATTAGTGAGTGGAGATGTGTTGGAAGTGAAAGGAAACGAGGGCTTGAATTGGAAAGGAAAGACGATCTTGAAATTCTCTAAGCGTTTTATTCAGCAAATAGAAAAGTTGGCCGAAAAGAAATACCAACTCAAGAGCGCGAAGGTGAATTATATACTCTACTGGAAGGGAGAGGAAGAAGAAGAGGAATTGAAGATTATATTGCCCGAGCTATATTTTGAAAGAACGGACGAGTCTATTTTGACGGATCAGGAATGAAGAAAGTATTGTGGAAGCCTTGGGATTGAGTTTATTTATTTTTTGAAAGAGAGGACTTTGGTCGCTTCGTTTAGATACATTTTATTCTAGATTAGGATAATAAGAACCTTTAAAAGCGTATAGAGTTTTATCCAGTATAGTAATATGGTATTCTTTCAATATCTGGATTGATCCAGTTGAGTGAGAAGATTACCCGAATTCAGTTACCCAAAAAAGGTAATCTAGTATTGAATGTTAGCTATGGTGAAGCAAAACTTGAATAATTAAAACGATTATAATGCAAACTCGAATAATTCTATTTCTTTTTTTGGTAATCATGCCATTGATAGATTGTTTTGCCCAAGAGGCATTTAACATTAAGTCAACTGATCCAATTCCAGTAACTTTCATTGAGGCGCTAGAGGGTGTAAGATTCGTTAATATGTACGTTAATGAAAATTATCTTGATTACATAACAAGTAACCCCAATTCTGGAGATGTTCAATTACTAACAGGATTTGTTGAATTTCTAAAAACAGATTTAGGATTTCCGAGAGTTGCAATAACAAAAGACCAACTTGACGAATATGGAAAGTTGGCTGAAACATCATGCGATTTTGTTGAAGTAAATTCTTCAGCAAAATTTGTTAGCGATTTGGGGGCAGTGGGTCGAATCACAGAGGTTATTGCATCATTCATGTTTTGCGATGGTACTTTATTTTACATTCAAATACCAGATTATTCTGTGTCTGGTTGGACGAAGCATGCTAAAAGAATGCGGACTGAATGGGCTAAGAGAATGCCTTATGGTATAGCATATAATACACTTGGAAGAAAGTCTATTGCGAGGTTACCAATAATTGCCACAGAAGATAGTATTATAACAAGTCTTGAGCGAGATTCAACCCATTCCAACCTTGAAGGAATATACCAATATTTTAATGGGAGTGCTATTCATCTAGATAAAGTAGCTGTCTTTCACGACGCTAATGGCTTAGTATTGATTCATATTTCTGGAAAAGGCAAGTACGAGAAAGATTGGATTGAAGGAGAGTTAAAGGGTTATCTTCAAAAGACCTCATCGTTTAACGATTTCATTTTGAATTTCTATTTAGAAGATAAGTCGATTGCAAAAGGTTCGGTAAGTTTTAGTGAAGGTGGTATGCAAGTTTTTTATGAGGGTAAAGAATTTAAGTTTGTAAAAATGTAAGCCCTGCAAAATCGATTTGTATAATCAAGAATGCACGATTTTATTTGGTTCAAATGATGTCTGATCTATCTAATCGGCTTGCAATATTTATTGATAAGGCTCGCTCCCCCTTCAAGCACTTAAAGCAAGCAGAATAATATACCATGCAATTCTTAAAATGGGCTTGGGCTCTTTTTGTCTTTCTCTTCTTAACGGCTGTAACGCAGATTGGGGGAGTGATCTATTGGCTGAGTCTTTTTTTGGGTAGATGGACGGATACACTTTCGAAGAAGAGATGGATTCGGGCGGTCTATCGACTGGCTTCTTTTTTCATTCTCTATGGCTTAGCGACTTTTCTGCTGGTTCCCTTGCTCGCACGGCCGCTGGGGCGGGTGCCTTTGCCTTTGAGAGAGACCCATTCTCTGCAGCCTTTGAATGGGATGAGCTGTTTGCTCAATCGACACTATGTGCGGGCGGACTTAAGGCAGACTGCCTTTGCGGTTGCGGAGCAGATGAATGAAAGATTTCCAGAAACGAAAATCAACTATCTAGATGCAAACTTTCCCTTTTTCAATGGCTTTCCTTTACTGCCTCATTTAAGTCACAACGACGGAAAAAAACTAGACCTCGCCTTTTGTTATCGCGACAGCAAGACGGGCGAAGCAAGCAATGGCAGTCCTTCTTTTAGCGGTTATGGGGTTTGCGAGGAGGCCCGTGCTGAGGAGAAGAACACCGCCGACTTTTGTGCCCAAGAGGGATATTGGCAGTACAGTATCTTAACCAAGATCCTATCTCAATCTAAGAAAGCCGACTATGTTTTCGATGCGGAAAGGACCAAAGCCTTGGTAGAGCTCTATGCCTCCGATCCGAAAGTGGGGAAGATATTTATAGAGCCGCATCTAAAGAGCCGACTGGGCTTGAACTCAGATAAAGTTCGATTTCACGGCTGCGGTGCAGTCCGTCACGACGACCATATACATGTTCAGTTGAAGTGAAGAAAGGGCTATGTAGGCCGAAGGTTTGACTAGGCTTAGCCGTAGTAAATAGGAATGGGTTGCCTAGGCTTTTTTTGGCAGTCTAAGCCCAATTCATACCAAAGCCAAACAAGCCAAAGGCAGAATGCCAAAAACGACAAGCAAGGAAAGCAATGGCTGTAGACTTCCCGCAATTACGACTCTCGGCGCTTAAAAAGCACGAATGGCTCGCACCAATCGCAAGACATCTTTAGTGTCATAAGCCCCAGCCGTTCCTTCACCGAAGTAAAACGTCCAAGCAACCCATGAATCTGACTCATTGCTGCACCAATAATCGCCGTATTTTAAAGCTTGCGCACCCGAAGTCTGCTCAAGCGTACGAGAAATACGGTAATAATTTTTCCATAAAATATTCATTTCCTGAACCGAGGGCAAATACCAATCATTTAGACCACCACTGTTGCTGTTCAAGCAAAGAGCTGCAGCACTAGAAGTATGTCCAGGTTGAGCAACAATGCCTAAGCTGTTGCTCAGTCCATCCCAATTGCTTTGAGCGCCGGAGCCAATGCTGCTGTTGTTTATATTGCTCCAAAGATGCCCGTTCGACAAATCCGTTAAATCAACAATTAATCCATGCTCTATTCCTTGAGCATCCTTCCACAATTCAAAGATTACTCCACCGCCAAACAATTCGCCAATCTCATGAGAAAAGTTGCCACTGCCTGAACCACTATTCAAAACAGTCTCGGCCGTTTTAGCATGCAAGGCATAGGGAACACTCAATAGCTGCGTAGTGCCCATTTCCAAGAAGTTGGTACCACCACTGATATCCATGCCAACAGACAAAAAATAGCTATCGTTGCCCCAATTCACCGCCGCCAAGCTGCCGCTTTGAACCTGACCGAAGCCTACTACCAAGTTGAATAGACCAAAAGCATCTGTATTCACAGTATGGTTTTCAATATATTCTATAGTGCCATTCGCAGAGCCCTTAAAGATTCGCATTTGCAAGCCAATACTAGTTGATGCCAAAGCATTTCCTGAAGCATCTCGAGCAACACCGCTGTAATTAAAGGCCAATGGTGTTTGTTGAGCTAAAAGGCTTCCATTGAATAGAAGTGCCAGGCTTAAAACGAAAAGGAGACGTTTCATACTATTTGCTGTCTTTAATGATTCTGTGTGTAGATACTCTATTTCCCTCTTTAGTTAAAACATCTAATATATAGTGTCCACTTGGAAGCGATTCTAAGTTAAGTGTGGCCTGATCTTGATTGAGTTGTAAAGGTTCAGATAGAATCAAACGCCCTATGGCATCTTTCAATTCTACCTTAATTTCATTTGAGCCCAACTCATTCCATTCTATTACAAGCGCGCTGCTCACAGGATTTGGATATACCAAGCAGTTGGTAAAGACTTTGTCAAGAGACTCTACCGCTAAGGAGCCTGAACTGCCTGCCGCCAATCCACCTCCCAAGGTGTTGCCATTTAGATCTTGTTGGGTAACCACCAATAATTCGCCCACTCCGAAGGAGACCGATGCAGTGTTATTTGCCAGATGAGCGCCTCCATTATTTATGGCTTGCGGACTAATGCTTTGCGCTTGAACCAAGGTTGACAGAAGTATGCCCATTCCTAAGGACCAAATGCGAAATGCTAATTTACTGTCCATATTTATTCTGAATTCTTTTGCGGAATTGACCGTAGCTGAACGAAGAAACCCTCCACTTGCGCATTTGTTCATTCGTAGTAAATATAATCTTGTTCCTTGGAATAGAAAGAAACTGAAAGAAAGTAAAAAACTGGCTTTGTGGTTTTGGTTCGATGGGCTACATCGCTGAGGTATAGCGCCCTATCAGGGCTTTGGATACGCATTTAGACGAAGAACAGGAAAAGGATTAGCAGCCATCGGTAGGAAATATATGCCGTTTAAGGAAAATCAGAAATAAAGCCCTGAAAGGGCGGAATACAGGAGCTAGTTTTATAGCAGCCCAATTACAGCCATCCCATTCATCCCACAAATCACAGTTCAGACAATGAGGAGCCTGCAAATAGAAATACAATGTTCTCCGCAGCCACGCGATGGGAATCACGCGGTAGGAGCTTGTTCGAGAAAATCGAAAAGATCTCGAAGCATTGTCATTTCTACTGAAACTTTCTTTTCCATAATGGGTAAATTTTAAAGTGTAACTATTAAATCATTTTTGTCATAGATCTATTGACGCTGCAAACCTCTGAAAGCTTTTAAGAACAGGAGTGTACAGTTTGTATACAACGGAGAGTGTTATTATACGAAGTGTATAATCGCTCAATGAAATCAGACCTTTCCGAGCGAAAGATTTAGAAAACTTTTTT
>JAFMBM010000028.1 GCA_017858515.1 Cryomorphaceae bacterium | reverse complement strand
ACTTTCACACCATCTGCACCCGCATCTGCCAACATTCTAGCGGCCTCTGCTGTGGCTATATTTCCAACTACTACCTCTAAATTGGGATAGGCATTTTTTACGGCTTTAAGCGCCTGAACTACTCCTTTTGTATGTCCATGTGCGGTATCAATAATAATAGCGTCTACATAAGACTCTACCAAAGCCGAAACTCTTTCTAAAATATCACCCGTAACCCCTACGGCGGCAGCCACTCTCAATCGACCATATTGATCTTTGTTGGCATTGGGTTTAATCTTCAACTTGCTAATATCTCGGTAGGTAATCAAACCGATGAGGGTTCCGTCGTCTTTAACTACAGGCAACTTTTCAATCTTATGGCCTTGCAGAATGAGTTCTGCCTCATCCATAGAGGTATTCTCATGCGTTGTAATCAACCGCTCTTTGGTCATTACATCGGCAATCTTTCTAGAGAGGTCTTTTTCAAAACGCAAATCTCTATTGGTTAGAATGCCTTTTAAGATTCTGTTTTCATCTACAATGGGAATGCCTCCGATCTTGTATTCCGACATCATTCTCAGGGCATCGCCAATAATTCCATCGGGTTGAAGAGTAACCGGATCGAGTATCATTCCACTTTCGGCACGCTTTACTTTGCGCACTTCCATGGCTTGCTGTTCAATGCTCATGTTCTTGTGCAGCACTCCTATGCCACCATCTTGAGCAATAGCAATAGCCATAGCAGACTCAGTAACCGTGTCCATGGCGGCACTTACAATGGGCGCATTTAGCTTTATTTTCTTTGTAAAGTGAGAGATAATTTGGACCTCTCTAGGAAGTACTTCTGAATAATGAGGCACCAGTAGAACGTCGTCGTAGGTTAAGCCTTCAGAAATAACTATGGATGAAGTAATGGACATTTTGCAATCGTTTAGATTGCGCCCAAATATACAATGGAATAATGTATGGGGAGGGAAATAAAGGAGCTCTCTGAAAAAATGCTAGAGGCATTCACTATGGTAAGCTTTGCGAACTTTTATTGTCGCATAGCTCTTCCTCGATTTCTCCAAAAAAAAAGCCGCCTGAATCAATTTCAGGCGGCTTTATTACTTATACAGTTTACTCGACTTATCGAATGAGAGTTAGATTTCCTCTTTGTTCTACTGGAATGTCTTCCAAAGAGCGGTAAGTTACATAGTAGAGATACACACCCGATGGGGCTTCACTACCATTGTACATTCCATCCCACTTCTTGTCGGGATCTGTAGTATCAAATACCAACTCTCCCCATCTATTCACAATATAGAATCGGTAGCTCGCGGGTTGAGCAAAGACTTCTCTTGGACCAAAAAAGCGATTTTCTTCTATATCGCTGTTCGGGCTAAAGGCATTCGGCATAAAGAAACGAGCCTTTTGAACTGTGCAAGCATTGTTCGATTTAGATCTCCAAGGCGCTCCTTGTGGATCTACAAAGCTCAACGGATTATTTACTTCTTCCGCTTCCACATAGTAGCAGAACAATCCGCTTCCATCTGTTGAGTTAAAATAGTCGTTGTAGGTAGTATCTGTGCCAGGAATAGTAGCCACCAGTTGATAGCCATAATTCTTATCCTGCTCACTTCTCCAGATTCTATATGCTCCTACACTACCACCCCACTGCTCGTAAGGGTTCCATTTCAATCGGTTGGATAAATCCTTCTGAGCGCTAACCTGAAGGAAAATATTTCTTCCCACATTCGAAACGGTATCTCTCAGACCACACGAATCGAGGGCCGAAATGCGGTACCAGTATAATCTTCCTTCTGTATTGGCACTAAAGTCTGTGTAAGCGAATACAAAAGGCGCACTCGCGGGCTTAGGAACAGTACCCAAGCTGATAAATGGACCTCTTGGATTGTCTGCGCGCTCAACATCGAAGCTCACTACATCGGCCTGTCCGTCTAAGAAAGTATAGGTTTCTATTCCTGCGGCTACAACCGAAGAATGAGCGAGATACAATAGTCTTGAACGATTGGGAACATCGGCTTTGAAGCAGATTCGATTGCTTACAGCCGTAACATCATTGATGGTATCTACTGCACGTATATAATAGCAGTAGGTATAGTCTTTTATCAGACCCGTCTGCGTAAAGGTTGAATCGTTTCCATTCTGAGAGTTCAGTAAAACGGGAGGAAGAGCAGTACCATTTGGCAAGGTTACCTCCACCATTACTCTGTATTCATGCACATTAAATCCATCATAGGTAGACCAAGTGAGATTGTTCACTCCAGTACACTTATCGAGGTAATTTCGAAGGTGCATGGTTTTATGGCTCACTACAGCCAGGTCATCGCTCTGATTTCCGCAGCTGTCTATCGAAATTACTTTGTAAATCTCTGGAGCCACATCGGCTGTAGAATTTAAGTTGACGTACGGCATGGGCGTACCTACAGCTACTGTATCTATGATATTGAATAAGCCAGAAGGTCTATCAAACAGCATCACATAGTAATTCACAACATCGCCACTTGGAGAATCAGCCCAACTCAAAGTTGCCAATCCACCACCTCCAACAGAGGCACTGTCTATGCGCATGATGTCTGTATTGCTGCCATCAAAGAAAAGGGCACTGTCTTTAGACGATCCGCAAATGGCACCATTTAGAGGTACTCGAATTTGGAAATTCACTTCTGCATTACAGAAACTAGAGTTTATAACATAATTGGTGTCTGTAGTAGAAGTTATGAGAACCCAGTTACCAGCACCCGGAGGCGATTCGGCCCAGATTTCGTAGTTCGCACCACCAGGTTGGCCTGTCCATGTCAGTGTAGCTGTATTATTATTAGGTGGAGGCGGTGCACTCACGTTTAAGAACATAATACCTATAGTGTCTGAAGGTGCACTCAAGAAGCCGCACATACCGTTGGAACGCACATAGTATTGACCGTCTCCATTATTCGCAAGGCCTGATAAAACTGCAGACGTATTGGCCCAACCTTGAACTGTATCTACCGGATTAAATGCGCCAGTTGGTCCTGAAGAGTTGGGTTTATAGTAAATCACATAATAGTTGAAACGATAGCCGGTATCACTTGGAGCCGTCCACGATAGATCAATGTCTCCACCTGTTCCTACGCCTACACAATTCATAGAAGGTGGATCAGAAGGATCGGCAATAACTGTAACTTTTAAAGTTGCAATACTAATGGCCGGTGCCGGACAAAAGTCGTCTTGCATTCGCATGGCGAATGTGTAGGTGTTTTGGAATGATCCGCAACCATTGGAAACTGAAAGGTGATTGCAATCGGTATCCCAGTTGAAGTTAACCTGATTGTTGGATGGACTAATAAATCCGGACTGACCTGCGCCGGGAGTAATGGTAGCACAAGGTGGATTTAAACATCCTGAATTCGGATTGCTCAATGGAACACCCAACTGACCTCCGGTAGCTTGGAATTCTACATTCTGTGGTAAAAAAGTTACCGGTTGAAAATCAAAGTCGGTAGCGTTCATGCTAAAAGAAACATTGTTTCCTGCAATAGCGGTAGCACTAATTACTCTACCATTCACAGTGATGGGCACTGAACCCGGTGTTGGGGTTACAATTAAGCTGGGGGGGAAATTAGGAGTAACACAGGCAATTAGAGTAATCTGAATATCTCTGTAGATCTCAGCTACCAATTGATTACACTTCCACGCTTCTACTTTAATGCAGGTTACAAAGTTTCCCGCCGTAAAGGAGGTATAACTCATTTGCCCCGAGGTATTGTCTAATACTGCTGGAACATTGGCAGGATTCGCTGTTGTTCCTGGCAATGGACTCGAGAAGGAGTAATTCGTAGCAAATGGTACAGGCGTAGGATTGGATGGTGGATTAAAACTACCTGTCATATCATCTAAGGGTTGTGCCCACTCATAATACAGCGAATCGAGTTCATTATCTACCGCATTGTGATTGTAAGTAAACGGATAGCCTGCACAAATTACGGTATTGGCTGTCTCGGCAAATTTGGGAGACGAGTCGTAACAAGGACTGGTATTCAATGGCGTTACGGCTCCTGGTGGGATATAACGATACATGATGGCACGTAGAGTATGACCCAATCCACTTGGGCTAACGAGGTTCGTTACGGAACCATTTCTACAGCAAGAATCCCAAGTGAAAACCCAGCCAGCCGCTGGTGGCGTTCCAGGGAGCATAATAGGCCCTGAACGGTAAACATTCTCTTGTACTGCTCCATCTCCGTTTCCTGCAGAGCCGTTGAAAGGGGGGCCTGCACCACAAGAAAGTTCAATACCACTACCCGGAGCACAATCGGGTGAAATATCTGTTGAACTAAAAAGTGTAACTGGAATATTTGGTGCACCATTGTGACCCGTAAGAACTTCAGTAGTTCCGTTTAGCGAAATTCCATTACAATCTCTGTATATCTTCATTTCAAAGCGGAACATTCCACTTGGCAAACACTCCCAAGTTATCTCTCCTCCCATAATGTGTGAGGCAGATAATTGTGATGTGAATAAGAAGCCCAATACGAATAGACTGATTCTAGAAACAATTTTCATGTTTTCAATTTTTAACTTTTCAAATGTACGCACTACAACACACCTACACCTCTGTATCTTATCTCATTCATACTATTAATGATTCAAAGGGGCTTGTACCTTATTATTCTTTTAACGTACCCAATTCTACATTCGTTCAAAATGAGTGAAGGGTTGCTAAGCTCAGTTTAAAGAGGATAGATTTCTGCACACTTTTTGAAATTCAGTCCAAATATCAGCCACTATTTCGGCTGCAGGCCGGATATCAGACAAAGCCGCTGCAATTTGACCTATTTCCAACTCTCCTTCCTCCAAATCGCCTTCAAACATTCCTCTTTTGGCTCTGCCTCTTCCTAGAATTTCATGCAATTGCTCTTTGGAAGCTCCATCTTCATAGGCTTTCATCAACTTTTCATAAAAAGGATTGTGCAACAAACGCACTGGGGTTAGCTCCTTAAGGGTTAAAGAGGTGCTACCATCTTTTGCTTGCAGCACACTTTCTTTAAAATGGATATGAGCAGAGGATTCTATGGAAGCTACAAAGCGAGATCCTATTTGCACTCCTTCTGCTCCAAGGGCAAAAGCCGCCGCCATAGACCTTCCACTGCCAATTCCCCCTGCAGCAATAACCGGAATAGAAACGGCATCAACTACCATAGGAACCAAAACAAGCGTAGTGGTTTCTTCTCTTCCATTGTGGCCTCCGGCTTCAAAGCCTTCCGCAACAATGGCGTCTACTCCTGCTTCTTCTGCTTTTAATGCAAATTTGATATTCGATACTACATGAACCACGCAAATACCTTCCGCCTTTAACTTGGCTGTCCATGTTTTCGGATTCCCTGCTGAACTGAATACAATGGGTACCTTCTCCTCTATTATTATCTCAACGTGCTTATCTATATCAGGATAGAGCAATGGAATATTTACCGCAAAGGGCTTATCGGTTGCCTTTTTACACTTTTGGATGTGTTCTCTCAATATGGCTGGATACATACTTCCAGCCCCTATTATGCCCAATCCACCTGCATTGGAAACCGCCGAGGCCAGCTCCCATCCTGAACACCATATCATTCCGGCCTGAATAATAGGATATTCTATCCCAAACAATTGGGTTATTCTTTGCTTCATTCTATTTCATTAGAATGTCAAAGCTAGTATTTTAAGTGGATTGAGATTTCTGTGCTTTAAGGCACTAAACACTTTGTTCTTCCTATGCGTTTTTCGCCTTGTACCTGTACTAGATACATGCCCTTGCTCAACGTTCTTTGAGGTGTCCAAACAAACTCTTCGCCCTCGAAGTCTTTTATAGAATAGATCAGCCTTCCATCTAAAGCCACTATGTCTATGTCGTTCTGTCCTTCGTCTAAACCTCCAACAATCCAGCGGTCTTTGGTTACAGATACATACAACGACTTCATAGAATACTCCACTCTGCCTAACGAAGCTCCATAGGCCAGCGTATCCGACGACAATCCGGGCAGTCCGTATTTGTTGTTTGATTGGATGAAATAATACCCATCCCAACCGTTTGCAAAACTGGGCAATACAGCCAAGGTACTTTGATGCGAATACACGGTATCTACCACATAATAGCCTTGGGTAGGTCCAAAAGCCGATTTGTGGTGAATTAAGTAGTAGCCAAAAATATCGGCAGTATCGGTAGGTGGTAGGTAGTGCAAATGGAGTGCATTGCTCGAATTTGAACGAATAGAGTCGAAAATCGGCGGTCCCGCAGGCTCTAGTTGAATCTTAACCAATAAAGATTGACTGACACTTCCCGGAACCGGACAAAAATCATCTGTGAAGGTAAAATTGAAACTATAGGCATTGCTGTAAACTCCACCGTTCATCTGACCCGTGAGATGATTGGCATCTGTAATCCACATGAAATCAGCACTATTTGAAAGAGTACTGACGAATCCACTTTGACCTGCAACAGGAATTAAGGTAGCACAAGGAGGAAAAGGACAGTTTGAATTAGCCACATCCATGGGATTGGCGAAGTTGGAGCCCGAAGCTTCCAATAGGATATTCTGAGGAAGGGAGCTATTGCCCGCCGTATCGGTATCTATAGAACTTAAGTTCAATGCTATGGTATCGCCAAGACCAACAATGGCAGAAAGCACCAATCCATTTGAAGTAATGGGAACGGATGAAGTGGATGTTGAAACGCTTGAAGAGGGAGGTACATTGGCTCCACCACATGAAATGAGAGTCATTTGAATATCTCTAAAGATCTCTGCCACCAATTGATTCGACTTCCACGATTCTACCTTAACGCAGGTAACAAAGCCTCCCGTTGTAAACGAAGTACAGCTAATCTGACCTGTAGCAGGATCTAAGATAGCGGGAATATTAGAAGGATTTTGCGCAAGACCTGGCAAAGGACTTACCGAGGAATAACCCGCTGCCCATACAACTGGCGAAGGGTTTGTTGGCGGATTAAACGCAGCTGTCATATCATCGAAAGGATCTGCCCAGGAATAATACAGTGAATCTATTTCTGCATCCTCTGCATTGTGGTTGTAATCAAATGAATTGGCTCAACAAGCTATAAGGTTGGGCATTTCTCCAAAGCGAGGTGAAGAATCGTAACAGGGCGAGGTGTTCAAGGCTGCCGTTGCTCCTGCTGGGATAAAGGGATACATAATAGCACGTAATGTATGGCCTTGACCAGAGGCACTAACAAGGTTTACAACAGAAGCATTTCTGCAGCAAGAATCCCAAGTAAAAACCCAACCTGCAGCAGGTGGTACACCCGAAAGCATAATATTTCCTGATCTATAAACATTCTCTTGAACGGCTCCAAGTCCTGTTCCAGCATGACTAATGAAAGGAGGACCTGCACCACATGAAATCTCTGATCCACCGCCAAGGGCACAATCGGGTGAAATATCAGCGGTACTAACAAGAGTCAGGGAGATGTTGGGGGCGCCATTGTGCCCCATTAATCGTTCATAAAAATTGTTTAGGGCAAATCCATTGCAATCTCTGTAAATTTTCATTTCAAAACGGAACATACCACTCGGCAAACATTCCCAGGTTATCTCGCCACCCATAATGTGAGAGGCTTTGGTTTCATTGGGTTGGATTGTAAAAACCAAACCAAGAATGAGAATTAAAAAATACTTCATTTTCAAAATAATTAAATTAAATACACTCTAAATCAATACAATACTTAAAATCTATACGAAACCCAATGGCCCCAAATAGGCTTTCAAAAAAAGGAGCGTGAATGAATCCTCTAAATAAATCTCTAAGGAATAATGCATTTCACTCGCCCTCGCTTTTGTCCATTTTTCACTAAAATCAAATACATTCCCTTGCTCAAAGACGCGTCTGTCTTCCACCTTATCTCTCTTTGGTCGTGACCTTTAATTGAGCCAATCAGCCTTCCATCTACACTCAAAATATCAATGTCATTTAGTCCATCCGGCATACCTCCAATGAATACAGTTCCTTTGTTAGCCGATGCGTAAAGTGTGCGTATTGCAAATTCAGTTGAGCTTCCTGCATTGTCAAAAAACAAAGTGTCGGAGGTAGGTCCGCTCAGACCATAGGCATTGTCTGACTGAATAAAATAAAATCCGCTACCGTTCTGATTCATAGGACTAAAAACAGCAATTGAATCTGTGAGAGAATAAATTGTATCTACCACATAATACGTTTGATTTGGGTCATTGGTTGGCTGGAAGTAAACCAAAAAATACTCAAAATAATCTCCTGGATTTGTGCTAGGCGTATAGTGGAGACTCATAGCATTGTAGGTTGTCATGGACACAAAATTGAGTCGTGGAGCAAAGGGAGGCAAGAAATTCACATTCACTACTACATTCAAAGTGTTTCGAGCGGGAATTGGACAGAAATCATCTGAAAACTCGAAGGAGAAAGCATAGGTGTTGCCATAGCTTCCATTGGTGCTGTTTCCATTCAGGTGATTGAAATCAACTTGCCAAGAGAAATCTGCATTGTTGGTGCTTTGGTTCACAAATCCGTTCTGACCTGCCCCAGGCATTAAGCTAGCGCAAGGAGGCAAAAGACAATTGGAATTAACCGAATCTATAGGATTAGAAAAGTTGTTTCCTGATGCAGTTAAAACAATAGTCTGAGCCGCAGAGCTTACTTGGATGAGATCCAAATCGGTTGAGGATAGATTGAACTGTAAAAAATCACCCGGAATGGCTTTAGTAAAATATGAATTTCCATTCTGGTTGAGGCTTACGGAAGAACCCAGATCTGTAAAGATGACATTGGGTGGTGAGTTGGAATTGGTTAAATCGGGTGTAATAAACCTAGAAAATGTTCGATAGACCTTGGCGGTTAAATGGCTCCCTTTGTAGGATTCTATTCCGATATCATAGGTAAACTGACCCGTTGTATGACTAGTGTAACTAAACAAACCCGTTGCACCATCAATTTGTGCTTGAACATTCATGGGATGATGGGTGCTTCCAGGGAATGGAGCCGAAGCTGAGAAAGGAGCTACATAGGGAACAAATTCGGGGTTAACCCCTTCTTGAAATGGATCTAAGCCTTGGTAATTCGTTAAACTCGGAGCCAAGAAATAAAACAAAGAATCTGCATCCTTATCCATGGCAATAACTGATTCCGTTGAAGCTTTGCCTGCCATGCTAGTCGTAATGGGCTCTTCTAAGAATTTAGGCGAACTATCATAACAAGACTGAGGAGGATTCTGAGAGGCTGGGGGACCATACATATACGATCTCAAAGTATAGCCTAAAGAGATGGGGAAAAACAAATTTGAATTATTGGCCCCACGGCAGCAATGCGACCATATTATTATCCATGGATTAGAGCCTGGGACGCCCAACTGAATGGGTGCTGATTTATAGACATTCATTTGAACTGTCCCATAAGGACCTCCTAGGGAGGCAAAAGGAGGACCGGCACCAGAGTTAGCCGAGGGCCCTGCACTGTTGCAATTTTCTGAAATATCTGTTGAGCTAATAAGTTGAACAGAGATATTATGTATTGAAGAATGGCCAATGAGTTTTAGATTGTCACTAGAAGCATTATGACCTATACCACTACAGTCTCGATAAACTACTAGCTCAAACACATAGCCACCGTTGGCATCGCATTCCCAAGTAATTTCACCACCCATAATGTGCGTGGCATTGGATTCAAGAAAATTTAAAGCGAAAAGAAAGAGAAGGAGTGAGCGAAGGAAATAGTTCATCTTGTCTTGGAATTAGGTATAAATCTAATCCATTTATAGATGCTATTCTTACAAAATGAGTTGAATAATACTTTATTTCTCTCAAATTCTATTCTATTCGAGTGAACGAACGATCAACTTGGTTCTGAATATCTTTTTCGCTTCTAAAATGTGAAGCACATAGATTCCTTCGCTTATTCTGTCGGGAAGTTGAATCAGCGACTTTCTTCCTGTAAGTTTTGTTGAAAAGACCTCCTCTCCAGTTAAGCTGTAAAGCAAAAGTTGCGCATCCAGAATTTCTTTCCGATCTATGGTCATGCTTCGGTTTGTAACCGGATTCGGATACAGCTGCACTTCTTGAATAATTGAATAATGGGCATTGGATAGAATAATGTCCGCTGTTCCAAAGTTGGGAATTCCATAGCCCAATAATGAATCGGGAGCAGCGAATTGATGTGCACTTCTACGAATGGCCGTTGAAATCTCTTCTGAATTTAAGTATGGGTATTTCTGCCAGAGGCACGCCACTAGTCCAGCTATCTGAGGCGAAGAAAAACTGGTTCCATTTGCACCTATCACTTGATCGCCCGACTGAACCACTTTGGCGTCAGCCGCAGTAGCGCTTACATCGGGCTTTACCCTTCCATCTGCACTCGGACCTCGGCTACTAAAGGGAACGTAGCTACCTGTAACAAGGGTTCCTCCAATGGCTAAGACACTATCTCCGTCTGCCGGAGCCGCAATTCTTCCCCAGCTACTAGATCCTTCATTTCCGGCACTGACTACTACCACTATCCCTCTGCTGGCAGCCCAGTCTGCTGCTTTTGTAATGACGGTGGTATTCCCATCCATTTGAGAAAAACTGTAATCTTCACTGTCTGAATCGAAATCATAATAACCGAGAGAGGTATTTATGACATCCGCCCCAACGCTGTCGGCTCTTTCTGCGGCTGCCAACCAATTGTACTCTTCTACCCTTCTTTCAGAAAGAATGTCTTCGGTTGAATACAAACTATAATCAGCATGTGGAGCCGTTCCTACAAAGAACCCAGGACTATTGGCAGCCATGGTGCTCAATACAGCCGTACCATGCGTACCTCCGTTCTGAAAAACAGTATTGGCAGGAATCACAAAATTATAGGCATCTTTAAATCGGGGTCCGCTTATCAGTGAATCGAAAACCAATTGAGTATTCACGCCTACAAATCCGGCATCTAGAACAGCTATCCACATTCCTCTTCCTGAAAAGCCCAATGAATGTAAATGATCTCCATTAACCAATTGTATTTGAGCGGTTGCAGCTCCATAACTGAGCAAACTGGTCTTGTCTGTACTCTTGGCTACTGCTGAGAAGGGTTTCTTAACTGGCGTATGCTTTTGAACAAAAGGCAAAGCATCTAATAAGCTAATTGAAGGCCCCTCTTTTACTACTACCGCATTCATCCAACGACTTTGCATTACTACCTCAAATCCCAATGATTTCAATTGTTGGATATATTCTTTGGAAACCGCAACGTCTTTCTCATCCAACCAGATACCTTGACGAATTCTGCGTTCTATTGAACGCTCTGACAAGGCTAATTCGCCTTTTTGCAAAGCAAGTGTGGCATGGGGTTTATCTGTGAAATAAACCCATGTTTCCTGTGCACTGGAAACGAAGCTTGCCAATACCGACAAGAGAATCAGAATATTTTTATGCATTGTTATCTATTTATTACTCCACTTCCTATCAGCTCTCCTTCTGAATACCAAGCGGCAAACTGACCCGGACTCACAGACTTCAATCTGCTTTTAAAACGAATATAAATACCTTCAGGTTGGCAGACCAATGTAGCCTTTTGCAAAGGCTGACGGTAGCGAATTCGTAAATCGTATTCTCTTTCCTCCCCTTCTTTCATTCGCAAATCTTCACGAATCCAATGTACCTCAGAACTTTGAATAAAAAGACCCGGTCTGTATAAACCTGGATGGTCTTCTCCCTGACCGGTATAAATAATATTCTTCTCTGTATCTGTAGCCAAAACAAAAAGTGGCAAGGGCTTACCTCCAACCAATAAACCTTTGCGCTGACCTATGGTAAAATAGTGTGCTCCATTGTGTTGGCCTACTACTTCTCCTTCGCTTTCAGAATATACAAAGGGCTCAACCCAGTCTTGCAGGGTAGTTTTTTCCTTTTCGACATACTGCTCCAAGTTGCGAGAGACCTCTATAATCTTTCCTTTCTTGGGTTGTAATTGTTGTTGTAAAAATTCGGGAAGACGCACTTTTCCAATGAAACACAAACCTTGACTGTCTTTCTTCTCAGCGGTAATTAATCCAAGTTTGGCTGCTATGGCTCTAACCTCAGATTTCTGTAAGTGGCCAATAGGAAACAAAGCTTTTGACAGCTGGTACTGTGTTAACTGACACAGAAAATAACTTTGGTCTTTACTCTTATCTAAGCCAGAAAGCAATTGATGAATGGATTGCCCATCATTTTCAAAGCTGTCTTTTCGAACATAATGTCCTGTGGCCACATAATCAGCACCCAATTGCATAGCGGATTTAAGAAAAACATCGAACTTAATCTCGCGATTGCAAAGCACATCCGGATTTGGAGTTCGTCCGGCGGCATACTCGGCGAACATATAGTCTACAATGCGTTCTTTATACTGAGCGCTCAAATCGAGCACTTGAAAAGGAATGCCGAGTTGTTCTGCAATAGCTACAGCATCGTTGCTATCGTCTATCCAAGGACATTCATTGTTAATGGTAACGCTTTCATCATTCCAATTGCGCATAAACAATCCAACCACATCATACCCCTGTTCGATTAACAGATGAGCTGCAACGCTGCTGTCTACGCCTCCCGAAAGACCTACTACAACTCTTTTCATTTTACATCCTTGCGCGAGATCTCTTTTCCCCAATGATATTTAACGTAAACCGTTGGCCTTCCCTCGCTATTGTATTCAATCCATGTATTGTGCTGCAGTCCGTTGGTATATTTTCCGCTGGCCACTGGAGTGCCACTCGTATCGAAATACTTCGCTTCCCCATTCAATACATCCGCAACATAATTGGCCTTCGCAACCACCGTTCCATCGTCTATTCTCTGAATCCAGAGGCCTTCCTTCTTTCCTTTAACAAAGGTCATTTCTTCGGCTACCTTTCCATTGTCGAAATAGGTTTTGGAAAGTCCGTTTTTCTCATCCAACACATAGGATTCTGTTGAGATCAGTATACCCTTAGAATCGTAAAAATTCCAAACGCTGTCTTTCAATTCACCAATGTATTTGCCTTCTGCTTGAAGCCTTCCTTCTTCATCGAATTGCTTGGAATAACAAATGCCTGTTAACTTTCGGTATGTGTTTTCTGCTCTTTTTTGTCCGTTCGGATGGTAATATTGGAACAAACCAAAAGGCACATCGTCTTTAAACTGACCTTTAAAGCGCAGTGCTTTGTTTGGATAGTTCTTTTCCCAGGCACCCTGCTTGCGTCCTTTTGAGTCGGTCTGATTCATTTGTGCCTGAGCGAACAAGCTGAAAAACAGTAAAAAAACGGTACTTAAGCGAAGACTCATTTTCATAATCTAAATTCAACGCAAAATTACCACAAATGATGCCCTTGTTTTTTCATCTTTGACCTATGGTGCAACAAGCGATAATTCAAGCAGGCGGGAAGGGTACAAGGTTGGGACATCTTACCAAAGAAATTCCCAAGCCCATGGTGGAAGTAGCGGGTATTCCCGTTCTAGAACATCAATTACAATGGTGTTACAGAAGCGGAATAACGGACGTAATTATTATTGTAAATCATCTCGGCGAGCACATTCGCGCTTTCGTTGAAGAGCGAATGACCCAGCACCAACTCCCCAAGATTGAAATAGTAGAAGAGCCCTTTCCTCTGGGAACAGCCGGAATGCTTCCATCCATAAAGGACCGATTGCACGAGCAGTTTTGGTTGCTTTATGGGGATGTTATTTTCGATATAGATTCAAAAAGACTACTGGATTTTCATTTTGAGAAAAAGGCCGACGCCACTTTGTTGGTCCATCCAAACGATCATCCTTACGATTCGGATTTATTAGAAATCGATTCAACTGGGAGGGTAACCGCCTTCCACTCTAAACCGCATTCGGAGAACAGAAACTACCGGAATTTGGTAAATGCTGCACTCTATGTGATGGGTAAAAAGTTGATTGACCAAATTGAGCCCAATGTTTCCTCAGACTTCGGAAAGCATGTTTTTCCAAAAGCCTTAAGCAACTGTGCATTGTACGGCTATAGTACCAGTGAGTATGTAAAGGATATGGGCACCCTTGATCGAATCGAAAAGGTGGGGAAGGATATTCTATCTGGCAAGGTGGAAAGAAGAAACCTTCGATACAAACAAAAAGCGATTTTCTTAGATCGAGACGGGGTTATTAATTACGATACTGATCTCATTCACAGACCAGAAGACTTTAAGCTTTATCCTTTTGCGGCCGAAGCAATAAAGCGAATAAATAAGTCTGATTACCTGAGCATTGTTACTACCAATCAAAGTGTAATTGCCCGTAACCTCACGAATTTAGAAGGGCTTCAGGCCATTCACGATAAGATGGAAACCGAATTGGGAAGAGAGGGCGCATTTTTAGATGCCATCTATTTTTGCCCGCATCATCCACACGGCGGATTCCCCGATGAAAACAAGGCCTTTAAAATGGAATGCGATTGCCGGAAACCCAAACCGGGAATGATCATGCAGGCCACTGAAAGATTTAACATCCATCTTAAAAATGCTTGGATGATTGGAGATTCAGAACGTGATATTGGGGCAGGAAAAGCCGCTGGAGTTCGAACGGTTGCAGTAAAAACCGGTCATGGAATTATTCCGTCTAAGCTACAACCCGATCTTTTCTTCTCAAACCTTAAAGAGGCCGTTGATTTCATACTTGATCAACCCTTAGAATCAGAGGTAGCCAAACTCATGGAAGCCATAGGGGAAGGTAAAAAGTGCATTTTGATAGGTGGAAACAGTAGAAGTGGTAAATCTCATTTGACTCAGTGTCTTTTATGGGAATTAGAAAGTGAAAACCGCACTGTTTTCACTGTACACCTCGACGATTGGATCCTACCGAAAGAAGAGCGCATAAAAGATTCCGACGTTTTTCAAAACTTTCGATTCGAAGAGCTTGAAAAAGATCTCCCTCTCATTCTGCAGGGCCAGAAAGTGGTACTACCCGGTTACCCAAGACATCCTAAGAGAAAAGCCGAAGAAGTTGTTTATGAATACAATAACGAAGATGTTATATTAATTGAAGGCGTTGTAGCCCTAAGCAGTGCATGGCTTCGAAAACAAGCCGACCTTGCTGTTTACGTATTCTGTGAAGAGGCTGAAAGGAAGCGAAGAATGAAAATTTTTTACGATTGGAAGGGATACTCTGAATCAGAATTTGAAAAGCTCTACCAAAGCAGAATAGAAAATGAGTACAAACTCATTGAAAAAGAGGCCTATCATGCCGATTTCCACATACAGACCTAAGTGATTGCATACATTTACACGCTATGATCATTAGTAAAACTCCATTTCGCATCAGTTTTGTAGGCGGAGGTAGCGACTTAGCAGCCTTTTACGAAGAATTTGGCGGAGCCGTTTTAAGTACTTCCATCAATAAGTATATGTACATTTCTTCTCATCGTTTTTTTGAAGAAGATAAGATTCGAACCAAATACAGTATTACTGAGACGGTTGACAATGTTGAAGCTCTAAAACATCCTATTTTAAAGGAGGCGCTTAAGCTTTCTGGCATTACAGGCGGAATTGAAATTAGCTCCATTGCCGATGTGCCTTCAGGAACAGGAATGGGCTCTTCTTCCTCTTTTACGGTTGGCGTTCTGCACAATCTTTACGCCTATACCAATCGGTTTGTTTCCAAAGAAGAATTAGCCCAACAGTCGTGTGATATAGAAATTGAAAAACTGGGTGAACCCATTGGCAAGCAAGATCAATATGCGGCGGCCTATGGCGGATTGAATGTCATTGAGTTTCATAAAGATGGAGGAGTGAGTGTTCTTCCTATTCACCTTTCTAAAGATACGAGCGTTCAGCTAGAAAGCGATCTACTCATGTTCTATGTTGGAAACCAAAGGAAGGCTTCCGATATTTTATCTGAGCAAAAGAAAAATACCAAGCAAGCCGATAAAGCGAAAACCTTACAAGAAATGGTCGCTTTGGTATATGAGCTGAGAAATAGCTTGTATGCCGGAAATCTAGAAAACTTTGGCGCTTTAATGCATCAAAACTGGCTGCTTAAAAAGGCCTTAGCAAGCGGAATTAGCAATTCTGCAATTGATGATATTTACACTGCTGGAATGAAGGCAGGTGCTTTAGGTGGAAAGCTTTTAGGCGCTGGAGGAGGTGGATTTATGCTCTTCTATTGTCCGAAAGAAAGACAATCTAATTTGCGATTGGCATTGAAAGACCTAAAAGAATTCGAATTCAACTTTGATAAAGATGGATCTAAAATCATTTATTACGGACAAGACTGATTTGCGTTTTAGAACGCTGAATCACGCATAACTTTCTTTTATTCAGTGATCTTAAATCAATAATTGAGATTAGCTAGTTTCGGAGACTCAAAGAAACACAATGAAAAAGATGGCCATTCGCAGTTTAATATTGCTTTTGTTTCTCAGTTTAGCGTGTTCTAAACCAAAAGACGGAAACATTCCAAACTCACCAACAATTAGCGAGCTTCTCAACTCGCCTTCCTCTATTGTTCTTGGCAACAATGTTTTGAATCTAGAAGGCTATTTCTACAGAGATTTCATGCCCCCAACACAACCCAATGGCAGTCCGCTTATTGCCATTTGCAGGGTCATAGACAGCAGTGGCGCAGCACTGAATGATTCAATAGAATTAACAAAATTCTATATGATTTATCAGAATCAGTTATGGAAGTCTGATTATACAGATCTACGCTGGATAGAGCCAAACGGCATAGAAGGTGTAGCGCGAAACGGACCAAAATGGGGTCCGGATGTATTTGTGGATGTCGTTTGTGAATTTCGTTCAAAGGGTACTCTCTACAGATTGCTCGCCAAAGAGCAAGAAATTGAGGCAACGTATTAATTTAAGCGCCTAGTTTCAAGGTCTTTCGCAATACCATGGAATCACTTCTTGGTATTTACTGAGTAGTAAAGAAAACAAAGATTCTCCTTTCTGTATCCCTCTCCCTATTTTCCTCCCATCTATTTCGGTTAGCGGAGTTAATTCACCCATAGTTCCAGAGGCAAAAACAAAGTCGGAGGTATAAAAGTCGTAGAGCGACAAATCGGCTTCTACGCATGGGATATTCAAACTATCCGCTACCTGCATAGTCATTTTCCGACTGATACCTGGAAGGCAAGCGTTAGCATAAGGAGTGTAGACTGCACCATCCTTAATTAGAAAAAGATTGGTGTCATTTAATTCAGCAACAAAGCCGCGATCATCCAACATTATAGCCGCATCTACTCCTGCAACATTGGCCTGAATCTTTGCTAAAATGTTGTTTAACAAATTGTTGTGATGAATTTTTGAATCTAGGTAAGTGGGGCCATTTCTCCGCTGGCTAGAAGAAATAGCGGTAATTCCTTTCGTTCGATCGTATACTAATTTCTTGTGTTCTGCTAAAACGATTAGACAACTACCCGACTGATTCAGGCGAGGATCCATTCCACTTGTTATTTTCTCTCCCCTCGTAAGGGTAAGACGAATATGAGTATCGGTATGCATCGCATTGGCTTGAAGCGTATCTGCGATTGCCTTCTGGATAAACTCCAAATCTGGTATATCGCTAAAATGCAATGCTTTCGCACTATCGGTAAGGCGTTCTAGATGAGCAGTTAAATGAAGAATTCCTTCTTTGTACAATCGCAAACCCTCCCATACTGCATCTCCACCTTGCACTACGCTGTCGAAAACCGAAATTTTGGCGTCGGCCCTATTCCATAATCTGTCTTTAACAAAAATCTTAATGGCCTCATTGGCCGGATTGTACTCTTGTAACATTTTTAAATCTTTAGAGAATATTTTTCTAGATGAAGGTAGTGTTCCAAAGCCTCATCATACACTGGCTTTAAAAAGCTTGGCAATGCTTTGTGTTGAGACTCTTTTGGCTTCTGAAATCCAGTGCTTTTGTGCACCGCCTCATACCAATATTTCGCCCAAATGCCATCCTCCTTTCGCTCACCAGCCTTCCAACTGAGCATTTGTTTATAAAAGGGAATACCCAGCTGCTCGCAGATAGCAAGAAGGTAGGCGGATGGATTTTGCAATAGTTTTTCAGAATGTACAATGCAGGGCTGAATCTCTTGAATAGTACTCAGCAACTCAAAATAGTGTCGCGTTTGGGCAATTCCCGTTTCGCGTAAACTAGGGTTCTCTAGAACTTTTGACAAGGAGATAAGCAAATCCAAAGGATGACGAATCAACAGCAGATTGGCGCAGTCATGCATAAATCTAAGCTCAACTCCTTCAAGATGATGGGCCATATTCTTGAAGAAAACATGCTCAGAGGAATAGTCTTTTAAAATAATTCCATCTATAACACCCTGCCAATCAACGGGAAGTGACAGCAACACCTCTTCCCTACCTGGATGATCAACATTGGGATTGGAAGCGAGGTAGTACGCATAAAAAGGCTCGTCAACTACAAGCGTATCGGGCCTTTGTGCAAAACTGTACATCAATGCAGTTGAAATATTCCTTGGCCCAGAAATCTGATGAATTCGCATATCTGAGCCAATATCAGAAAAAATTGGCTTTGCATTAATGACGATCCAGAAGATTGCTACTGTGTTGATGACAGAATCAAAAGGCTGAAAAATAGTAATCAGCAAGCGCACACGAGAATTTTCGAGTCTGTGCTCAACACGAACTAAATTCTTCATATTCGTAGAGACACAAATTCTGCACTTAATCAATGATGTATCGAATAGCCCTCCTTCTAAGCGGCTCACTATTTATAGCCTGCAATTCGTCTGAATACAATGACACCAAAGAAAATTTGAACGATAAAACAGAACTCATTGGCACGGGTCCTTACGCAGATTTTAACTACAATATGGGGAGTGAACTATTCAATTCAGCCTATTATTCAGCAGCCAAAGAATCCTTCTTAAAGTGTATTCAAAATACAGAATATCAAACTTTTAAGGAAGATGCCATGTATAATTTGACTATCATCTGTTTTGAGTTAAAGCAGGAAGAGGAAGCCTATGCATGGATGGATAGTCTGATTCGTCGAGAATACACTTGGCTGGATTGGTTTAAGAATGAATCGCATTCATTCTCTCAAAGTACAGACTATGTTAAAAGGCTCGCCGCAATAGAATTGATACTAAAAAGAGTAGAAAATCCAGAAAACTGCACTTTTCATTATTCTGAACTAAACCACTTTAAAACTGCCTTTCAGCGAGCAAAATCAGATTGGAGTTCGTCCGCTTCTGCCTTTTACGCCCAGTATTTTTCTAAATCCAGTAGTGCATTGTATTTCTATCAGAAGTTCAAAATTCAATCCTCTTCTCAGCTTTTCTCCTTGCGTGTGCAAGAGAAGGAAGCCTATTTTGAAAGCATTCTTCCACATTTAGGAGAGGTAGAAAACTTTGAAGAGGAAATTCGAAGCTATTTCAATCAATTTGAGAAAGCCTATCCCGCTGCTATTTTTCCAGACATACACTACCTAATGGGTTGTTTTAATGCTGGAGGAACTTCCAGTCCTTATGGAATTTTAATTGGAACTGAAATGCATTTAAAACAGCCAGATTCTCCTCTTGAGAATTTAAATAATTGGGAGCGGGCAGTGCTTAAAAGCACCGATAATTTGCCCTTGATTGTACTCCATGAGCTCGTTCATATTCAACAGAATAACGGCTTTACCAACTTACTTGGGAATGCCATCTATGAAGGAGCAGCAGATTTTGTTTGCAATCTCATAGCCGGTGGACATATAAACGAACACATTCACAGCTGGGTAGAAGAAAATCAAAAAGAGAAAGAAATTTGGAAACAGTTCGAAATTGCAATGCTTCAAGAGGATGTATCCGATTGGATCGGAAATGCAGACCGTGCAAAAGGGAAGCCTGCTGATCTTGGATACTATGTTGGCTATAAAATCTGCGAGAGCTATTATCTCAAAAGCGCGAACAAAACAAAGGCTCTTGAAGAAATTATTCAAATAGAAAATTGGGAGGAATTCTACCTTAAAAGTGGATACGGAAAAACCTTTTGAAAACGAAAAGTCTGTTTCAAGGATCCTTATTCGGTTTGCTCCTTGTCCACTTTTTTATATGAAACAGCACATTTCCATATTCTCTTGGATTGAACCCATCAGAATTTGTCCGAACTTTGATTCCAATCTATATCTCAAGCACAGTCAATGGCCCAGTACACTCCAGAATCCTATACAGAAACACTCATAGACACCCTTAGAAAGCTCGATTTCTCTTCGGTAAAACAACTCACAGAAGCTTTCTTAAAGGCAAGAGAGAACGGGAACTCAATATTCACTTTTGGCAATGGAGGAAGTGGCGCTACCGCTTCTCACGCAGCCGGTGATTTCTTAAAGGGCGCGAGTTATGGTTTAGACAAGCGTTTTCGGATGATTTGTTTGAATGACAACCTCCCATCAATGATGGCTATTGCGAACGATATCGGGTATGAAGACATCTTCATTGAACCCATGAAAAACTTCATTGAAAAAGGCGATGTAGCTATAGGCATTTCAGGAAGTGGAAACAGCGAAAATGTAGTGAGGGCTATGCAATATGCCAAAGAAAAGGGAGCCGTTACCGTTGCCATGTGTGGATTTAAAGGCGGTAAAATCAGTGAGATGGCGGATATAGTTCTCCATGCAGATGTTATGGACATGGAAGTCACAGAAGACGTTCACATGGCCATTTTTAATATGGTCAAGAAATCGGTTATGCAGGAATTACTCGGTGAAAATCCAAGTATGGGAAAGGTGTACGACCAGCGCACGCCTTAAAGCCAATTGTTTTTTCTAAAATAAAAAAGTGTTATACCGCTAGAGAGCACCATTAGCAAAAGGGCAAAAGGATAGCCCCAGGTCTGACCGAGTTCAGGCATAAATCGGAAGTTCATTCCGTACAAGCTGGCTATTAAAGTGGGCGGTGCAAATACAACCGTAACAACGGTGAAAATCTTTATGATTTTGCTCTGCTCAATATCCAATAGACCTAAGAACGTATTCTGCAGGTATTCCAGCCTTTCAAAGTTAAATTGAGTGTGTTCCAAAAGAGAGCCAACGTCTTTTACCATAACGCGCATTTTACTATAGTCCTCATCTGGAAATAGTTTGCTTTTTAGAATGCTTGAAATGATGCGTTGTTTATCTACAATGTTTACGCGTATTAACATCGTAACCTCTTGCAAATGATTGATTTTTATTAGGAGAGATTCATCTGTATTTCTCTCAACGGCCAAATCTCTGCTGATATCGGCAATATCTCTCGCAATGGCTTCCAAGAAATCGGCATCGAAATCAATCCGGGTTTCAAAAAGCCAAATGAAAATCTGGAAATTGCTATTGTCTTGCCATGCATTGGGGCGCATTCTTCTGTGGGCGTCGTCGAAAGTTTTGAGGTCTACGTTTCTTTGAGTAATCAAGAAGTTTCCTTTCATAATGAATGAAACCGGCTCATTGGTGTAGGTATCGCCGAATTTCACCAAGAAGTTGGAGTTGATACTTATTTCACCTCCCAATTCTGAGTACTTCGACGAAGATTCAATCTCTTCCGCTTCTTGACGAGTGAAGAGTTCGATTTCAAACTTCTGTTCAACTAGCTTTTGCTCCTCCAAATTGGCATGCAGCATATCCACCCAAACGAAATCGTCTATGGAAATTCGATAGATTTCGGCGGGATCCTTCGTTTGAAGAAGAACTTGGTCTTTTATATAGTGACACCTCAGCACTGGCCAAAAGTATGCAAATCAAAGAAAGCAGAGAGGCTTAAATAGGCTTAGTGGGTCTAAACTTTACCTATTTTGCTATTGTGCTGAATTACAGCCCCCTTCTTGATTACCACTATGCCTTCTTTAATGCAGTAGCCCTCTTCTTCAACATCCATTAAAGACGTATCGCCAATAATTGTGACATTATTTCCAATGCGTGCATTCTTATCCACTATTACATTTCTTAGTAGACAAGAAGAACCTATTCCAACAGGAATATTGTCCTTATTGAGTATTTCATCTAAGGTTTCATAGTAATCGGCGCCCATCATTATGCAATCCTCCATAACCGTTTTATCGCCAATCCGACTTCTAATACCAATAACGGCTCTGTTTAGTTTCTTAGCTCGAATAATACTTCCTTCTGAAAATAGCACCTTATTCATTGCTGTGCCAAAGACTTTTGAGGGAGAAAGTAATCTCGCTCTAGTATATACTTTATCTACATCACTGAATAAATTGAATTTAGGCAGTGGTTCGGTCAATTCAATATTCGCTTCAAAGAAAGAGGGAATATTTCCGATATCAGTCCAGTATCCATCGTAGCTATAGCTCGCAACACGCATTTTATTTTCAATGGCTAGAGGAATCAATTCTTTTCCAAAATCGGTAGCACTTGGAGCTTGTTCCAGTAAGCCGTGCATCACATCACGATTGAAAATATAGATGCCCATAGAAGCCAAATACACTTTTTTCTTTTTTACGTTTTCTTTCGAAACCTTGCTCTTCCAATTGTCTAGCACTTCCATGTTTGGCTTTTCAATAAAGCGCTCAATCATACCATCGTCGGCCACCTTCATAATTCCAAACGAAGTAGCGTCATGGGCCACCACTGGAATGGTTGCGATGGTTACATCGGCCTTCTGCTGTTTGTGATACGTAAGCATCTCCCTGAAATTCATCTGGTAGAGCTGGTCTCCAGATAAAATAAGTATTTGCTCGTAATCGTGGCTGTTCAAATGGTGCTCACTCTGACGAACGGCATCGGCTGTTCCTTGGAACCACTTATCGTTATTTGGCGTTTGCTCTGCGGCAAGAATATCCACAAAACCCTTTGAGAAAGGATCAAAATGATAAGTATTCTTGATATGTTGATTAAGAGACGCCGAATTGTACTGAGTAAGTACAAACATTCTATTTACGCCCGAATTGATGCAGTTTGAGATTGGAATATCAATCAAACGATACTTTCCCGCTATGGGTACAGCAGGTTTAGATCTTTGTCCGGTAAGGGGATACAACCTACTTCCAGCTCCACCACCAAGAATGAGAGCAATTGCATTGTGCTTATGACTTAACATGTTCTGTAGAATAATTAGGTAACATTTCTTTATAGAGTTCAATATACTGTTCTGTAGCCGTTTCCCAAGAATGGTCTATAAGCCGATTCTTTTCTAAAACAGCCACAAAATTAGCCGAATGTCTGAACAACTCTTCCGCCGCAAACAAAGCACTTCTGATTTGATTTGCATCTAATTTGGCAAAGGCGAATCCCGTACCCTCCCCTGAGCGCAAATCAGGCACGGTATCTTTAAGTCCACCTACCGCATGTACAACAGGAATAGCTCCATATCGGAGAGCATACAGTTGATTTAAACCGCAAGGCTCTACTCTAGAAGGCATTAGAAGGAAGTCGCTTCCGGCATATAATCGATGAGACAAAGGCTCATTATAAGCAAATTCCACATTAAACCTTTCAGGGAATTTAGTTTTAAGCTGTCCAATCTGATGCTGTATTGTGAGGTCGCCACTGCCTAAAATGAAGAAATTCGCATCTAAGCCAGAAAAAAGTGCATCTGCAATGATCTCCGGCAATAAATCGGCTCCTTTTTCATAGGCAAACCGACCAATGAAGGTAAACAATGGCTTACCCGGAACCAATCCATATTCTCTTTCAACACTGGCTTTGTTAGCCTGTTTGTACTCCATTAAATCGCCTTCTAAGCGATTGTCTAAATAAGAATCGGTAGATGGATCCCATAGTTCATTGTCAATTCCGTTTAACAGACCAGAGCACTTTTTGTACTCCATTCTGAATAACATTTCCAAGCCTCTAGCATCCATTGCCAATTCTCGCATATAGCCCGAAGAAACGGTGGTAACCTTCCAAGCGGTTTTGATACCGCATGCTAAAGAATTGATATGTTGCTCCCATTCGAGCAATCCACCTCTCTCTGGGTGGAAGGCGGGTAAAACACCCAACTTACTCCAAGGCATACCTCCTTGATACATGCCATTGTGAATGGTTAAAACCGTAGCAATAGAACGCATATGCTCAAAATCGAAGGCTTCATTTATAAAAAACGGAACTAGTGCTGTATGATGATCGTGACAATGCAAAATAGCAGGCATTTCTTCCATTTGACCAATCCATGTGAGGGCGGCTTTCTGAAAACCTACATTCCGCTCTATTTCATCGGAAAAACCTCTTCCTGTGCGCTGATCAATATAAATGCTTTCTCGATCGAACAAGCCTGGGAGGTTGATTAAAAACAATTCAAACCCTAAATCATGATTTAGAACCCTTTCTATTGCAAAAGGCCTGTGTTCGCCATATTGCACAAAAACCCCTTGAAAAACATGCTCTGTCTTTTGTTTTAGAATCCAAGCCGTATTGTACTTCGGCATGCACACTGAAGCTTCAAATCCGAGTCGGTTTTGATACTTCGGAAGGGCCCCTACAACATCTCCTAATCCTCCTGCTTTTGCTGCAGGATAGCACTCCATACTAAGATGAATAATTTTCATAAAATACAACTGATGTGGTTCGTGTTAAATATACACCTATGTTTTGAAAAACACTTATTCTATTGCCAATAATTTCTCCATTCTAGATTGCAGTTCCTCGAAGCTAAGTCTATGGAAAATCTGGCCTTCTACAGAGATAGAAACTTCACCCGTTTGTTCTGAAACCGAAAGGGCAACAGCATCGGTTCTCTCAGAAATACCCAAGGCTGCTCTATGCCTCATTCCTAGCCTACTAGGCAGGCTGGAATTGTCACTTACAGGTAAAACGCATCGTGCCGCAAGAATTCTATTTCCTCCTATAATCACAGCGCCATCGTGCAACGGACTCTCTTTCTGAAAAATGCTCTCCAACAAACGAGAACTCAATTCAGCATCAATTCGATCGCCTGTTTGCTCAAAGGTACCCAGTTGACTTTTTCTTATGAATACTAATAGTGCTCCCGTTTTTTGAGCGCTTAAGACTTGACATGCCGCAATAATTTGGGAAATATCCAATTGAACCTCATCGTCTCTCCGAGCCCATCGGAACATTCTGGCCAAATGCGCCTGCTTTCCAAAATTGGTGGTTCCTACATAGAGTAAAAACTTCCGAACCTCCTGCTGGAAAACAACAATTAATGCCACTACACCCACGCCGATAAACTGTCCCAATATCTCGCTTAACAAGCGCATATGTAGAATTTCTACCAACTTCCATATGAGATAAATGGCTGCAACACCTACCAAAATGTTAATGGCAACCGTTCCCTTAAGCAATCGGTAAACCTGATATAAGAGAAAGGCCACCAGCAAAATGTCTAATATGTCTGTAAAGCCTATATCAAATAAGGGCATCTGGAACAGAATTAAAATATTGGCTAATCTCTATGGTTTGTTTAGCTTCTTTAACATCATGAACTCGAAGAATAGCCGCTCCCTTTTGCAAAGCCAATGTGTGCAAGACAGTAGTGCCATTCAAAGCTTCCACAGCAGTAATATTGAGCAGTTTATTAATCATCGACTTCCGACTTAATCCGACTAAGATAGGACATCCCAAATGGTGATAAGCTTCCAGACCTTTTAGCATTTGATAGTTGTGCTTAAGATCTTTGCCAAAACCAAAACCTGGGTCGATTAGAATATCTGACAGACCGCGAGATCGCAACTCGGCCAAGCGACTTGAAAACCACTTTAATTGATCGGCAACTACATTGTCGTATGAAGGCATATCCTGCATATTCTGGGGACTTCCTTGCATATGCATTAGGCAATAAGGCACTTTTTTAGCCTCGATAAAATCCCACATTTTAGAATCTAGACTTCCGGCAGAAATATCATTTACAAGATCAATTCCTTCTTCCCAAGCCCGACGAGCAATTTCAGCCCTCCAAGTATCTACCGAAAGAGGAACTTCAGGAAATTCTTTGCGAATATGGGGTACGAGGGCGTTTAATCTGCTCCATTCTTCTTCTAATTCAATAACAGCCGAATGCGGCCTACTGCTTGCCGCGCCAATATCAATCCAATCGGCACCCTCTGTTAGCATTTGGCTCACTCGACTTAAGCCCTGATCCTTAGAACTATATTTTCCTCCATCGAAGAAAGAGTCGGGGGTAGCATTTAAGATGCCCATTATTTTAGGACCATCAAAGTGGTACAGTTTACCCCTAAGATTCAATGTTGGAGATGTATTATCTTTCGACCCTTGCACAGATTAAGGCTTTTTCTATTATGAATGATACCGCAAAGCAGTATCGAGATATTGTTGCCGAATGTAGAAATCTCTTTGCGAAAAAGGCAATAGATTATGGATCGGCATGGCGAATAATGCGTCTCACCTCTTTGACTGATCAGATTTTCATTAAAGCTCAACGACTTAGGAGTATTGAAGAAAAGGGAGTTCAAAAAGTAGAAGATGGATTAAAAGGCGAATTTATCGGGATTTTAAATTATAGTTTAATGGCACTTATTCAGCTTGAATTGGGAGTTGCCAAAGAGCCCGATTTAACTGCGGAGGCTGCACTCAAAGGATATGATAAACAAGCCGAGCGTTGCTTCGACCTCATGCTTGCAAAGAATCATGATTATGGCGAGGCTTGGCGAGATATGCGCATCAGCTCCCTGACTGATCTGATTCTTCAAAAATTGTTGAGAATTAAACAAATTGAAAACAACAGCGGCACAACCCTTGTTTCGGAAGGCATAGACGCAAATTATTGCGATATGGCTAATTATGCCGCTTTTGCCCTTATAAAAATGAAAGAAGTAGAACAATGAACATACTCATACAAATTGCCCGAATTCTAGTTGGTGGGCTATTTATCTTTTCAGGCCTTGTAAAGTTGAACGACCCAATGGGTATGGCCTTTAAACTGCATGATTACTTTGCCCCAGATGTACTAAATCTAGCATTCTTAAACGATTACACCTTACCCATTGCATTGGGCGTCATCCTATTTGAAATTATTTTAGGCACGGCTCTTCTAATCGGATATAAGGTAAAATGGACTCTCAGATCTATTCTCGCTCTCATTGTCTTCTTCACTTTTTTAACCTTCTACTCGGCCTACTTTAATAAGGTAACCGATTGTGGTTGTTTCGGAGATGCCATCCCACTTAACCCTTGGCAGTCTTTTTCAAAAGATGTCATTCTCCTGGTTCTTATTCTTTTCCTTTTCAGCGGAGCACAGCATATTAAACCACTTCTTTCGCCTGGATTAATGAAACTGAAGATGATCTCTGCAACTTTGGTAAGTGCCTTGTTGGGTTGGTACGTTTTGGAACATCTTCCCTTTATCGATTTTAGACCCTATGCGGTTGGAAAAAGCATTCCTGAAGGCATGAAATCTGCCGAAGAAATGGGACTAGAGCCTACTCAATACGGTACTATTTATACGCTCGAAAATGAAAGTGGAGAGAAAATCACAGTAAATAGCGATGATTACATTAGCGAGAAATGGTGGGAAAAACCAGAATGGGTCATTCAAGAAAACCAAACTCAGTCGGTCTTAATTAAGGAAGGATACGAACCACCTGTTCACGACTTTAGTGTTATTCTAAACGATATAGATGTTACAGAAGAGGTCTTGAATCAAGAATGGATATTCCTCCTACCCATTCGACAATTATCGAAAGCCAATAAGGAGGGCATTGCAATGCTCAGAGATTGGGTGAAAGTCAATGAAGATCTTCAAATAAAAACCCTCGGTCTGACTGCTAGTGGTGGAGATGAAATGATCAATTTTGTCATTGATGAGCAAATTCCATTTTCTTTAGCCAATCTAGATGAAACTACTTTAAAAACCATGATCCGCTCCAATCCTGGTGTGATTTTACTCTACAAGGGAACCGTAATGGGTAAGTGGCATTACAACGATCTTCCTTCTAGAGAAGAACTTGAGTCTTTAATGTAGACAATGAGATTTCTTTGGGATAGGTTTCTACAAGGCTTGGCGGTTGCTTTTGGATTGATAAGCATTCTTTTCTTTCTGTTTAAAGTATTGCCCGGTGATCCCGCTCGTATGATGATGGGGCAAAGAGAAGACAGCGAACAACTCGCTCAAATCTATGAACGCTATGGCTTAGACTTGCCCATCTGGAAACAATATCTATTCTATATCAACGACTTATCTCCTGTATCCCTGCATTCCGATGAAGGATTTACCGCTTTCTCAGAAGAAAAGTTTAGCGGATTCTTAGTCTATAAAGGAGAATCACTAAGCCTCGCACTCAAGATGCCTTATCTGCGAGAGAGCTTCCAAAAAGGAAATAGAAAAATAGGCTCCATTCTGGCCCAAGTTCTTCCCAATACGCTGCTACTTGCTCTATGCGCCATGTCTCTTGCCCTGCTTCTTGGCATAGGCATGGGCATGTTGGCTGCTATGTTTCCCAACTCCAAATTAGACAAGGCTTTGGTGCTTTTCAGCTCTATGGGAATGGCCTTACCCAGCTTCTTTTCGGCCATTTTAATTGCTTGGATATTCGGATTTATTCTGCACGAATACACAGGCTTAGAAATGAATGGAAACTTATTTGAACTCGATGATTTGGGCGAAAAAACGCAACTAAAACTCAAAAACCTCATCCTTCCTGCCTTCACACTTGGCATCCGTCCTCTGGGTGTTATCACCCAACTTACCCGCAGTAGTTTGCTGGAAGTCTTAGAGTTAGACTACATCCGAACGGCACGCTCAAAAGGATTGACAGAATGGAATATTGTTCGAAAACATGCTATGCGTAATGCAATTATTCCTGTTGTAACGGCTGCCTCTGGTTGGTTCTCCAGCATGTTGGCCGGGTCTGTTTTTGTTGAGTATATTTTTGGCTGGAACGGATTGGGAAAGCAGGTTGTTGAAGCGCTTCAACTATTGGATTTACCTCTTGTAATGGGCGCTGTCTTGGTTATTGGAATGCTCTTCGTTCTAGTAAATATTGGTGTAGACATTCTCTATCGCATTTTAGATCCTCGCTTGAGAAACCCATAGTCCTATTCAACCAAGACGGCAGTGCTTCCTCCCTTTAAACGAAAACGGCTCAGAGAATCTTTTCCCTCTAATTTATCAAAGCTTTCAACTGCTGATGCCAAGAAGTTTGAATGGGAATGGTAAAACCCTGATTTATAAATACCGACTCGGCCAACAAAACATTCGATTTAAAGTCGGGCAGATTGCCTTTTGAATACTGCACACATGAAACTACAATAATCAATTTATACTGCTGTTCGTAATTTCCTATGGCCTTCTCCGCATCCTGAAAAAAGAACTTCGACATAGACGAAAAGCCTCTTTTGTTTTTGATGACGGCATAGAGCAATAGATTTTCAAATAAATAAGGCCATTCTTGATGAATGCTCTTGCATATCTGCTCAGCCAATTCGAGTTGATCGTTTTGAAAATAATACTTCGCCTTGAGCAAATAGGCATCCGGCTTTCTACCCACTTTAGCCTGATCTGCAATGATGCGATTAATGTGACTCAACTCCTTGGTTTCATTCTTTTCAACCACACTCAATAGCAAAAGGGTAGAATACACATCCCAAGCTTGAAACAAGGCGTTCGCTTTATTCAAAGGAAAAAGCGCTCTTGCCTCCATCAAATACGCTTCACTCTTATCGAATTCTCCATTCATCAAGGAAAGAAAGCCCAAAGCCTTGTTAAATAGGTAAGGTGTAATTTGCTTGGCATCTCGCATCGCTGTAAAGCTTTGCTTCAAGTAAGAAATACGCTCTTTATCAGCCATATCATATTTAAAATCTAAGTTGAAGCCCGCTTTCATTTGCGGAATGGCCTTTATCAATAAATGAAACAGTTCGAAAACACTTTGGCTTTTTGCGAACTCTACTTTGTGTTCTGGATACAACTGCGCAATGCTATCAAAATAAGATCTATTGAAAAGCCGCTCTATCTCTTCGCTTGACATGCTATCCAACTGTATTACAGTAGTCATGATAGAAAATACATCTGCTATGCCGAGTTGAAAAAAAACAAACCTATTAAAACTCGATTGAGGAGAAAGCGACTTCTCTAAAATCTCTTTGGCCAGCGAATACTCTCCGCTAGCCATCAAAAAGCTAGGATAAAAAACCAGCGCCATGGAGTCGTTCGGATTGATTCTCAATGCATCCTCAAGATCCGCTGTACTTGTACTGTCTGATGTGTTAAATTTTAAAATTCCTCTAAAAGACAAGAACTTAGCTGAATCTCCTTCAAAAAATTCAAGGCTAGTCAATGAAAGTGCTTTGGTATAATTTTCCAATGCTTTGCCTTCCTCCGATTTGGTTTTGTGATAGTTGGCCATATCATTCCAAAGTATAGGACTGCTTGGATTATCACCCAGCTTAGTATACAGATTCGATAAATAATCAGGGGCTAAAGCTGGATTGTCTGCCAAGTCATCAAACGAACTCAATAGTTCACTTGAACTAAAATTCATTTCAAGAGAAACACTGTTTTTCAAAGAAAACACATCCTTTAAAAGCGCTTCTATTTTGTCTGTGTCTGTTTGAGCTGAAGCAGAATAAAATCCTATACAAAAGAGAGAAGGCAAAAGACATTTAAACATAATTATCTAATAATGAATGGTTATACGATCTGGTTACGAAAGATTCCTCAAGGCTTCATACACAACTATACTTACTGAATTAGCCAAATTTAAACTCCGTATATGGCTGCTGTGAATCGGGATTTTATACAGGTGGTCAGCATGCGCATCCACTATTTCAGAGGAAAGACCAACGGACTCCTTTCCAAAAATTAAAAACATATCGTCTGTGAAGTCCATCTCCAAATAACTTTTAGTTGCCTTGCTTGAGAAAAAAGCCATCGACTTGGAAGCATATTTTTCGAAGAAAGCACCTGCATTTTCGTGAATCTCAAGGTCAACATATTGCCAATAATCCAATCCAGCCCGCTTCAAACGACTGTCTGTAAGTTCAAAACCCAAAGGCTTTATCAGGTGAAGTTTTGAGCCCGAAGCCAAGGATAATCTACCAATATTGCCTGTATTTGTATGTATTTCTGGTTCAACCAGTACAATGTTTAATGCCATTCGTTTTTTACCGTTTCTACTTTTCAGTCAAATTCATTTTAGCCAAGAATTCGTCTTGGGTGCTTCAAGTATACGGCACTTCTCATCCAAAGACCATTCTCGCCTGCCGAAAGGTATTGGAATGGGCATTGAGAATGTCTGATATTCTTTCAGAATACCCACCGCCCATGCTCACCGCTACGCCAATTTCTGCCTGCTTGCAGTACTCAAAAACCAAGCTGTCTCTTCGTTTACAGCCTTCCATGCTTAAGGCCAATCTGCCCAATTTATCGGACGCTAAAACATCTACTCCGCTTTGATAAAAAACCACTTCAGGACATTGCTTTTGAAAAAGAGTATCTAATTCTCTTTCTAGAATATAGAGATATTCATCGTCTTTAGTGCCATCCGCAAGGGGAATGTCTAAATGACTGCGCTCCTTATGCATGGGATAATTGTTGGCGCCGTGCATAGAAAAAGTGTAAATCGCTTCATGACCTTGAAACAAATGAGCCGTGCCATTTCCTTGGTGAACATCCAAATCTATGACGGCTATTCTCTTGGCATTAAAGCGTTCAATCAATTGGTTTGCAGCAATGGCAATATCATTGAGCAAGCAAAAACCTTCTCCATGAGAGGCAAAAGCGTGATGAGTGCCTCCGGCTATATTCAATGAGCAGCCGCCATGCCAGGCATCTATTCCATTCTGCACAGTCCCGGAAGCTATAATATATTCACGTTCAACCAACTGCCTACTCAAAGGGAAACCGGTTCTACGTTCTTCTTTCTTAGATAAACTCAAAGAATCTAATTTATCTAGGTATTCTTTTGTGTGGATGGCTTCTACCCATGTTTTCGTTAGCAGGCTGGGTTGAAAAAAATCATTTTCATCCGCGAGGCCTTCATACAAAAGTTGCTGTGGCAAGAGGGCATACTTTTCCATCGGAAAACGGTGCCCATTGGGAAGCTGGTGACAATACAAAGGGTGATTCGCGATGCGCATAATTCTTAAATCAAAGAAACATCAATAAAGCAATATGGTGCTAAGCCCGTCTATCTTTGTGGCATGCATTTAAAGCGCTTGTTTGTCGTTGCTTTTTTTCTCTTTCTATCTTTTGAAAGATCCAATGCTCAAAACCTAAAGTGCACGGTAGAGGTACAATTGAGCGAGAGCGAGCGCACTCTCTCGGGCTCATCCGATATTTATTGGCCTAAGAGTCTGCTAGACAATCAAGAATACATCTGGATAGAATTCTGGCCCAAGGCTTTGAGCGATCCCAATTCTGTGTTGGCGCAACAATGGTTGGAAGATCAAAACACCGCATTCCATTTTGCCAAAGAAGAAGACAGAGTAAAAATCGACAGTCTTATTCTGCGCGGCAAATTGAATGAATCCATTCCGTATCAAAGCGGACGCTCTCCTGAAATCATCCGATTTAAAGCAGAACAGCTAAGCGAAGAAGGCGGTTTTTTACACCTGAGAGTAGACTTTTCATTTCAACTTCCAGAAAAGGCTTGGGCTGATTTTGGAAAGATGGAAGACGGAATCTTTTTAAAGCATTTTTATCCAAGGCCTGCCTGGGTTGACAGCAGTGGCAGCTCCCCGAGTGTTTGGCTTCGCGAAGAAGACCGAAACCGAATGCCGGTTGATCTTGAACTTAGTATCTCCGTACCCGCCTCTTGGATGGTTTTTTCTGAAATAGAAAGAACCGCTAAGTCGGCACAAGAGGCTGATGGATTTAAATCGTCCAACTTCCAATTTATTTCAAAGCCAAGCCTTCATCAATTCAAAGCTCAGAGCTATTCTGGCGATGCAATCGCAGTTCTGAGCAAAAAAGCCAGTCCGATTCAAGTTCTACACTCTGAAATCATGGCAGCAAGATTGAATAAAGAGAATGCTGCTGCTGAATTTTTACTCTACGAATTTGAAATTAAGCAGATTTATTCTTGGTTTAAAGCCCAATACGGAATAGAAGGAAATCGCATACACACGCTCCTTCTAGGTGATTTTCCACAACCAAAGGGCGGTTCAGAAGGACTATTCATCCTTCCCGCCAAGGCGCCAAGCATCCTCACTAAATTAAGTCTGAGCTATTCTATTTTCACGCATTTGCTTTCTGAAAATGTGAAGGCCAGCGAGAGTCCTTGGTTGGTTAAAGGTCTAGCTGATTATTTGAGTTATGAATACATAAATCAGTATTACCCAGATCAAAGCCTTTCAGGTCCCTATCAAAACACTTTAATTGCTTGGTTTTTTGATACCGATGCGCTTCCCCTCTCTTATAAGAATCAGCTCCTTCATCTTTTCTTAGCCAGACAAGGATTGGTTCAGCCTTCCACAGATAGCGCAGAATCCTATACCCGAGGAACCTACGAAGCGCAGATGCGCGGATTGAGTAGTATGCAACTCAATTATTTGCATGATATCCTCGGGCAGAGCTACTTCAAAATAGGAATGAACAGCTATTTATTGGGCGAAAATCGAAATCCGCAACACTTTCAGGCGGCCTTCTCCTTGGCCAAGAAAACCGATTTAAGCTGGTTTTTTCAAAACTATCAGCCTTCTCAAACTTTGCAAGACATTCAATTGGTAAAAACAGAATCTTGTCCAAGTCTTTTTACGGTTTCAACCAAATCATCCAAAAAACCAGAGGTATCGTATCCCGTTAGTGGATTTATAGGCGATAGCTTAGTCATGACTGAGTGGTTTCCCCATAGCAACAAAAGAGTTAATCGAAATTTTTACAAAGAGAATTACACCCTCGTTCAGGCTGCAGACCCATTGCGTTATGCCGATCTAAATGGCAAAAACAATTACCGTAAAACCAAGGGTTTATTTAAAGGAATAGAGCCTATGCGCTTGCAGGCGTATACCGGCTTTGAAAATCCAACTAAAACTCAAATTTTCTGGCTCCCGAGTGTAAGCTACAATGCATATGATCAGCTTCTTTTAGGAGTGTCTCTGTATAATACCACCTTAATACCCAAGAAATTTGAATACAATATTGGTCCAGAATTTAGCACCGGAACCTCAGAACTAACAGGTTATGCATCCTTTGCCATAAATCAACCTTACTTTAGCGGACCGGTACGCAGTGTAAAATACGGACTCTATTTCCGTAGATATCACTACGACGAAGATTTAGCCTACAATCGGATATCTCCGGGCGTAACATTTTTCTTCCGCAAGCAAAATCCGAGAGATCCTTACATCCGATCCTTGCGAATAAGAGGTGTTTTTGTACAAAGAGAATTGGCCCAAGGCGATCTAGCCCAAGTTGGTAAAAGCGGTTATTCTGTCTTTAATATTCGGTACACCTCCGAAAACACCAAAATTCTGAATCCGAGCACCTTGAGAGTTGACCTTCAAACTGGCGACTTATTCAGTAAGATCTCGGTTGAATGGGACCAGCGATTTATGCTAAAGAATCGCAAATGGATGATTCTAAGAATGTTTGGAGGAATAATGCCCTACAACAACAATGGGCAGGATGTAGATCTATTCAATTTCGGCTTGAGCGGAACTCAAGATTATTTGTTCGATTATTACTTTATCGGGCGATCGGAAGAAAGTGGAATTTGGAGTCAGCAATTCTTTTCAACCGATGGAGGCTTTCGCAGTAAAAGCCAAGTTTATGCAAGGGACGCCATACTAAGTACCAACCTCAGCCTCCCGATTTACAGTGTTTTTGGTGTCTATGGCGATATCGGCATAACCTTTCCGGACAAGGCATTTCACTACGGATATGGTGCACGTCTGGCCTTAGTGACCGATTTCTTGGAGGTGTACTTCCCCTTCCAAGCCAACGATCGCTTTATTCTCACTGAAAGCAACTACTCAGAAAATATTCGGTTTGTGCTCGATCTAAAAATAGATGCCATCATCAATAGACTGCGGAGAGGATTTTACTAGTCGTAGGCCTTCCTCAGAATCTCCAAAACCCGATTCAAATTTTCATCTGGCAATTGACAGCTGCCTTCTTCACAGAGATAAAAAAGTGTTTTTCCATCTACCCATCGGTCTTTAAAAGGTGCCAAGTTGGAACTAGCATCGGTATTGTAGAGAAGGGTGCAAGAAGGAAGGAACTCAGACGTAAGCATCTGATACTTCTCTTCAGCATCCGAACCAATAATAACCAACTCATAGTGAGGGAGATCTATTTCCATCCATAAACTAGCCCAGTTTGAATAGCCCTCTCCATAACTTTCCATTCTAGAATACACTTGGTTGAGCATAGCATTTGCGTGCTCTATCCATGCGGGCTCTCCAAGAACAACACCCAAGGCATAGAGGTTTCTTGCCATAATAGAATTGGAAGAGGGAATAACATTATCGTCTACTTCTTTTGTTCGGATGACTAGTGAAGTATCTGTAGAATACCAGAAAAGTTTACTCTCAGGATCATTGAAAATGCCCAGAATACTCTCCGTTAAGGCTTTTGCCTTCAATAAAAACTGTCCCTCAGATGAAACTTGAAAAAGGCGAAAACTCGCCTGACTATACAAGGCCATATCATCTAACATAGCCTCCCCATTTCGCTTTCCTTTCGCAAAGGAATGGGCATAAGCCTCATCCTCCTTAAAATTTTTCTCAATGGCATTCCAAAGCGCCTCTGCTCTTTGTAAGTAGGCTTTATCCTTTACAGCTTCATAGGCATCACACAGGGCAACAATGGCCAAGGCATTCCAAGAAAGCAAGCATTTATCATCCAAGCCCGGTCTCATTCTCTTTCCTCTTAAAGCCAATGTTTCGAGCTGGAATTGACTCAATTGAGCCTCAAATTCTTCTTGAGTAAGCTGCATCATTTTTGCCTGATCTACATCATTTCTATCACGCAAGAGAATATGGTTTCCTTCCCACTTAGACTTATCAGATTGATCATACACAGATTCATAAAAGGCTTTGGACTCAACTGAAAGATGATCTCTCAAAAATTCTGGCCTCCAGACATAGAATTTCCCTTCCTCTCCTTCACTATCCGCGTCAAGGGCCGAATAATACAATCCTTCTTTACTGCGCATTTCCCTCTCCAACCAATCTATACTTTCTCGTACCACCCTTTTATAAAGCGGATTAGCCTCTTGCTTATAGGCCTGAGAATAGAGGGAAATGAGCTGCGCATTGTCGTAGAGCATTTTTTCAAAGTGCGGAACTTTCCAATCGGCATCAACTGAATAGCGAGAAAAACCGCCACCTACCGCATCGTAAATTCCGCCCAAGGCCATTTTTTCAAGGGTCAGTTCCACTTGTTTTAAGATGGATGGATCTCCAATAGCATGACCGTAATGAAGCAAAAAAGAATAATTATTCGGCAACGGAAATTTAGGAGCCTTGTCTGGTCCGCCTTCTTTCCGATCCATTCTTCGCTTCCACTTAAGCAACATCGATTCAATTTGTTGCTTATCGCGAAAGGAGGTAGGAGGAGCCGCATCTACCAAAGCTTCTGAATCTTTCATTCCTTTTTCTAGTTGATCGGCATACTCCAGAACCTTCTTAGGATCTGTATGATACAGCGTACTGATTTGATCTAGCACACTCACCCACTGCTCTTTTGGCAAGTAGGTACCGCCCCAAATAGGCCTGCCATCTGGCAGTGCAACACAATTCAATGGCCAACCCCCTCTTCCGCTAATAAGCTGTACCGCAGACATATAAACCTGGTCTATATCGGGTCTCTCTTCCCTATCTACTTTAATTGAAATAAAATTTTCATTCATAACCGAGGCTACTGAATCGTTCTCAAAAGATTCATGCTCCATGACATGGCACCAATGACAAGCAGAATAGCCAATACTGATTATGAGCAGTTTATCCTCTCGAACCGCTTGATCCAATGCCTCCTGATCCCAAGGTTGCCAATGAACCGGATTGTTCTGATGTTGAAGTAAATAGGGACTGGTAGCTACATTTAAACGATTCATAGGTGGTTCAGGTTGACTGGCACATTGGGTGAATAAAAACAAGGAAAAAAGGCAAGGAAAGTTTAGAAATTTCAAGACAAACGGATTCTAATATTAATAAATCTGCATAGCGCGAATAGAAAGTTAACAATACTTAAATTCGTCACCCATTCGCAGAAGCTGAAATTTAGATGGAAGGAGCTTATTTATTAGTTGTTGTTCTGTTATTCGTTTTGGCCTTCGCCGACCTTATTGTTGGGGTTAGCAATGATGCCGTTAACTTTTTAAACTCGGCTATCGGCTCAAAGGTAGCATCGAGAAGAACGATTTTGATCATAGCCAGTGTAGGCATTTTGCTAGGCGCTGCCTTTTCTAGTGGAATGATGGAAGTGGCCCGCAAGGGAGTTTTCAATCCTTCTATGTTTGGCATGGAGGAGATAATGATTCTCTTTCTAGCGGTAATGATTACGGATATTCTCTTACTGGATTTATTCAATTCATTGGCGCTTCCTACCTCTACTACTGTTTCCATTGTATTCGAGTTGTTGGGTGCCGCTTTAATCTTAGCGCTCCTCAAGTCTAAATCCGATCCAGATCATGCCATATTGGATTATATCAACGCAGAGAGTGCATTAACCATTATTTCCGGGATTTTCCTCTCCATTGGCATTGCCTTTACAATAGGTACCCTTTCACAATACTTAGCTCGCTTTTGGTTTAGTTTCGATTTTGAAAGGCATATACCGCGTTATGGAGGATTGTTTGGTGGATTAGCCATCGCTTCTATTACCTATTTTGTTTTAATTAAAGGACTTAAGGGAAGTCAACTCCTTCCGGATGAAATAACCGAGTGGATAAAATCGAATACAGGCTTTTTACTTCTCGGTCTATTTGTAGGTGCCTCTATCTTATTGCAACTACTTTATTCATTGTTCCGTGTTCATCCACTAAGATTGGTTGTATTGGCAGGAACCTTTGCCTTGGCCATGGCGTTTGCTGGCAATGATTTGGTGAACTTTATAGGCGTACCAATTACTGGTTTTCAGGCATATCAAGAGTGGATTTCTTTAGGCAGTCCAGACCAAATGTCGATGAGTTTCCTTCTAGATCCAGTGCTTACACCTACCTATTTACTATTGATCGCAGGTCTAATAATGGTGGCCACTTTGTGGTTTAGTGGTAAGGCGAGAAGAGTAACCGAAACTGAGGTGAACCTTGGAAGACAAGACGCTGGTGAAGAGCGCTTTAAGCCAAACGCAATCAGCCGGGGCCTTGTAGGATCTACCCTTTCGTTGGCTCGATTGATGGGAAGAAAATTACCTCCTTCTTTCTTAGATAAAATGGAATTCCGTTTCAAAAAACTTGAAAAAGAGGATGAAATGGAAGCGGATAACACACCCGCTTTTGATTTGGTGAGAGCATCTGTTAATCTAATGATTGCCAGTAGCTTAATAGCGATGGCATCTTCGCTACACCTTCCACTTTCCACAACCTACGTTTCTTTTATGGTTGCCATGGGTACCTCCTTGGCAGATAGAGCTTGGGGAAGGGAGAGCGCTGTTTACAGAGTGGCTGGGGTACTCAATGTTATTGCTGGATGGTTTTTTACGGCGCTGATCGCACTTCTAGCCTCAGGCTTAATGGCCCTTATTTTCTATCAATTCGGACTTCCTTCCATTATTTTCATGTTCGTCTTGGCGGGTGTACTGCTCGTAAGAAGTCATTTTGTCTTCAGTAGAGCTGAGAAAAGAAGAACTGAAACCACTGAGAGTAAAGTTGAAGAAAAACAAAGCATCAGCTTTATTCTAGAAGACAGCCGGAAAGACGCAACTGAATCTTTACACCTAGTGCGCAGAGCGCTGCGTATTTGCATACGAGAGCTGCCAGAGGAAAATGAAAAAATTGTACTTAGAGTGCAACATGGTCTACAGGATCAAAAGGCGCATGCTCGGATAAGACAAAATAAAATTCTATCGCGACTAAAAAAATTAGACGAGCATGATTTAGCAGCTGGAAGACTATATCTAATTGTTCAAGATCTGCTACAAGACATCTATCAATCGGGTAATTTACTTACGGATCAGTGCACAGAATTCTTAAAGAATAAGCATATCCCGCCCCCTACAAAAACCATGGAGGTCTTATTAACCGTTGAAAGAGAATTAACTGAGTTTCTGCAGGAAACAGAAAAAGCCATTAAAACAAGTGACTATAAAAGTTATGCGGCTATTCAGAAGCGAAAAAGAAAGTATATGATTACGGTGAATGCCGGCCTCGACAATCTGCTTCATCAATCTATGGACAGTGAAGTGGGAAAAAGAGCCGCACAGCTCAGTATTGCCATACTCTTGGAGTCGAAAGACATTGCCGCTGTTTCTTTCAGATTATTAAGCCTGTACAAAGGCATTGACACCATTGAAGAGAATTAACTTTTTTCAAAGGTGTTCTAGATTCAAAAAATAGGTTTGGTTGGTACTTTAAAGTCAATCTCTAGTCATTGTCCTGCATCTCGAACAACGCATGTCGCCACTTCGGTCGGAAGACCCTATCCCTGTCAGGTCGCTTCAGTAGAGCCCGCTTCCATTTTAGTTCAACAAATCAAATCTCAAAACCAAACTCTATATTTACAACTTGTCGA
>JAFMBM010000060.1 GCA_017858515.1 Cryomorphaceae bacterium | reverse complement strand
CTTTCGCTTCTATTAAATGACCCTCTTTCCTGAGGCTTATAATCTCCGCCCTCTCTTCTTGGTCTATCTGAGCTTCCGCCTCTGTTAAAGGACCCTCTTTCCTGAGATTTAAAATCTCCGCCTTCTCTTCTAAGTCTGTCATCTCTATTCGGACGATCAGAGCCCGACTCAAATCGGTTGCTCCTTGGAGCCGAAGAACCAAAGCCTTTGCTCGAAGAATCTCTTGATCCGCGATCAGATCCTGGAGCTCTATTGTCGTCTTTCGGGCGATAAGCTCCCCCTTCACGACGCATAGACTTATATTCTTTTGGAGCGTAAATTCCATCTTTCGACTTCTCGCCTCCTCCGTCATTTGTTGAAGAAAATCGTTTGGAAGGAAAAGATTTCCTCTCTTCCCTTTCATGCGAACCCTCACGGCTTGACTTAAAAGAACTGCCTTGATCTTTGTTAAATGATGATTTTCTTTGAGAGGAACGATCTCCTCCTTCCCGACCTTGGTCGGGGCCCTTTGTAAACCTCTTGCCACCGCTGCGATTGGCATCTGGTTTTTGTCTTTTATCCATTGGCGCAAAGGTAATTAAACCCGAGGCTTCTATGCTTATTCTAGAATATCGATTTTATATGCCGAAGGTTTTTAGGATTGGATGGTTGTACTAGTATTAAATCGAAGCGGATCTCCATTTCCCATTCCTTCTTCTCTAGATATTCCAAAGCCGCTGCGCGAAGGCTTTCTTCTTGAGAGAGTTGAATTCTCTCTATTACTTGATCCCAATTTTCTGAAAGACTCGACTTTACTTCCACTACCACAAGCAGATTGGCCAATTGAGCCAGAATGTCGATTTCTTTCTGACCATATCGCCAGTTTCGCTCTAAAATGGCGTAGCCAAATGCTATGAGATACTCAACGGCCTGGTCTTCACCGAGCTTTCCCAAGGCTTTCTTGTCTGTTTTAGACATAGTCCAAACTGCTCTGATTGGCATGTATGCTCAATTGAACTTTTGCCCCTAAGACAATCGGATTATTGTCGTTCATATGTCCGGATGGGAATCCAAAACTGATCGGGATATCATAGACTGCAAAGGCTTCTGAGATAATCTCCTCTGCACTCCATCCAAACGGGATATCGTGATCGCGCATTTGAGTCATTCCGCCTACAATCAAGCCTTTTACTCCATTTAACAGATTGGATCGTATGAGGCCCCGCATCATACGATCGATATGATAGAGATACTCATCTAAATCTTCAATGAAGAGAATGCTGTTTTGCACAGGTGGAAAGGCATTGCTGGCTAGGGCACTATAGAGAACGCTTAAATTTCCGCCAACCAAATGGCCCTCCGCCTCGCCCGTTTTTTTAAGTGGATGAGCATCTTGCCATAAAAAGGAATCTCGTTTCCCGACCAATACATCAAGGGTTCTCTGAAAAGCAGTCTTTGTTAATGCATGAAAACTCACCGGCATAGAAGAGTGAAGACTTTGAATTCCCAAGCGCTGAATTCTGCCATGAAGTATCGTTAAATCGCTATAACCACAAATCCACTTTGGATCCGATTCAAGGGCGCTAAAATCTACCTTGTCTAACATCCTCACTGTTCCATATCCACCGCGAACGGCGAAGATGGCCCGCACTTCTGGATTCTCTAAAAGGCCTTGAAAGTCTTTTGCCCTTGATTCATCGTCTCCTCCAAATTGATGATAGGCTTTGGAGCAATGTTCAGAGAAAACAACTTTAAATCCATGATTTTCAAAGTAAGAAGCGGCTCTTTTAAGTTCTTCTTCTGGTAGATAGCGTGCCGTGGCTGAAAAGCCAATGGTGTCGCCTGTTTTTAAGGATAAGGGTGCGCGCATACAGTGTTTACCTTTGCCCAAGATACAAATCCCTTCATGAGCAAACGTCATCTGGTTACAGCCGCCCTTCCTTACGCCAATGGGCCTTTACATATCGGACATATTGCAGGTTGCTATCTTCCTGCAGACATTTATGTTCGCTACTTAAGAAGAAGAAAAGAGAATGTGAAATTTATCTGCGGATCCGATGAGCATGGGGTTGCCATTACTATCCGCGCCAAGAAGGAAGGTATTACGCCTCAGCAGGTGGTAGATCGCTACCATGGAATGATGAGAGATGCTTTTAAAGAGCTTGGAATTCATTTCGATGTATACAGTCGCACCAGCTCGGATGTGCACAAAGAAACTGCCCAAGCTTTTTTCTTGGATCTCCACGAGAAGGGAATCTTTGAAATGAAAACCACTTCACAGTACTATGATAAAGAGGCTGAGCAATTTCTCGCCGATCGATACATTATGGGTACTTGTCCAGTTTGTTCTCATACTGAAGCCTATGGCGACCAATGCGAGAACTGTGGAAGCAGCTTAAGTCCTACGGAGTTAAAAGATCCAAGAAGTATGCTTTCTGGCTCTAAGCCAGAGCTGCGCGATACGGTCAATTGGTTTTTGCCCCTCGATAAAATGGCGCCAGATATACGGGCTTACCTCGACCAACACAGCGATTGGAAACCCAATGTATACGGACAGTGTAAGAGTTGGTTGGATTCAGGAGATGGACTTCAGGCTCGATCTATGACCAGAGATATGGAATGGGGTGTGCCCGTTCCTTTGGAAGGAGCCGAAGGCAAAGTGCTTTATGTATGGTTTGATGCGCCACTGGGCTATATCTCTGCTACCAAAGAACTCTTGCCAAACGATTGGGAAAAATATTGGAAAGACAAAGACAGCCGTTTGGTACACTTTATTGGAAAAGACAATATCGTTTTCCATTGCATCATTTTCCCTGGTATGTTGATGGCTCAAGGAGATTATATACTGCCCGATGCAGTTCCAGCCAATGAGTTTTTGAATTTAGAAGGACAGAAAATCTCCACCTCCAGAAACTGGGCGGTTTGGTTACATGAATATCTTGCTGATTTTCCAGAGAAGCAAGATGTGCTGCGCTATGCCTTATGCGCTTCGGCTCCTGAAACCAAAGACAATGATTTTACCTGGAAAGATTTTCAGTCGCGGAACAACAGTGAATTGGTTGCCATTTTAGGTAATTTCTTGAACAGAGTCTATGTTCTCATTCAAAAGAATTTCGAGGGAAAGGTTCCTGCATTGAGCGTTCTTTCCGAGACAGAAAAAGAAGTATTTGATTCATTTCATAAAGCACCCGAAACGATTGGGAAGTCGATTGAGAACTACCGTTTTCGCGAGGCATTGGCCGAATGCATGGTTTTGGCTCGAATGGGGAATAAATATTTGGCCGATGCCGAGCCTTGGAAGGTGATTAAAACCGATGAGGCTGCCGCTGCGCATATTTTGGGCGTAGCTGCACGCTTGGCCGCATTCATTGGTCAATGTATAGAGCCTTTCTTGCCCTTTACCTCAATTAAGATTCTGAATTCCTTCCACCTAAGTGAAATGCAGTGGCAAGATTTAAGTTCTTTGGATTGGCCTTCTTTTCTGAAAGAGGTAAACATAGAATATCCGGGCTTGCTTTTCGATAAGTTGGAAGACGATGTCATTGAGCTACAACTTCAGAAATTGGAAGAAAACAAAGTTCAGAAGAGAGCCGAAGCTTCTATTACCATCGCTGCAGCAAAAGAAGCCGTTGAATTCGACGATTTCCAAAAAATGGATATTCGTGTAGCAACCATACTCTCTGCCGAACGTGTACCTAAAACCGATAAACTGATGAAGCTTCTGGTAGATACGGGAGTAGATCAGCGAACGGTGGTTAGCGGAATTGCAGAGCACTTTTCTGCGGAAGAATTGATTGGGAAGCAAGCGAGTATCTTGCTCAACCTCAAGCCGAGAAAGATTAAGGGAATTGAATCTCAGGGAATGCTTCTATTTGCCGAAGATCCGAGTGGAAAGCTGCATTTATTATCGCCCAACAGCGAAATACCAGCGGGCTCGAGTATAGGCTAATTTCATAAAGCATTCTTTAAAAGGATTTGTGCAACTACCCGTTTACTCTGTAAATTAAGTAGATGGTACTAAAGCCAGTCTTTTACTTTCTCTTTATAGCTCGCTCCGATCGGAACTTCTCTTCCTTGGATAGAGAGGAAATTCCCTTCCCAAAAATCTAAGTAATCTAGATTTACGGCATGCGATCGATGAACCCTTTTAAGTAGGTCATTGAGCTCATTCAACACAGAGTTTATGCTGCCATGTATGAGGTGTTTTTCATCGGTTAGGTACAATCGAGTATAATCTCCTTCTGCCTCTAAGGCTACCACCGATTCTTTGGGAACTCTATAGATTCTCTTGTTCGCCTTAAACTGAAAAAAGGCTTTATCTACGAGATTCTCCTTTTTAGGCCTTCGTGCTTGTGCTTTGTTTACTGCTTGCAGAAAACGCTCAAAGGAAAAGGGTTTAAGGAGATAATCTACTGCGCTCAATTCAAATCCGTCTAAGGCAAACTGGGTATAGGCCGTAGTGAAAATTACCAAAGGTGGATGGATTAGCGATTTGAAAAACTGCACTCCGTTGATACTGGGCATTTCAATATCCAAAAAAATTAAATCAACCGATGGTAAATCTTCGAAGTTAAATGCGTCTAAAGCATTGGGAAAGGAGCCCAGAAGCTCTAACTGCGGAAGCTTAGATAAATAGATCTCTATTAGCTCTCTAGCCTGTGGCTCATCCTCTATAATTATACAACGCATCCGCTTAGCTTAAGAGTTAAAGTGCATTCAAACAAATCGTTCTCTACTTTCTGCTGAAGGCTATGAGCACTCGGAAATAGCCTTTGCAACCTCTGCTCTAAATTGCTTAGACCTACTCCACCCAAAGACTTCTGGGAACTATCTGGCAAGCTATTTCGAGTTCCAATTTCTATCGAATCTCCCGTCTTTTTAAACCAGATCCACAAGGTAGAAGCCTCCTTCCTTCCGAGCAAACCATGCTTGAATGCATTTTCGAGGAGCGGAAGAAACAAGAGCGGTGGCAAGAGAATTTCTTCTTCTGAGTTTTCTATTAAAAGCTTTACCTGAGAGTTTGGATCCATTCGCTTTTTACTGAGCTCAATGTAATCTTGAATCAATTTGAGCTCTGATTGCAGTGAAACCTTTGACATATCGGTCTGGTACAAAACATAGCGCAACAAATCAGAGAGTTGCAGTAAATGTTGGGGCAAAGACGCGTCTTGTTTTTCAGCCAGCGCGTAAAGCATATTTAGGTTGTTGAAGAGAAAATGCGGATTTATTTGCGCCTTTAGAGTGCTGAGTTCTTCATTTAGTCTTTCTCTTTCCTTCTGAACCAATTCGATACGCTGATTTTCTGCCACAAACCAGGCAAAACTGAGTTTCAGCAAGGTGCTTAGTGCCGCATAAAGACCTAGGTAAGACGCAATCTCCCAATATTCTAAATAGCTGATAAAAAAGTAATCTGGAAATAGCCATTCAGCAAGCTGATTGAAACTGAATTCGTTTAGCAAGACGCCCAAGACTAGCAAGAAGACAAGGCTACCGAAATAGGCAAAAAACTTTCTTTTCTGCAAGAGCTTTGGAATGAGTAGCCTCAAATTGAGTTCCACCACAAAGAGAATGCTGATGTGAAAGAGCAAGGAAAAAAACCAATCGATTTTGTCGAGAGAATCCGATAGCTGAAAAATCAGTGCGAAAAGGTAGATGGATACCACCCACCAAGCCATACTAAAACCCCAAGTGCTCAGAGCATTTGGGGGTTTCAATACTTTCTTTTCGCTTTTATCCATTGCTTCTTTGGTATCTCTTTACTGCATCGAAGGCCTTTTTGTCTCCGCCGAACTTTATCATAAACTTCTGCAGTTCTGCAGGTGAAGCGGTTAACAATATCCGCTTCTCTCCCGCATCTGACCTTTTTAAATGCGGCAAACGAATCCGATTTTCTGCGAATAAATATTCCAAATACTCTTCGCTTAAAAACTCCAGTTCAAATCCGTCTTCGAGCATTTCACACTTAGCAAATGAATGTACAGGAATAAAGTCGTCGTCTGCGGAAAGGCTAAAACCTATGTTTTCTTGAAAGGCACAAACATCGGCATAGAGCTGACCCTCTAACTCTAAGAAAACCATTCGATACATTCCAAATCGACTTAAGAGGTTTATAATTTGATCTTCATCGAACTCCATTTCAGTTGGAAGCGGATCACTGCTCAATCGGTCTTCAACCACTATGTATCCGCTTTTGAAATAAGGCAAACTATGCTGGCGATCTTCTTCTGTGTTTTCCTCCTTATCCAGCTCAGGTGCATGCACTTGATCTTGCAACATTCTGGCTATAAAGGGCGGAATTTTCATTCCGTTGGGAAGCATATACTCTTTTGTTGGGTCTACTTCTTTTTCTTGGAAAGCCTTCCAAAGTTCGGCCTGTTTAAAGATATATACCGCTACATCGTCGTCTACTTCATATTTGCCCTGAATATTTTTGCGCTCTACTACCACTTCTGGACTGTATAATGGAAAGAAGCTAATAACCTTACAAGCACTCAGTGCCAGAAACAGAAGGCTTAGTTTGATGAAATTCGCTTTCATAATTCAAGTCGTTTAATATGATTTCTTGAGCGAAATACTCGTCTTTTTAGAAAAGACCGAAACTTTTTCGACGAATAGGCCAATTTATTCGATGAACGCTTTTATTTCTGCGATTTCTGAACCAGAGAATTGGAAGGGCTATTCAAAATAGGAGCTTAACCAAAGAAGAAACCCTTTAGCAAACATCCTATTTAATTCAAAAAGCTTTAGGTGGATGGAGGATTCCTTCCACCTAAAAACCAATCGATCAAAAAAATGGATTCTTTTATTCCAGCAGAAGAGATTAAACGTGCTGGTCTAATAATATCATATTGCCGTCGGGGTCCATTACTACCAAACTTGCCGGACCGGCGGTTGATTCATCTGCCTCAGTAACTATGGCAACACCTTGTTCTTTTAGGTTTTTCTGTATACCCCGCACATCATCGAAAGAGTCAAGCGTTAGGGCATTGTGGTCCCAACCTGGATTAAAGGTGAGAATATTATTTTCGAACATGCCTTGAAACAAACCAATAAGGGATGTTTCATTTTTCATGATATAGTAATTCTTCTCTTTGCCACCTGCAAAAACGGAGAATCCTAATTTCTCATAAAACTCTCTAGATACAGCTAGATTTTTTACCGAAAGACTGATTGAAAAGGCACCTAGTTTCATAGAATTGGTTTGTGGTTAAGTGTTCTAAGATAGTGGTTTGCAGCAAACCAATATACTGCGTCTCCTATTCGGATTGCACCTCAACCGCTTCCCCAATTTCAAAGTTACCTTGAAGCATACGGTGCACGAAGCAAGTATCTGCTTTGGTTAGCAAAGCCTTTTTTTCCTCCTCACTAAGCTTGCCTATCAGTTCTACTTTAACATCGATGGAAGTAGACAGGGATCGAGCTTCCCCCTTTCCCACTTCAAAATTCACCTCAACGTTTACATCTTCAAGAGCATAACCCTGTTTGAGGGCATAGCCTCTAAGGGTAGCCGCTTTGCAGGCAGCCAATCCAGCAATAACCAATTCATCGGGTGAAAAACCATAATCCTTTCCCCCTAATCTCTCCGGTTCATCGGCTATAAGAGTAGTTCTTTCGTTGTTCAGAAGTGAAGTATAGCCACCACTATTTTTTAAAAGGATTTTCTTTTTCATTCGATTCTATTTTTTTCCAAAACTTAGACTGCTCATAGTAGTACAGATACCCTCTTGGAGCCTCTGCTAATGTAGCCATCTGAAATTTCTCAAAGCCATATGACCAACCCAAATGCCGCAACGACCAGAATTGTTGATTCTGTATCTGCAATTTCTGGGGAGGTATAGACTGTATTTGAAAATTCGATTGCCACGATTATTTGCGGCAATTTGCATTTTAATAAAAGCCTAGAATGTCGCCAATGAGACAAGAGCAAAGGCGATACTTTTTGGAATTATTCCTGTTTTGGAAGCAGTTGTTTTGCCATGGCTGCACCAATAAGCGATTCTAAAGGAGAACCCCCTTTAGTATCGCCAATGATCATAGTTTGCGGAAATTGAATTCTCGAGAACTCTGCTGCCACACCAATGGCTGTTTCTTTCTGATACTGAGCCTTCTCTTGTGGGGTTAGTCCGGCTGTAACCAGTTTGGCGTTTTTATACGACTCTGCATCGGCCTTTACTTTCTCTGCCATGGCCACCAATTTCTCTGTTTCAAGTGAGATTTCCGCAAGTTTCCGATTGGTCTCTTCTTGCTTTAGTTTGGTTTCGATTGCAATGAGCGCTTTCACCTGTTCTTTCTCTTGGGTTACCCTTTCGGCGGCTTTATCTCGCTCTCCTTCTGCTATGATACGGGCTTGAGCGTCTTTGGCTGTTTTAATCTTTTGCTGCTCCAATTGGCGTTTGGCCGATTCGTCTCTTTGCGCTTCTAATCGGGTTTTGAAGGTGGCTTCTAGCAACACATCGTCTACAATTACCTGAGCAACGATTATATTATTCTCGTTGATGTCGTGTGGAATTCGAATAACCTTTCCGCCCGCATCTAGGCGTTTGTTTACATCGTAACGCGTGCGAATTTCTTTTACCTGCCGAGGGGCATCGTCCATTCCAATTTCGGTTAGAATGGTATCGCGCAATTCTGTTTTCTCAACGCTATAGGTTCCGTATTTCAGCTGATCGTCTATGGCCACGCGGAAGTCAGAAGCCGAACCAGATATATAATCTTGGGCGGCGAACATATAGCCCGTATTGGAAACCACCTCTCTTACGGTTGGAATAAGGGTGGTTTGAACGAGATTTTGCAAGGTTCTAAACTCTATGGCTAGATCTATAAAAGACGCCTCGTCTGTTGGCAACTGGAAACGGGTAGACAACTTGGTTCTTGCGGTTACCTGATCTATAAACCGAGTGGGAATGGGATCCATAGCACCCTCAATATTGCTCGTTTCTTCTCCTTCGTCTATCACCTTTACATCAATGAATTTCTGCCATGGAACTATTTTGGCAAAACCTCTCCACTTTATGCCCTCAGACATTACCGCGGTTTTGGCGCCGGTTGGATACACCACAAAGTACTGATAACCGGGTTCTGCCCAAAAGAATAAAAAGGGCAAAACGGCCAAACTGAGTCCAATAAGGGCGAGTGCTGCTAAATTCTTATTGGTAAACTTCGACATGAAATGAATGATCGAGGTTGAAAAGGAAGAGTTAGACGAAGCATCTTTGGTGTTGCTGTTCTCCATTTTTCGAAGAGCTGGCAGCAAGAAGAAGAGCAAAATAGCCAGAACGGCGATTATTATTCCTAATGTAGTCATGTGAATAAATTCTTTATTATAGGCCTTAAACTTACAAATAAGTTTGAAACACGAATACCTTATATTGAAGGATTCTTTCAAAATGGAAACAGTCTGTTTTCAGGCGTCTTGCTTAGACTCTGAAACGGATCTATTTTGTCTTGCACTCCTTCTATCTTTGTTCGACAGGGTTTAAAATTAGATTCTGTTTTGCAATTCAGGACCTTAAGAATGACCAAAGACGATATTGAAAAAACGAGAAAAGGGTATTTGGTCGACCTAAGGGGTCATAAAAATCTACTGCTTTCTTTTGGGGGTATTCACCAAGGACTTCAGATGCCAGTTTTTGAATTTTTTAATTCGATCTCCGATATTGATTGTGACAAAATATTTCTAAGAGATTTTCACCAAGCCTGGTATCAAAAAGGGGTGGATTCTGAGTTGAACCATATCGATAAACTAATCGAACACCTCCGCGAACAAATAGCAATAAACCAATACGATAAAATCTGTTTTCTAGGAAATTCTATGGGCGGATATGCCGCCATACTCTTCGGAACTCTTTTAAATGTTGATTCCGTCATTTCCTTTGCTCCTCAAACTTTCATTGATCGCTTAAACCGTTGGCGCTCTTGGGATCGCAGGTGGACCAAAGAACTATCTTCTGTTTATGCCTTTAAAGAGAAACGCCCGGAATACTTCGATCTTAAAAACCAGCTTTCCACATTGGATTCGTACAAAACACAAATCAATATTTATTATTCGAAAAACGATAGATTGGATCGATATCACGCCGAAAGACTGAAGTCGACGAGGAATATTCTATTGCATCCGAGACCAGAGGAAGGTCACGACATTGTGAAGCAGATACGCAATAGTGGAGAGCTGAAAGCCTTGCTTCAATCTGCATTTCAATCCAACTAGGCGACTTTTCTTTGCTTCTCTCTGAAGCACTTATCCATTGCTTAGCAAAGCACTTTTGCACTCAGCTGCGCACTTAATGAATAGTAGCTAAGTCTTTTAAGACCAGAAAAGATTCATACAGATATTCATCTTTCGCCCATTTCTCTTTCTGAACGTGGCTGCTTTTTTCGACAAGTTGTAATTATAGAGTTTGGTTTTGAGATTTCATGCCTAGAGCTAAAATGGAATTCGACTCTAAAATGCAAACTCAAGCGCAAAAGATGCTTTTGTGCAGCCTTACCCAAGGCATCGAATCCCATTCTCTTTTATCACAACCATTAAGCATTTCAAAATTATCTCCTTGAAGCTTTGGATATTCAACCTATAATCGGCTAACATCCATTACAATCTAACCTTATCTATTGCCAACTTAATAAGGCGAGAATGCGATATCCTTTGAACGGCTAATTTCAAGCACAGTCTTGCCAAATTCCAGATCCTTTCAAAGGACGAGTATATGCT
>JAFMBM010000059.1 GCA_017858515.1 Cryomorphaceae bacterium | reverse complement strand
CCCATGTACTGGTTCCATTCACGCCACAATCGGCTTGAATATATACCCAATACGAAGTGTTACCTAGTAAACCCGAAATAGTAAAGGGCGAAGCAGTCGTTGAAGCTGTAGTTCCTGTTCCTTGTCCAAATCCAACTGGACCCCATTCGATATTAAATGAAGCTGCCGTTGAAGAGAAAGAGATATCTGCCGATGTTCCAGTGATGTTGGAAGCCATTAGGCTAACTGGATCAGGACAAGCAGGTGCTTGAATTACGCTGAAGTCATCAATAGACATATCTCCATCGAAAGAGGCCCCGCGTTGACCACGCACTCTAAACTGCAGTATATTGCCATTCGCAGGTGCCAAATACAAAGGCACGCTTACTCCAGTTTTATTCCAAGGATCTGAACCTGCCGTTTGTTGTTGACCAACAATGCTCATTAAATTCAACCAAGTACCGTTTGTATCTTGTACATCGATGAACAAAGTGCCTGTAGTAGCACCATACATATGGTAATAGAATTCAACATAAGGGGCGGAAAGAGCAGTCACATCGTATTGTGCGGAAATTAAACTTCCTTCAGCACCTAAGCTTCCCGAAGAAGTCTCAAAGAACATATAAACCCCACCTACTACTCCGAATGTAGTATTGTCAAAAAACGGACCTGTTGCCGTTGAATTCTCATTCGCACCAGTAGCATCTTCCGATTCCCATCTTGGACCCGTAGCGCTTGGTACTGTCCAGCAATTACCGAAATCCAAAGGAGCACCAATAATCACAGAACTAAAAGTCTCTGTGTAAGGCGCAGTAAAAGGTGCACACAAGGTTGTGAAAGGGAATGGACCTACCCAAGTAGATACAGCTCCACCGCCACCAACGCACACTTCGTTAACGTAAAACTCGTAAGTTGTAACAGGCATTAGACCTGTTAGACTGTAATTATTTGCACTAAGGTTTGATACAATAGTACCTGCACCTTGAGTGAAGCCAGAAGCTCCATACTCAATGTTCCAAGCAGTCGCAGCTACATCACCCACATTCCAAGTTAAGTTGGCACTGTTGGATGTAACAGCGGTTGCTCCAAGAAGAGAAGGTGCTTGACAAGCGGGTGGGTCGGCAACAGAAATGTCATCCAATCCCATATCTCCAGTAAACGATGTTCCGCGCGTTCCTTTGAAACGTACTTTAATAACCCCTGTGTAGGAAGTTAAAGGAATATTTACCGTTACCCATGGTAGATTACCAGCCGTTTGCTGTTGGCCAACTATTGAAGCCTCTGTAGTCCATGAAGTACCATCCCAAACTTGAGCTGACAAGGTACCCGTTGTTGCCCCATACATATGGTATGCAAAAGACAATTGAGGAGTAGATAATCCGGTAAGATCAATATCCGGACTGGTGAAAAAAGCAGAATCACCTGCTACTCCAGAAGAAGTTTCGAGATACAAATACATTCCACCCGCAACACCAAAAGTGGTATTGTCGAAAAAAGGACCTGTTCCAGCGGAGTTTTCATTCGCACCATTCGAATTTTCCGTTTCCCACCTAAAAGCCGCTGCTGCTCCGCTTCCTGCTATCCAGCAATTTGACAATGTTCCCGATGTAGCCAACGGAACCGACGTGAATGGTTCAGCTATTGGCGTCGGCAAAGGTGCCGCCGGAGGACATTGTCCATTGAGCCAAGAAGCTGAGGATAAGGCAAATACCCACAGTAATTGTTTTCTCATGTTCTAGTTTTTACTATTATTAATTACTAATTTGTTCCTAGATAATCCGCTAATATACCCAAAAAAGAACTTTTAAACCATCTTTTCGCCTCACAAAGGCTTTAGTTTAGACTCCTTTTTCTACTTCAATGAGTTAAATACACTAGGTAATTATTCTATAAGAAAGCACATTCTTTCTCAATTGCCTAAAAGCATTCACTTTAACGAGTGAACATACTTTTGGGGCTCCAATCAAAGGGTTCAAAAATTATTTTTTTTGAAACTAAATGCTTTTGTACTTTCGCGCCCTGTTTGAGGTAGTTATACAATCCCTCATCAATCATGGTCGCGTAGCTCAGCTGGATAGAGCATCTGCCTTCTAAGCAGACGGTCATAGGTTCGAATCCTATCGCGATCACTACTTAGAAAATGTACTCTCCATCGAAGATAGAGTTTCGATAAAATGCAAACTTTGCGATTTGTGGTACGATTCAGAACCCGATCGATCTACCGTTTGTCCTTCTTGTGGCTTTAAGAATTCTTTGCGATTAAAGGCCGATCCTGAAATGCCTCAGGAGTCAAATCCCTTTTCACTCAATCTCAATCAATCTCTTCTTCCGTATAAGCCAAATGAGTTTATTCTTCTACGGCTCTTCAAGCGGATGGTGAACCTCCTTTTTATGGGCTATCTTCTCATTATGGCCTTCCTAGCCTATTTGGCCGCAAGCTTGGCCGGTTGAGTATGTTCAAAAGGTGTTTTCTCTATTTTGTGCCCCTCTGCCTACTCGCTTCCCACCAACTCCTTCAAAAATTCAATCTCTCTTCTTCTTTCTTGAGATCGTATCTCGACGATTTCTTGGTTGTACCTGCGGCTATAGGTCTTTGGCTTTTTGTAGCCCAACTTTTCAAAGCAAAAACAGATCCGATCGATCTTTGGATTGCAGCGATTTCGGGAATCTTCTTTTTTAGCCTTCTTTTTGAAGTGATCCTCCCTGCCTACCTCCAAACTACAACTCGAGATTATTGGGATCTCTTAGCTTATTCTACGGGAGCCTTTTCCTACTTGCTATTATTGGAATTCACACCCAAACCAAAAAGGGCATAATCGTATTTCACAGGATCAGAGGGATCAAACAAACTGAGCTTGGCTCCCAATTCAGTTACGGCTTTGTTGTCGTTCTGCTTTCGGCTCAGCAAATTAAACTGTCTGGCTACTCTACCGCTATGTACATCTAAAGGGATGAGCAGAGCGCTGGGCTTTAATGACTTCCATATGCCAAAATCTACACCTTTGCTATCTGAACGCACCATCCATCTTAAAAACATATTCAGTCTTTTGGCCGCAGATCCCTTTTCTGGATCCGCAAGATGTTTTCCAAAACGAGCTGGATAATCTAATCCATCTAAAAAAAGTGAGCGAAAACGCGAAATGGCTTGAAAGGCATTCTCTTCTTGACTTTTGATCTCAAATGCTTTTTCCAATCCACCTTTTAAATAAATTTTTCGCAAGCCTTTGACAAGCAATAGGGCATCTTGCCCGTTTAAGGTTCTGTGCACGAAGCTCGAAAGGTTTTTTAAATCGATTTCTGAAGCGGTTAGAATAAATTCATAGGGCGCATGATCCATTCTATTCATTAGATCGTATCCACTTTTTAGAATTAATTCTCTTTTACCCCATGATATCAAGGCAATTAAAAAAGCGCTAACCTCAATATCCTCCTTGCTCGAGAAAGAATGCGGAATTTGAATCGGATCTTTTTCTATGAACTCTAAGCAGTTGTACTTCTCAACCGCCTCGTCTAATGCTTCCTTCAGTCTAGATTCGATCATCTTTTAGAATTCCATCCTTCATAACGAAACAACGATCGGTCATTTGGGCTAATTCGTTATTGTGGGTGATGATTACTATGGTTTGACCAAATTCGTTTTTTAAGTCTGCAAAGAGGTCGTGCATCTCAGCGGCATTGGAGCTATCGAGATTTCCAGAGGGCTCATCGGCGAGCAAGACCTTGGGCTTATTAATCAAAGCTCTAGCTACACTTACCCGCTGCTGCTCTCCTCCAGAAAGCTCAGACGGCAAATGAGAAAGGCGATCGGCAAGACCCAAAAACTCGAGTAAATAAGTCGCTCTTTTTTCAAATTCCTTCTTTTCCTTACCGGCTATTAAGGCAGGCATAAAGACATTCTCAAGAGCGGTAAACTCGGGGAGCAAATGGTGAAACTGAAAGACAATCCCAATGTTTTGATTTCTAAATCGTGCTAAATCAGCATCTTTCATAGAAAACGGATTGGTAGAATCATAGAGCATACTCCCATAGTCTGGCTTATCTAAGGTGGCCATAATCTGAAGCAAGGTTGTTTTTCCAGCTCCAGAGGCTCCCACAATGGAAACCATTTGGCCACTTTCTACTTTTAGATCAACTCCCTTTAAGACTTTTAATCGCCCGTATGATTTTTCAATCCCTTTTAACTCTATCATATGTGTTTTTGCCTTCGCTTTGTCAAGGCGTTGTAATCTAAGAAATATGTAAACCGAAAAGACAGGTTGTGCGCCTGTGACAATTCAAAAAAGCGATTTAAATTTTCAGAAAAACTTTCATTGGCTTGATTGTCTATTCCCAAAATGGCATTTCGATAGAGCAACACCAATTCCGAGGCGGGTGCGAACCACCATGAATAGCGCAAATCTACATTCCATGTATTGAAGTTGATATCTGAAACAGTAGCTGTTGGTAAATCTTGCAATTGACCCTTGTCTGCTAGTGAATAAAACTGATTATACTTAACCGTAGACCAAACATAACGCAGATCTAGACTCAAACTAGATACATTGTTCAAAATATAAGAAGCCGATGTGGTTAAAAACGTATTCCGAACATCTCTTTTTCCAAAAACAATGGTGTCGTTCTGCCGTTTGGCCCAGCCTATGTCGTTGTTTCTCCATTGTCTATTTCCCTCTAACTGAAGACTAAAATGATCGTTAAATCGATACCTAGGTTCTATACTTAGACGGTTAAATTGGAAGTCGCTATTTACCCAGAAAGCATAACCATAGCGCATATCGATTGCAAAAGGATTTCTATAATCGCTCGAAATCCAACCTCCAAATTCATGAAAAGCAGGGCGCTCCCAATACTCCCCATCTTGTCTTGGCTCAAAATAATCATGAGATGGAATAGGATTAGAGACCCAATTTCCGCCAAAAGCAAAAAAATCTCGCGTTACAAATACCGCATCGGAAGACAATCGCACCTCTGAATACACTCTGGGTTCGTACAGCATTTCATACTCTGCATAGGCATTTACGCGAATGGAATTGAAATTGCCTTTGGGTTGAAAGATGCGGTAGTTCAAAAGAATACTGTGCTCAAAAAGATTGGCCCTGGGCTGAAAGCCCATATCGTTTATGTTATAATTTTTCGACATAATGAATTGGTTTGCCGAAATCTGAAGATTTCCTTTGGTGCTCCGCAAGGTGTTTATCAAGCGGTATCCGAGATTCACCGAATCTTGAAAGTATTGCTGAGACACCGTGGCGTCGTTGTCGAAAGCCCAGCTGTTGGATTTATTTGCCAAAGTAGAAACAAGCCCAGTAACATTCGCATCCATAGCGGTTCCTTGGCGCCAAGTGCTTGTATTGATAAAAGCCACGCTGCTGTTTCTGTTAAATCGCTGATCCAATACTAGAATGGTGTAATTGGTTAAGGGTTCAATTAAAACCCGGGTATTTTCTCCGGTGCTTTCATCCTTAAATTCTTGATAATTATTATCCGTTATGGCATTGAAAACCCCTATTCCCAAATTGTTCTTATTTCTTCCACTCACCTTTGCTGCGTTCAGGAGTCGGGTAAACTCAGGAAGAGAAGGACGGAGGGAAGTATCATTTACCGATGAATTAGTTACGTTTTTTGGGGCACCTCCTATCCTCCTTGAATAAAACAAATCGCCTTTGCTAAAGAGGTCAATACCTTCATTGAAAAAGGGTCGGTTTTCTTCAAATTGAAGTTCAAACGGACTTAAATTGAGTTGTTGCGGATCGAAGGCTACTTGTCCAAAATCTGGCACTAAGGTCATATCGAGTGTAAAACTCTGATCTATGCCATATTTCAAATCCAATCCTAGCTTATAGCGCCAATCGGTTTCCCCTTCATATTGGTTTACATAGGTGGATGCATAGGGCAGAAAACTCAAACGCACGGGAGGTTGAATTCCCATCATTCCCTTCATCAATCCGCATTGCTGCTCATAGGTTCCTACGCTTTTATCAATAAAATTCCATGAATATTCTTCGCGTATGCGGCGGATGTAGCGAATCATGTTCAAACCCCAAACCCCATTGCCATTGTCTGGAAACCGGAGGCTTTGATAGGGAATGGCCATTTCAACTACCCAACCCAGAGAATCAATATTCACCTTGCTGAACCAGACGGTATTCCAACCAAAATCATCGCCGTCTGCAGTGCTTCTACTATCCGACTGAACCCCTGCGGCGGTTACCCAAAAATTGAAATCAGAGAGACCGTCGTTAAAAGGATTAATGAAGATTCCGAAATAATCGTTATTCGAACTGTAGCTATCCCGCTCTGTGAGCTGGGTTAAGATTGAATCGGGCGCCGAATCGTACAATCGAGCGCCTATGTAGATATACTCATCATCAAACAAAAGTCGAACCTGAGAATTCATCCTCCTGGGTTCTTTTTGTCCATTACCCGGGTTGAGCATCACAAAATCGGCGAGAGGCTCTGCCTTATTCCACTCCTCATCATCCAAAACCCCATCCACCTGAATGCCCTTTACTGCTCTCTTCATTTCAACCTCTTTGGTTTGAGACCAAGCCAAAAAATGGGTACATAGAAGGGCCAGAACGGCAAGTAAAATACGCATGCTGCGAAAGTATTACGAACGGGTAAACTAACCGATAAACTCTCTCTATGTTTTAAAAAGAGGCTCTATTTTCGCAAGCCCAAAATATACTCTATGAAAACCCTGTGATTTCTTACTGCTATTCTTCTGATTGCTGGCATATCTGCCTGCGATCTTTTAAGTTCCATCCCACTTCCTACCAATGCAACTCCTAGCTTTAATTTGGTTAGCACAAATTTGACTGGATTAAATTTAGAAGGTGTTGACCTTCAGTTTGCGGTAAATGTGAGCAATCCCTATCCGGTTGCCTTGCCACTTACCAATCTGAGTTACGAGCTGATAAGCACAGATCAGAGCTTTCTAAAGGGAAATGCAAACCAATTGCAAGGCAGTATTCCAGCCGGTGGCAGTCAGGTGATTAAGCTTCCTGTTCGTGTTGGATTTGCAGGATTGATGAAGCTTGTTTCAGGGGTAAAACCAGGTGGACAAATACCTTATACCGCGAAATTGAACCTTTCAGTAGATGCGGGCGCAATGGGTCCTTTGGATCTTCCTTTGGAGACCAGTGGAGCCCTTCCTATTCCAGATGTTCCTGAAGTAAGCGTTGAATCCATCGACTGGGAAAATGTGAGCCTTTCCAATGCCAAAGCGGTTATGAAGTTGAAAGTAAAAAACACCAACAGTTTTAAAATGGGCCTGGATAAGATCAATTATGCCGTTCAGTTGGAAGGAAGTGAAGTGGCCAAAAGTCAGCTCAACACACAAAAATCACTAGCCACTGGTGAAGAGGGTATTTTTGAAATTCCAATCCAATTCAAACCGCTGGATTTAGGAATGGGTGTTTTCAATATGCTCAAGAGTAATTCGTTTAATTATTCTATGAATGGAAATATGAAAATGAGTACCGAATTCGGGAATTTTGATGTTCCATTAAACGTAAAGAAGTAGGCTTGATTTATTGAAGAATTACCTCCCCATTCTTCTTTACTTTCCGAACTATTCTGCCCTCATTCTTTAGCAAAATTCTATTGTCTGATTTGTTGCCAAGAATCTTTATAGATTTCAATTTTCTCTTCCCAAATCCCAGGGGCTCAATGCTTCCATTGTCTATAATGATTTTTGCATTGGGCTCTAGAATAATACGGGCTTTTTTATCGAGATATAATTTCGATTGTATGATGAGCGTCTTCCCTTCTTCTACCACAAGATCACCGCGTAGAATGAGAGTAAATTTAATTTCAGTGTCCCTATCTATATACCTGGTATCAGCCTTACCTCTACTCTTCAACCAATACCCAATAGCTTGGATAGTAGAATGCCTGTGAATACGGGCTATTTGCATAGGAGAAAAATAAGCGGCCTTAGAGGGTGATTTGATATTGTTGCCCGACATAATGTTATTTGTGTGAATGGCATCTGCTTCAGTATAATAACAGACTTTGCAGCCACTGGGTGGATTTTCGCACCAGCTTTGTTTCTCTTCTCCAAACACATCACTCAGATAATCAGGCTTGCTAGGATCGCACGATTCGGTGCCTGAACTCTTAGTATAGATGTGATTCAATCCGAAAAGGTGATTGATTTCATGCAGCCAATGCTGAGCAAATTCTTCTTCATTGCCAGCAATATAAATATGGTTCACCAAAAGAGTTTGAACTATCGGTTGATAGGAAGCCCATCCCCCGCTACCTGATAAAACATTCGCCCAACCTAATGCTCCCGTATAGTTAAATTGATTCAAAACAATGATTATGCTCTCTTGAGTTTCAGGAAATTCTTCATGCACTTTTTTTGATAATGCACTTAAACTTTTATTCTCATAATAGCTCGAATCATCTATAAAATAGATATTCGCTATTCGAGCTCTTAGTTTTACATCTTTCACATATTTTCTACCAATAATTGTATCAATTGGTCTGGCATTATTACTATAATACTCATTCATAATCTTTACAGATTTCTGAAGGCTCTTTCGAGTAATTCCATCGTTCTGCATGCCAAGATTCCTTTTGGAGTCTTGTATAATTACAAAGCTAATTTTATATGATAAATAGGGTTTTTCTTTGTTCTTAAAGGGATAGTAATTCTCCTTCCGACTCAATACATCATACACTGAATCTTTGGGCGCAAAATACAACTCTCTCTTTTGTGCTTTTACATTCATGGGAAGCATTCCAAATAATAGGAACGCGAACACAAAGGAATGCAGGCTGTGAAATTCTAGAAAGGACTTTGGCTTTCTTGAACTTCTTCTAATATCAATACTTTTCTTCATAGCCTTCTTCATACTTCCTCCCAATTTTATCCGAACTTAGTGCTTTAATCTAGAAAGAATGCAAACCATACTAGGCTCCGGAGGTGCCATAGGAACCCCTTTGGCTAAAGCGCTTACAAAGTACACAAAGGACATTCGTTTGGTAAGCAGAAATCCAAAAAAAGTGAATCATGCCGATCATTTATTCAAGGCCGACTTAACCCAGCCCAATGATTTAGAATCGAGCATCATGGGATCGGAAGTAGTGTATGTAACGGTTGGATTTCCGTACAGTGCCGCCTTGTGGAGAGAATATTGGCCTGAATTTATACGGAATGTGGTTCGACTATGTGAAAGAGAAAATTGCAAATTGGTCTTTTTCGACAATATCTATATGTACGACCCAAAGACGATAGGTCATATGACTGAAAAAGCAGAAATAAATCCAATAAGTGAAAAAGGGAAGGTTCGCAAAGAAATTGCAGACTACATTCTTGAAAGAATAAAAGGATGTCATTTAAAGGGTTTGATTGCACGTTCAGCCGATTTCTACGGTCCGGGAGTTGGAAACAACAGCGTCTTGGTTGAAACCGTTTTCAAACCGCTTTCTCAAGGAAAAACAGCCAATTGGTTGGTAGACGGAAGTGTACCCCATTCTTTCACCTATACTCCCGATGCCGCCGAAGCCACCGCTTTTCTGGGCAATACAGAATCTGCTTATGGAAAGGTTTGGCATCTGCCAACTTCTCATGAAAAATGGACTGGAAAAGAATGGGTTAAGGAGATTGCACAAGCTTTGAAGCAGAAGGAAAAAATGCGTGTAGTCCCTCTTTGGATGATCAAGTTTATGGGCCTTTTCAATCCGATCATGAAAGAATCGGTAGAAATGATGTATCAGAATGATCGACCCTATTTCTTTGATTCCTCTGAAATTCAGAAAGTCTATTCATTTCTTCCAACCGACTATAAAAAAGGCATAAGGCAAGTAGTTGAGGCAGACTTTAAATAAGCTGTATCATTGGAGAGAATTTAAAGGCCTTGACCCTATGAGTAGCAGGTATTTCGTTTTCTGTTTTCTATACCTATACACAAATGCTGTAATAGGGCAAAAGAAAGAGCTTATCACAGTGGTGGTAGAGCCCTATAAAAGTGTGCAATTCTATGAACATTTCAAGCGAATGATACTAATAACAGAACCTGTTGGCATTGAACATATAGAAAATTTTGAATTTGAATGGGGTTATCGATACACATTAAAGGTAGAATCAGAAGAGCTTGATTCTTGGCTTTCAGATGGAACCACTCATGACTACAAGCTCAAAGAAATAATCTCGAAAGAAAGAATGGATTCCACTTATGAATTCTCACTCCTTTTAGACTACCATCGGTATTATTATGATGAAGGTGATACTTCCATGGACTATACATTGAAAAGAGAAAGCGACAGCAACTTTGTGTATTTTGAAGAGGTACAAATGGAAATCCCCATTAAATGGATGGATACCTTTAAAGCATTAAAGACAGCTGAAAACGGAAGGCGAGCACATTTTGTTTTCCTAAAACCCGACCATCTGCGTTTGGTAGGTTTTTAAGGAGGATGAATGGGGTTGGGAGCCTATTTTAAAATCAAATGATACTTTTCTCTAAAGTAATGAACCTCCGTTTTGGTTATCCAGGCAATTCTAGTAACGGATTCTATAGACCCGTTTTCTTTGCATGCGTTTAGCACAATTTTTATCTTTATTTCTCTTTTCCCGTTCTCAATCCCTTGCTCGATGCACTGCCCAAAGCCATCAGCAAACCTTTCTCAACTCCACTGTATTCCCGTTTTTTAATAGGCCGTTTCTTAGAAGGATTCACTCAGTGTGATTTGGTCTTTGAACTTTTTGTACGATTGTGAGTCTTTAAAGTTCATCTGGTTGACTTTTAGGATCTGGGCAACTAAGGAGTATTAGATCAAACCGTGTCTTTTAAGAATATTTTTGACATCCGTTTCCGGTATTTCGGCAATTTTAGAGATGAATTCAATAGATAAGCCTTCTTTAAA
>JAFMBM010000004.1 GCA_017858515.1 Cryomorphaceae bacterium | reverse complement strand
AGCATACAGACGTATACACTCTTGATCCGCCTAAGGAAATTGGAGTTTATCCCCTTTATATCCTTCGATTTGCTAGTAATGGAGGTGGGTCTCCATTAAAAGGATTCGATCTTCCTATGGTTTTAGCATCCATTCCACTTGCTCTAAGTACTGCCCTATCTCCATATCGAATGCGCATCTTGTCCATTGCTTGATATAATTGGATATTCTTTTCATTGTCTTCAAATAGATTTATTTGATATCCCCCCCCTACTAAATGACTGAATTTCACTCCAATTAATCGAACTAAGAGTCTTTTATTATATAGTTTATCGAATAATTCTTGAATCTTTGGAAGTAAAATATGATCTGCTGATGTATATGGAATATTTTGTTGCAGACTGTGAGTATCAAAATCTGAGTAGCGAATTTTTACGGATACACAGGCAGTTAATTTATCGCCTCGTCTAAGTTGGAAGGCTAAATTCTCTGTCATTGCAGTGATAATTCCCTTCAAACGATGTACATCAATAGTATCTTTATCGAAAGTACGTTCAGTAGAAATAGACTTTCTTTCCTGAAATGGAATTACTAAACTCGTGTCGATTCCATTTGCTTTTTCCCAGATTCCCCTACCCGATTTTCCTAGTACTCTTTCCATCACATCTACGGGCATTTCCTGTACTGTGTGAATTCTTTTCACTCCTAAATCGCAGAGCTTTTGATAGGTCTTCTCTCCTACCATGGGAATTTTCTGAACAGATAGAGGAGCTAAAAAGGGTCTTTCATTTCCTTTTGAAACTTCTATTTCATTATTTGGCTTTGCCTCTCCTGTAGCAACTTTAGATACTGTTTTATTTGTAGAAAGGCCAAATGAAATGGGTAGACCAGTTTCTTTAATTATCTTGGATCTCAATTCTTTAGCATACTTGAATGTTCCAAAAAATCGATCCATTCCAGTGAAATCTATATAGAATTCATCTATAGATGTTTTTTCAAATACAGGAGCTGATTCTCGAACAACATCGGTTACAAGTTGAGAATATTTACTATAAGTTCCGCTATTACCTTTTAGAACAATAGCCTCTGGGCAGAGCTGTTTGGCCATTTTCATAGGCATTGCAGAGTGAATACCAAAGGCTCTAGCCTCGTAGCTGCAGGATGCCACGACACCTCGAGAGCTAGTTCCACCAATAAGTATAGGTCTATTATTTAAACGGCTATCTATAAGTCTCTCAACAGAAACAAAGAAGCTATCTAGATCCATATGGGCTATCTGTCTATCTTGGAAATACATTGGTTTTATTGGGGTGTATATATGTTTTACGCTTAATATCTGCATAGCGAGGATCTGGCTTCATATCTATCTTTTTCATCCACTCCACTTCAATTGTGTAACAATCAAATTCTTCTACCACCTTACCAAAAAAATGATATACTCCCTTCCCTCTAAATGGATATTGCCTAGCACAATCGGGAAAATGAACAGTATCTAAAAATTCACCCTTAGCATCTATAAAATTGGCAAAAAACATAGCTTCTCCTTTAGAAGTTCTAGTGGTTTTAACTGTTATTAAATAACCCAAAGACTCAATTTTTTGACTTACATTTTGTGCGAGATTTTGGGACATAACTCCATCTTTATCTGACAAATAGAGATCAAATGGGTTAGACAATGGAAATCCCAGTAATTCAATCTCGTCATAGGCATCTTCTAATTCTGCAAAGTCTAACTTCGGTAGTTGAAAGCGCTTGGGTGGTTCGTTGAATAAACTGGCGTCTGTTTGTCTTTTTGGAGTTTTATTCAATAAGAAATGGGCTTCCCATAGTAAGGTCTTCTTGTCAGCAGATGTAAACCTAAAAGCACCTATTTTAATAAGTAAATGAATTTGTTCTAGGGAAGCGTCCACCCTATTTACAAAGTCTACAAGGCATGTATACTCTCCTTTAGTATTTCGTTCTATAATTATTTTGCGAATACATTCTTCTGAAAGATCTTTAATCATTCCGAGTCCTAGTACAATGGTTCTGTCGTATAGTTCACAGAGAGCCCCACTCTTATTTACACAGGGCGGTTCTACAAGGGCGCCAAGCATCCTAGCCTCATGTAGATACAACTCCTGACTGTAGAATCCACCTCCATTATTAAGTGTGGCTACCATATACTCCATTGGATAATAAGATTTTAGGTAAAGGCTTTGATAGCTTTCTACGGCATATGAAGCTGAATGTCCCTTTGCAAATGCATAGCCCGCAAAACTTTCTACCTGCCGCCAGACCTCTTTACTTAAAGAATCGCTATACCCTCTTTCTTTACAACCCTCAAAGAATTGGATTCGTGCTTTTTCAAATTCCTCCCTTCCCCTAAATTTTCCAGACATACCTCGTCTCAATACATCTGCCTCAGCTAGACTAAGTCCTGCGAAATAGTGCGCTACTTTAATGACATCCTCTTGGTACACCATAACACCAAAAGTTTCTGGCATTATCTCTATCATTAATGGGTGTGCGTCTTTTCTCTTCTCAGGAAATCGATATCTGAGTATGTATTCTCGCATCATTCCAGATTTAGCCACACCAGGGCGAATGACTGAACTAGCAGCAACAAGTCCTAGATAATCATCTACTTGAAGCTTCTTCATTAACATACGCATTGCGGGAGACTCTACATAAAAACATCCAATAGCTTTTGCGTCTCGTAGCATTGACTTTATACGAGGATTCTCCTTAAACTGCCGAATGTCATGTATATCAGGTAATTGTCTTTCTGGATAGTTTTTACGAACCATTTCAAGGGCATCGCGAATCTTTCCCAACCCTCTCTGACTCAAAATATCAAACTTATAAATGGATATGTCTTCAGCCACCACCATATCAAAATGTGTAGTTTGAAAGCCTTTGGGAGGCATAAAAGTAGCTGTAAAATAAGTTATTGGCTTATCAGTAATAAGAATACCTCCAGCGTGTATACTCAGATAATTTGGAAAATCTTGCATATATGAACCGTAGCGCATCAACAGTTTGGAAACTTCATCCAACTGATCGTAAGACACAAAGTTTCGGGTTAGTTTATCTATTTCACTTTTGGGAAGCCCAAAAACCTTTCCCAATTCGCGAATAACTGCTTTATACTGAAAAGTTACATATGTACATAAAAGTGACACATGTTTAAATCTCGAAAAAATAAATCGAATAATATCATCTCTATCTGACCACGAAAAGTCGATATCAAAGTCGGGAGGGTTTACTCTATATAAATTGATAAATCGCTCAAAATAAAGGTCTAGCTCTATTGGATCTACATCGGTTATTCGCATCAAATATGCTACAATGCTATTTGCTCCACTCCCCCTTCCAACATAAAAATACCCCTTACTTCTAGCGTATTTTACAATCTTCCAATTAATTAGAAAGTAGGATACGAATTTCTTTTGTAGTATGACTTCCAGCTCTTTAGAAATTCTATTTAAAACAACATCAGTAGGATTAGGATACCTATATTCTAAATTCTTACAACAAATATGTTTCATGAGTCTAAAGTCGAGCTCTTCCCTATTTGTATAGCTTCTCAAGTTGTGGTGCTCATCTGCCCTTCCAAAGTCGAAATGAATCTCACAGCATTCGAGAATTTTTTCTGCCCGTTCCAAATGATTTGGAAAGTCTTGATAAAGAGCAAGAAAATCATCTTTGGATAGAATACTATCTTCAGGATCTGAAACCTCTTCGGGAGGAAGTTTACTCAATAAACAGTTGTTTTCTATGCATCGAAGGAGCTTATGAATATTGAAATCTCTCTTATTATGAAAACTAGAAGTGTGAAGTAGAAGTTGTTTTTCTTCAGGACAACTTAACCTGCCGATTTTAAGGCGAATAAGATCTTTTCTTCTCAATCCAATATATTCATTTATCTCTAGATTATCAGGGAAGTCCGTAGCTGGAAATAAAGTGATGATATTACTCGAAAAGCAAGGCCTACTGAACGGCAGCTTATTATGTAAATGAAAACTAAGATGCTCATTGAGCTCTTGCCATCCAGCATTATTCTTTGCCAATCCAATATACCTTTGTTTTGCACCATTTCTAAAATCTATCCCTAAAATGGGTTTAATGCCATATTTAGGCGCCAATCGAATGAAATCCATAGCAGCAGACGTATTGTTTACATCTGTTAATGCCGCAGCAGACCAGTTTCCTAATTCCAATTTCTTTAAAAGCTCTATTGGAGAAAGAACACCAAATCGAAGACTGTAATATGTATGTGTATTGAGAAGCATATTTTAATTAACCTGATACGTGAAACCCTCAAGAAAAAGCACGAGAATGACCTTGGCTATTGAATAATAACCTAAGATTAAAGTAATCTGTAGAATATCAGTACAAAGAGAAAAGGCCCGTAATCACTCCTCTTTAATCCGTCTAACACGAGCTGGACTCTGCCCCATTCCCTGAAGCTTTATCTCTTTAAAAACATGGAAATCAAACTGTTTAAATATGGGATCACCTATAGGCTGTAGTATATCCATTCTTTTACATCCCGATTTTTTTATATCAATGGATATGGGCCATGCATTCATTTTATCTTCTGGATAAGGCTGAATCTGAGTTAGAAGCTCATCTATAGGTGAATCCAGAGATAGCCACTGCCTTTCCATTTCTTCCGAAAGAATTACGGGGGATCTATGATGCCCTATTTTGCTCAATAATTTATTTGGAATGGTAGTCAGTATCGCAAAACTGTAGACAATTTCTCCCGTACTTGGGTCCGCCCAATGATCCCAAATTCCAGCAAAAGCAAATAGTTTACTCTCAGCTCTCAAATGAACATAATAGGGTTTGCTGAGCTTTTCTTTTTCGGGTCCTTCTATAAACCCATCGGCTATTACAAGACATCTTTGCTGGCGAATAGGCTTTCTAAATGCGGGCTTATTGAGAATTCCCTTCGCACCTCTATAGTTAGGGTCGTTTTCTGAATTATGATCTCCTTCTAACCTAGCGTTAATCAGATACATTCTTTTATTTGCCCAGAAAGGAGTCATTCCAAACCGAAATAACTGAATAGTATCAGGCCGGTCAGAGGTTATTACAATAGCTCTTTCTCCGGGCGATACATTAGGATTAGGCATGTATAATCCCGGTTTTTCGATGCGTGCATCAAAGCGCTTTTCAATACTCTCTATACGGCTAACCGTTGTATATCTACCACACATAAGGCTGAATATTAGTCTTGTGTTTTTTGACGAATACTTCGCACATCCTCTCTGATTTCACGCAATACTTCACTAACATGTCGAATTGAGTTTAATCCTTCATTAGCGTCGGGCAAGCGGAAACTTACAAATCCTTTTGCTTTCCATATTTCTAGAATATTTGATGCAGAAATGGAATAGGGCTCGTAAAGAATATTATCTGACTTTAGAAGGAGGGTGTTGTTCTCTCGTAATCTATTTATTAGCCGCTTATATACTACTCCATCCTCTCGAGTTACAACTACATAGCAGTCATCACTTCGGATTTCATTCCAATCAGGAATGTACTCACACATTATATAGGAGCCTGGAGATACAGGAAGCATACTGTCTCCCTTAATTTGAAAAACGCGATACGATCTATTTGCAGATAATTCAATGAATGGCATTTTAAAATGTGGAAGTCTTCGAATAAACTCTACATCTCCATAGCCTTGTGCATAACCAGCAGATGCCTTTATAGGCACTAAGCTCATTTGCTCTTGATCGTCTTTGTCAACAACAATCGGAAGTACTCGCAGACTCTTTCCCTTTACATCTGAAAGCTCTCTACTCAAATCATCATTGCCTAACACTAAATCATCAAGAGAGCATTCGAATAACGCAGACAATAACCTGAGTGTAGATAGACGCGGTTCTGCCCTCCCCTCTTCGTAGGCTCCAATGGCTGATCTATTAACGCCTAATCTTTCTGCTAGATCATTCTGTGTAAGCTTTTTGAGCTTTCTTAGTTTTTTTATGTTTTCTGCTAACATAACCTCTATAATTAGTTTTGCTAATATAGTTAGTATTCTAATTAAATTGCCATTTACAAGGAGCTGAAAGTGATTTATGATGTTAAATGCCTGAACGATAGATAAAAAAAATTAATGGATATGCAATCTATCAAAGAACTACCCCTGTTTTTTGAACTCGCTTATAAATTGACCTAGAGACATGTCTTTAATTTTTGTAATACAAGTACATGACCCATTCCCCCAACTGCAGTTGTTGCATAGGGGAAGTTCAAAAGTTATTTTTAAAGAGCGAATAGCTAGAGATTTCCCTGCATTTTCCCTATGTGAATTAAGTTTTATGATTCTGTATTTCATGTTGTTATGAGATACTCGACAGTGTGAAGAACAGAATACTTTATCAGATCTCCCAGTAATCCTTACACCACATTCTTTGCAATTTTGAGACATAGATTATTTAATTAATCGTTTATAATCGGATAAATATAAGGAAATAGACTACACATATGCTACATTTGTCTTCATAATTAAAAACAAATTATATGACAACAATTCGAAATCAAGTGCAACTCATTGGAAACTTAGGTTCAGATCCTGACCTAAAAGAGTTTGGAGAGAAAAAAAAGTTGGCGAAAATCTCCATAGCAACAAATGAAAGCTATGTGAATGTCAAAGGAGAAAGAGTAACTGAAACTCAATGGCACAATGTTATTGCTTGGGGAAAGCAAGCTGAGTACTTAGAAAAGTACACAAAAAAAGGCCAACAAATTGCGATCTCAGGAAAGCTTGTAAACAGCAGCTACGAAAAAGACGGAGAAAAACGTTATAAAACCGAAGTTGTAGCTAATGAAGTTGTACTTCTTGGTTCAAGAGAGTCGTAAAAAGAAAATAGGTCAGCCACCTTAAGGTCGCTGACCTATTTCTTTGTGCCTAAGAAAATGGATTTGATATTTGCAAATTCCAACAAACCCTGAACACTCATTTCCCTTCCATACCCACTATTTTTAACTCCTCCAAAAGGAAGTGCTGGGTTTGATCGCACTGGATAATTAAAGAAAACAGCACCCTCATCAAGTTCGTTTGCAAAATATTCAAGCTGCTCCTTATTTCTACCAAAAACGGTAGCGCCAAGACCAAAGCGACTTGAATTACTAATTTCAACAGCTTGTTCTATTGTGTTGTAACTGCAAATTGCGAATACAGGACCAAAAAGCTCTTCCTCAAAAGCTATATTACCAGGCTTAATTTTAGTTAAAACGGTGGGGGATATTTGACACCCTTTTCTTATTGGTCTAAGTATGCATTTTGCTCCTTGTTCAATACTTAAAAGAATCTGTCTCTCAAGCTCATCGACTAAATCAAGTCGGGCTAGAGGTGCTAAAGATGTGGAAGGCAGCATGGGATCTCCCATTCTGAGATTAGATAATTCATCTAAAAGCACTTTAGTAAATTCAGAGACAAGACTCTTATGGACAATAAATCGCTTGCCTGAGATACAGCTTTGCCCAGAATTTATAAGCCTAGCTTGAATAGCCGCTTTAACTGCTTTTCTAACTGAAGCGTCCTGCAAAACAATGAATGCATTGCTTCCGCCCAATTCAAGAACGGTTTTTTTTAAATATCTACCTGAAATTTGCGCTACAGATCTACCGGCAGATTCACTGCCAGTTAAGGAAACACCTCGTACTATATAAGAACCTATTAATTCCTCTACTCTCGATGAAGGAATTCGAATGTTTTGATATACCCCCTTTGGAAATCCCGAAAGAGTAAAAATGGATTCAATATGATTTGCACACCCTCCAACATTGGATGCGTGTTTTAATAAAATAGTATTTCCTAATACCAAATTGGGTATGACAAAACGAAAAACCTGCCAAAAGGGGTAATTCCAAGGCATAATTCCAAATATAGCTCCCTGAGGATCAAATTGAACCCGAACTGAGTCTCTACCTATTTCCCAAGACTTGCTTTTTAGAAGCTCACCGGAATTTTTCACATAATACCTGCAAAGAAGTGCACATTTAATTATCTCTTGATTGGCCTCTTCTATTTTTTTACCCATTTCTTGGGTAATAGCAATAGCATAATGCTTGTAGTTTTCCTCCAAATGATCTGCTAATTGATTTACTCTTTCTAATCTCTTTTCAAGTGAATACCTCTTCCAATCTTCAAATGCCGAAGTAGACTTAGCCAAAATAAAATCAATCTCCTCCTTTGAATGCTCAGGATAGCTGGCAATCTCCTGGAGAGTAAAAGGGTTAAAGCTCTTGTAAGCCATTTAAATTCAATTGGGAAATAATATCTAAAGGCACATCCTGCCCTATCTTGAATGAAGTTGAAGCGAAAATAGAAATATCCTGAAACTCTTGGCGACCTATTAGATCACTTAAATCGCCTAAATCATCAACCACCAATTTATACTTCAATTCTCCCGATTCCAAGTATTCTACATATTGCAAAGCAATATCGGTAGTAAATAACAGCTCATCTCTATTCACTTGGCAATTGCGTAAAATAACATCGCGAAGTAAAGGCTCATTCTTTGGCAATTCCCAACTAGAAGGAGTACAAAGGCCCGAATCATCTTTCTTAGACAATAGAAAGAAATAGGATAAAATAAAAGCTGAAAGATTCAAAACCGATTCACTTCTATTATAATCCAATCCACTAACGCCAGATTCAAGTAATAAGGTGCGAACTCCTGCTTCTTGCATCCATTCTCCAATTGCTTTTGAATAATAGGCCTCATCAAAATGAGACCATAATGCTAAATCCTCATAATTTACATTTGTAAATACATCATTCACAATCTGCCTCAATGAGTTTCGATTGTACTCTAAAGATTCAGATTTCAGATATGACACAGATACCTGTGGTATACAGAGGGCTAACCTAACACCATCTCTCTTACCGTTAATTCCGAATATGCTTCGCTGATCATGAAGATTCAATGCATATTGAGGTTTGAATGTGCTGAAAACAGATTTAAAAAAACGCATCTCTTCGGTTTGATTGGATCTTGCGTCTCTGTTAATGTCAATCTCCTGATGATTTCTGCGAATAAAATCAAAGGCGCCATCTGGATTTAAAACAGGTATATATACAATTGTAACCCTTTTATTCAAGCTCTCAGCCAATTGGTTCGACCTTAAGAAGTAATCTATCTGCCCGAATGATCGAAATGCACTGGTTTCGTTTCCATGCATAAGAGACCAAGCTAATATCTTAATAGGTCCACCCCCCCATTTAAGCGCGAAGATATCGTTGCCAGAATAGGATTTGCCTGAAATGTATGGCTCGAAGCTTGGAAATAACTCCAAAACATTCATTGTCCGCACGTATCTTGAGTTTGACCAATCCGGGAAACTGCCCGAATTTGTTACTAGCCAATCTTTCACTTCTCGATAATTCATCTCTCTAGTAATAATTCAAAGATGCTAAAATCATTATCACTATTAAGAGATAAACAATGCTAATCCATAAGTTTACATATGTAACATTTGTAAACTTATGGATTGTGGACAGAATGTGTGGTTGCAATTGTTGTAAATCGATCTGTTTCCGATCTCTAAATCAAGATTCTCAAACATAAATTACCCAAATAAGTAGATTGATTTTAACTATGCATTTACGTATATATCTTAATATGATGTATTTAAAGCACTTCGATTAAAGTAAATAGTCAGATCTATATTCTACTGTTTAGACAATTTATTACTGTAGAGAATTCAAATTAATAATTTAGCGATTACATAATCTCTAAGACTAAATACCATACTTTTGGGTTTACTTTTGAAAACCATGGATCCAATAGCAGATCGTATCTTAAAATTCCTTCAAGACAAAGGCATATCCAAATCAGCTTTTGCGGATGCTGCTGGACTAAATAAGGCTAGCCTTTCTCATATCGAAAGTGGAAGAAACAAAGTGAGTCTTAACATAATTGAATCTTTCGCCAAACTCTATCCAGAGGTAGATTTAAATTGGTTGATTCAAGGAGTTGTTAAATCAAATCAGTCAGAAAGTGATTCTGAGATTAGCTCTCCTATCGTAAGTCAAGACGAAGTGAATGACTCTTTTCCGGAACAAACACTCAAGAAAACGAGGCCAAAACATATCGAAAAAGAGCAGGAAAAGCAAATTATTCCGAGTAAAGATTCAGATAATGAGATCGTTGTACTTTTTAGTGATGGCACCTATAAAAGCTTTCGACCAAAATGATTTCGGACTTATTTTTGATTTATGAAACAAGAACAGAAATATTCAAGAATTGGTATTGTTTTAGGGCTAATTATATTAGGCTCTTTGAGTAGATTAATTCCACATTGGCCAAATTTCACGGCTCTTGGGGCAATCGCTCTCTTTGGTGGCGCGGGCTTTCAATCGAAGTACTTTTCGGGCTTACTGACTTTAGGGATTCTTCTGCTAACTGATGTATTCTTTGGATTTTATTCTGGAATGTGGGTGACTTATCTAGCATTTTTGATGATTTCTATACTTGGTACTTTTGTTAAAAAAGATTCGACTCTTAGCGTGTTAACTCATTCATTAAGTGCAAGCTTACTCTTTTTTGTATTTACTAATTTCGCCTCTTGGCTCACCATCCCTATTTATCCGAAGAATGTATCGGGTTTATTGTTGGCTTATACAGAAGGAATACCTTTCGCAATGAATTTCACTTTGGGAACTTTGTTTTATTCACTGTTAATCTTCGGGATTTACCAATTAAGCATTAGAAAGCTACAGCTAGCGACTTAGTATGTTGAGTTTTTGGGAAAGCCAAACTTGGTTTACAAATGTCGACTATTGCATTGTGGGAGGAGGACTAGTAGGTTTATCTACGGCTTTAAATCTCCGAGATCAATTTCCTCATTCCAGAATTTTAGTTGTAGAGAGAGGTTGCCTTCCATCAGGTGCCAGTACAAAGAATGCAGGATTTGCATGCTATGGAAGTCCCAGTGAAATTCTAGACGATTTACAATCAGAATCTGAGAATGAAGTCTTTCTCAAGGTCGAAAAGAGATACAGTGGTTTCCGTCTACTCCACTCTTGGCTTGGATCTAATAAGATGGGATTTGAAGCAAATGGAGGCTATGAGATATTTCAAGCTGGACAGGACGATTTATATTCTGATGTCTTAACTAAGTTGAATTTTCTCAACCAATCTCTTAAAACCATTTTTGGAAAGGATGCTTTCCTTACAGATAACTCTAGCATTTCAAAATTTGGTTTTAAATCTATAAATCAAAGCATAAGTATACCGCATGAAGGTCAAATTGATACGGGCAAGTCTCTCTTTAACTTGGTAAAACTTGCTCATGAAAAGGATATTACAATAATAAATGGATTAGAAATTCTAAATTTCGAAGATTCTTCAGATGGAGTTTACATACATACCAAACGGTTTGATTTTAAGGTAAACAAGCTTGCCATTTGTACCAACGGCTTTGCAAAAAGTCTACTACCTTTCTTAGAAGTAGAACCTGCAAGAGCGCAAGTGCTTATTACAAAGCCCATAGCAGGATTAGCAATAAAAGGAGTATTTCATATGAATAAAGGCTACTATTATTTTCGAAATGTAGAGAATAGAGTGCTTTTAGGTGGCGGAAGGCAATTGGCTTTTTCAGAGGAAAACACAGATGAATTGGCTATTACAGATCTCATTCAAACAAACTTGAGGTCTATCTTATTGAACTACTTGCTCCCATCCACTCCTCATGAAATTGAACAGAGTTGGTCTGGAATAATGGGGTTTGGCGTAAACAACAGCAAAGAAGTTCTAATTAAATCCTTATCTAAGAACGTAGTTTGCGGAGTTCGTTTAGGTGGTATGGGCATTGCCATAGGGGCTAATGTTGGACAAGAGGTGGCTAAAAGACTTAGTTAGGTGACGACTTGGAATTGTTTTTAGGCCAAAGAAAGCTAGCATCCCAGCCATCTGACTTCCAATTTCGCGAAAAAGAATAGCTGGCAAATGCAAGCATAGATCCAATCCAAGCGCCGGCCAGTACATCTCCCATAAAATGCTGATTCAGATATACGCGAGATAAAGCTGCTAAAAGAGCTAAAAATATTGTCACAATTCCAAAAAAACGATTTCTACTATTTAAATAGAACCATACGCCTGCAGCAAAAGCAGCGGTAGAATGTCCCGAAGGAAAACTATTGTTTTTGTGTGTATGGAAGTTAGGAATAGCTCGATAAATATATCCTTCTAGTTCTGCTGTAGGCCTTAACATATCTGCAAAGAGCCATTGCTTCATTACTTGAGAAAATACAAGAACGAGCAATCCCAAAAGGATAAATGATACCGAATCTCTGTAAGAGCAAAATAAAAGGATGATGGCTAAAACTGGAAAAATCAGCCCGTCACCTAAGTGGGTTACTAACTTGAAAAATGAGTCGTATTCTAAACGGGTGAAGCCATTTAAAAATAAGTGTAATTCAATTTTCGAGAAGTGCTGACTTATCCACAAGTACCAGAATGTCCAAAGGATAAGTAATCCAAGGACACCTTGCTTCTTTATTAGGATCCTATCACGTGCAGTAAGGTGCTTATCTGACTGTTCCACAATAATTTAGCTTCTTCTATCTCTTCTTCTTCTGCAAAGTCAACAATTATTAATGAGGCATCATTTGTTAACTCGTCGACCTCTATTCTAAATTCAAAAAATGTTTTTAAACCTTCTTCTTCTGCTTCGAGCCAACGCCAACGAATGAACTTATCGTTCTTTTTCGCAATTAATTTTGCGGACTCTTCACTTCCCTCCCAAAAGAATTTGAATAGCTCTCCACGCGAATTTACATCATCACAAAACCACTCTGAAAGTCCACTTGGTGTAGACAAAAAAGGAAATAACATCTTCGGTGATGCCTTCACTGGGAACTCAATTTCGAATTGAACTTTATCTGCCATTTTCTATTATGAAATCAAATTAGATAGGGCGCCAATTTAGAAAAAAATGACGGCTAGAACAGAACTATTTTTTTTTCTTTCATTGTCTTTTCAACTATATTTGCAGCCCTTTTCAGAAAGGATATGGCGAGGTAGCTCAGACGGTTAGAGCGCAGGATTCATAACCCTGAGGTCGGGGGTTCGATCCCCCCCTTCGCTACTTAAACTCCAAGTTGTTTTAAAACAATAATTTGGAGTTTTTTTTTGCTTTTTAATTTGATTATCCTCAATATTCTATTTCAATAATCTGACCGTCGTAAGCTAATTCAATTCCTTTGGGAAGGGCTCGAGTTAATTGGCTTTGTACTTCGAAATGATGACTCAAATGAGTGAAAAGAATTCTAGGGACTCTTGATTTCCTTCCCAATTCAATGGCTTCTTCTAAATTGAAATGACTATAATGCGACTCTCTTCTAAGACAACCTAATATGAGTAATGAACTTCCTTTCACTTTTTCTAACTCTTCATCCGATATATAATTCAAATCTGTTAAGTATGAAATGGCTCCAATCCGAAAGCCACTCACATCTAACTCTCCATGTTTAGCATGTATTCGAACTATTTTAACTCCTTCAATTTCAAAATGATCTTCTTCAAAGTTGCAATATTGAAATTTAGGAACCCCTGGATAATTCGCATTCTTGATCGTATATGAATATTGCTCTTCTAACCTTTTTTGAACCTGAGAGCTGCACCACAATGGCATTCCTTTCTTTTGTTTTAAAATAATGGGTCTTAAATCATCCAACCCAGCTGTGTGATCTTGATGTTCATGGGTAAAGAGTACCGCATCTATTTCTTCAATCCGATTTGTTAGCAATTGCATTCGTAAATCTGGGCCCGCATCGATTAGTATTCTTATGTTATTTACTTGTATCAACGCACTTGTTCGAAAGCGTTTGTCTTTGCTATCAGTTGAGCTACAGCTAGCACAATGGCAGCCAATCACCGGAATTCCTTGAGAGGTCCCCGAACCTAAAATGGTAATTTTTTGTTCAATCATTAGGGTTTAAATGTATCAAACTAGAACCCAAGGTTAGTCGGTTAATGTACCTTTGTTATTCAAATTTTACCATGAATCAGTCTTTTCATCTTACCCCCGCGCAGAAAGCACTCAAAATAAACCTAGACCCTGATATCTATGGCACTTTTGCTGAAATAGGTGCAGGACAAGAAACAGTTCGTCATTTCTTCCGAGCTGGAGGAGCATCAGGAACGATAGCAAAGGCCATGTCGGCTTATGATAAAGATTTTTCGGATGCTATTTACGGAAAGGAATCGGATGGAAGATACGTGACAGAGGTTCGTTTAAGGAAAATGATTGATCATGAATATGGTTTAATGCAAGAGCGATTGGATAATTCACAATTTCCAAAACGTCGATTTTTTGCTTATGCCAATACGGTGGCCACCATTAATTTTACAAAGAAGTTCTTAGGGCATGGTTGGATGGGTATCCGCTTTCAGGCAGAAGCAGATGCAGCTCATAATGATATTGTTTTTCATATTCGAATGAAAGAAACAGAAGCCAAGCTTCAACAAGAAACTATAGGCGAATTGGGTGTCAATTTGATTTATGGAGCCTTCAAGCACCATTCAGATGCAAACTTGCTATTGAGATCGCTTTTTGATAATATCCCTCTTGATCGTATCGAGATTGATATGATCCATGTTTCTGGCCCATGTTTCGAAAATGTCGACAATCGATTATTGAGCTTGCAACTGATTAAAAACGGCATGACCGACGCCGTTATTTTTGGTCCAGATGGTCATAATCTTTTGCCTGCTGCCCTACTCTACAAGAAAAACATTTTAGCGATTCGAGGAAGCTTTCGGCCTGTTACCAAGGTAAATCTAGATATGCTCCAGAAAGGATACAATATGTTTACCAAGGAAAAAAGAGTAGATAAGGACAATCTGGTGGTTCTATTCGAAATTACACTAAACAATTTAAGGGCAGAAGGTGAAATCAATGAGCAAGACTTTCTAGATAGAGCTGAAATTTTATGCTCTTTGGGACACACTGTTCTTATCTCTAACTATCAGGAATACTTTCGTTTAGTCGAATATTTCAGCCGTTATACAAAGAGTAGAATGGGACTGATCATGGGACTTACCAACCTAAAAGAAGTATTTAATGAGAAGTATTATCGTGAATTAAAAGGAGGTACATTGGAAGCCATGGGTATACTTTTTTCAAACGATTTGAAAATGTATGTATATCCTTCTCAAACCAGTAAATCTTCAGAGATTCAAACCATTGAGAACATGAAGGTGCATCCCAGATTTAAGCCACTTTCAGACTATTTAATATTTAACCGGAGATTAGTGGATATTCAAAACTTCGACAGAAGTATTCTACAAATATTTTCTCCGAAAGTGCTCCATATGATTAAGGAAGGTGAAGATGGATGGGAAGAATTTTTACCACCCTATGTAGATATGATAATCAAAGAGAAAAAGCTTTTTGGCTACAAGGCATCCGATGAATCCACTGTTGTCGTTAGTGATGAAGAAGATTAGGCCTTAGGCTTCAACCTGTTGCTCTATGACTTCACTTAAAACATTTAAACTGTAATCTAATTCTTCTTGGGTGGTGAAGACGCCATGAGAAAGACGAATGGTAGCATGGTTGGGCGGAACGCAATTCATTGCCTGAAGCACATGAGAACCCGTAGTACTTCCAGACATGCATGCACTTCCTTGAGAAAGAGCCAATCCTTTTAAGTCTAGGTTAAAGACAACCATACTAGAATCGCCACTGATTTCGAAACTAAAGTTAATTATAGATGGATGGTGCCCTTCTCTTCCACCTAAACCATTAAAAATTAAATTTTTGTGAGCGCTTAGCCTTTCAATTATGTATGCACTTCTTTCATACTTTTTTCTTCGGTTTTCATCGATATTCTCCAAATTCCAATCTAGTGCAGCTGCCATCGCTGGAATAGAAATGGTGTTTTCTGTTCCGGCCCTCATTCCTCTTTCTTGAGCACCACCTAGCAGCAAAGAATTCAATTCCCTTCCCTTCCCTATGTACAAAAGGCCCACGCCTTTAGGGCCATTGAATTTATGACCAGATGCTACAGCAAAACACAAACCTGGAATGCTAGTGAGATCTATTCTCATCTGCCCAATGGCTTGCACCATATCGCAAATAAAAATAAGGTTACGTTGTTCACAAATTTTACCTACTTCCATAATAGGATTGCAATTTCCAATCTCGTTATTGAAGTACATCAAGCAAACAACGGATCCTTCTGGTGCAGTGTTTAACACACTGATATCCAACTCACCTTTATCGTTGTTCTTAAAAAACTCTAACTCAATCCTCCCATCTTTATCCATCTTTTCAAGAGGGTCAATTGTAGCATGATGTTCTAGACGATCTGTGTAGAATTTTTTCTTCCCTCCTAAGTTTGCACAAGAAGTCATTGCAGTATTTAGTGCTTCTGTGGCTCCAGAAGTGAACATGATTTGGTATGGTTTTACACCTAAATGAGCGGCAATACTTCTTCTTGAAGCTTCCATTTTTGCTTTGACTTCTCTTCCAAAAGCATGGGTAGAAGAAGGATTTCCAAAAAGATCTAAACCCTCTATCATTGCCTTTTTTGCAGGTTCACAAAGAGGAGTAGTTGCGGCATTGTCTAGATATACTCTCATGATTGAAAGATTTATAATGGGTTGGTTGGTATCGTTAAACTAACTAAATTATTTATTCAATTCACTGGATTGAAATCAAGCATCAATTACCGATTTCATACGGTCAACTAAAGATTGAGCAACTTCAGAGGTAGACCCCTCTGCATACACTCTCAAAATAGGTTCTGTATTTGATTTACGGAGATGTACCCATCCTTCTTTGAAATCAACTTTCACTCCGTCAATGGTACTCACTTCTTCATTTGAAAACGCATTCGCCACGCGCTCTAGCAAAGCGTCGACATTTAGGCTCGGATTTAAATCGATCTTCTGCTTTAACATTGAATAACTGGAATAAGAAGCCTTTAATTCACTCAATTTTTTACCTGTTTTAGCAAGAAGTGAAAGAATCAGCGCCACGCCAACTAATGAATCTCTTCCATAGTGCAGGTCTGGGAGAATAATTCCTCCATTTCCCTCTCCTCCGATTACGGCTTGGGTTCTTTTCATCTCCGTCACCACATTTACTTCACCCACGGCTGATGCGGTGTAATTAAATCCGTGTTTGTTTGTAATGTCTCTTAAAGCTCTTGAAGACGATAAGTTTGAAACCGTCGCCCCTCCTTTAATTGGAAGTAGAAAATCGGCACAAGCCACGAGGGTATATTCCTCTCCAAACATTTTACCATCTTCTGTGATCAGTGCCAAACGATCAACATCTGGATCTACTACAATACCTATATCGCAAGACTTCTCTCTGGTTAATTTCATTATTTCAGAAAGATGCTCCTCCAATGGCTCTGGATTGTGAGGGAATTGTCCGTTTGGTTCACAATAGAGTTCATGGATAACTTTTACCCCTAATTTTCTAAGAAGTAAAGGGATGGCTATTCCTCCACTCGAGTTAACTGCATCAACTGAAACTGTAAATTCAGCTGCTTCTATTGCGGAAACATCTATATAAGGAAGGTTAATAATTTGGGCTATATGTTTTTCGAAGAGATCATCAAGTGGAACCAAACTACCCAATTGCTGAACCTCTGCGTAGTTGAAGTCTGCTTTTGATGCAATCTTTAAGATACGTTCTCCATCCTCTCCTGATAGAAACTCACCTTTCTCATTTAGTAACTTTAGCGCATTCCATTGTACAGGGTTGTGGGAAGCCGTTAAAATAATTCCTCCATCAGCTTTTTCAAAAACCACTCCCATTTCTACTGTCGGTGTGGTCGAAAGATCTGCGTCGAGCACATGCACTCCGCACATTCTAAGCGTTGACGAAACTATTTGCTGAACCATTGGCCCTGAAGGTCGAGCATCTCTACCCAATACAATCTTGGGATGTTCTTTTCCCGATCTTTCCTTTATGAAAACGGCGTAAGCAGAGCTGAAGGCCACTAAATCTACCGGTGTTAATGCGTCTCCTACTTGACCACCTATGGTGCCTCGGATTCCTGAAATGGATTTGATTAGAGTCATATTCTTATTTGAGCGCCAAAGATAAGTTCTGCAGTTCAGACTAAAAGCTGTTCAAAAGCCTGTTAAAAACCGACTATACCGAATACCTTTGCATAATGTTTAGCCACTATCTTTCGTATTGCAACCTCAAATTAACGTTTCATGTTTGAAAACGATGAGCCCAATCTCGATTCCTTGATTGAGAGATTTGAAGAAATGCTTTCTAAAGGCGAAGAAAATTTCTTCGATGCTGATGAATTTGAGCTGATTAGCGATTTCTATTTTGAAACCGGAAAAATTCAAAAAGCACTCTACGTAACTCAATTGGCAGAACGTCAACATCCCTATACTTCCACCTTTCCTCTGAAACGTGCTCAATTTCTAACGGCTTCAGACAATATTGAGGAGGCTCTAGCTGCCCTTTCTAAAGTTGAAGAAATGGATCCGGACAACGTGGAGTTATTGATTGCAAGAGGAACCATTTTCAGCAAGAAAGGTCTTCATCAAAAAGCAATCAACTTATTCAAAAAAGCCTATTCTAGGCATGAATTTCCAGAGGAGGTCCTTTCGCTTGTTGCCAATGAGTATCAATTTATGGGCAATTTTGAGATGGCTTTAAAGCACCACAAGGAAGTTTTGAAGTTTGATCCTGAGGATGATATCGCATTGTACAGCGTTTCACTCTGTTATGAAATGCTCAATCAGAATAATAAGGCTATTGAGTTTTTTCAACAGCATATTGAGTCAGAACCATTTTCTGAACAAGCTTGGTACCACCTTGCTATCTTATTTTCGAAAGCAGAAAATTTTGAAAAAGCATTTTGGGCAATTGACTATGCCCTTTTGATTGATGAGGAATTTACGGCTGCTTATTATGAGAAAGCACGCGTTTTAGAAAGAATGGATCGCTTTGAAGAGGCCGCTCAAACTTACAAGGATAGCTTTCTATTCGATGCCCCTTCCGCTTATGGCTACTACAAAATTGGTTGCTGTTACAGTGAATTAGAGGATTTAAGGAAGGCAAAGATTTTCTTGACAAAGGCAGTGAAAGAAGATCCAAGTTTAGATGAGGCACATCTCGAGTTGTCTCTCATTCTAGACGAATTGAATGAGATGCAAGAAGCTTTTTATCATATCAATAAAGCTTGTGATTTAGATTCTGAAAATCCGGAATATCTATTAACCAAAGCGGAGATCTGTAAGAGAATGGGGCTTCTATATGAATCGAGTGAGGCATATACTGAGCTTATTGAATTAGGGCATACAGACACAGATATTTACATGGAATATTCCGAATTGCTCATTTCAATGGATGAAGTAGATCAAGGAATGGAACTTCTATATAAGGGGGTTCTACTTAATCCGCTTAGTGCCGAAATTAGACTGTATTTAGCTGGATTTCTATATCTTATGCAAGAAGAAGACGAGGCTTCTATCTATTTTAAGCAAGGATTGAAAATTGATTTTAACAAACTCGAGTATTTCGAAGACCTTTTCCCTAGCCTACTTGAAAATGAAAAGGTTCAACTTATTATTCAATCACTACGACAGAATTAATGGCAATTAGAAAAGGATGGAAATCCTATTTACCTATATTTTTTAGGGGGATGGGAATGGGCGCTGCTGATGTGGTTCCAGGAGTTTCAGGAGGTACAATAGCCTTTATTTCAGGTATATACGAAGAATTAATTGACTCTATAAAGTCTTTCGATCTGAGTCTCCTCAATTGCTTGGTGAAAGAAGGTCCTGCAGCCGCTTGGAAAAAGAGTAATGCTAATTTTTTACTGGCCCTTTTTGCTGGAATTGCAGTATCCGTTTTAAGTCTTGTTCGCGTCATTCATTACTTGCTCGACTTTCACCCTATTCTCATTTGGAGCTTCTTCTTCGGACTTATTGTTGCAAGTGCAATTGCGGTTGGAATGAAAATTAAAAAGTGGAATATTGTCACAATCGTTCTTTTAATAATAGGTGGAGGAATAGCTTATTGGATTACTCAAACAACTCCATCAGAAACACCTGATTCTCTCTGGTTTATATTCCTTTCTGGCTCGCTCGCAATTTGTGCAATGGTTTTGCCCGGAATTTCGGGAAGCTTCATTCTACTGCTTCTAAAAAAATACGATTACGTTACGGAAGCTATTAAAAACCTAGACTTTGTAACCATTTTGGTTTTTTTGGCCGGCTGTACCATTGGTTTGTTGAGTTTTTCCAAAGTTTTAAGTTGGATGTTCAAAAAATATCATGATGCTACGATTGCTCTTATGACCGGCTTTATGATTGGTTCATTAAGTGTCGTATGGCCATGGAAAAGAGTGATTGAATCCCGTTTAAATTCACATGGTGAGATGGTTCCTTTCCGATATGAAAGCATTTTGCCTCAGCAATACGATGGAAATTCTCAGTGGCTTATGGCAAGTATTCTTTCGATTGTAGGCTTTGCTCTTATTTTCATTCTCGATGGTTTGGGCAAAAAAGCCAAAGAAGATTAATTCTCCTTTTGTTTTAGGTCTAATAGGCAAGAGTCTGAATTACAGCTTCTCACCTTATTTTTTTTCGGTTCATTTAGAAAGTTTAAATCTGAAATCCTCTTTTGAATATTCAGCTTTTGAACTGAGTTCTTTAACTGGATTTCGGGAGTGGGTAGCAAAAATCCATCCTTTAGGCCTTAATGTTACAATTCCTTTCAAAGAAAGTATTCTTGAGTTCGCAGATTTCCATAGCCAAGAAGTTTTAGAAATAGGTGCAGCGAATACCTTGTTGTTTAAAGAAGATGGAAGTATTTCTGCCTTTAACACTGATTGTATTGGGTTCGAAAAGAGTTTGTTCGAAATACGTAAACCGAGTGAATTCTCTAAAGCATTGATATTAGGTACTGGTGGAGCTTCTAAGGCCATTCAATTTGTCTTGAAATCCAATAGAATACCCTTCGATATGGCGGGTAGAGATCCCTCTATTTCAGACATTCCTTTTAAGGAACTTTACAATTTGGACTTAATTGAATACGATTTAATCATTAATTGCACTCCTCTTGGAACCTTTCCCACTATAGATGAAAGCCCTCCAATACTTTATAAAAGCCTTAAAAAAAAGCATTTAGCATTCGATTTAGTATACAATCCTTCTCCCAGCCTTTTCCTTTCTAAAGCATTAAATCAGGGGTGTACTATTCAGAATGGACAGAGAATGCTAGAGATTCAAGCACTTTCTTCTTGGGATATTTGGTTTCAATACATTGTCACTAAGGAGGAAGGTCTATTTTTGTAGCCGAATCGGCAATCCGAAAAATGGAACACATCGAAAATAACGAAGAAGCAATGGAGAATTTAATTACTCCGGAAGCGTCAACTTCTAAGCCTGAGCAAGAGGTGACTCAGGAAATTCAAGATGCAGCTGCAGATAATGCAGATAGCTCAAGTAACTCAGAAACAGTTGAATCTGTTGTGAATACGCATGAATCTGGGGGAGAATCCCATGAAGAAGATACGGTACACGTAGAAACAGTTCAATCGGAAGATGAACATGAAGAGGAACTCCCAGAGTTCGCCTCAATGGAAACCGAAGAGCTTTTGGCTTTAGGCGCAAAACTGTTAAAAGATCGTCCCATTTCAGAGCTTCGTCCAGCTTTCGATGGCATGAAGACTGTTTTAGATGGTCGATTTGATGCGGATTCTCAGAAAAATTTCAATCAATTTGTTGAGGAAGGGGGAAATCCGATTGACTTCCGTTATTCCAACCCTAAAAAAGATAGTTTCCGTAAACTTTACGGAGAATACAAAGAGAAAAGAAGAAGTTATTACAAGGAGTTAGAAGGTCAGTTGACTAAAAATCTTCGCACAAAACTTTCTTTAATTGAAGAACTTAAAGCACTAATTCAAAAAGAAGAATCACTTTCAGAGGCTTTTGAAGAGTTTAAATCCATCCAATCCAGATGGAAAGAAACGGGGTTTGTTCCGAAAGAACAGGCAGAAGATATTTGGAAGACGTATCACTTCCACCTACAAAACTTCTATGATTTTGCCCAAATAAACCGCGATCTCAGGGATTTAGATTTTAAAAAGAACTTAGAATCAAAGGAAGAGCTTTGTGCAAAAGCGGAAGAATTGATCAACCATAGCTCAATAAAGGAAGCAATTCAGACATTAAACGCACTGCACAAGGAGTACAAGAGAATTGGTCCTGTTGAACCTCTAAAAAGAGATGACGTATGGGATCGATTTGCTGCCGCAAGTAAGGCCATCCACGATAAGAGGAACGAGTGGTTTAAACAACAAGAATCTGTTAATTCCGAAAGAATTCAGGCTAAACGGGAAATTGTAGCCAGTATGGTTTCATTTCCTACTCAAGGATTGAACTCTCATGCTGAATGGCAGAAGGCTTCTATTGAAATGGAAGAGCTCTTTACGAAATTTAAAGCTCTAGGCAGGGTAAATCACAAGGAAAATGATCAGGTTTGGGAAGAAGCTAAAAATGCATACTTCTCATTTCAACATCTTAGAAACGAATATTATAAAGAAATAAAGGCTGTTTTTAAGGAAAATTTAGAGAAGAAAAAAGCTTTAATTGACAAAGCAAAAGAGTTACAAGATAGCGACGATTGGAAAGGAACCTCTGATAAGTTAAAGAGGATACAAGCCGACTGGAAAAATACGGGACAAGTAGGTAAAAAGGACTCTGATCGACTATGGAAAGAGTTTAGAGCGGTTTGCAATCATTTCTTTGATAGAATGAAAGCAAAGAACGAAGAGTCTCGACATATATTTGAGGCAAATCATTCTTCTAAAGAACTTATTTACAACGAGTTGAAGTCAGTATTTGATTCTGAAACAGGTCTTACTCGTGAGATTCTTGAAGAGAATATGACAAAATTCAGGGGGATTGGCTCTGTTCCACATGACAAAAAAGAAGTGGAGGAGAAATTTGACAAGCTGATTTCGGATTCTTACACTAAACTGAAGATAGATAGAAAGGAAGCTTCTCGCCTACAATTTGAAAGTAAAGTTGAAATGCTTTCAAATTCTGGAGACGATAAAGGCTTGGATAGAGAACGCTTCCATCTTCAAAAAATGAAGGAAGAAGCCAAAAAAGAACTATTCCAGCTTGAGAACAATATTCAGTTTTTCAGAACTGGAAAAAAGACTAATCCCATGGTTCTTGAAGTTCAGAAAAAGATTGATTTTCAAAAAGATAAGATAAAGGAATTAGACTTAAAGTTGAGGGTATTAAGGAATGCCTAGTTGTAGGTTTAATACATGAAATTTAAAGTTAAAGCTCCTTTTGAACCCACCGGTGATCAGCCACAGGCTATTTTGGAGTTGGTGGCTGGAATTGAGCGAGGAGATCCTTATCAAACCTTACTTGGAGTAACGGGATCGGGTAAAACTTTTACTGTAGCCAATGTAATTGAGAAAGTTCAGAAACCCACTCTAATTTTAAGTCATAACAAGACCTTAGCCGCACAACTCTACGGGGAATTCAAACAATTCTTTCCAGATAATGCAGTAGAGTATTTTGTTTCTTATTACGACTATTATCAACCTGAAGCTTATATTCCAAGTTCAGGGACTTATATAGAAAAGGATTTATCTATCAATCAGGAGATTGAGAAGATGCGATTGAGTACAACCTCTTCCCTACTTTCAGGAAGGCGAGATGTCATTGTGGTGGCGTCTGTTTCTTGTTTGTATGGAATTGGAAATCCAGATTCATTCTACGGACAGATGGTTCAGGTGGAAGTGGGTCAGATTATTTCTCGAAATACACTTTTACACCAATTTGTAGGTGCGCTCTATTCTCGGACAGAGGCTTTATTCTCTCGTGGTAATTTTAGAGTTAAAGGGGACATTGTGGATATTTTTCCTGCCTATGCGGATATAGTTTATCGCTTCCATTTTTGGGGAGATGAAATTGAGCGAATAGAATCATATCACCCTGAATATCCAAATGATATGGAGGTGGTTGATAAAGTTAGAATCTTTCCCGCCAACTTGTTTGTAACCTCGAAAGACACTCTTAATTCAGCTATTCGTCAAATTCAAGACGATCTCGTAAAACAGGTTGATTACTTCAAAGAAAGCGGAAGATTTCTTGAATCTAAGCGATTAGATGAACGCACGAATTTCGATTTAGAAATGATTCGGGAATTGGGGTATTGCTCTGGTGTAGAAAATTACAGCCGATATTTAGATGGTCGTCTGCCCGGTACACGTCCTTTCTGTTTGTTAGATTATTTTCCAAAAGATTATCTAATGATAATTGATGAGAGTCATGTTACGGTTTCTCAAGTACGTGCAATGTATGGAGGCGATCGATCTAGGAAAGAGAATCTAGTAGAATACGGATTTAGATTGCCTGCTGCTATGGATAATAGGCCATTGCGATTTGAAGAGTTTGAGCAATTACAAGTTCAAGTAATTAACGTAAGCGCCACTCCTGCTGAATATGAATTGGAAAAATCTGAAGGCGTTGTAGTTGAGCAACTTATCCGTCCAACAGGCCTGCTCGATCCTATAATTGAAGTGAGACCGAGCGAGAATCAGGTTGACGATTTGATGGAAGAAATTCGGATTCGGACTGAATTGGATGAAAGAGTTCTGGTAACCACCCTCACAAAAAGAATGGCAGAAGAGTTAACAAAGTATTTAACTCGATACGGCGTTCGGTGCCGTTATGTGCATTCAGATGTAGATACTCTTGAGCGTGTTGAAATCATGCGTGACTTGCGTTTGGGAATATTTGATGTTCTTATTGGTGTGAATCTACTTCGCGAAGGATTGGATTTACCGGAGGTTTCCTTAGTGGCTATTTTAGACGCCGATAAGGAGGGATTCTTGCGTTCTGAGCGCTCCCTAGTACAAACCATTGGTAGAGCCGCTAGGCACCTCAATGGAACGGCCATAATGTATGCTAATAAGATTACAGCAAGCATGCAAAAAACCATTGATGAGACCTATAGAAGGCGAGATATTCAAATGGCTCACAATCTTGCAAATGGCTTGGAGCCTAGGGCATTGAAGAAATCAAGGGAAGAAATCATGGCACAGAGTTTTGCAGCTAGCTCTCGTTCAGATTACAATCAAGATGTTTCAAAATCTTCATTAGCCGCAGACGAGATTGCTAAATATGGAAGCAAAAAAGACATACAAAAGCTCATCGATTCTACACGAAAAGAGATGGAAAAGTCAGCGAAGGCATTAGACTTTATCCAAGCTGCAAGACTTCGAGATCAATTGTTAGAGCTAGAAGCCAAAAGAAGTAGCTCAGATAAATAGAAGCTCGTTATCAACATGAGTAGATCTTAAAAAGTGTTCGGTTTTTCTAAGATCTTCGAAAAGCACTCTGTCTTTTTCAAGTGGTGGAACGATTTCTCTATAGGTTTTCAAAAATTGCTCTAGAAAGGCTGAAGTTTTTCTTCCACTTAGCCACAATGCTTGTGAAGCATTCATAAGTTCAATGGCAAGTATAGATTCAACATTCTCCACAATTTTCAAAAGTTTGGTTGCTGAATTAGCTCCCATACTTACATGATCTTCTTGATTATTAGAAGAAGGAATACTATCGGCAGAAGCAGGCATGCACAAAGCTTTGTTCCTACTAGCAATCGAAGCGGCAGTATATTGAGGAATCATAAATCCAGAATTCAGTCCAGGCTTACTAATTAAGAAGGCTGACAATCCCCTTGATGCGCTAATCAGTTGATAAACTCTTCTCTCAGATATACTCCCCCATTCTGATATCGCTAGAGCTAAATAATCTAGTGCCATAGCAATCGGCTGACCATGGAAGTTTCCTCCACTCAAAATAGCCTCATTTCTAAACAAGGTTGGATTATCTGTAACAGAGTTTATTTCATCCTCTACCACTTTTCTTACATACTCTAATACTGCATGACTTGCACCATGTACCTGAGGAATGCAGCGGAAAGAATACGGATCCTGAACATGCTCTTTATGAGCTTGAAAAGTTTCGCTATCCATTAATAAATTACGCATTCGTTCGGCCACCTTTCGTTGTCCATTGTGTTTACGAACTAAATGCAAGCGCTCATCAAAAGGTTCAGGACGAGCATTGAACGCGTCTATTGATAAGGCCGCAATGAGGTCTGCAAAATAAGAAATTCGATAGGCCTTTATTAAAGCAAACGCACCAATGGAAGACATAAACTGTGTTCCATTCAAAAGGGCTAAACCCTCTTTTGGACCAAGCTCTTCTATAAAAGACTTATTCGGCTGGAAGGTTTTTACTTCTTTAAAATCTAAATTCACATCCCATATTTCTCCCTTTCCAATTAAGGGGAGACTGAGATGCGCCAAAGGAGCAAGATCTCCTGATGCACCCAAAGAACCAAATTCATATACTACGGGTAACAGATCCTGATTGTTCAACTCTAAAAGTCTCTGTACGGTTGAAACTTTTACACCTGAGTAACCTTTTGATAGAGAATGTGCTTTAAACCAGAGCATTAATCGACTAATCTCTGGACTCAAACGGTCTCCAGTTCCAACGGCATGCGACATCACCAAATTGGCTTGGAGTTGATTTAAATCTTTTCCATCAATAGAAGTTTCACATAACGAGCCAAAACCAGTATTGATGCCATAAATAGGTCTATCTGATTTTTCAATAAAATCCATCATCCAATCTACGCTCTTGGAAATCTCTTCTTTGGCTTCTTCCGAAAGCTCTAAAGGAAAGGGCTGATTTAGGAAATCGGCAACCAATCCCAAGTCGATATCTCGATTGGGATGAATAGAAATAGGGGTAGTTTTCATCTCCCCCAAAGGTGAAAAAAACTCCTTAAACTAAAAATCCTGCAGGCCTAAGAATTTGATCTCGAATAATGTCTTCGGTTTGGTCGGGAAAATCAATCCTAATATCGAATGGATTGTCTACCCAGCGCTGTAATTCCCCAAGAATTGAAAGATTAAACTCTGGCGAAACAGAAACACCTAAATTACTTAATGCTTGAGCATTACAAATTTGCTCGTATTGATTTTTAATAGGAATTACAAATAAATTCTTCCCAAGAAAAAGAGTCTCTGCAGGAGATTCAAAACCAGCTGAACTAAGTAGTCCTACACAAGTTCTTAGACTCTCGAGGAAGAGTTTATTATCCACAGGATGGAGCAAAACATTCTCTTGATTTCTTACCACTTGAGTATTCTTTGAAAAAACATGCCATTTTACATTTGGTATTTTATTGAGGACTCGAATGATCTCCTCCTCTTTAAATGCTGGCAGATATACTGTATAATGCCCTCCTAATTCGGGTTGCAACGATCGAATTTCGCTTCGAATAACAGGAGTAAAAACGAAGGTGTCAAAAGCTTCGAAATGAAAGCCGATAGGCCAGTGACATGGAGCATAATTCCTTAGAATGAACTCGCCAATTAGATCCTTTCTCTTTGGACGAGGGGTTTTCTTAGAGAGAAAGCTAATTTGATGTCCCATACCATAAATCTTCTTAGATCTTAATCTTGCAGCCCATGCTGTAGTACATTCAAAATCGTTTATTACAATGTCGTAATTGTGTATCGGAAACTGCAGGATCTCCTTAAAAAGTTGCCATAACTTATTCTTTCGAATGGTTTTGAAATAGCTAATACTACCATTTCCACTGTATATAAAGCTTAAGCCCGTTAATCTATATTTAATGGTAAAGCCAACTTCTACTTGACTTTGATCGCTACTCAATACAACATCTACCTGGCCATACTTCTGAAGAATAGGAATTATTTCTCTCGCCCTGGCGACGTGTCCATTTCCAGTGCCTTGAATGGCATATAAAATCTTAGGTCGACTCAACTTTGGGTATAATTTCTGCTCCCGAAAAGGAATTTACAAAGGAAGCCATCTTTTCCACCTCCGCTAATGAATCATCTTCCTCTTCTTCCACTTCTAATTCTTTCTTGTTTTCGAGATAATGGAATAACTTCCATTCACCCTTATTCCATTCAAGACTGGTTAGATTCTCAATCCAGTCACCAGAGTTTAAATAAACACATTTCCCATTCGAATTAATAGCTTCCCGTATTTGGGGCTGATGGATATGACCGCACAGGACATAGTCGTATTGGTTATTTATTGCCAATTCTATAGCCGTTTCTTCAAAATCACTTATGAATGAAACTGCTTTTTTTACGCTGTTTTTTATTTTTTTGGAGAGAGAGTATTTCTCCCTTCCCATTTTATGTAAGAACCAATTAATAAGGCGGTTGATTAGAATTAAAAGATCGTACCCCCATCCACCCAGCTTTGCGAGCCATTTTGCGTTTTGAATAGATGCATCAAAAATATCTCCGTGGAAAAACCAAGCCTTCTTTCCGTCTAAGTTTAATACAAGCTTGTCTAGTAGGCTAAAATTATCCAATTCGAGATCAGAGAATTTTCTCAGAAATTCGTCATGGTTTCCTGTGAGATAGTAGACCTTATTACCCTTTGTGGTAATTTTTAGAATTTCCTTTAGCACCTTAAGATGACTTTTTGGGAAGTATCTCTTTCTAAACTGCCAAATATCAATTATATCTCCATTAAGAATCAGCACTTTAGGGTCTATACTTTTAAGATATCTAACCAACTCTTTGGCGTGACAACCATATGTACCTAAATGCACATCTGAGACCACAACAAGATCTAATTTCCGCTTTTCCATCTCTTCAGAATTCTTAGCTAAAGTGATCAAAAAGAAAGTCGATAATTGTGTGAATTAATTACTTAAAGTTCTGTAAACCATTTAATAACCTCGCTATTATTATGAGAATTGATTTCCAATCGGAAAACTCTAACTCCAACAACAATTTAAATCAAATTCGCAGAGCGCATTGCCGCTATTAATTGGGCGGAAAGAGAATCGGTGGCTTCCACCAATGGCAAACGAACTTTAGGTGTCATTAATCCAAGTTGACTTAATGCGGACTTAACACCTGAAGGATTCCCTTCAGCAAAAAGCAGCTCGGTTAATTCAAAAAGTTGAAAATGAATAATTCTAGCTGCGTCTAGATTTCCTTCTCTTGCCTCTCGCACCATGGTAGAAAATGCTTGGCAAGCCAATTGGCCACTTACAGAAATTACTCCTTGTGCACCCATACAAAGCATTGGAAACGTTAGGTTATCATCACCCGAAAGCACTTGAAAATGAGTTGGTTTACCGGCTAGTATTCGTGAAATCTGAGTTAAATTTCCCGAAGCCTCTTTAACCGCTATTACCTTTTCAGAGTAATGAGCCAGTCGAAGGCAAGTATCAGCATTAATATTAGACACTGTTCTACCTGGCACATTGTATAATATAATGGGCAATGGACTGCAGTCTATTATAGCTTTAAAGTGTTGGTAGATTCCCTCTTGACTTGGTTTATTGTAATAGGGAGCAACGCTGAGTATGGCCGAGAAAGGCGCAGGATTTAATTGAACTAACTCTTCAATTACTGCTGCAGTATTATTTCCTCCTACCCCAAGGACAATAGGTAATTTACCCGCATTGGCTTCTATAATCCAAGAGAGAACTTCTTCTCTTTCTGATTTAGTTAAAGTAGCTGATTCTGCTGTAGTTCCCATGGCAACAAGGAAATCAATTCCTCCCTGTATGCAATGATCGACCAGTTTAAACACTCCTCCTCTATCGGGCAATCCAGATTGGGTGAACGGAGTTACCAAGGCTACGCCTGTTCCCCACTTTTCTATTTTTTTCAAGCTGCGTTGATTTGTTGCAAATATCGCAACATCTCTGAACCATAATTCACTGGTTTCATTCCAGAAGGACGCAAAAGAACTAAGTCATACAAGCTAAAAGAATCATCAAACGTTCCAACCCGACAATCTGCTTTGGTTCGAGAACAGATATACTGTATTGTTAGATTCGGTTGTTCTGCCAAACAAAATAGAATATCGTATTCCGCAGATTGATAGGGCCGTATCCAATCACCCTTTGGTTGTCCAAAAAGATTCAAAGACTTCTTCCCAAAAATTTTGAAAGAAGAATGATGCCTTTCGCCCTGTTCTAAATTGGGATCAAAAAGAAGTACATCCACCTTTTTTTCTTTTGAATTGAGTAAAGAATACAATGCTTCCCAAGTTTTAAGGTTCCAATTCTCATCTAAAATGCCCACAATAAGAATAGTACGCACTGATTTCCAGCCGCCATAACCTCTTTGACTGCTAGATGGCTTTTTTCTTTGAAGTAAAAATCGTGCAATCGATTCTTGAAGCATAATTTGAATCTGTTCTCTTTCAAATTTACCCAAATTTGCACTGCTAAGTCATCCTGATTGACCCTAAAAAATTAATCAACTATAAATGAGAGTATTATTTTATTCACTTAGTTGTTTATTACTTTTTTCATGTGCTTCTAGAAAAATTTCTATGAGCCCTAATAAAACACCACAACTCATTGCTGTAGAAGGCCTTGCAAGCGATTCTTTAACTGATGTTTTTAAAGGTTTAACCGAATTTTATAGAGATTCCCTAGGAAAACAAATGAATGAACTTCTCTTTCTAAATCCAAGAACAATGAGAAGAGGAACAGAGATGGATAGTTTGTACCAGAAAAGAATGTGGAATTGGATAAGCGATGCTATTCTATGGTATAGCAAAGATTCACTGAGGTGGAATTCTGATATCTGTTTGTTGAATAAAGGAGGATTTCGGCGCGATATTGATTCAGGAAGGGTATTAATGAGGGATATTTTTGAACTGCTTCCTTTCGAAAATTTTCTGGTTGAAGTAGAATTAGATGCAGATGCTTTCGAAGAAATGAAATCCTACCTTAAAGAAAACCTCCAGCCCCAATCGGGTTTGCGCTTAGGATTTCTGCAGGATCAATTAGTGAGCTTAAAACTAGCAAATTCAGACTCACTTCCACAGAAGACTGTAAAAGTAGTTACGATCAACTACTTAGCAGACGGAGGGGATTATATGGCATTCTTTAAAGACAAACCCAGAAAGACATCTAACATACTCATAAGAGATGCCATGATTGCCTACCTAAGAGCATTTCCTTCCCATTTTCCAATCATAGATTCTAGAACATATGTCATTGAATAGAAGAGAGTTTCTTAAATACGGAGCGCTGATTTCCGCCTCGAGTTTACTTCCGATGGATTTAATCTCTGCCAATCCGAAAAATAGACTTTGCATCCTTCACACAAATGACACCCATAGTCGAATCGATCCATTTCCGACCACAGACTCAAAGTATCCTAATATGGGAGGTGTTTTGGGCAGGATGGAATTAATACAACAGATACGAAATGAAGAGAAGAATGTGCTCTTATTTGATGCGGGAGATATTTTTCAGGGAACGCCATATTTTAATTATTTCAAAGGAGAAATTGAAATAAAGCTCATGTCGAAGATGAGATATGATGCGGCTACTATGGGAAATCACGACTTTGACGCGGGGCTAGATGGATTTGAAAAACAGCTAAAGTATGCCCACTTCCCTTTCATAACTTCGAATTACGATTTTAAAAATACGGTGCTGGAAGGCCAAACTATAGAAAATAAAATCTTCGAAAAAGAGGATTGGAAGGTTGGAGTATTTGGATTAGGAATTGAATTAGATGGTCTCGTTCAACAAGTACAGTTTAGGGAGACGAAATATCTTGATCCCATAGAAATTGCCCAAGAACAAATCAAGCAATTGAAGAGAAAAGGTTGCAATTTAATTATCTGTCTTTCACACTTGGGTTATAAGTATGAAAACACTAAAATTTCTGATGTCATTCTTGCTAAAAGCTGTCCAGACTTGAACTTAATCATTGGAGGACACACTCATAGTTTTCTCGAAGAAGGTCATCTTATACAGCATATAGACGGAAGAGAAACACTCATAACTCAAACCGGTTGGGGTGGAATTAAACTTGGTAAAATCCTAATAGAACAAAATCAAAACAGAATCAGTTTTCAATCTTGCAAGAATCAGAAAATCAGTGTTTAAGAGATCATTTTAATGAAATCTTCTTCATTCAATATCTCAACATTAAGACTTCCAGCTTTTTGCCTCTTTGCGGGTCCCATATCCGAACCAGCTATAATAAAACTGGTTTTAGACGAAACGGAAGAAGAGACTTTTCCGCCGTGTTTCTCAATTTCTAGTTTAATAGAATCTCGACTAAAATGCTCGAAGGTTCCAGAAACAACAATGGACTTTCCTTTCAGAAGATCACTTGCTCCTTCTTGCTCTTCAATTCTCATTTGAAGGCCATAGGATTTTAACCTTTCTATTAATTCGAGATTATACTGTGCATGCAGGAATCGAATAAGGCTATCTGCAATTCGTTCTCCAATTTCGTCTACTTGTAGAAGACTTTCTTTATCAGCCGCTATCAGTCCATCCATGGATTTAAAGGCACGTGCTAATTTCTTAGATACTGTTTCTCCAACATAGCGAATTCCTAGTCCAAAGAGTACTTTTTCAAAGCTTTGTAACTTAGATTGCTCTATGCCATCCAAAATATTTCCCGCTAACTTTTGACCTACTCGATCTAATTGCAATAATTCGGCTTCATTCAAAGTATATAAATCTGCAATATTGGAAATCAACTGGTTGGATAATAATAAATCCAATGTTTCAGGACCAATCCCTTCAATATCCATAGCTTTTCTGCTTATGAAATGCTCTAGTCGACCAAGAATTTGGGGCTTACAGTTGAAGGTATTCGGACAGTAGTGTTGGGCTTCTCCTTCTTCCCGAATCAGCTCAGTTGCACATTCAGGACAATGTGATATATATTGAACCTCCTTTGCATCTGACTGCCTTTTTTGGAGATTGACCCCTACAATTTTGGGGATAATCTCCCCTCCTTTTTCAACAAAAACAGAATCTGAATAATGAAGTCCAAGCTTTCTAATCTGATCTGCATTATGCAAAGAAGCTCTCTTTACCGTAGTCCCTGCCAATTGAACGGACAGTAAATTGGCCACTGGGGTAATCGCCCCAGTCCTACCCACCTGGTATTCAATTGTTTCTAAAACGGTTTCAGCGCGCTCTGTCTCAAATTTATAAGCAATAGCCCATCTTGGAGATTTTGCAGTAAAGCCTAATTCATCTTGAAGAGCTAATTGGTTGACCTTTATTACTACTCCATCAACATCAAAAGGAAGTTGACTTCTTTGAACATCCCAAAGGGTGATAAACTCTTCGATTTCCTTTAGATTCTGACAAGAACGACGCATATCGCCCGAAGGAACCTTAAATCCCAAAGCTTCGCAATACTGAAGGTTTTCCCAATGGCTTTGCGAAAAATCTAAGTTTGTTTGTAAAGCATAGATAAAACAGTCCAAGGGTCGCTTTGCCACTTCGGAACTGTCTTGCATCTTCAATGATCCAGAAGCAGAATTTCTAGGATTGGCGAAAGGCTCCAGTCCCATTTCAAGGCGCTCTTCATTCATTTTTTGAAATCCTTCTAAGGGCATAAAAATCTCTCCCCTAACTTCAAGAATATCTGGAATGTTCTCTCCTTTTAGTTTGAGTGGAATATTGTGAATGGTTCTAATATTAACGGTTATATCATCGCCCTTCATACCATCTCCTCTCGTAATTCCTTTAGAGAGTTGGCCTTTTTCATACAATAGGCTTATGGCGGCTCCATCATACTTCAACTCGCAAACAAATTCAGGAAAAGAACCCAGGCTCTTTTCAACTCTAGATGTAAACTCACCTAATTCCTCAAGCGAATAGGTGTTGCCCAAACTTAACATCGGCCGCTGATGAAATACCGTTTCAAAGGATTTTGATATCGATCCACCCACACGTTGACTGGGGGAATTTGGATCAAAAAATTCTGGATTATTCTTTTCGAGTTGTATTAAGTTTTCTAATAAAACATCAAATTCTCTATCGCTTATTTCTGGTCTATCATTGGTATAATAGAGGATGTTGTGTCTTTCTAATTCTTTTCTAAGTCGCTCTATTTCAAGCTGAATTTTTTCTTTTGTCATATTCTTTTTTGACCAATAATAAACCGTTCTCTCCCTGCTAAATCCATTTCTATATAGGCGTCTAAACCAGAATCAACCAAAAATAGCTGAACCTCTTTTGACCTAGGTGGATGTAATTCGAGCGCAAGCCAGCCTCCTCTTTTCAACAGAAATTTAGCCGAAGTCCCTATGAATTTATAATAGTAAATAGGGTCGTTCACTGGAGAAAAAAGCGCCATATGCGGCTCATTTTCAATAACTTCATGAGAAAGACTCTCTTTTTCCTCAATTGGGATATAAGGTGGATTTGAAATTACTAAATCAAAGCTGCCCAATTTTTTCAGTTCGTCCAACTTTGTCATATCCATTTGAAGGAATTCCACTTCTAATACCTGTTCTATTGCATTCTCCTTTGCCACTTTCAATGCGTCAGAAGAAAGGTCAATCCCAATAATCTCAGCCTCTCGAAAGAGTTTTTTCAAGGCTAGAGCGATAGCACCACTACCTGTTCCGATATCCAGTATTCGTTTGGGTGAAGTTCGATCAGAAATAAGCTGAACCAATTCCTCTGTTTCAGGTCTTGGTATCAACACAGATGAATTTACCTTCAATCCCATTCCGAAAAAGGCTGCCTTTCCAGTAACATATTGAGTGGGTATTCCCTTAAGTACCTTTCCAATTTGAATAGTAAGCAATTGAAAGTCCGGATCATTTAACTCCTCTCGGGAATTCATAATTTGCTGGGTCGAATTCCATCCAAACTGCTGAAACAAAAGCTCTTTAATAACGGCCTTAGACTCCGTAATAGAGTGACCCATCTCCTCCATTTGTCTTCTCGAGCGCTTTACGAATTCTTCCAAAACCATTGCACTAAGGTCTACAACTCATTTGATATTTTAAAACAAAATAAGTCGCATTCAACGTTCATAAACTCAAACGTTCAAGATTAAGAAATAGGAAATAGAATGACTTAATAAATTCTACATTTATAAAAACTTTAAAGATGAAATATTTAAAAGAAACATTCCTCGGACTTTGCCTTTTTTCAAGTGGATTTATGTTTTCTCAAAACCTAAACCCAAGTAGCCTTCCCACTTCGCTTGTAGAGGCAAGCAAAGTAGCTGGGATTCCTGCCAAGGGAGTGAGCTGGGAATTGAAAAATGGTGTTTATGAAGCTGAATATAAGCTTAATGGAGTTGAAATAACAAATTTATTTTCTGAAACGAGTGTATTACTTGCAACAGAAACTGAGCTGAAGATTAACGATTTACCTCCTGCCGTGCTAAAGTATTCATCGGTTACTTGGCCTGGAAAAAAGATTACAGAAGCGAGTAAAATTGAATGGGTTAGCGGCACAGTTCAATACGAAATTGAGATAGAGGGAAATGAGTATTTATTAGACAATAACGGAATGTTAATCAACCAGGATGAGGAAGATGACGATGATTCTGAACAAGAAGTAACGGATTAATTGCCTACACCAATCATACAAATCGGATAAATGCCCTCAAATAGACACAATAAATGTGGTCTATTTGAGGGTTATATCTTTCTTGCAACTCCCAAGAAGAGACCCCAACTATTGTAATATCCAGGCTTGTAATCATAGCTAATCTCTAGAATGATTTCTGACTTTTCATTTATTGGGTAAGCGGCTTCCGCACCCAATTTTATTAGCAATAGATTTTCGTTCGATTCAAGTTCAACCCCACTACCTGCCTCCAAAGACAACCATTCATTGGGTTTGAAAACGGCAACTGGAATTAAGGCTAAAGGAAAATTTCTACTTATTTCTGCCTCTACACTCCCCTCTCTATTAAAAGTAGCGACCTCAAAATTGCTAATGATCAAATCAGATTAAATGCCTACCGCCCACTTTGGGTGAAAAAAATAGCTATACCCAAATCCAAAAGCAGGAACTGCTAGCCACTGCTTTTCGCCATAAAGTATAGCGGCATCTAAATGACTATGTCCGATGACTACAGAAACTAAGTGCTCACCTTTATAACCTTCAGACTCTTCTTGAGAAAAAAGTTCTTGACTATATACAATGCTTAATGATGCAGTAAGGAGGTATAAAATAGTATTTTTCATCTCGCCAAAGTAAAAAAGGAAAACCGAATTCTACTTTTAAATTTGGAGGAACAACTTGACTGATTCCACGTTCTCAATTAAGTGAGCTCCTCGGCTTTAGCATAGAAATTTCCATGGAATCTGGTTGGTAAAACTGCCGGGATTATTATCCAAAAAAATAATCGATTTCTTCCTGCTATTAGCAAAAATCCACCTTATATTGTGTCCTATGAGAATGAGTTCAAACAGCCTGAAAACAGGATTTATATTCCTTGTTATCATCCTATTACATGGATGTGGCCAAAGCAAAACAGAGTTAAAAATGGACGAAAATCCTTTACTGAAAGAATGGACAGGTCCCTATGGCGGAGTGCCTTCATTTAATGAAATGAATCTAAATGATTTAAAAGAAGCATTGATTCAAGGGATGGATTTGAAATGGGAAGAAATTGAAGTTATTACTCATTCTAAGGAGGAACCAAATTTCGAGAATACTATTGTTGCTTTAGAGAAAAGCGGGAAAGCCTTGGACAGGGTTTTTCAATACTACGGTATTTTTAGCAGTAATCTTTCTAGTCCTGAATTCCGTGAGATTGAAGCAGAAATGGCTCCTGTGCTATCCGAATTCCAGTCTAAAATTACGCAGAATTCAGAACTGTTTGAAAGGATTAAATCTGTCTATGATGCTTCACAAAAACAAGCTTTAGAAGCAGACCAACAAAGAACTGTTGAATTAATTTACACTCAGTTTGCAATGAATGGAGCTGAATTAGATTCAGCCGACAAGGTTGAGTATGCTCGAATTAACAAAGAATTATCTAGTTTATACACTCGCTTTTCAAACAATGTATTGCACGATGAGGAAAATTACATCACTTTTTTAAATGAAGATCAATTAGGTGGATTGCCTGAGGCCTTTATCAAATCAGCAGCAGGCACGGCCAATGATAAAGGTGAACCAGGTAAGTATGCAATAACAAATACAAGGTCTAGCATGGACCCGTTTTTGACCTATTCTACTGAAAGAGAATTGCGTAAACAAGTTTGGAATAAGTTTTACTCGAGAGGAGACAATAATGATCAATTCGACAACAAAGAATTAATAACGGAAATCTTGCAGAAGCGCAGAAGGAAGATTGAATTACTTGGATTTGAAAATTACGCACAATGGCGCTTGCAAGACAGAATGGCCAAAACACCTGAAAATGCAATGGCTTTGATGGAAGCCGTTTGGCCAGCCGCTATTGCTCGAGTGCATGAAGAGGTTAGCGACATGCAAGAAGTCGCTAACAGAAAGAACAACGAAGTAACTATAGAACCATGGGATTATCGTTATTATGCAGAACAAGTTAGAAAGGAGAAGTATGATTTAAACTCAGATGAGGTAAAACAATATCTTCAATTGGATAAACTTACTGAAGCCATGCATTTTGTAGCATTTAAACTATTTAATTACCAGTTCATTCCAGTCCCTGAAGGCACTGTTCCTGTCTTTCATGCTGATGTTAAAGTTTGGGAAGTTATAGATGCAACAACATCTAAGCACATTGGACTATGGTATTTAGACCCCTATTCTAGAGAAGGAAAAAGATCGGGTGCCTGGGCGACCATGTATCGGAGCCAATCTAGTTTTGAAGGTGGAAAAACAGTTCTGGCCTCAAACAATTCAAATTTTATTAAACCAGCACCAGGGGAAGCTCTTTTGATTTCTTGGGACGATGCGATTACTTTTTTTCATGAATTCGGGCATGCACTTCATTTTTTCTCCTCTCAAGTTAGATATCCCATTTTAAATTCAGGCGTTCGCGACTATACAGAATTTCAATCGCAACTCTTAGAACGTTGGCTGTCTACAGATGAGGTAATTGAAAATTACTTGGTTCACAATAAGACTGGAGAACCCATACCGGCTGAATTGATTGCTAAAATTAAAAAAGCCGCAAATTTCAATCAAGGTTTTTCTACAACCGAATACTTGGCTTCAGCGCTAATGGATATGAAATTGCATTTAGCAGATCCGGCTAAGATGAACGTTTCTGAATTCGAAAAGAAAACATTACAAGATTTGAAAATGCCAAAAGAACTACCCATGAGGCATAGGACTCCACAATTTAGTCATGTTTTCTCCGGAGAAGGTTACGCCACAGCGTATTACGGCTATATGTGGGCGGATGTTTTAACAGCTGATGCCGCAGAAGCTTTTGCTGAAGCGCCAGGCGGATTTTATGATGAGGCTTTAGCAGATAAACTTGTCCAGTATTTATTCGCACCAAGAAATTCAATCGATCCTTCAGAAGCCTATTTATTATTTAGGGGAAGGCCTGCTAAAATAGAAGCACTTATGCGAGATAGAGGGTTTCCTGTTGTTACTGATAACGAATAGTTAGACTCAAAGCGGGCCTTTCTAAATAGCTTCAAGAATGAAATTGTTTGAACCCGAGATAGATTCATCAAAAAATTGGCTTCCAAAAGAGGGCTGTGTTCAATATTATGGACCCATTTTACCTTTTAACGAAGCCGAAAAATTTTTCGCCCTGTTAAGGAATACCATTAAGTGGGAAAATGACATTGCGATTATTTTCGGCAAAAGGATAGTTACTAAGAGAAAAGTAGCATGGTATGGAGATCAAGCCTTTGAATATGGCTATTCAAACACAAAAAAAACAGCCTTATTTTGGACAGAAGAACTTCTAAAAATCAAGGCATTAGTAGAGAGAGAAAGTGGGGAACAGTTTAATTCGTGCCTGCTAAATTTATATCATAACGGCAATGAAGGAATGGCTTGGCATAGCGATGCAGAAAAGGAATTAAAAGAAAATGGATGTATTGCTTCTTTGAGTTTAGGCGCCGAACGGAAGTTTGCCTTTAAACATAAAAGAACCCAAGAAAAAATCGAACTCTTTCTCGAATCTGGCAGCCTCTTGCTTATGAAGGAAGAAACCCAAAAAAACTGGCTGCATAGACTTCCTCCAACTAAGAAAATAGAAAAAGCTCGAATTAATCTAACCTTTCGTACGATTACTTAAAATCTGTTATTCCTGATTGTTTCTTTTCAATAACCGCCGCTCCCAAAAAAGCCATAGGTACGTATAAACTCAAAGATAAAACTACAACCCACATAGGGTGAGGTAAATAACTGAAATTAATCGCTGCGAAAAGCAATTGAATACCTCCCACAATCATTGCAACTTTTCTTTTTGATTGTACAGAAATAACGGCAGCAACTAGGCCTCCTGCAAATGAGCTTAAAGCCCAAACGCCAATAAGAAGAATAAAACTTTCATTAGGAATAGATTGATAGAATGCTTTCATCTGATCTAGATTATTAAAATCTATACTCGCAGGCGGTGGAAAAAGTAAATGACTTAGTTTCTCGCCCACACTTGTAACTAATCCAGCAGATAGTACTCCTAAAAAAACCGCGGCAATCTGTCTTAACATCTAAGTTTTCTAAATTAGTTTGAAAGGAACTGCTATTGCTCAAAGAAGCAAGAGGTGCTACCCACCCAGCTTAAATCTTTATTGTATTTAACTCCAATCATTTTTCCTCTACTCAATCTACCCAAAGACATTGCTAAGGTGGGTTTTTCTTGGTCAGACGGCCATAAATACATTAATCGAATTTCGCACTTCACCCCTCCTACCGGTGACTTTAGCGCCTCGGCATAATTTACCTTCCTCTGCAAAATCCAATTTTCAGGATCTTTTACTTTGTTGATTTCATCTTTAGTTACATCAATCACTACTCCCGTTCCTGAAAAACTAAATAGTGGTTTTAACACATAATTTTCAAGATCGCTTGGAATAGATTCAATGGTATTCAGAAAACGTGTTTCGGGTACAAATTTATTGCGAAGAAAAGGCATGGTAAACTTGCTAATTCTATAAAACCAATTAGGATGTGTAATCCATTCTACTTCCAATTCTCCGAAGAGATCAACCGAATAGTTAAAATCCGATTGTGATTGAAGATCGTCGAAAATTAGGCGATTATAAATTCTATCAATATCCTGCCTCTTTCCGTCTTTTATATAGTATAGTCTTTTACCGTCTTGTTTAAGTTTGCTAAGACAAACCACTTCAATTCCAAAATTTTTATGGGTTAAATAAAAATCAACCCTTGTATTTTGTTCTTCAGGTTTTATCTCTAAGAGAATTACCTTTTCAACAGGACAGTCTCCTATTAAAGTCTTTTTAAGAAGATCCAAATAAGTGAAATGATTCAACCCACTGAAATAAGGGCTGAAGTTAGAAGGAATTGAAAAATATTCTGAATACGAACCACTCAACTGATCCATCCAACAAAACATACTAGCAAAAGCCTGTAACTCTATTAGTTGAGGCTCTAAATCACCATTTTCATCTTCACAAATGCCAAAATCCAAACAGATAAAATGAGGCTTTTCTGTTTCATTCTTTACTCTAACATTTTCTGGAATAGCCCTTTCAGATTCTTCCAAGAATGAAGGCCTTTGAAGCACTTCTAAAATTTCCTCACCTGCCTGAATCAGTTTTTTAGTTAGCTCTTTGGGAACAAATAAAGGTGTTTCTGCTATTCGAAAACTCACCTGATTATTGCATTCTTTTTGAATTTTTTCCTCAAGTTTCTCATACTTGTCTTCGGAGAACTGACTATTAAAAGATGATCTCAGATCCTGTTTCATGCGGTTAAAACTTCTTTATAATTGACATGAAGGACTTCATCTAAAAACACTGGAATCATCTTTTTCTGAGTAAGTGCAATCATATCAGGGTCTTGCAATCGAGTAATCATCCGATCGTACTTTTCTTGTCCATAGTTATTAATGATTACCTGCTTTTTCTCTTCATTTCTCATATAATAGAGCATTCCATCCGGATCTGCCTCTGGATGAAATTGTGTGCCTACAATTTCAGGTGTAAATTGAATAGCCATAGTAGCTCTCTCAAGAGGAACATAGGTCCTTTCTTTCTCAATCGCTAAAATTCGAGCACCCATATTATGTAAGGCCCTGCTATCGGGCTTAACTACCTGATATAAACGAGAATCAACCGCATAGAAAGGATCTGGAAGTTGACCCGTATATTTATTTTTTCTTCCTGCAAAGGTTGGATGCATAGGAAATATTCCGAAAGATTCTGTTCTTCTTTTAGAGACATGTGCAAGCCGAAAATGGTGACACATTAACTGAAAAGAATGACAAATTAGAAAAACATATTTCTTGGATGATTCACTTTTAGAGTTAAAATCTATAATTGACTCCATCAAATTCTTCCATTCTTCTTCCCAACCCTCTGCATCAATAGGACTACCTGGACCTCCTGTTGAAATGTAGGCATCGTATTCCAGACCAGGGCATTCGTTTTTTCCTCTGACATCAAATACCTTCTTTTCCAGACGAATTCCATGATCATCTGCATAACCATCCACTATTTCATGAATATTCCGCATTCCCTGATTGGGTGCGCCTTTATACATGTCTAAAATGGCTAATTTGAGATTTATCATTTTAAAGTCCTTCTAATGTTGATTTTGTTATAAAGTCGACTAATTCATTCATGTCTTTGTTCTTGTAAAATACCTCTAACTGTCGATCTGCGCCGGTTCCTCTTTCCATCATTTTACCAACGTAATTGATATCGTCTCTTGAACCAAGTTCATCTACTGTATCATCAATAAAATCAAGTAATTCGTAAATTAATTGTCTTGTTGGAACCTCTGTTTCCTTTCCGAAATCGATCAACTTTCCATCTAAGCCATAACGAGAAGCCCTCCATTTATTCTCTGCAATAAGCGAGCGTTTATATGGCATAAACTCAATGTTTTGCTCTCTAAGTTTATATAGCTTAGCGCAAAGACCTTGGAAAATGGCCGCAATGGCAATGGTTTCATCTAAAAGCATTGGAACATCACAGATTCTAAACTCAACAGTATCAAAAAAAGGATGCACCCTTAAATCCCACCAAATTTTCTTGGGATTATCTATACAACCCGTTTTCACTAACAATTTCACATAGTTTTCATATTCCTCCCAACTACTAAAGAATTCAGGAATACCAGTTCTAGGAAATTTATCAAAAACCTTAATTCTAAATGATCTAAACCCAGTATCCCTTCCCTCCCAAAAAGGCGAATTAGTAGACAAGGCAAAAACATGAGGGAGAAAATAGCGCATAGAATTAGCAATATGCATAGCCATTCTCTTGTCTGGCATGCCCACATGAACATGTAGTCCAAAGATAAGATTTGAGCGCGCCGCCTCCTGCATTTCCATTACAATCTCATGGTATCGAGGATTGTCTGTTATCAGTTGGGTAGTCCAGCTGCTGAAAGGATGGGTGCCAGAAGCGCCAATGCTCAAACCAATATCATTTGCAACCCGGCTAACCGTTTTCCTTAAATGAGACAAATCCTTTCGGGCTTCCTCCGTGTTTGCACAGATTCCAGTTCCACCCTCAACCACTGCTTGATGCATTTCTGCCTTAACCGCATCAGGATTTAGTATTAAAGAGGCATTTTCAACAATTTTCTGCTCATGGGAACGAAGTTCTCTCGTTACAGGGTCAATAACCATGTACTCCTCTTCAATGCCAATGGTAAACATCTTTGGGTTCATATAGTCTGGCTAAGGGATGGTTTACTACTTTGTAGGTTTTTTTGTTGTTTTAGCCGCAGGCTTTGGTGTAACTGATTTAGCAGCTACACTAGCTTTGGCTGCAGGCTTAGAAGCGGCTGCTTTCGGCTTTGCCACAGCTGCTTTTATTTTCGGTGTTTCGTTATGACTAGCGATTGAATCTCTCACGAAACTTCCCCAAGTAAGGTTATCTCTCCCAGAGGTATGTGCTTTGGCTTTTTCAATTGCAAAGTCAGCCGCCGCTTTTACTACCCATTCAAAATTTTCCTTTCCAACAGAATGAATATCTGCATCAGGAGCTGGATTGCAAAAATCAATAGCATATGGAATTCCATCGCGGATTGCAAATTCTACTGTATTAAAATCGTATCCTAAACCTTTACACAATCTCAAGGTATAATCACGAATTGTATCCAACATAGCTTGACTTGAAGGAGGTGTGTCTACAACGTAGCGAAGATGATGAGGATTTCTTGGCTCATACTGCATAATTTTAACGTACTTACCTCCAATACAGTACACTCTATAGTATTCATCGAAAATAATTTCTTCCTGTAGCATCATAACCAGCTGCTCCGTTTCTGCGTGTTTATCGAATAAATCTTGGGGATCATTCACTTTATAAACACTCTTCCACCCCCCACCAGCATGAGGCTTCATATAGGCTGGAAAACCTATCTCTTTATAAATAGTTTCCCAATCTAAAGGCATTGCCATATTAGAGAAAGACTCCGGAGATGTGTCATCAGGACGCTCATAACTCGGCAACAAATAGGTCTTTGGCACAGGTACTCCTAACTTCATAGCCAGACTATTGTTGAAGAACTTTTCATCTGCACTCCACCAAAATGGATTATTAACTACAGCCGTTCCCATAATGGCGGCTGTCTTCAAATAAGCGCGATAAAACGGCACATCTTGGCTGATTCTATCTATAATTACTGCATATCCAGTATCTGCTCCCTGCGATAGCTTGTCGATATACACCGACTCAGCCACAATATCCTTTTCTCCTCTGCTATTCACTTCTCTCACAAATGCCTCAGGGAAGCTTCTTTCTTTGCCGTGAAGTATTCCGATCTTCTTCATATTCTTAGATTTATTAGTCAGTATTTACTCGGTCCTTGTTATTTATCGTGCTGAAAGATAGTGAGGAAACATTTCTCTCCAAATAGGCCAATCATGCGCTCCATAGGGTCTAATGTCTATCCAATGCTGAATGCCTTTTGAATTGAGAATATGGCTCAATTCGAGAGTAGAACCCTTACACATATCGTCCTCCGTTGTGCCTAAGACAATTTTAATATCCCAAATTGCTGGATCCGAGGCGTTTTTAAGAAAATCAACAGGATTATTAAAATATACAGCATCATCATAATGCCCTTTCACCTGATCCCTAATATCAAAAGCGGCACCCATAGTCATGATATGACTCACATTTTCAGGATGTCTAAATCCATAATTTGCAGCATGATAGCCTCCAAAACTACATCCAGCCAACGCTACTTTTGAAAATCCTGTTCTCTGCTTGATTTCTGGAATGAGTTCTTCATGTAACATTCGATCATAGCAAACATGGTTGTGCACTCGCACAGAAGGCGGCACGTTTTTATTGTACCAACTGAGTTCATCAAAACCATCTGGACAATAAATCTGAACAAATCCATTATCAATATACCAAGCAGCAGATTCAATTAATTTGAAATCCTTATTCTCGTTGTGCTTACCCATGGAAGTCGGAAAAAGTATGATAGGAAGGCCCTTTGAGCCAAACACTAACATTTTCACATCCAATTCTAAGGCATTCGAATACCAATTTACAATACTCTCTTCCATCTTAATTTCCCTTAGTGTTCTTAGTTTAAACGCTTATGTCAAATATGTGAATAAACTGCTAAGGTTTTCCCAATCAAGCACACTAATATTGTCTGTAAGTATGAAAAAACTTTTAAGTCGCACCGTTAAGATGTATTCCAAGCACTTAGATGCTGAAATCTATATAGATCTATTTTTACCTCCCGACTTTCACTCTGGAAAATCCTACCCTCTTTTTCTGATGAATGATGGTCAAGACATGGCGGGAATGGAAATGGGAAGGATTGTGAACGACATTTGGAGACACGATGTATGCGAACATTTCGTCCTTGCAGCAGTGCACGCCTTCTACAGAATGGATACCTATGGCATTATAGGAAATCCAGATTTTAACGGTAGAGGGAAGTTGGCAAAGAAATACAGTCGCTTTTTAATATCAGAATGCATACCGTTTATTCGTAAAGAATTGAATATTAATAAGTTCACCGAGCGAATTATTGGTGGATTCAGTCTTGGAGGACTTTCAGCATTTGACATTGCTTGGAACTACCCAAAAGAGTTTTCAAAAGTGATGGCAGCAAGCCCTTCATTTTGGTATAGAAGCAAAGACTTGTCGGACAATTATACTGATAATGATAGAATTATGCATCGCGTAGTTCGCGAAACTGCTGAAAAACCAAATATTAAAATCTGGCTTCAAGCAGGAACTTTAGACGAGGCATCGGATCGGAATAAGAATGGAATTATAGATAGCGTCGACGACATGCTCGATTTAGTTAAAGAATTGAAGGAGAAAGGATTTGAAACAGGTAAAGATCTCTTTCATTATGAAGTCATAGGAGGAAAACACACCTTAGAAACCTATGGAATTATTATTCCATACTTCGTGAATTGGGCATTTGGAAAAACCGAAGGTTAACCAATTGAAGGATTCTAGTTTCTCTAAAATATTCTTTTTGGTAAAAGTTCCTTTTTCTCACAGTGGTTAAAATGCTTGAAGCTATATTTGCACTGCTTAAAAAAATCCTTCCCAAAGATGAATTTACACGAATATCAAGGTAAAGAAATTCTAGCTTCTTACGGAGTTAATGTGCAAAGAGGAATTGTAGCCTCAACTCCAGACGAGGCTGTTGAAGCTGCAAAGAGAATTACACAAGAAACTGGTTCTGGATGGCATGTCGTTAAGGCACAGGTTCATGCAGGAGGAAGAGGGAAAGGTGGCGGAGTAAAACTTGCTAAGAATCTCGAAGAAGTTCGATCTAGAGCCAATGATATTTTAGGAATGATGTTGGTTACTCCACAAACTTCTGCGGAAGGAAAGAAAGTACACCAAGTGCTTATTGCTGAAGATGTTTACTACCCAGGAGAGAGCGAAACCAAAGAATTTTATATCAGTGTACTTCTCAACCGTCAGGCTGGAAGAAACATGATCATGTATTCTACGGAAGGTGGAATGGACATAGAAGCGGTTGCTGAGCATACACCTGAATTAATTTTCACTGAAGAAATAGACCCTAAGGTAGGTCTGCAAGGATTTCAAGCGAGAAAGATCGCTTTCAATCTTGGTCTTTCAGGAAAAGCATTTAAAGAAATGACCAAGTTTGTCACTTCTTTGTATAAAGCATACGACGGAATTGACGCAAGCTTGTTTGAAATTAATCCGGTGTTAAAAACTTCTGACGATAAAATCCTTGCTGTAGATGCGAAAGTTAGTTTGGATGGAAACGGCTTATTTCGTCATCCCGATTACGCAGCCCTTCGCGATACTAGAGAGGAAGATACTACCGAAGTTGAAGCAGGAGAAGCTGGTTTAAACTTTGTTAAGTTAGATGGCAATGTAGGCTGTATGGTTAATGGTGCTGGTCTAGCTATGGCCACCATGGACATTATTAAAATGGCAGGAGGAAATCCGGCTAACTTCTTAGATGTGGGAGGAACAGCGGATGCAAAACGTGTTGAAACTGCCTTCCGAATTATTTTGAAAGACAAAAACGTTAAGGCTATTCTGGTGAATATATTTGGCGGAATTGTGCGCTGTGATAGAGTAGCACAAGGTATTGTAGATGCTTATAAAAACATAGGAGAAATTCCCGTTCCTATTATCGTGCGTCTACAGGGAACAAACGCCGCTGAAGCTAAAGTTCTTATTGATGAAAGTGGACTTAAAGTGTACTCTGTCATAATGTTACAAGAAGCTGCAGACAAGGTTAAAGAATTGGTTTTATAATTAGAACCATTGCTTGATAGAAGAAAAAAGGCTCCTCATATGGAGCCTTTTTTTATTCATTACATCTTCAAGATATAAATCGTTCCAACGAATTTCAGTCACTTTTCTTAGATTTAAAACATACTTGACAAGCCAGTTTGATAAGAATGTTTCAAACTTTAATATCGCTTCAATCTGATTTTACCTAGAGATTAGAAAGCAGTTTATACCTACCAAAACAAGAAGCGAAATAATTAAAATGGAGTACTGTTAACTTTCAGAAAATACTCTCCCCTTTCCTGCCTATTTTTGAAAAAAAAGTAAAAATGAAGTTCTTTATAGACACAGCAAATTTAAATGACATTCGAGAAGCCCAAGAATTGGGGGTTTTAGACGGGGTTACAACCAATCCTTCTTTGATGGCGAAGGAAGGAATTACTGGCGCAGAGAACATTCGCAATCACTATGTTCGCATTTGTGAGATCGTGGATGGAGATGTGAGCGCTGAAGTTATTTCTACTGATTTTGAAGGAATGGTTAAGGAAGGTGAAGCCCTTGCAGCCCTACATCCTCAAATTGTTGTGAAAATCCCGATGATAAAAGATGGCGTTAAAGCAATTCGATATTTCAGTGATAAAGGAATTCGAACAAATTGCACGCTTATTTTTTCTGCAGGTCAGGCTCTATTGGCGGCTAAAGCGGGTGCTAGTTATGTTTCTCCTTTCATTGGAAGATTAGATGATATTAGCACAAATGGTATGGATTTAATCCACCAAATACGCCTAATTTTCGACAACTACGGCTTCAAAACAGAAATTTTAGCCGCAAGTGTACGCCACACAATGCATGTTATAGAATGCGCTGAAGCTGGTTCAGATGTAATGACAGGGCCTCTCTCTTCGATCACAGGTTTACTAAAACATCCGCTTACGGACATCGGTTTGGCTAAGTTTCTAGAAGATTACAATAAAGGGAATGGCTGAAATCCTAAGGATATATCCTGACAACCCATCTGAAAAGCTTTTGCTTAGAGTATTAAGTGTTCTTCAGGATGGGGGTGTAATTGTATATCCAACAGATACAGTTTATTCTTTTGGGTGTGATTTAATGAGACAAAAGGCTATTGAAAGAATTGCCAAGATTAAAAATATCAAGCCAAAAGAAGCAGATTTCTCAATCATCTTTAACGATTTGAGTCATCTAAGTAATTATACTAAACCCATAGAAACCAGTACATTTAAAGCTCTAAAGAGGTGCTTACCTGGGCCTTTCACCTTTATTCTAGAGGCGAATAATGCAATACCTAAACTTTTCAACTCAGGCAAGAAAACCATTGGTATTCGTATCCCTGACCATAGCATACCAAGAATGTTAGTTGAAAAATTAGGGCGACCTATTATCGCCAGTTCTGTGCACGATCCAGACGAGCTTATAGAGTATACTACGAATCCTGAATTAATTGACGAGAAATACGGGAAGTTAGTTGATTTAATTATTGATGCTGGATATGGCGACAATCATGCAAGTACGGTTGTAGATGCAACTCAATTAAACTTAGAAATAATAAGAGAAGGAAAGGGTTCTCTCGAACTTCTGTAAAATCATGGATAAATCTCTAACACAAGCAGTCGCTAAACTGGCGGAAGAAGTCGCACTTTATATCAAGACAGAACAGAAGAAGTTTAAAACTTCTTCTGTTGAAATTAAAAGCCTCAACAGTTTAGTTAGTTATGTAGATCGAACTGCAGAAGAAAAGCTAGTTGAAGGGTTAACTAAGCTTTTACCAGGAATAGGGTTTATCACAGAAGAAGGCACCGCAGAAACGATAGATTCAAAGGCTTATTGGATCATAGACCCATTAGACGGCACGACCAACTTTATACATGGCCTTCCTCTTTTTGCAGTGAGCATAGGCCTTTTAGAAGAGAACGAGTTACTTTCTGGCGTTGTGCACGAGGTTGGGTATTCAGAAAGCTTTACTTCCTGGAAAGGAGGTGGTGCCTATTGCAATGGTGAAAGAATTAGAGTAAGCTCTTGCTCTTCCATGGCAAGCGGGCTATTCGCAACTGGATTTCCTTACTATGATTATGGCAGAATGGAGGCCTTTATGGAATTGCTAACAGACTTTTTTCAAGGATCAAGAGGCTTAAGAAGATTGGGGTCTGCTGCTACCGATTTGGCATGGGTAGCTTGTGGAAGATTTGAAGGTTTTTTTGAATATGGCCTAAGTGCATGGGATGTCTCTGCGGGTGCTCTCTTGGTTAAAGAAGCTGGAGGACTTCTTTGCGACTTTGAAGGAAATGACAACTACCTTTTCGGTGGATCACTCATTTCCGCCAATAATGCCGTTTTTGAAGAATTCAAAAAAACCATTCAAAATAGAATGCTAAAAGTCTGAATTTCATTCCTTTAATAAGATAAACACTCCACCTCCTTGTTCAAATTTCATCTCTCTCTTTTCGGTGTCAAATGTCATTTTGATACCTGCGAGTTTAAATTCAAACACATTTTTTTCAGTCTGTTCTAAGGGAAATTCTGCCTGTCCCGTGGCCTGAGCTGTAAGCACACCATCTTTAAATCCTATCGTTATTTTTAAAGGAAAAGTACTGGAAGAATATACTCCTTGGTAAATTCCCGCCATACTTCCATCCAATTCTATAGGTTTTTCAAAAGTTGGGATTTCATAATCTTGTCCAAAATAGATACTCAATAGAGCAATCATAACGTCATTTAATTCAATCTCAGTACCATTAGTTATTGCGCTCACAGTTAGTTGCTCTTCACGAAAATGCCCTGCCATTGACTGAAATGCATCGATACCGCCTGTATGACCATAAGCCGTTCTTCCGTTAAAGGGAAATGTGAAAAGACCTAGGCCAAATCCTTCCTTTATTTCTGTCATTCTTGCTAGAGACGCTTCTGTTAACAGATTTGAATGAAACACATTTTGATAAAAGATATTAAGCTCGGTTGGGGTGGTCTGTATTGCTCCAGCACCTAAGGGAATGGATGAGTGTGTTTCAGTAGATTTTGTCCATTTCCCTATCTTAACGTAAGACTCCGCCTCCCCTTTTGAAACATCAATCTGATTATTGATATAGGTGCGTTTCAGCCCTAGAGGTTTTGCTATTCTATTCGATACAATTTCGCTAAACGAAGATTTGTCAATATCCTCCGCTATAAACGAAAGCAATACGTAGTTTGTATTCGAGTAAGAAGTTTGGGTTCCCTCCTTGAATTCAATTCCATTGGCGACAAAGCGTTCAAGCATTTGCTCCCTTGATTGGGAAGTAAGCATATAATCTGTGTATTCTGGAAGACTAGTGAAATTAACCAAACCACTTTGATGCCTTAATAACTGCTCAATAGTGATGTTCTCTGAGTTTGGAATTTCGCTGAAATAGATTGCCAACTTATCGTTGAGAGAAAGGCGACCTTCATCTACCATTTGAAGAATAATGGTAGCCGTATAAGATTTAGAAATTGATCCAATGTGATATACTGTAGATTCATCAGACTTTAAATTTCCCTCTATAGAACGCATCCCAATCGCCCTAGAATAGAGTAACTTTCCTTTTTCACTAACGGCAACTGAAACAAATATTTTGTCTGACTCTTCTAAAGCGGTCATATAAGCATTCCAACTCTGTTCTCTTTGTTGAGCAGACGAATAAACACTTCCAACAAAGAAAAAAAGAAAGACAAAAGCAAATCGTATTAAATTTTTCATGAGGTACGTTTTTGAAATTTGAAGGTAGTTCGAAGATATCTTAAACTTCAAGAAAAACTGGAGTTTAGATAAAGAATTTTTGATTTTAACTACTTCGGTTGTATCCATATTTTGAGGAGGTTATCTTTGCGCAACTAAATAAATGAACCTTGAAAAGAATTGCATTATTGGCCATTTTGGCCTATGCTTGCTCCTCGCCTATCAACGAAGGCGATGTAAACGCTACTGAATCAAAATCAGAAGATTGGAAAGGAAATGAATACAATAGTGCGCTTCGTTACGAAGAAGAAAAGCACTTAGCCAACATTAAACAACTAAGTTTTGGCGGAGACAATGCCGAAGCTTACTTCAGTTTTGATAATAATATGCTTGTTTTTCAGGCAAATAATCCAGATTGGAACACAAACTGCGATCAGATTTTCTTCACGAATTGGCAGAATGACAATATGGGAGAGGCTAAACCTAAAATGCTTTCAACTGGTAAAGGAAGAACCACCTGTTCGTATTTTTTACCCGGTGACTCTACTATTGTCTATGCCTCTACCCATTTGATTCACGATGAATGTCCTCCAGTTCCAAAACCTAGACAAGATGGAGCTTATGTTTGGCCTATTTATCCAGAGTTTGACATTTTTACTGCCGATTTAAAGGGCAATCAATTGAAGCAGCTCACCTTTACACCTGGTTACGATGCTGAAGCAACGGTATCTCCAAAAGGCGATCGCATGGTTTTTACTAGTACCAGAAGTGGCGACCTAGAATTGTACACTTGTGATTTAGATGGAAAAAATATAGTTCAGATTACGAGTGAGTTGGGTTATGATGGAGGGGCTTTCTTCTCTCCAGATGGAAGTAAAATTGTATTTAGAGCGAGTAGACCAACTACTGAAGAAGAAATTCTAGAATACAAAGATCTTCTTTCTCAGGGCTTGGTAAAGCCAACCAATATGGAGATCTATGTTTGTAATGCTGATGGAAGTGAAATGCAACAGATTACAAAACTCGGTCAGGCAAATTGGGCTCCATTCTTTCATCCTTCTGGAAAGAAAATCATCTTTTCTTCAAATCATGCAAGTGAACGAGGTTTCCCTTTTCATTTGTACATGATAAATATTGATGGCAGCGGATTAGAACAAATTACCTTCGATCCTCAATTTGATGCATTTCCCATGTTTTCGCCTGACGGTAAAAAGCTGGTTTTTGCTTCCAACAGGCAAAACGGAGGAACAAGAGCCACTAATTTATTCATTGCTGACTGGGTAGAATAAAATGCTTTAGTTCTATTCATAGAAGGTGCTGTAGTCATTAAAAAGAGAACTACAGTACCTTTCTAATTTTATCTGGAAACTACTTTCAATTCCTTCTACCCCTATTTTCTCTCTATATTTGCAGCATGCAATTATTCATAATCACCTTAGTCCTTCTGGCAATTGGATTTGCTGGAATTGCCGTTAAAATTTGGGGTAAAAAAAACGGGGAATTTGCTGGTACTTGTGCAAGCAATAGTCCTTTCTTGAATAAAGAAGGCGAGTCATGCAGCTTTTGTGGTGCTACTCCAAATGAAAAGTGTGCAAAGCCTGCAGATAAATCGGCTTAATTAATTAATAGTTGGAACTCATCTGTAGTTTCAACCTTCCAATCTCCTTTTCTATCTGTTAGAATCCAATAGGCTTGGAGTCCTTTTTGTGATTTTAAAAGCTGTTTTGTTTTTTCAATACCCATTACCATCATTGCCGTTCCCCAAGCATCACTTCGAGTAGCAGAATGAGATAAGACTGTTGCACTTAGCAAGCTACTTTCTTCGGGAAAACCTGTTTTCGGGTTTACCGAGTGACCGTATTTCTTTCCACTCACAGGGTCTACTTTATATTTTCTATAGTTACCCGATGTTGCAAGTGCTGAATTTTCAAGACTTATAATTTCTTGAAGCCTATCTACCTCAATATTCTCCACTGGCTTGTCAATCCCTATTCTCCAAATTTTATCGTCGATGTTCTTGCCTTTTGCTCTTAACTCACCTCCTACTTCAACCATGAAATTTTCCACCCCCTTCGCCATCAAGAACTCTGCAATTAAATCGACAGAGTAACCCTGCGCTATTCCATTAACGTCTATTCCTGCTCCTTTATCAAGCCATAAATAGCCATTCTCATCATAGAGATGCTGCCAACCGACTAAACTCAAGACCGAATCTATTCTACTTGAATCTGGAATTCCGCTAGACTTTTGATAAAATCCCCAAAGTTCTATTAATGGTTCAATGGTAATGTCAAAATATGAATTCGTTTGATAATAATACTTTCTTGAGCTGTCAATTACATTAGCCAATAGAGGGTATTGAACTTTTATAATACTATCTCCTGCATTTAATTTTGAAATTCCGCTGTGAGGCAGCCAAGTGCTTAAATTTCTATCTACAATCTGTAGAATACTGTCTATCTGGCTCTGATACGTTGTTCCAGAATTTACAACATATGACACTTGATACGTTGTTCCTTGAATAGGTCCATAGTTTTGAACTTGTACCAGGTCTTCATTAGAAGAGCAAGACAACAAAAACAGGGTAATCAAGAAAAGAAAAGCTTTCATCATCTATAGATTTAAGTATAAAAAAAGACCATCCGAAGATGGTCTTTTGTATCAATATTAACCTCCAAAATCATCAAAGGCCACTTGCTCTGGTGGAATACCCCAATCATCTACCATTTTTAGAACGGCAGCATTCATCATTGGTGGACCACAGAAATAGAATTCGATTTCCTCTGGCTCATCATGTTTAGACAAGTAATTATCGATGAATGACTGATGAACGAATCCTAGGAATCCGTCTCCATTTCTATCGTCAATATCTTTCGAAACTACCCAATTATCTTCTGGCATAGGTTCAGATAAAACAACGAAGAATCTAAAGTTAGGGAATTCCTTCTCAATAATTCTAAACTGTTCTATGTAAAACAATTCACGTTTTGATCTACCACCATACCAATACGATACTTTCCTTCCAGTTTTCAGTGTATGAAATAGGTGGAAAATATGTGCTCTTAACGGAGCCATTCCTGCTCCACCTCCAACATATACCATTTCTTTTCCGGTGTCCTTTATAAAGAACTCACCATAGGGGCCAGAAATAGTTACCTTATCTCCGGGAACAGTTCCAAAAATATACGATGAACAAACGCCTGGATTTACATCCATCCATCCATTTTTTGCTCTATCCCATGGCGGCGTAGCAATACGAATGTTGAGCATTATAATATTTCCTTCTGCGGGATGATTGGCCATAGAATAAGCCCTAAACTGAGGCTCATCATTTTTCATCCTCAAATTCCAAAGATTGAACTTATCCCAATCTTCTTTGAATTTGTCCGGACCTGCAGGATCATTTGGATTTGGGGCGATATTCATTTTACTAAAGTCGACCTCGATCTTTGGTACATCTATTTGAATGTAACCCCCAGCCTCAAATTCCATATGTTCGCCTTCAGGAAGACGAACGACAAACTCTTTAATAAAGGTTGCGACATTGTAATTGGATACAACTTCACAATCAAACTTCTTGATACCAAAAATTTCTTCAGGAACCTTTATGGTCATATCATTTTTGATCTTCACCTGACATCCAAGTCTCCAATTTTCTTGAATCTCTTTTCTCGAGAAGAATCCAGTTTCAGTGGGAAGGATTTCTCCTCCACCTTCCATAACTTGACACTTACACATTCCGCAAGTTCCACCACCACCACAAGCAGAAGGCAAGAAAATCTTTTGATTTCCCAAAGTACCGAGCAAAGTGGTTCCAGATTCTACTTCAACCGATTCTCCATTGATAATAAGAGTTACCGGACCGGAAGGAGCCAATTTCGCCTTTGCAGTAAGCAATAAGGCAACCAACAAAAGAATTACTACAAAGAATACAACTATGCTTGTAATAATAATTGTAGATGTTTCTACTAATAGCATATGAACTATAATTAGAGTTTAATACCCATAAAACTCATGAACGCGATGCCCATTAAGCCTGTCAGAATGAACGTAATACCTAAACCTCTAAGCGGGGCTGGTACATTTGAATACTTGATTTTCTCGCGAATGGCTGCAATTGCAACAATAGCTAAAAACCATCCTATCCCAGAACCCAGTCCATAAACGGTGGCCTCTGTAATAGTTCCATATGCTCTTTCTTGCATAAAAAGAGCACCTCCCAAAATTGAGCAGTTTACAGCAATTAGTGGAAGAAAAATTCCCAAGGCAGAATACAATGCTGGAGCAAATTTCTCAACTACCATTTCAACCAACTGTACGATGGAGGCAATTACTGCAATGAACATAATAAAGGATAGAAAACTCAAATCTACTTCCGCAAACGTAGGTCCGAGCCATTTCGCCAAGGCACCCTGTTGAAGAACATAGTTCTCAAGCAACCAGTTTACTGGGACTGTTACACCCAAAACAAAAATAACTGCAGCACCAAGACCTACTGCCGTCTTTACTGTTTTTGATACAGCTAAATAGGAACACATGCCCAAGAAATAGGCAAAAATCATATTCTCTACGAATATTGATTTTACAAATATATTTAGAAGCTCTTGCATTTCTTTAAGCGTTTTCGATGAGTTTAGTATTCCTTGAGCGCTGAATCCAGATGATAATACCAACAGTGATAAGGGCCATTGGAGGCAAAAGCATCATTCCATTATTGGCATAAAAACCTTCACCTGTTTGAGGATTGATATACCACGACAAAGGAATAATCTGCACGTTAAATAAAGTCCCAGAGCCTAATAATTCTCTAAAAAAAGCAACCGCAATTAATATCCACCCATACCCAAGAGCGTTTCCTATTCCATCTAAGAAAGATTTCCAAGGAGTGTTACCTAAAGCAAATGCTTCAAAGCGGCCCATGATGATACAATTAGTTATAATAAGACCTACAAACACGGATAATTGTTTACTCACATCGTAAACATAGGCCTTAAGCACTTGGTCTACTAAAATTACTAGAGAGGCAACAACAACCAATTGAACGATAATCCTAATTCTACTTGGAATTAAATTTCTCATGAGAGAAATGATCACATTACCAGCCGCTAAAACAAACAAAACGGAAAGAGACATTACGATAGCTGGCTCTAATTTAACCGTGATCGCCAATGCTGAACAAATACCTAACACTTGAACGGTAATAGGATTATCATCATTTAGCGGACTGCTCATCAGCTGTCTGTTCTTTTTTGAGAAAAGAGGCTCACTCACCTTCTTTTCTACTTCTGTCTTTACTTCACTCATTTCGCTTAGAATTAAAGAATCGCCAATTTTTCATCTACTACGGAGGTACTATCTTGGGGGATAGTCTCCTCCAAAACAGGCTCTTCCACCGCCTTTTGTTCACCCTTCTTTAAATCAAAATAAGAGGTGTACCCTTTTAAACAATCTTTAAGCATATCATCCACTCCAACCGAAGTGATAGTGCCTCCAGAAATTCCATTTACTTGATGATCTCCATTAGCATCGCCCTTGCGAACCTCTATACTAACAAATTTACCGTCTTCCATAATTCGCTTTTGAGCAAATTGATCTTGAAAAATAGGCGTTGAAATCTCGGCACCCAAACCTGGGGTTTCGGTCTTGTGCCCGAAGGTGGCGCCTTTAACTGTACTTAAATCTGCTTCCAAGGCTACGTAGCCCCAAATCGGGCCCCACAAGCCTTTTCCTCTTAAAGGAACAATATAGGATGTAGTTCCTTCGAAACTAGCGACATATAGCGGTAAGTTTCTTTCGGAAACTCCCTTCTTCAATTCTTCAGCCATATCGATTTCGAAAGCACCTACTCCACCTTCCTGAGGAACTCCGTTCAGAAGTACAATTTCCTCCTGTATAATAGAACCATAAAGTTCCTCTGCCTCATCTCGAGTCACGGTCATTCCGAGCGACATTAGAATGTTTTGTTTCTTTTCCATTTCAACATTCATATCCTGCTTCGTCTTTAGACTAGTTGCAGCAATAGAAAGCATTGCAGCAACTAATATTACAAGAACGGCAGCGAAAATGAATGTGTAGCCATTGCTATTTACATCTAGTTTCATTGTGCTACAGCTTTTACTCGTTTTAATCTCCTCTTAACATTCGACTCAACTACATAATGATCAATAGTGGGCGCGAAAACATTCATTAATAAAATAGCCAACATCATTCCCTCAGGATATGCTGGGTTAAAAACTCTAATCATAATTCCAAGGAAGCCTATGAGGAATCCATACCAAAGCTTACCTGTAGGAGTTTGAGCCGCCGATACAGGATCTGTTGCCATAAATACAGTTGCAAACATCCAGCTACCAATAATTAAGTGCTGCCAATAGGGAATAGCCATGAAGTTTCTCTGAACTTCAGTAATCATGTGTGGCGCAGCCAGGTTAAAAATGAATCCCATTGTTAAAGCGCCAACGGCGGATGCCAACATGATTCTCCAACTAGCTATTCCAGTGACTAATAATATAGCTGCCCCTATTAGAATTGCAATTTTAGACGTCTCACCAATAGAACCAGGAATGGTACCTATAACCATTTCAGCTACACTCCAATCTGCATAGGCTGAACCTGTTGTTCCTGTTGTAGCCAAGTTACCCAAAATGGTTGCGCCAGAGTATCCATCTACTACAGCACCATCTGCGGTATTTACCCATACTTTATCTCCAGACATCCATGAGGGATAGGCAAAAAAGGCAAAAGCACGGGCTGTTAAAGCTGGATTAAGAATATTCATTCCAGTTCCACCAAACACCTCCTTTCCAATTACAACAGCAAAAACTACTGATACAGCAACCATCCACAAAGGAATATCAACTGGCATGATCAAGGGAATTAACATTCCAGAAACCAAATACCCCTCGTTGATACTGTGCTTTTTAATAATTCCGAAAATGAACTCTACTGTTAAACCCACTCCATATGAAACTACCACCATGGGCAATACTTTCCATGAACCGAAGAGCATTAAATCTAGAAACTCTTTTGTATCTATGGTACCTAATGCTGTAAAGTGCTGAAATCCAACATTCCATATTCCAAAAAGTAGCGCTGGAACCATGGCAAAAATGACCGTTACCATTGTTCTTTTAAGATCTATGCCATCTCGAATATGAGCCCCTGCATGAGTCGTGTGTCCTGGAACAAAAGCAAAGGTTTCAAACGCGTCATAGGCTGGGTAAAACTTCTCTAGCTTTCCTCCTTTCTCAAAATGAGGACGGATACTATCCAATAACTTACGTGCTGCCTTCATTTATAAATAATTTACTAGCTCAATTCTTTTCTAACCAATTCCAATCCCTCCTTTACAATAGATTGCAATGGGATTTTTGAAGTACAAACAACTTCACACAAAGCAAAGTCTTCTTCCGTTACCTCATAAATTCCTAGTTGCTCCATTCTTTCAATATCCTCTGCTAACATCGCTTTCAGCAGTTGAACAGGATAAATGTCGAAAGGAAATACTTTTTCATACTCTTCAGTAACAACAAAAGCCCTCTCCTCACCGTGCATATTGGTATCTAAAACATATTCTTTATTGGGTTGAAGCCAAGAAAGTAATGTTCTTGAGTTGCTAAATTTGTTTGGATCAGGTAACAACCATCCAAAGAATTCAGGTTGATCTCCTTCTATTATAGAAGTAATCTGAGTATCGTAAAAGCCTAGAAAACCATCCTTTTCTATCCGTGTACCCGTTAATACGTTTCCACTGATAATGCGAACATTCCCGTCTTTCAAATTATCGGCTAACATAGGCTTAACCTGAGCACCAGGAAGGGTTCTAACATATCTTGGCTTAGTAAATTCGCTTCCAGCCAAAGCAATAATACGGGTAAAATCAGCCTTTCCATTAGCAAATAGACGACCAATACAAACCACATCTTGTGGATACAAATACCAAATTAGTTCACCTTTGTTAAGCGGCCCAATGTGGTGAATCTGAACACCCACGTTTCCTGCAGGATGAGGACCTCTAAATTTATTGATCTGCACCCCCTTAGCACCTGTAAACGCCTTGTCCGGATTCGTAGATCCATCAACGTTCAAGTGTATTTTGCCTGAGGTTAGTTTCTTTAAGGCCTCTAAACCAATATTGAACTCCTGTTCTAGTCCATGTAGCGTGAAATCTACATCTGGAGCTAAAGGATTTGAGTCAAAACAAGAAATGTGAATACTCTTGGGTGAATCTTTTGGATTCGCTATTACACCATAGGGTCTTTGCCTAATAAATGGCCATACACCCGATTCCAAAAGAGTCTCAACGATTTTCTCTCGACTCAAGTCGGATGGCGAATGGGCTTGAAAATTTACATATTTCAAATCCTGATCAGGAAGAATTCGAATTTCTAGTAACTTTCTTTTGGCCCCTCTTACGATTTCCGTTATTTCTCCACTAACAGGAGAACAGAATTTTACGCTATCCATGTTTTTATCAAACATGATGGGTTGCCCAGCAAGTACTTCATCTCCTTCCTTCACAACTAATTTGGGATTGATTCCCTTAAAGTCATCTGGTTTGATGGCATAAATACCCGGTGGGTTAAAAGTGGCAAGGATCTTGTCGGCAGCCCCTTTAAGCTTAATATTGAGGCCGCGTTTAATCCGGATGTCTTTAGACATATTGTACGGTGATTTTCGCGGGCAAAATTAGAAATTTGTGCATAGCATTGCGATTAAATCTTCATTATTCTATCACAGAATAGAAAAAAAGAAAATATGAACTTCAAACATTTGCAAATCCCATTTGGTTCTTTGCTGCTGATTTACTTTGGCTTTTTTCTTCAATTGACAGTAAATGCAATTGGAAATCAAGACTTTAATATAGATTTTAAAGACAAGATATATAGAGACCATATTAAAACAGTTCAGCTTTTTCCCTCCAACGACATTCTTGCATTTCCTGCAATTCTATTGCAAAGTAGACAGACCTTGGAGCTCCATTTCGACGATTTGAAGGCTCAAAGCACTACTTACAACTATACTATTGTGCATTGTAATGCAGATTGGACACCTTCTGACTTGATGAAAAGTCAATATCTCGAAGGCTATCAGGACTACTTTATCACAGAATTTGCATATTCATTCAACACTTATGTCCCCTACACCCATTATTCCCTGAGAATCCCTAATGCGCAAATTCAACCAATTTTATCAGGAAACTATCTGCTGGTAGTGTATAAAGACAAAGTGGATGAGCCGATATTAACAAAGCGTTTTGTTATTTATGAAGAAATTGCCAACTTTTCAGGAAGAATTCGGAGGCCATCTAAAGTAGAAACAATGGACACGCATCAAGAGCTTGATTTTAATTTGAATCATTCAGGTTATGAAATCCCAAATGCATTTACGGATCTACATGTGAGTCTTTTACAAAATCAATCTTGGGCTTCTTCCATTGATAATCTGAAGCCTAGATTTATTCAAAACTACCTCTTGAATTATGACTTCGACCTAGAAAATCAATTTCCGGGTGGAAATGAATGGAGGGTTTTTGATACCAAAGATGATCGGAATCTCAGCATGAACATCCGAAAAATTGAGCTCGATACTAATCTTACCTATTATTTAGAAACCGATCAATCAAGAGCAATTAACCGGTATACCACTTGGGATGATATCAATGGAATGTTTGTCATTCGAACAACCACAGGGACGGATAATCAGACCGAATCGGACTATGTTTGGGTGGATTTTTTTCTAAAGATCGAAGAGCCCTTTAGAAACGAAGACGCATATGTAACAGGTGCTTTCTCGAATTGGACATGTCTTGAAAGCTATAAAATGACTTATGATTACTCCTTGGGCGTTTATCGAAAAAAAATTCTTCTGAAGCAAGGCTATTACAATTATATGTATTCATTAGCTGAATCTCCAAATTCAGGGCTTAGTTTAGATGATTTAGAGGGAAATCACTGGGAAACAGAGAATTCCTATCAGCTTATTGCCTATCACCGCGAAATAGGCTTGCGGTACGATAGAGTTATTGCGTTCAGCCAATTTTCTTCTAGCGACTTGTATTGATGTGGGAATCGAATACATTTAAAGGTAAAAAGTGTCTGAATTGTAGTAAACTTCTGCATGGCGAAAACTTTTGTCCAAATTGCGGACAAATTAATGACACTCGACGTTTAACCCTGGGGTCAATGATTGCCTTTGCTGCAGCATCATTATTTAGTAGCGATTCTCGACTAAGAAATTCAATGGTACCACTCCTCTTCAAACCAGGATTTCTGGCAAAAGAGTTTATTGCGGGGCGCCGTGCTAGAATTGTACATCCCTTGCGTCTTTTTATATGGTTTTTGCTTGTTTCCGTTGCCTTAAACCGCTTGCAGCTTGCTATTCAACCAACCGACTCATTGCCCATTAAGGCGAGAGCAGACCTTAATTTAGAAGAAAGTAATGAGAACTTTATTCAATTCAATTTTGACGAAGATTCCATAAATACAGTAAATGACACAGTAGATCTACCGTCGTATTCTGAAGATGATATCGCTCAGTATGCCTTTGAAAATTCATCTGAGCCCGCAGAAATAGGACTGAATAAAATGGGATTGGCAACCACTTTCCAAAACCGATTGATGTATCAGATCTTTTTTAATATAGGTAAAATGACATACAGTCAATTTATTGCAAGTATTCTTGACGAGCTTTTAATTGTTTTCCTCGTATTCGTTCCATTTTTTGCTCTTTGGATGAAGCTCTTGTACATACGTTCCCCTGATATCCTTTTGGTAGATCATGTCATCTTCATTCTCTATAACCACGCATTTATTTTCTTCTTGTATTCTTTGGTTCAGGCCCTCTCTTTCTTTCTGGAAATAGACATATTAGTGCCTATTATGATAATTTACACCCTTTATTTATGGCTTGGGTTTAAATCATTCTATCAACAAACGACTACTAAAAGACTATTTAAATTTTTTGGCGCAGCGTTTGGATTTATACTAATGTCTGCTATCTTCACCATCGTATCTATTGGTTTAGCCGTTTATTCTCTATAAAGTTGGAAAGGTCAATTCAACCCTTAATTCAAATTCGAGTCACCCCTTCTTACAGAGGAAGGCAGCAAACGCCTTTTGGGAATCAGCATTTTTTCAGTTATACCATAGAGATTCTTAACCTCTCCAATTACAGCATTCGTTTACTATCCAGAAAATGGATGATATTTGATAGCGATAAACAATCTTATATAGTTGAAGGAAAGGGCGTTGTGGGTTTAAAGCCCATTCTTCATCCAGGTGAAAGTTTTGAGTATTCTTCAGGTGTTGGGATAGTTGGTTTTGTCGGTGCAATGAAGGGAATTTACATGTTTCAGAAATTGGATGACATGACTAAATTTTCGGCCAACATACCTACTTTTCAACTGACAACAGATTTTTCGAGGAATTGAAAACCCAAATTGGAAAGGATCTATCGGAAGCTATCCGTCTATTAAAATTAGGCGAATTGGTTTCCATTCCAACGGAAACAGTCTACGGTTTGGCTGGAAATGGACTAAATCCTTTAGCTGTCGCTAAAATTTATGATGCAAAAAAACGACCCAGTTTTAATCCATTAATACTTCACTTTCCAAATTTCAAGAGAATTCAAAGCATACTGAAAACAACCCCACCCTATCTCAAAGATTTAGTAGAAAGGTTTAGTCCAGGTCCACTTACTTACATCGTCGAAAAGTCAAATGAGATCCCAGACATCACTACTTCAGGACTAAGAAGCTTTGCATTTCGAATTCCGAATCATCCTCTAACTCTAGAATTACTAAGGGCAATAGACTTCCCCTTAGCCGCACCTAGCGCTAATCTTTTTGGAATGACTAGCCCTACAAATTCCACCCATGTATTTGACCAACTTAAAGATCGTATTCCTTATATTTTAGATGGAGGAAGCTGCAAATTAGGTGTAGAATCTACTATTCTCGATTGCACAGGAGACAAACCTGTGATACGAAGGTTTGGTAGCACAACCAAAGAGGATTTAGAAACTTGGTTTGGATATAACTTGGCAATTGAAGTTAACGGACCTAAAGCATTGTCTCCTGGAATGTTATCTGCTCATTATTCGCCCGGGATTCCTATTGAATTATTTTCAGAACAAGAGTGGCACAACTTTCTTCCAGACGAAGATTGTGCCTTTTTAAGTTTGTTCAAAATCCATCCTAAGCAAATGAATCATCCTTATATTCAATTGAGCTTAAATGGAGATTTAAATGAAGCAGCCACTAATCTTTTTGAATCTCTACGTTACTTAGGAAAAAGTAATTGTAAGCGAATAATTGCACATCGTATGCCAGAGGAAGGCTTAGGCTTAGCTATAAATGATCGTCTTCAAAGAGCCGCTGCAACTCGATTTTAAAACTCGAAATTCTTTTTCCGAAGTTCAAAATTCTTTCCGAGATACACTTTACGAACCTGTTCATCTTCTGCCAACTCTTCGGCTGAGCCCGACTTAAGAATACTGCCCTCAAACATTAAGTAGGTTCTATTAGTTATAGCCAGTGTTTCTTGAACGTTATGATCGGTTATTAAAATTCCAATATTCTTCTGCTTTAGACCAGCTACAATCTGCTGAATATCTTCAACTGCAATCGGATCTACACCTGCAAAAGGTTCATCTAATAGAATAAATTTAGGACTTACCGCGAGTGCTCTAGCTATTTCCGTTCTTCTTCTCTCCCCTCCACTCAATAAATCTCCTCTGTTTGTGCGGATATGCTGAAGACTAAATTCATTCAAAAGCGATTCCAATTTTTCCTGCTGCTGATCGCGAGATAAAGAAGTCATCTGCAGAACAGCCAAGATATTTTGTTCTACACTCAATTTCCTAAAAACAGAGGCTTCTTGAGCGAGATATCCAATTCCTTTCTTCGCTCTAACGTACATAGGATCATTTGTAATCTCAACGTCATCCAACATAACCCTGCCCTCATTGGGTTTTATTAGTCCAACGGTCATATAAAAAGAAGTAGTCTTACCGGCTCCATTCGGCCCTAGTAAACCAACAATTTCACCTTGTTTCACTTCAAAAGACACACCCTTTACGACGCTTCTTTTTCGATAGCGCTTAATTAATCCTTCTGCACGCAAAGTCATCATAAGGCCATCTCTTTTTTAAGTCTTCTTGTTTCCTGTCTTCGACTTATACCAATACTCAGTTCATAGAGAAGTATTACTGGAATACTCACTAAGATCTGGCTTAATATGTCTGGAGGTGTAATAATGGCAGAAAGTATTAAAACAACAACTATTGCATGCCTGCGGTATGCCTTCATCCATGCGGGTGTTAAAATACCCGCCCTACTAAGAAAAAACACAATTACTGGCAATTCAAACAGGATACCACTTGACAAGGTAACGGAAGTAATGGTCTTAATGAATGAAGTTAAATCAATTCTATTTACAATTTCGTCACTAATGGTGTAGCTGCCTAAAAACTGAACTGAAAGCGGCGCAATGAGATAATAACCAAAGGCCACACCAAGAAAAAAGAGTATGCTCGCTGAGAAAACGATACCCCTACTTGACTTTTTTTCGGTTTTACTGAGTCCTGGGGATATAAATCTCCAAAATTCAAACACGGCATAAGGGAAGCTAATTACAATCCCACCCAAGAACGAAACCAATATGTGTGTAGTGAATTGCCCTGCCATTTTGGTGTTGAGCAGCTCAAAAGGAGCTTCTGTGAAACAGAAAATTCCTTCCAGTCCTAAAGACAAACTAACGTTACAAAACAACTTATAAGTCTCAAAATCAGGCCGCCTAGGACCAAATAATACGGTGTCTATAAAAAAATCTTTAGCAATAAACACGCCAATCCCAGTTATAAGAATAGCAATAGTAATGCGAACTAAATGCCATCGAAGCACTTCTAGATGGTCTAGAAAGCTCATGGTTTCTTTATCTTTTTCCAAGTCTTTATGAAATTCTGAGTAAATCTACGATTGTTAAGAAACTAGCGGAGTAAAATTCCATAAACTTCTATTAATAAATCATTTTTTCACCTTATTTTAGGTCTCTGTAGCCCAAAGGTTATATCAATAGGTCTTATTCGTGATAATGACAGCAGCATCAGAACAATTAAAGAAGTTTTTTGGCTTCAAGGGTTTCAAAGGAAATCAAGAACCCGCAATCCAAAGTTTACTAGACGGGCACGACACTTTCGTGATTATGCCTACAGGTGGAGGTAAATCACTGTGCTATCAACTACCCGCTCTTATGATGGAAGGAACTGCAATTGTAGTTTCTCCACTTATTGCATTAATGAAGAATCAGGTAGATTCCATCCGGAGTTTTTCTTCGGAAGTGGGCATCGCGCATGTTCTAAATTCTTCTTTAACCAAGAAGAACGTTCAACAGGTTCAGGCAGATCTTAGAAGTGGTATCACTAAGTTACTTTATGTTGCTCCTGAATCGCTTACTAAGGATGAGAATATAGAGTTGCTTCAACAAATAAAAATTTCATTTTACGCAATAGACGAGGCGCATTGTATTTCTGAATGGGGCCATGATTTCAGGCCTGAATACAGAAATCTGCGATCCATAATCAATCGCATTGTGAGAAGGCCAGTTATTGCCTTAACGGCCACCGCTACTCCAAAAGTACAATCAGATATCCAGAAGAATCTGGGTATGGAATCAGCAAATGTGTTTGTATCCTCTTTCAATAGAGACAATCTGTTTTACGAGGTGCGACCAAAGAAAGATATTGAAAATGAAATCATTAAATTCATAAGAAACCACGCTGGCAAAAGTGGTATAATCTATTGTCTCAGCCGAAAAAAAGTTGAGGAAATTGCCGAAACCCTCCAAGTGAATGGAATTAATGCAGTCTCATATCATGCTGGTCTTGATAGTGCTACTCGTGTAAAGCATCAGGATGCGTTTTTAATGGAGGATGTTGAGGTCGTTGTGGCTACCATTGCTTTCGGAATGGGTATAGATAAGCCGGATGTGCGTTTTGTTATTCATCATGACATTCCCAAGAGTTTAGAGAGTTATTACCAGGAAACGGGTCGGGCAGGAAGAGATGGTGGTGAAGGAATTTGCTTAGCCTTCTACTCTCATAAAGATATAGAGAAGCTTGAAAAATTCATGAATAACAAACCTGTTTCAGAACAAGAAATAGGTAAACAACTCATACAGGAAACAGTAGGTTTTGTTGAAACAAGTTGTTGTCGAAGAGTATTTCTCTTGCATTATTTCGGTGAAAAATTTTCTACTGAAGATTGTAACGAGATGTGTGACAATTGTAAAAATCCACGAAGTCTTTTTGATGCATCTAAGGATTTAAGACTCGTTTTGGAAGCCGTTAAGGACACAAATCAAAGACTTAAGATACAGCACATTACTTCCATCCTAAGGGGCGAATTGAATTCAATAATTAAATCCAACAGAGCCCACACCTTACCTATTTATGGAAAGGGAACACACGGTTCTGAATTGCACTGGACCAGTGTAATGAGGCAAGCTATTGTTCAAGGATACCTAGTGAAGGACATCGAAACGTACGGTGTTCTTAAAATGAATGAAAAATCAGAGGCGTTTCTCCAAAAGCCCGTTCCTTTTATGATTCGTGAAGATCATAATTTTGATCTTGATTTTTCAGACTCCAGCGAAGGTGCTGGAGGAACAGCTGTGTTGGATGATGTACTTTTTAAGCAATTAAAAGATTTGCGAAAAAAAGAAGCACAAAAAATTGGCGTGCCTCCATATGTAGTTTTCCAAGAGATATCACTCTCCGAAATGGCCACACACTACCCCACTTCTATGGAAGAACTAAAACAAATAAGTGGTGTGGGTGAAGGCAAGGCAAAAAAATACGGCACACCCTTCGTAAATCTCATTTCCAAACATGTTGAGGAGAATGACATCGAAAAGGATTCGAGTTTATCGGTAAAGTCTGTTGTTAATAAATCTAAAAACAAGGTCTATATCATTCAATCCATGGATAGAAAGCTCAGTCTTGAAGATATAGCTAGTTCAAAAGGAATGACCATGACCGACTTAATTACAGAAATTGAACACATTGTTCATTCTGGAACTAAGGTCAATCTGAATTATCATATTGAAGATATTCTAGATGAAGAAGAGGTTGAAGAAATTTATGACTACTTCATGGAAGCAGACTCAGACGACATTGCTGCCGCCATTGAGGAATTCAATGGGGATTATGAAGAAGAAATACTTCGCCTAATACGTATTAAATTCCTCAGCGACGTAGCAAATTGATTTATAGAAGCTAGTTTTTATTCAGTAAAAACGATTGGCTTTTATTAATTTCTATCCTCTCAAGGGATTTGCTGTAATTCAATAGGAAAGAAACCGTTTCATTCCTAGGGCTTTGCTTTTTCTCAATGGTTGGCTCCAAGTCTATTGTATAATTTTTCATAGGCAGGTTTTGTCTTAGAACGACTGCCTATGATTCATATTGTAGACTTCTCAAAATTTAATCACTCAATACTACTTGATGCTTCTCAATGAGCTTTCTTAAATTAATAAGCGCATAGCGCATTCTTCCAAGGGCTGTATTGATACTAACATTTGTTTGATCTGCAATCTCCTTAAAACTAAGGTCTTCCTTCATACGGAGTTGAATTACTTCCCTTTGCTCCTCTGGCAAATACTCAATTAACTTTTGAGCATCCAGAAGTATTTGATTATGAATGGTAGACTCCTCAATATTCTTTTCAGGTGAATCAATCACATCAAAAATATCAAAGTCATTCGTAGCCCGAACCGTTGGAAACCGCTTGTTTCGTCTGAAATGATCAATAACAAGATTATGAGCAATTCTCATTACCCATTGAATGAATTTTCCCTCCTCGTTATATCTGCCCGATTTCAAGGTGTTAATCACTTTCACAAAGGTGTCTTGAAAAAGATCATTTGCCAGATCTTCATCTTTTACCTTGCTAATTATGAATCCGAAAATTTTTTGCTGATGTTTATGAATGAGCTGCTCTAAAGCATTCTCCTCACCACCTACGTATCGTTGAACCAATACTTGGTCCTCAACCAAATTCTTTTGCATAATTCTGCCTGTTTAAATGTTAAAAATGAAACAGAGTAGAATTTTTGCCTATAGAATTTCGGTTTTTGATTAATGCAAATATAGAACACTTTATGAATAATCATCCCAAACTATCTCTTTAGCTTTGTTAACTTAATAAAAAAATCATTTTGAAGGAATCTTCACCGCTTATAGAATCAGATATTATTTCAATTAAGGGTGCTCGAATGCATAACCTTAAAGGAATAGACGTCGATTTACCAAAGAACAACTTAATAGTAATCACGGGCTTAAGTGGCTCTGGCAAGTCTAGTTTAGCCTTTGATACCCTCTATGCTGAGGGACAAAGAAGATATGTGGAAAGTCTTTCTGCCTATGCAAGACAATTTTTAGGTAGATTAAATAAGCCTGAATGTGATTCCATTTCTGGGCTGTCACCTGCCATTGCTGTGGAACAAAAAGTAGTTTCACGCAATCCTAGATCTACCGTTGGTACTGTAACTGAGATTTATGATTTTCTAAAACTTCTCTACGCTAGATTGGGTAAAACCTTCTCGCCTATTTCTGGAAAAGAGGTGAAAAAGCATTTGGTAGAAGATGTTTTAGACTATATCCAATTACAGGACAACCAACGGAAACTTCTTATTTTAGCTCCAATTAATGTTTTAGATAAGAATCCTCTTCGAGTAATTGAATTACTTCAATCACAGGGTTTTGCCAGAATTAGATGGGAAGGCAAAATCTACCTTATCAGCGAATTGCTAAAAGAAGAATTAGGGAATTCGCCAAAACTAGAGCTCGTAGTCGACCGGGCAGTAGCGGACTCTTCTACAGAAGAAAACGTAAATAGATTAGCAGACTCTATTCAAACCGCCTTTTATGAAGGAAGTGGAAATTGTATCCTACAATGGGTGGATACAAATGAAGAGCAGCACTTTTCAAATCGTTTTGAGGAGGATGGAATGAGTTTTGAAATTCCAAGTCAGCATTTATTCAGCTTTAACAATCCGTATGGAGCATGTCCCACCTGCGAAGGATTTGGAACTATCATTGGAATAGATGAGGATCTTGTTGTTCCTGATGGAAATAAATCAGTCTATGAGGAAGCGATTATGCCTTGGAGAGGTGAAAAAATGCAAGAGTGGAAGGATGACTTTATCATTCAAGCGAGTGCTCTAGGATTTCCTGTTCACAGGCCCTATGATGAGTTAAATGCTGAGCAGAAAGATCTCCTTTGGAATGGAAAAGGAAAGATTCATGGTATTCGAAAATTCTTTCAATACGTCGAACAGAAGAGCTATAAGATTCAATATCGTGTAATGCTGGCTCGATATCGCGGAAAAACACAATGTACAGATTGCAAGGGAACTAGATTACGAAAGGAATCAAATTATGTTAAGCTCAATGAACGCTGCCTATCCGAACTAGTCGATTTATCAATCTCTGACTTACTCGTTTTCATCCGCTCTTTAGATTTCAAGACGGAGGAGCAGAAAATTGCAAAACGCCTTCTCACCGAAATTGATAATCGACTTACCTATCTCGTTGATGTTGGGTTGCCTTATCTCAATTTGAATAGAACTGCCTCTACACTTTCGGGCGGAGAATCTCAAAGAATTCAATTAGCGAATTCATTAGGGAGCAGCTTGGTTGGGAGTATGTACATTCTAGATGAGCCCAGCATTGGCCTTCATCCTAAAGACACTCAAAGGTTAATCGGTGTATTAAGAACCCTTCGAGATTTAGGTAATACAGTAATTGTTGTGGAGCACGATGAAGATATCATGAAAGCAGCCGATTACATTGTAGACATAGGCCCCGAGGCAGGTTTTGGAGGAGGACAACTTATTTATCAGGGGTCAGTAGAAGGAATTTTAAGCGCAAAGAACAGTCACACTGCTGATTACTTAAATGGTAATTATAATATAGAAGACCAGAGCAAAGGAAGGATTCCTCATTCATTCATCCGTTTAGAAGGTGCCAAAGAGCATAATTTAAAGAATGTTTCTGTGGAGTTTCCATTGGGAGTTCTTACCGCCGTTACAGGGGTAAGTGGTTCAGGAAAAAGTACACTCATTCGTAAAATCTTATATCCGGCATTAAAAAGAAGACTTGAGGCGCAAGGGGAAAGACCAGGAAAATTCAAGTCTTTATCTGGTTCTATCGAGAAAATCAACCGGATTGAAATGATCGATCAGAATCCTATTGGAAGGTCTTCGAGGTCCAATCCTGTTACTTATGTTAAGGCCTACGACGATATCCGAAATCTATTTGCAGATCAAGCATTGGCTGCTGCAAGAGGATTAAAAGCAAAACACTTTTCTTTCAATGTTGCAGGCGGAAGATGTGATTCTTGTGAAGGCGAAGGCTATGTAAATATCGAAATGCAATTCATGGCCGATGTACATATTGTTTGCGAACAATGCAAAGGCAAAAAGTTCAAAGAAGAAATTCTTGATGTAAAGTTTGACGGAAAAAACATCTTCGATATACTTGAATTAACGGTTGATGAAGCCATTGACTTTTTTACAACACATAGCAAAACCTCCATTGTAAACACTCTTAAAAGTCTTCAAGAGGTTGGATTAGGATATGTTAAACTTGGACAGAGTTCAAGCACTTTATCAGGCGGCGAAGCGCAAAGAATTAAATTGGCGACTTTCCTTTTAAAAGGAAAGGATTCTGGAAATCAGACACTTTTCATTTTCGACGAACCTACAACTGGACTCCATTTTCACGATGTTTCTAAACTCTTAAAATCATTTAATGCTTTAATAGAAAGAGGACATAGTATACTCGTGATTGAACATCATCCAGACGTAATTCGTGCCGCAGATTGGATTGTAGATATTGGACCAGCTGGTGGTGACCTAGGAGGAAATATTCTCTTTAGCGGACTTCAATCGGATTTCAAACTACAGAGGATTGAAAATTCTTCAACTTGGCAATGCCTCTATGCTAATGACTAAAATATCATATAGTTGTAACCAACTGTAAATCCACCGTAAACGTCATTATTCGTTAGATTTGGCGAGTATCTCCACCCTTCTATGTCGTCGAAATTGGCAAAGTGAATGATTGGCTCTAGTGTTAAATACGAATGATAACTTGTTCTAATCTTAGTACCTAGGGCAATTAGAAAATTTAATCCGCTATAGGCATTAGGCCTCAATTCGATTTTGCTTGTATAGACTGCATCTTCATTTAACTCTGGATTGTAAAAAACAATTCCTCCACCTAGTTTAAGATAGGGTGTCCAAGTTTGTTCTCTTCTGTATTTCCCAAATTTCATGAAATTCAATTCAATAAATGGGTTCACTTGGATTAGGTGTGTTGAAACACTATAATTCCGATCGGTCTGAAGGTGATCTTCATCGTTCGCGGACAAATAGCCGTAACCAGCTTCTATACCTACTGTAAACCAAGAAGCTAGAGTTCTTTTCAGATTAAGCTTTGCTTGAGGTCGAGCGTCAGATATATACGCTCCTACACCACCATTAGATACTTCACCAGTATGAATCATCCCTCCAACTGCAAATCCAAAATCAGTATAATTCAACTGCCTTTGCGCCAAGCTTGGAAATGCGACACAAAAAGCGGCGCAGATAAATATTTTTTTCAAACTCAAATTCATTTGGATTGATACCTTATAAAAACACTTTTTCTTTCTGAAGAAAGATTGTTGTCAAAGTTATAGCCTTCCCAGTCAAAAGCTCTAATATCATTCAAATCTTTTATCTCATTTTTAATGATAAAGCTCGCCATCATACCTCTCGCCTGTTTCAAATAAACTTGAATAGCTTTAGGCTTTGAATCTCCCTTGGATTCTAGAAATTCTACTTGATGCATTTGCATACCCAATCTCTTCTTATCAAAAACCTTTGAATACTCTGTAGAACATAACTCCAATATGGGTTGATTATTGGAAATTTCCACTAATTCATCCGTTAGCCGCTTTCGCCAAAATTCATACAAATTCGATTTTGTCTTTATTCGGATCTGCGTTCCCATTTCCAATCTATACGGTTCTACTCTGTCTAAAGGTGATAAAAGACCATATAAACCAGAAATAACTCGAATTCTTTTCTGAGCCGCCACTAAATTATCCTCATTCCAATGCTCAGCAGCCAATCCACGGTACACTTCACCATCGAATAAATAGATCGCTGCCCAACCTCTATTCTCTTCGCTTCCAGACCAAATTTGGTTTCGCTCCCAATTATTTGATGCTAATTCTTTGCTTATTCCCTGTAATTTCATCAGAGCGTTGACAGATTTCTTCCGTAAAACGCTATTGATTTCACGCGCCTGAGGCAAAAATTTAGGAATAGAGCATTCTATTTCAACCAATTCCTCAGTATTTTTAAGACGTTTAGCTGGAGATAATAAAGCAATCATGGATTCATTTAATCTATTGGGCGAAGCTAAGCATTGGCATTCTTTTTGGAAATACATAAAAGTATATTTGCCTTAACCACTTTACTAGATTGCACAGATGAAAAAATTTCTATCCTGTTTTATTATTTTTCTATTAATCGCCGCATGTAGTGGAAGTAAATCCATGCTAAAAAAGGGTTTCAAGCTCGACGAAGCGGGGATGAAAACTGAAGCTGTTGAGTATTATATCGATGCATTGGTTAGAAAAAAAACCAATGTTGATGCCAAAATTGCATTGAAAAAAACAGGGCAAAATGTTTTAGATGATAAGCTTGCCGATTTCTTTCAAGCCCAGGCAACTTCCGACCATAAAAAAGCGGTCTACACCTATCTTGACGCAGTAAAATTTAGAGATCGTGTTCAATTTGTTGGAGTGAACTTAGACCTTCCCGAATCATACAACCAAATGTATGAGGAGTCTAAATCGATTTATATTAATCAACTATATAGCTCAGCAAACGAAGATCTCAGAAAGGAGAACTATCAAGAGGCTAAATCAAAACTAGACGAAGTTCAGGTGCTCAGTCCTAATTTCAAAGATGCCTTTAAACTAAGTACCGAAGCCTTTCAACAACCTTTATACAACAGAGCCATTGAAGCTTACAATTCTGGTGATTATCGCGAAGCTTACTATTTATTCGAGCAGATTAACTCAAAAGGCAATTTCAAAGACAGTCGAAATCTTCAGGAAATTTGTCAAGAAAACGGAAGATATACCGTTGGCTTGTTGGCCATCGAAAACAGAACTTCACATAAAGCAATGAGCGAGGCAATAGCGTCTTCTCTCTCCCGCGCCATCCTAGAATCTAATAATCCCTTTTTGCGAGTTTTAGATCGAAGCAAAACAAAGATTGTCTTGCAAGAGCAACGACTGAATATGGATGGAACTTTCGAAAACAGTGAAAGCACATCAGCTGGACAGTTGCTTGGTGCGGATGTCATATTGAGTGGAGAAATCATTCAAGGCAATCTGGTGGATGGAAATTTAAATCGAGAACAAAAGAAAGGATTCACTTCGAGGGCCGTTAAAGTTAAAGATCCCAAAACTGGTCAGACTAAAACGATTTATGAATATGACCGAGTAAGCTATAACATTGTTAGGCAGAATAATACAGCTGCTTGCACCTTTCAGTATCGTTTAATTTCTACCACTACTGGCGAAATAATCGCAGCGGATGTCATAAACGTTGAGCGTAGTGATAATCTTGAATATATTGATTACAAAGGAGATGTGAGGAAATTATATCCTGGCACATGGGGATCAAGAAGTTCAGATGATCGCGTTGATCAAAACTTCTCTTCTAAAAAGAATATCGAACGCATGGCGAACGCTCCAAGAAGTATCAAGTCTAGTAGTCAATTAGCTTCTGAAGTTTACTCTGTAATAGGAAATGAAATTGCAGATGCACTTATCAATACAATTAAATAGTTCTATGCGCATATTTCTCCTTCTCACCATTCTAGTCGTTACCATTCCACTTTCTAGTTGTAAGTCGAAAAAAGATGCGAATCAGGTGCTTATTCCAGTCGATGATAGACCCTATTGGGTTAAATCTAGACCTATTGATCCGAACACCTACGTTGGTATTGGCTCTGCACGGAAACTATCTTCAGGGGCAGATCATATTCAAATTGCAAAGAACCAGGCTTTAACTGATTTGGCAAGCGAAATTTCCATTGAAGTGTCGGGAAGTTCTCTTTTAAATCAGATGGAAAATAATTTTGAATATAAAGAGCGATTTCAATCAAATATCAGGACCAAAACGGCCAAACAACTAAGGGGTTATGAAATTCAAGATGTTTATGAAACGCCTACCCAATATTGGGTCTATTACACTTTAGAAAAGTCGAAATACCAGCGAGAATTAGAACAAAGGAGGAAAAATGCAACTGAATTGGCGGTTCAACTTAGAAGACAAGCCCAATCATTTTATTTAAATGGAAAAGATCAGGAGGCCATTGAATCTTACTTGAAAGCACTTGAAGCTATTTCTGATTTCTGGAATGAGCCACTAAAGGTAGACGACAATGGGAGCGAGATTTTCCTTGGAAACACGCTTTACACCGAGCTCACTACAGCAATTCGAAATGTCCGAATTGAACCTATAAAGGATGAAATAGAATGGAAAATCGGACTTAGTCTTCCACGAAATTTAGTTGGATTTCAAATGCGTTCGCATGAAGGAAATCTGCTCCCGAATATTCCCGTCTTTCTCAATTTGAGTGATGCTCGCTTAAAGGATCCCACATTATACTCTGATCAAAATGGATTAGTGAGTCTTTCTGAATTACCTCAAAACATGGACTCTAAGGGTGGAAGGTTAACGGCTACTGTCAATATGGTTGAAATTATTGACCGAAGCACAGAGGATCCTATTATTGGCTTAATGGCCAGCTCAATTAAACCTGCAGAAGCCAGTCTTCAACTTAAGTTGGTAAAACCAACCATTCTCTTAATCTCAGAAGAATCAGAATTCGGCGAAAGTCGAAATTCACAAGTGCTTTTGAATACCATGGAAAGTGCGTTTTTAAAGGACGGATTTGCCGTTAAAAGTTCAGGAGATGCCGATTTTGTGATGGAGATACTTGCAAATACTGAGAATGGAGGCCAAATGGATTCTTTTTATAGTGCTTTATTAACTGGAAGAATTCGATTGAGCGACAAAAATGGTAAGCTTATACACCAAGTAAATTTAGATAGAGTAAAAGGAGTACAGCTTGACTATAAAAGGGCATCTGAAGATGCTTTTTCAAAGGTTAAAACTGAAATTGATAGGAGATACTACAAAGACTTTATTCGCATTGCCTTTGGTCTATAATTCTTGAGCACAAAAAAAAGGCTGTCTTTTCAGACAGCCTCCTTTTTTAAAGATTCATTTATTGATTTTCCAATTTCTTCATCTCCTCGTCAAAAGTCTTCTTGAATTTTTCATAATCGTAGTCTATTTTCAGACTCTGATCATTACTTAATGTTTTATAATAATCATCCACTAATTCGTCACCTGATAGCTCAAGAGCTACATAATATTTGTAACGCTTTGTAGAAGTAACCTCGGTAAGCTTATCACAAACTGCCTTAGCTCCACTGATTCTTTCGTTCACTACCGTTCTAGAGTTCTCTTCGAAACGCTCCAACACTTCTTCAACATTATTAAACTCTGAAGATTTTACATAATTATCTCCAACTGTTTTAATTACTGTAGAAATCTGAGCAGCTAATTCCGCTCTGGCATTGCTTAAAGCTTTCTTTTTAGCCACATTAGGGTCTGAACTTTCCCCAAAGGAATACGCTCTAAAATACTTTTTGTCTGACTTGAACTCTGTACAAGGAAGAACTATTTCTACCTCTCCTTTAGGTGGTTCAACAGGTTTCTTTTTGCTTTTACATGAAGGAGATGCCATCAAAATTATTCCAGCGGTAACCCCCATAAGTACTGTCCTTGCTTTCATGTTGTTTTCGTTTTAGGATTCTGCTAACATACAAACAAACCGTATGCCAGAAACTATTCTTCGAAGGGATTACTCAAAGAAGTATCTTGAGTAAAACTTGGGTCGGTTAAAGTTCTCAAGAAAGCCAATAAGGCTTCCTTTTGTCTCAAAGACCAATTGCGCCCAATTCCTGCAGCTTTCATATTTGGATCAATGGTGGCAGATGGATATCCACCTTGATTATAGTGCTCTATAACCTGTTCTAAAGTGAAAAATCGTCCATCGTGCATATAAGGAGCGGTTAAATCGATATTCCGAAGGCTGGGGATTTTAAACTTAGCCCGATCCATTGGATCTCCCGTAACTCTCTCTCTTCCCGAGTTGATTCGCAAATTTGAATCGAGTCCATTGTTGCTAAATTGAATGGAACCAAAGGCTCCAAAAATTCCTGAAGTAGTTGCATCTCCATGACAGTGGAAGCAATCTCCTTGCTCATTGTTAAAAATAGCATATCCTTCGCTTTCTAAATCGGTAAAGGCCTCCTCCCCTTTCCTAAAGCGATCGTATTTACTATTCGCTGACACCATTCTACGTTCAAATTGAGCAATCGCCCTGCCAATTCTCTCTTTTGTTACATCTGAAGTTCCGAAAGCTTTTTCAAAGAGTAAAGGATACTTGGCGTCGAGCTCTAGTTTGGAAATAGCATTGAGCCAAGTTTCATGCATTTCAATTGGATCTGTTACAGGAAGTAAAGCTTGAATTTCTAGGGAAGGAGATCTTCCGTCCCAAAACAGAAAATCTTGCCAAGCCAAATTCATAATCGCCGGTGCATTGAACGTACCTGCAATTCCATCAATACCAACACTAAACTGATTTGGATCAGAAAAGGCTAATTCAGGCAAATGACAGGAAGAACAACTCATGGTATTGTCCCCTGAGAGTCTTGTTTCGTAAAACAACCTTCTCCCCAACGCAATCCCCTCTACTGTCATAGGGTTATCGGCAGGAAAATTCGGCGGGGAAAATCCATTTGGCGTAACCCAAACGTAAGGAGTTGGATTGAAATCCGGTGTAGGATTCTTAGCAGGTAAATCCTCTTCACATGCTTGAAAAAGAAGCATCAAAGCTAAAAAAGCGAAGATTTTTTTCATGTCACCCAAAGATAAGAATCAATACCCCAAAACCAATAGACGATTAATCAACAGAATGGTACAGTGAATAGTTTCGCCATCTTTCTAAAACTTTTACCATGTCTTCTGGAAGATCGCTTTCAAAAATGTGACGTTCTCCAGATATCGGATGAGTAAGTCCTAAAGTGCGCGCATGCAATGCTTGTCTGGGTAATAACTCAAAATTATTATTGATGAACTGCTTGTATTTTGCCGTGTTCACTCCTTTTAAAATTTTATTTCCGCCATAGGTTGGGTCACCAAATAGTGGATGCCCTATGTACTGAAAATGAGCCCTAATTTGATGGGTTCTACCAGTTTCTAATTTGCATTCTACGAGGGTAACATATCCGAATCGCTCCAGAACTTTGTAGTGCGTAACTGCATGTTTACCAAAATCTCCCTCTGGAAAAACACTCATTACTTTCCTGTCTTTTAGACTCCTACCTAAGTTCCCGGTGATGGTACCATTGTCCTCAGCCAAATCGCCCCATACAAGGGCTGTGTACAAGCGATCTGTACTTCTCTCAAAAAATTGCTTTGAAATGTGTACCATCGCGAAATCACTCAATGCAATTACAAGTAAACCGCTGGTATCCTTATCAATCCTATGTACCAGTCCCGGTCTTTCTGAAGAGGCTGCACTGGGTAAATTCTTCATTCTAAAAAGAACTGCATTTACTAAAGTACCAGTGTAGTTCGCATAGCCAGGATGAACCACCATACCCGCTTCTTTATTTACAATGCAAAAAGATTCATCCTCATAAACCACATTAATCGGGATTTCTTCCGCTATGAGTTCCACTTCGCGCGGAGGATGATCTAAAATGATTTGTACAACGTCATCGGGTCTTACTCGGTAATTCGGTTTAACCGACTTACCATTTACCCATATAGAACCTGCTTTGGCAGCTTGCTGAATTCTATTTCTAGAGGTCTGAGCGAGCAGATTAAAAATAAATTTATCTATTCTAAGCAGACCTTGATTTTTATCTGCAACAAAGCGGTGATGCTCGTATAATTCGTCCTGCTCATCATTGCTATCCGAATTGAAATCGATTTCTTTCATCAATCGATTATCATCTTCTTGTGAAGAATCTTTCCCTTCTTTCCTTGCCATTTGATCAAATATATCCCTCTCTTCCAACCATCACAACGAATATCTATTGCATCTGAGCTGCCTTGAACATAGTCTATTTGATTGCCAAGGATATCGTAAACTGTTAAACTGAAATCTTGCTCATCTTGCCATTCTACAGTAAATGAACTTCGTGCGGGATTTGGATAAAGCTTTATAGATTTCTCTGCGAGAAGAGGATTTCGAATAGATAAGTCAACTGGCTGATATTTAAAATAAGGCCGAAGCATAAGACGTCCTTGAAAAAGACTTTGAAACCAATTGCTTCCATCCGAATAAAAAATGTATGTATTCGTGTCCCCTTCCTTTGTTTCCACATCTAACCCAATATTTAAAGGGTTTACAGTTTGTTGAATGAGTCCGATATAAAAGGAAGTATTCAAATACAAGCCTGGTGTATCTAGAGTCCAAGCGATGAATTGATCTGTTTGGTAATAATTAGGTCTGTATATAGAATCCGAAATGTAGATAGCATTTCCAGGTTGTCCCCCTAGATCACTCCAAATGCCAATTCGAAACGAATTATTGGAACTTTTTACCTGTGCTTGTCCGAAATAGGCATAAATACCTTTAATAGTATCTGATTTATAGGGCGACAAACGAATGGCCGAAGCGGCGCCGCTTACATTACTAATGCCATATACTCGCTCTGCAGAACCATCATCGAAAGCGTAGTAATTATCAAAAATATGCTCTCCTCTCAAGGTGTCATTCGATCGAAAACCATCATTCGAACCCGTTAATACGCTGCTAATGCTTAGTTTAAAGGGAGCTGTAGGAGTCGTGATAGTGAAAGGGTCGATAGGTACGGGAACTTTTTGTTCTCTATTATAAGAACCCTGATTCCATGGAATTCCGTTCTTCGTGGCCAGTATTTGTCCATCTCTTTGTAAAGTATATCCACGAAGGTTGATACTAACACTTTGAGTATCCCCATTCTTGCGATAGTATAGATCTACTGCATTTACAAAAGGATTCTGAGGACCATCGAGATGGAACCACGGTAAAGCGTTGAAATCTTTTAACAAAGGTGCATGAGGTCGGGTGAACCCAGGATCCGTAAACAAGGTGTCTGCTGGAAGTCTATTTTGATCTAGAATTACATAATCTACATTCCAAATATCAAATGAACCTGAACGCGCACCGTAAGCAGCAAATCGAAAGCGAAATCCATCCAAAAGAAAAGCAGATGAATCTACTTTCAGGAAAGCATTTCTGAACTTTCGAGAACCCGTAGCCCCCTTCCTCCAAACCTCTGTCCAACTAGAATCTATTGGAGACCAAAATTGAACGGTTAAAAAATCTCCTGAAGCAGGTGCTTCTCCTTTTCCTGCCTCCTGGTATTTAAAAGTCAATGCCAAGTTGGAAGGAACACCGGTAAAGTTGAAAAAACGACTGGTAAGCACATCGGCAATGGTATCAGAACTATTGTCTGCAATATCATAAGCATAGCCATACTCGTCTAGGCCATCAAAAGTGGCCACTCCTCTAGTAGGTACGTCAACACCGTAAGAATTGTTAATCCATACTTTATTGTCCGACCAATACCTCGCACTGGGCCATCCATATTTTCTTGAAAAATCGTCTCTTAAAGGCAGACCAATGGTATCGCCTGCCGCTTGCACTTTGAGGTTCTGAGTAATAGGACTGCGATAGGGTGAACTAGATTCCTTAATCTGAGCTTTCAAGCCAAATAAAGAAGGAAAAAGAAATAGCACTAAAAAACGATACGTCAACCTTACGGTCATTGTTGAGGAGTTTGAGATAGACTGTCCAATTGCGATAACGGCCCAGAAGGTACTTTGTTATTGTCTAATGTTAGCCAAATATCCACATCTGATCCTGATCTAGCCCCCGGTTGATTTCCATAAGGCGGATATTGTTTAAATACAACTGCATTCACTGTGTCTTCTTCGGCATCAAAAAGAACGGCTCCTATATTCAGAGAGTGACTGGCTAGCAAGGCTTTAACTTCCCAAAACTTCAATCCACCTAAAAAAGGAACACTTAATATTTCATCTCCCAAACCTTCACCGAGAATGACCACCAATTTGGTTCCTCTATTCAAAGGTGTTCCTGGAATTACTTCTTTACCCTTAAGCTGTACAGCCACTACCACATCTTTTCCGATATAAGACACGTACTGTATGTCTTGTATGATAAACCCCCTACTCTCCAACTCCGCCAAGGCCCTCACTCTTGTCTTTTCCAAAACATTTGGAAGAGCGATTGGCTTCTCTTTGCTTGGGTTTATGGTTACACGTATGGCTCTATTTTTTTTCACCTTCGATCCAGGTAATGGATATTGAGAGTAAATGTGCTGGCCCGGATAGTCAATATTAAACTCTGAACTGTCAGAAATATCCAGAGTGAGCACGCTTTCTTCTAAAACGGCCATTGCATCTTCAAAGTGCAGACCTATTACATTGGGAACTTCTTGACTTTGATTATGCCTTGTAAACGCACCTAGCAAAATCTTAATCATGAAATAACCGACAATCATTATCACAAGGGCTAAGCCCAGATTTGCGAAAAATGTTTTGCTTTTGAGAAATCGAAATAGTTTCATAAACGGCATCAAAGATAGGAATAGCAATTGCGCAATTTTTGAATTTGAATTCGCTTATTTTTGATCAAAATCTCCATCATTGAAACCAATTGAAGTAGCCGTTCTAATGGGAGGGTATTCTCCTGAATTTGAAATTTCTTTATTGAGCGGACAAACTGTCTTAGATCATCTTAACAAAGAAGAATTTAATGCCTATGCCGTTCATATCCTGAGAGATGGATGGAAGGTTGTTACTGAAAATGGAAGCTTTCCTATTCATAAAGGCGATTTCAGTTGGAAGGATGAAACGAACCTAAAACACACTTTTTCCGCAGCCTTTAATGCCATTCATGGCCATCCAGGTGAAGATGGAATTATTCAAGGTTATCTAGATGTATTGGGAATTCCCTATACGTCGGCGGGTCTTTTTGCTTCGGCCTTTACTTTTAACAAATTACAATGTTCTGCTTATTGCAAGAAATTAGGTGCTCAGATTGCTGAATCCATTCTAATTCGCAAAGACAAAATTCCAACAAATGATTTTCTTGTTCAAACCTTAGGACTGCCCTTCTTTATCAAACCCAATCGGTCTGGAAGCAGTTTTGGCGTTTCGAGAATTGTGGATGAAAGCGATATTGAAGCAGCACTCCATTTGGCTTTTGAACAAGATGATCTTGTTATTGCTGAAAAAGAAGTGAAAGGAATTGAACTAGCTTGCGGTTTAAGCGACCACAACGGATTTCCAGAAATCTTAGGAATTACAGAAATAGTCTCAAAAAATGCTTTTTTCGACTATCAAGCAAAGTATTTTGGAGAATCGGAAGAGATTACTCCCGCACGAATTTCTCAAGAAGTAAGTTCAGAAATAGAACAGATAAGCAAGCAACTGTATCGCGAACTTGAATTGAAGGGAATTGCTCGAATAGATTATATTCTAACCGAAGATGAAATCCCGTTTATGATAGAAGTAAATTCAGTTCCTGGCTTAAGTCCAAATAGTATTGTTCCGCAGCAAGCCGCCTGGAAAGGAATAGCTTTGAGTGAATTATTTGGCAAAAACCTTAAAGCTTGTTTGAAATGAAAATTGCCGTTTTTCCGGGATCGTTTGATCCTATAACCAAAGGCCATGAAGATGTTATTCTCCGTGCTGCTCCACTTTTCGATGAAATTATTGTGGCTGTTGGGGATAATATCAATAAGTCCTATATGTTCAGTAAAGAGCAGCGATTGGAATGGATTAAATCTACTTTTGGGAATACCAAAAACGTTTCAGCCGTCATTTACAGCGGACTAACTGTAGATTTTTGCAAAAGCGTGAACGCCCACTATTTAATAAGAGGACTTAGAAACCCTGCCGATTTCGAATTCGAAAAGGCCGTAGCTCAAGCCAATAGACAAATGTATTCTGGAATCGAAACAGTATTTTTCTTAACCAGCGCTACCTTCTCTTACATCAGTAGTAGTATTGTTCGAGATGTTATTCGAAATCACGGAGTTTATACTCATTTCGTTCCACAATCAGTTCGCATTCCAGAAAGATAATATGAGATTTCGTATGGTTGGATAGGTGTTGAGTAGAGCCTCTTCAACAGCAGATTTTTTCATCCAGACGGCCTTTTCTATGTCTTCCTCCATTTGGGGAACGAGCCCTATTTTTTCTTTAGACAGAAAATGAAACCAATAAGTAGTTTTAGCAATCCACTCATTCTTAAAGAAGTAAAAGTGGTAAGTGTTATCCAAAGAAGAAAGGGTCTCTAATTCTGATACACCAACCTCCTCTTCTATCTCTCTTTGAGCGGCAATTTCTATCGCTTCTCCAGCTTCTATTTTACCCTTTGGCAAATCCCATTTTCCAAGGCGATGAATCATAATGATTTCATCATCAGAAGATTGAACAATTCCACCCGCAGCATAGATGTTCTTGAATTTTCCAAGAACCTTTTTAAGGGTATCTTCTGGATCTTCAGTCTTTAGATGCCAGAAGCTTTCATAATATTGATTATCAAACAGATGCAAATTATCTATCCATTCCTGAATAGAGTCTAGATCGATTGATTTCTCAATTTTTTCTTTCGTTGTTTTACTGATAATCAGTCCGTGGTTACGGACGAAAAGTTCATACTTTTGAGCCATGGTATTTAACAAAGAGTCTGCGTACAAAACTGCTGAATTCCTTTTGAAAATAAAGGCCATCCAGCTAAAAGCAGAAAACCCATTTACATGGGCCAGCGGTTGGAAGTCTCCTATCTATTGTGATAATCGCATAACTCTCTCTTTTCCAGAGATCCGCACCAACTTGCGCCAGCAAATGGTGCGCATTATCCAGGAGAAATATGATAATGTTCAGGTCATTGCGGGAGTAGCTACGGGGGCCATAGCCCTTGGGGTGCTTATTGCAGACGAGCTAGGATTGCCTTTTGTCTATGTAAGACCGGAGCCCAAAGGGCATGGAAGACAAAATCAAATTGAAGGCTTTTTAGAAAAAGGAAAAAGAGTTCTCGTTATTGAAGATCTCATAAGCACAGGCGGAAGTAGTTTAAAAGCTGTGGAAGCACTTCGAGCTGCAGGAACAGAGGTATTGGGCATGATTGCCATTTTCACCTACGGATTTTCGGTTAGCTCAGAGAAATTCATTGAATCTAAATGTGAGTTGACCACTTTAAGCGATTATGATCACCTGTTAGAGGCATCTTTGAAAACAGGATTTATCAGCGAAAAAGAACACCTATTATTAAGTAGCTGGAGATTAAATCCAAGCGAATGGACACCGAATAAGAAATAAGTATGACCGAATTTGAAGGACCCAAGGTTACTGTTGCGAAGAGTGCCAAAGATATTCATGACTTTTTGAGCGATTTCAACAACTTTAAATCCATAATGCCCTCTGAGGTAAATCATTTTGAATCGAATACGGATAGTTTCACTTTCGGCCTAGGTTCTATGCCAAAAGTTTCCTTGAAAAGAGCTGAGCCCGAACATGAGAATCAAATTGCTCTGCAAGCGGCAGGAGGCCCTATCGACTTTCGTCTGCTTTGCGATGTTTTTGAACTGGAGAATTCTAAAAGTGAAGTTCAATTGAAATTCAAAGGAGAATTCAATATGATGATTCGAATGATGGTTGAAAAACCATTGAAAAACCTCCTTGAGAAACTTTCTGAAGGAATTTCCAAACTATAATTGCTATGCACGCATAGTTTTTTATATATTTGAAGGAACAAATCCTTCAGATTGAAACCAGAAGAAACCGTAGATTTTCATTTAAAGTCGACTTGGCAGTCGGTTTCTCGCATGTATAATGAAATTGCCTCCACCTATGGAGGTACAATGGCCACAGGTTATATCCTTCTCAATATCGATCCAGAAGGCACTCCTTCTACTTCTTTAGGCCCAAGAATGGGTATGGAGGCCACTAGTTTGAGCCGAACGCTCAAAAGCATGGAAGATAAAGAGCTTATTTGGCGTGAAAAATCTTCTGATGACAAACGAGTGGTTTTTATCCACCTAACCAAAGAAGGAAAGCGCATGCGCGACCTCGCTCGATCTACCGTTGTAGAATTCAACAAAAAAGTCTTTGAGCAAATTCCAAAAGAAAAGCTCATGGCTTTTTTTTATGTCTCCAGTCAAATAAATAGAATTATAGAAACCGATTTCAAAAACAAATTATGAGTAAACGTATCATTAAAAAAGTGGCCGTATTGGGATCCGGAATTATGGGATCGCAAATAGCCTGTCATTTTGCAAATATTGGAATTGAAGTGCTCCTTCTCGACATTGCGCCAAAGGAACTTTCAGCGGCTGAAATTGCACAAAATCTGGATTTAAACCACCCGAAGGTGCGCAATCGAATCGTAAATGATTCTTTGAGCAAGGCCGTGAAAATGAGCCCTGCCCCACTCTATCATATCGATTTCGCAAAGCGAATAAAAACAGGGAACTTCGACGATGATATCCAAAAACTTTCGGAGGTTGATTGGACTATTGAAGTGGTGGTAGAACGCTTGGATATCAAACACATTATACTTGAAAAGGTAGATGCGCACAGAAAGGCCGGAAGTCTGGTTAGCTCTAATACTTCTGGAATTCCAATTCACTTAATGTTGGATGGAAGAAGCGACGACTTTAAAAAACACTTCTGCGGAACCCACTTCTTTAATCCCCCTAGATACTTGCAGTTGTTGGAAGTTATTCCAACCCCTCATACTTCCCAAGAAGTTATTGATTTCCTAATGCATTTTGGCGATCTTTTCTTAGGCAAAACCACCGTGTTAGCCAAGGATACACCTGCCTTTATTGCAAACAGAATTGGTGTGTTTGGAATTCTATCTCTCTTCCACAACATGAAAACCAATGGTTTAAGCGTGGAGGACGTAGATAAACTTACCGGTCCTCTTATAGGAAGACCTAAATCAGCCACTTTTAGAACTTCGGATGTAGTGGGATTGGATACCTTGGTTCATGTGGCCAATGGCTTAGCCAAAGCCTGTCCGAATGACGAGCGCAAAGAATCTTTTGAACTTCCTGACTTCATACAAGATATGATGTCGAAAAACCGACTTGGAAGTAAAACCGATGAAGGGTTTTACAAGAAAGTGAGGAAAGAAGACGGAAGCAGTGAGATTCTTTCATTAGACTTAAAAACAGGCGAATACACCTCTCAGGTTAAATCAAAGTTCCAAATACTAGAGCGCACCAAAGGAGTAGATAAAGTGCTCGATCGTTTTCCTATTCTCATCAGTGGGAAAGACGCAGCTTCTGCATTTTACAGGAATTCACTCGGACAATTATTCGCTTATTCAAGTCAACGTGTGCCTGAAATTAGTGATGACCTTTTCCGCATAGATGATGCAATGAAAGCTGGTTTTGGTTGGGAGAATGGCCCTTTCGAAATATGGGATTCTATTGGCATCGAAAATGGAGTTGAGCTAGCCAAAGAACAAGGCTTAGAGGTGGCATCATGGGTTCATGAATTAATAGCCTCAGGCAAATCATCTTTTTACAATCAGACCGAAGGTGTTAAGGCCTTCTACTCTCAAAAATCGAATTCGTATTCGAATGTACCTGGAGCCTCTGATTATATCGATCTCAATACCATACGATCTAAAAACACGCTTTGGACCAATGGAGAATCTTCCATACTCGATTTAGGAGATGGAATTATAAACTTCGAGATTCACTCTAAGATGAATACGCTGGGTGGTGGAGTTCTTGCAGGATTAAACAGAGCCATTAAGCTAGCCGAAGATGATTACAGAGGCCTTGTAATTGGTAATCAAAGTGCTAATTTCTCCGTAGGCGCAAACATTGCCATGATTTTTATGATGGCCTCTGAGCAAGACTGGGATGAACTAAACTTCGCCATTAAGTACTTCCAAGACAGTATGATGAAGGTTCGTTATTCTGGAATTCCCGTTGTAGTTGCTCCGCATGGAATGACTTTGGGCGGTGGCTGCGAAATGACGCTTCATGCAGATGCAGTGCAAGCAGCTGCGGAAACCTATATCGGCTTAGTTGAGTTTGGCGTAGGAGTTATTCCAGGCGGAGGTGGAAGCAAAGAAATGACCCTTCGTGCTGCCAAGCGCTATATTAAGGATGATATCGAACTCAATGCTCTTCGAGAATATTACCTCAATATTGGAATGGCCAAGGTGGCTACTTCCGCCCAAGAGGCCTTTAAAATGGGCATTTTGGAAGAAGGAAAAGACGCCATCAGCATGAATAAGCGCAGACAAATTGCCGATGCAAAGCGCAAAGCACTATTACTGGCGGAGAACGGCTACATCCAACCGCTACCCAAGGAGGTTAAAGTACTTGGGCAACAAGCCTTGGGTATGTTTAGAGCCGGTGCACATGCCATGTTTGAAGGACGTTTCATCAGCGAACACGATGTAAAAATCAGTCAAAAGCTGGCTTATGTTATGAGTGGAGGCGATTTATCAGAGGCAACTGAGGTAAGTGAGCAATACCTGCTTGATTTAGAGCGCGAAGCCTTCCTTAGTCTTTGTGGAGAAAGAAAAACACTCGAGAGAATTCATCATATGTTAAATACCGGAAAACCTTTAAGAAACTAATTATGGAAGCATACATTGTAGCAGCAAAAAGAAGTGCAGTTGGTAAATCCTCTAGAGGTGGATTGCGATTTTTACGACCCGATGATATGGCGGCACAAGTAATTCAAGCTCTTATGGCTGAATTGCCGATGCTAGAAACCAATTCTATTGATGATGTCATTGTTGGAAACGCTATGCCAGAGGCTGAGCAAGGATTGAACGTTGGAAGGCTGATTTCCTTATTGGGATTAAACACTGTTGATGTTCCAGGAATGACAGTGAACCGTTATTGTTCTTCCGGATTGGAAACCATTGCCATTGCAACGGCAAAAATTCGTGCGGGTATGGCGGATGTTATAATCGCGGGAGGTACTGAATCTATGAGTTATATTCCCATGGGAGGTTGGAAGGTTACTCCAAATTATGGCATAACCAAGGATCACATTGATTGGTACAACAATATGGGCTTAACAGCCGAAGCGGTTGCTGAGAAATACAAAGTATCTAGAGAAGACCAAGATGCTTTTGCCTTAAGATCGCATCAAAAAGCATTGGCGGCGATTGCAGAGGGAAAATTCAAAAATGAAATAGTTCCTCTTTCTATAGAATACACTCACTTAAATGTCAAGAGTAAAAGAGTACAAGAAACACTTAGTTTTAGTACTGATGAAGGACCAAGAAAAGAGACCTCCCCTTCTGCCCTAGCCCGTTTACGTCCCGTTTTTGCTGCAGGTGGAAGTGTAACGGCTGGTAACTCTTCGCAAACCAGTGATGGAGCGGCATTTGTTGTGGTGATGAGCGAAAGAATGATGAAGTCACTAAACCTACAGCCCATTGCCCGTTTAGTAAGCTATGCCGCTGCAGGAGTAGAACCTCGTATTATGGGAATTGGTCCAGTCAAGGCCATTCCTAAGGCATTGAAAATGGCCAATCTAAAACAAAGCGACATTGATCTAATTGAATTAAATGAAGCTTTTGCTTCACAAAGTCTTGCTGTTTTAAGAACTCTCGATCTCAATCAAGAAATCGTGAATGTAAATGGTGGTGCTATTGCATTAGGCCATCCGCTGGGCTGCACTGGTGCAAAGCTCAGTGTTCAGTTGTTTAATGAAATGCAAAGACGTAAAGGCAAATACGGAATGGTGACCATGTGTGTGGGAACCGGACAAGGAGCTGCTGGAATATATGAAATGATGTAATCGAAACGCCCATTCTATATGGGCTTCGATCTAAATACTATGCGCGCATAATGAATATCAATAAATAAAAACAAAATGAATCAAGAATCAAATGTAAAAGGAGGCGAGTTTATTATTAAAGAAACTCAAGCAAATCAAGTGTTTATCCCAGAAGAATTCTCTGAAGAACAAACTATGATGGCACAAGCCACTACTGAATTTGTAGACCGTGAGGTTTGGCCAAATAAGCATCGTTTCGAAAAGAAAGACTATGCCTTTACTCTATCCCTTTTAAAACAAACGGGCGAATTGGGTTTATTGGGAATCTATGTTCCCGAACAATACGGTGGTCTGGGTATGGGATTCAATACTTCTATGCTTGTGTGCGATCGAATTTCAGGCGCAACAGGTTCTTTATCTACTGCCTATGGTGCTCATACGGGTATTGGTATCCTTCCCATTTTGCTTTATGGAAATGAAGAACAGAAACTAAAATACCTTCCCAAATTAGCTTCTGGTGAATGGATTGGTGCCTATTGCTTAACCGAGCCCGGCGCGGGTAGCGATGCCAATAGCGGAAAAACCAAGGCGGTTCCTAGTTCGGATGGAAAGAGCTTCTCCATTACCGGTCAGAAAATGTGGATCTCCAATGCAGGTTACGCCGATTTATTCATTGTTTTTGCACGCATTGAAGAGGATAAAAATATCACCGGTTTCATTGTAGAAAAAGGAACCGCGGGTATCTCCATGGGGGAAGAAGAAGATAAAATGGGAATTAAAGCTTCTTCTACCAGACAAGTATTCTTTAATGATGTAGTTGTACCTGCTGAGAACTTATTGGGCGAGCGCAATGGTGGATTTAAAATTGCCATGAATGCCCTAAATGTGGGTCGAATTAAGCTTGCAGCCGCCTGTTTAGATGCAAACCGCAGAATTATTACTGAATCTGTCAACTATGCCAACAATCGCCATCAATTCAACCAGCCCATTGCTCAATTTGGAGCCATAAAGCAGAAGTTGGCACGCATGGCCATGAAACATTGGATTTCTGAAACCGCCACCTACCGTGCTGGTCAAGATATTGAAAATCAAATTGCTTCTTTTGAGGCTCAAGGTCTAAGCCCTCAACAAGCAAAACTTAAAGGTGTGGAAGAATATGCCATTGAATGCGCTATTCTAAAGGTTCACGCATCGGAGGCTGCAAGTTATATTGCAGATGAGGGAGTTCAAATTTTTGGTGGAATGGGCTATTCTGCAGATGCTAAAATGGAATCGGCTTACCGCGATGTGCGCATTGCTCGAATCTACGAAGGCACCAATGAAATCAACCGTATGCTTACGGTTGGAATGATGCTCAAAAAAGCAATGAAAGGCGAATTGAACCTCATTGGTCCTGCCATGAGTGTGGGGAAAGAGCTAATGGAAATTCCTTCTTTTGATTTGCCCGATGCCGACACTTTGTTTGCGGAAGAGAAAGACTCTTTAAAGAATTTAAAGAAAGCCTTCTTAATGGTAGCAGGTAAAGCCGTAGAGAAGTTTGGAATGCATGTGGAGGAGGAACAAGAGATCTTAATGGCTGCTGCTGATATGCTTATGGAAATATACCATCTTGAAAGTGGAATCTTAAGGGCAGAAAAGATCATGGCTATGGGTAAAGACGCCAGTCTTCAAACCGATATGCTGCGTTTATTCTGGCTAGAAGCCGTTGAAAAAATAGCCTCTGCAGGTCGTGAGGCCATTTACTCCTTTGCTGAAGGAGATGAGCAAACTGTAATGTTAATGGGCTTAAAGCGCTTTACTAAAATCCGCCACAATATTAATGTGAAAGATGTTCGCAGAAGAGTGGCCGACAAGCTTATTGCGGAGAATAAATACTGTTTCTAACTCACGCATTTTTTAAATCAAAAAGCCCAGTGAAATTCCTTTCACTGGGCTTTTTTTATATTCTCTTTATCTCTATTCTATAAAAAAGCTAGACGTAGCATTTATATCATCTGATTGTACTCTCAATTGATAGGCTCCTTTGGCGAGTGATTCTTTTAAGCGCACTGAAAATCGGTTTTCGCCTAAACTATTCACATCCTCTACTCCCGATTGAACTGATTTTCCATCATTGGTATACACTGCCCACTCAATAATCCCTCTCGTTGGTGCCTTTCCAAACTCAACATCAAAGTGGCCATGGTTCGGATTGGGAACAATTCGAATGTTTTTAGCCTTGTTTTTAATTTGACTCTCTCCTATTCCCAATGCGCTTGGAGTTAGCCAAACTTCGTATATCACTTGACTTGCAGAGCTTTGAGTTCCATCATTTATGAAGAATATATTCTTGTCGCTACTGTTTATCCCTCCAAAAATATGGCCTAGCAAGGATGAGTCAGAAGACAAGCTATCGAGTTTAAACACTCCATTTGAAAAGGATTTCAACTCCTCGTTCGGAATGAATTCTGCGCTCGCCCCAAGATAGTTCGGCATTTGAATAGGCATTAAAACCTCGCTCATATTGCCCAATGAATCTCTCTTCACCAAGCTAATACTTCGAACAAAAGGAACATCATCATCTTGAATTATTTGTCCTCCATCCATATAGAATTGGGCAATTCCTCCAAAGAATAGATTGTGCATTTCTTTGGTTTCGTTCGAATACATCGGAATTACTGGACAATGGTAATGATTGAATTTCTGTTGGAAGCTGGCATTGGGATAATAGCCCAAAGAATCTACATCTACATTATTTAAGAATGGCAGATTAACGGTAGGCTGAAATACACCTGAAAACATTGTTATTCCTTCGCTTCCATCTGCCTTTATTTGCGCCTCAGCATTGTAATCTCTTCGGTGCAATTCAGCTGCATCTGTATAGGTCTGTTTCCATTGAACCGATACATTGGTGCCATCATCTTGAATGCTGAAAACACGGATACTGTTGGAGTATTCTTGAATAAAACCAGGACCATGAGTAGGTCCCATGGGATTGTATCTCCCAATGAATTTCTGTCCACCCAATAGATAGAAATCCGATCCTATTTTATCTAGGTGTCCGCCCGTTACTTGAAAAAGCGGATCGCTTATTTGACGAATATGGGCTTGCAGACTTCCACCTTGGATGACAGCTTGAATGGCCGCATCCACATCAATGGCACACATATAAGGAAAAGTAGTATGATCTGCAGCCGTTGGGCTATAGCCATATCCACCTACCACATACAAAATGCCCCCTCTTTGATAGAACTCCATATTGGTTGAAGAGAGCTGCTCTTGCACGGATGTCGGAAGAGCCGTTAGTGGAGCTGAGTACGAAATTCCTGCAACAGGATCTACCACCCAAAGTTGGTTATTATGACCCGCTTGATCGAAACTTGCCCAGGGCTGTCTTCTGTGCAAACCATCCAATCGACCTCCTATCAAGAGCCACTTCCCGTTGGATTGACCAAAAGCATACGACTGCAATCCGCCTAAATTAGGAACACTTAAGGGTTTTAAAGAAAGAGTATAAGGCTGAGCATCTAGCTGTAAGACTAGAGAAAAAATGAAAAACACAAGTACTATTCGCTTCATTATAAATGGTTTGGATTTATACAGCAATAGTAGCCCGAAATTCTATTTTAGGATGTAATAAAAGTTACATTCAAACCCAAGGCATTTGAGCGAAATAGATTAGATGGATTTTGAGCGAACGATATGCTCTAAAAGATCTCCCACGTAATACGAAACCAAGGCTGCAATAGCTCCCAGCAACAAAGTTTCAGCAATACTTCGCAGATAGGAAGTGTTGGTTACCAAAGACTTCATGGCTCCAATTACAATAAAACCACAGGCCGTTAGAATAACCGAGATTAAAAATGGATCAGAGATTCCTACTGAAAAATCTACAACATAGCTCGTAAGTGGAACAATACCAATGAGTAAGAAGGAAATGTAGGTAATCAAGCCGATGTAAAAAGGAGAACGATCTTCTTCGATCATTTCAAGTTCTTCTTTCATCATCACGTTCACCCATCGGTCTTTGTTGGAAGTAATCACAGACACCACCTCTTCTAAGAGTTCCCCTTCAAAGCCTTTGCTTCTATAGATATCTCGAATTTCTTGTGTTTCTTTTTCGGGAAGGTTGTCTACCTCCCAATACTCTATCTGTTTGTGTTTTTGGAAATTGTCTTTCTCTGATTTCGCCGACAAATAGGCGCCAACCGACATGGCAAAGCCATCGGCCAGCAAATTGGCAAAGCCAAGAATTAGAATAATTGAACTGTTTAAACCAGCGCCCATGGCGCCGGCCACTACAGCAAATGTGGTTACACAACCATCAATTCCTCCGTACACGAACTCCCCAAGGTAGGCTTCATATCGACCAAATAGCCCACCTCTTTTGTGGATATCGTGTTCTTTATACTTCATTCAATTAGATATGCAATGGTCTCTTTGCTGTAGCATCTAGGGCGGCCTCTTTAACCGCTTCCATATAGGTTGGATGTGCATGACTTATGCGGGCGATATCTTCTGCCGAAGCACGGAACTCCATGGCAACCACCGCTTCCGCAATCATATCGGCTGCACGCGCACTAATAATATGAACTCCTAAAACTTCATCTGTTTTCTCATCGGCTAAAATCTTCACTAAGCCTTCTATGTCCATACTCGCACGGGCTCTTCCCAATGCGCGAATGGGAAACTGTCCAACTTTATACTTCACACCTGCCGTTTTCAACTCTTCTTCGGTCTTCCCTACTCCTGCCACTTCGGGCCATGTGTAAACCACATTGGGAATAAGGTTGTAATCGATATGTGGCTTCTGGCCTGCCATAATTTCGGCTACTAAAACACCTTCTTCTTCCGCTTTGTGCGCTAGCATTGCTCCTTTAACCACATCGCCAATGGCATAAATGTGTGCCTTAGCAGTCTGCAAAGAATGATTTACCGGAATTCTACCTCTTTCATCTGTTTCTAATCCGGCATTCTCCAATCCTAGTTTATCTGTAAAAGGAATCCTTCCAACCGAAACCAAGCAATAATCTCCACTTACCACTACCTCATTTCCTTTAGAGTCTTTGGCGGTAACGGAAACTACATTGCCCTTGCGCTCTACTTTATTTACAGCATGAGATAAATAGAACTTCACCCCAATCTTCTTTAAAGACTTTGTAAGCTCCTTACTCATAGCAGAATCCATCATTGAAATAATGCGATCCGCATATTCTACCACACTCACTTCCGCACCCAAACGCGCATATACAGAACCCAATTCCAATCCGATTACCCCACCTCCAATAATTACAAGATGTTTGGGCACCTCCTTTAATTCAAGGGCTTCTGTGGAAGTAATTATGCGCTCTTCATCGATTTGAATAAAGGGAAGATTGCCCGCTTTTGAACCCGTGGCAATTACAATATTCTTTGCCTCTAGTTCGGTTTTGCTTCCATCTGCTGCAGTTACGGCAACTTTTGTATCGCTGATAAAGGAACCAAAACCATGTATTACCTCAATTTTATTCTTGTCCATTAAGTACTGAACTCCATCGCAAGTTTGTTTTACAACAGAAGCTTTACGCGCAATCATTTGGGCAAGATTCACTTTGGGCTCTGAAATCTCAATACCATGTTCTGCGAAAGATTTCTTTGCTTGGTAAAAGTGTTCAGATGAATCTAGGAGAGCTTTAGAAGGAATGCATCCTACGTTTAAGCAAGTTCCTCCGAGCGTATCCATTTTCTCAATGATGGCGGTTTTCATTCCCAATTGAGCTGCGCGAAGTGCACAAACATATCCACCAGGACCTGAACCTATAATTACTAAATCGTATTGCTGCATTTTAATCGTTTAAGGGGCTGCAAAGTTCGGGCATTTCAACTTAAAAAAAGCAATTTAATGCATGAATGTGGGCTCTCCATTTAAGAAGGATTCCTCCATGCGAAATGCAATTGAAAGGCTTAAAGTAATTCATTTGCAAGATTGGCTAACTCACTGCGCTCGCCCTTTTCCAATTCAATATGCGCAAACAACTTATTCCCTTTGAGCTTATCTATTAAATAAGACAATCCATTGGATTGCTCATCTAAATAAGGCGTATCAATCTGTCGTACATCACCTGTAAAAATGAATTTGGCATTTTCACCGGCTCGGGTAATAATGGTCTTTACCTCATGTGGAGTTAGATTCTGTGCCTCATCTACAATGAAAATTACATTGCTCAAACTTCTTCCACGGATATAAGCCAAGGGAGTCACCAGAATTTTCTCCGACTTTACCATCTCATCTATTTGCTTATACTCCTTGTCTTGCTCGCTGAATTGATTCTTTATCAGCTTCAAATTATCCCAAAGCGGCTGCATATACGGATTGATCTTCGCTTTCATATCGCCCGGTAAGAATCCAATATCCTTATTGCTCAAAGGAACGATGGGTCTTGCTAGATAAATTTGATTGAAATCTCTTCGTTGCTCTAAACTTCCCGCCAAGGCTAAAAGCGTTTTCCCTGTTCCCGCCACTCCTTGCAAGCTCACCAACTTAATATCCGGACTCATTATGGCGTGCATGGCGAAGGTTTGCTCCGCATTTCTGGGTTTAATTCCGTAGTAGGTTCTCTTTTCTACCAATTCGTATTGCCGCTCAAACGGATTGTAATAGCTTAATACCGAGCTCTTATTGCTCTTAAAAATGTAGAAATGATTGTTAACGGGTTTGAAATCAGGCAGCGCTTTTTCCATTTGCTCTTCCTTTACCCTATGCACTTTAAATAGAGAGTCGATGATCTCAGGTGGCAATCCGGCTACCTGGCTTTTTCCAGTGAACAGATCATTTACGTCCTTGATCTTTCCCGTTAAATAATCTTCTGCGGCCAGTCCCAATGCCTTGGCTTTGAGTCGAAGGTTTACATCTTTGGTAACCAGAATAACGTTTCGCTTGGGCTCCTGCTCTTGCACCGCCAAAGCCGCGTTGAGAATATTGTGATCGTTCTTTCTCAGTCCGAAAGCCTTTACCGCATCCTGCTCTAAGGCTTGGGTAGACATCACCACTTTAAATTTTCCACGGGTACTTCCATTCAAAGGAATCCAATCTTGCAAACTCTTTTGTCCTGCTTTCTTGTCTAGGAAGCGGATGAACTCTCTCGCCTCGTAATTCTTTGTATCGCTACCTTTTTTAAACTCATCCAACTCTTCTAATACCGTAATGGGAATCACCACATCGTGTTCTTGGAAGTTCTGAATGCTCTTGTGATCAAAAATGATCACAGAAGTATCTAAAACAAAGATCTTTCTACTCACCGCTTTGTTTCTGGATGTTTTAGGCTTGTCTTCAGACTTAGCGGTCTGAACGGTAGTCTTCTTGGGTGAACTCACCGGCTTTGCAGTGGGCATAGATTCAGAATCTTTTTTAGCCCCTTTCTTCGATAATGCCATGAATTTGATTTGAAGTAATAGATTTGCTGGAATATAGAAAAGACTTTCATCTGAGATTCTTTTCAAAACTTCTTTCTATCCACCTTTTATTCACATTATCTGTATGTTAAGTCAAGAAATAGTACGCGAGACCTTCTCTTTCATTCGCAATCCCGAACTCATCCAAAAAATAGCTGAGCATGGCATTTTGCTGGAATTTGAGAACGACGATATCATTCTGGATCAAGGAATGCCTATTTCACATGTGCCTGTGGTGGTGTCGGGAAGCATTCGAGTCATCCGTTCTGATGAAGAAGGACATGAAATTTTGCTCTACTATTTAACATCGGGTGATAGTTGTGCTTCGAGTATGAACGGTGGATTTGGTAAAAGTTACAGCGAAATACAAGCGATAGCGGAAGGACCAACTACGGTTATTGGCATCCCTCCTCAATATGTAAACGATTGGATTCAAGAATACGAAGAGTGGAAGAATTTGGTCATTGGCACTTTCCAAAGGCGATTCGACGATTTGCTTCACAGTTTAGAATCTGTAGCTTTTAATCAGTTGGATGAAAGACTTATTGAGTATTTAGAGAATCGATCGGAACTCACAGGATCGTCCGTTCTAAAAACTTCTCATGCCGAAATCGCCTCTCAACTGAATTCCAGTCGCGAGGTAATCTCTCGTCTTCTTAAACAGCTGGAAAGAATGGGCAAATTGAAGCTTTCTAGAAATAGTATTGAATTGATTAAGCTGCGATAGTTCTTAGTGAATAGGTTGTTTCGAATGCGATGGGCTACACCCATCGCTAGGGTATTGCGCCCTTTCAGGGCTAGGTTGCTGTTTGCATCCTCCTTGGCTGAACTGTGATTTGTGGGATGAATGAAATGGCTCTGATTGGTTTCTTTTTTTCCTAAAACTTTAAATTCTTCTTCCAGACGATGGGCTACACCCATCGCTAAGGGTATTGCGCCCTTTCAGGGCTTGGTTGCTGATTGCTTCCTCCTTGTCTGAACTGTGATTTGTGGGATGAATGGGATGGCTAGGATTGGTTTCTGTTTTTCCTGAAAACTTAAAATTCTTCTTCCAGTCGATGGGCTACACCCATCGCTAGGGTATTGCGCCCTTTCAGGGCTTGGTTTCTGATTGCATCCTCATGGTCTGAACTGTGATTCGTGGGATGAATGGGATGGCTATGATTGGTTTCTGTTTTCCCTAAAACTTAAAATTCTTCTTCCAAACCTGGTAACAATTGTATAACAACAACTAGTTGTTGTTACCCCCCCCATATTGGCGTGTAGAGAACAACCCATTGTTGTTATTTCCACTTTACCCACTCCACCTCCTATGCAGTGCCGCGTCACTAAATCTAAGAAATAATCACATCTGTAAGAAGTGGTCTCAAAAAAATAATCTTAGGTTTTGTACTTGTCCAACTCATTACCTACTCAAGCTTGATGCACTTTGGCGGCGGGGCAATTGCGATCCGTGATTTTTTCTACTCACTTTTCTGTGCATTTCCTATTCTCATTCCAAAATTCACTACTCCTATATATAATAATTGTTGGTCGTTCTGCAGAAGACGCCTTGTTTTCTTGAAATGGATAAGCTTTCCTTGCCCGGAAGCACTCTCAAAATCCATGGCCTCCTTGGCCTGGGACTGGTGCTATTCGGTAAGTTTATCCAATAGAGTGTGTCTCGTTTTGTAAATCCTTCATAAAAGTGTTCTCCTAGATCGCACCAGCATCAATCAACCCAAAAAGTCTAAAACATCCCATTTGGTAATCATAAGGCATAAAAAAGGACAGCCGAGCTGCCCATCGTATCCTCATTTTAGA
>JAFMBM010000058.1 GCA_017858515.1 Cryomorphaceae bacterium | reverse complement strand
GTTTATAAGTTAATTTCAGCTTATTTTCTTTTTTACTATATACTTATAGTAAAAAATACTCTATGTTTGAAGATATAATAGTTAAATCCAACTTAAAACCTAAGCTTATGATCAAGAAAATCTATGCTTTAGCCCTATTGGGCTTTGCCTCTTTGGGACTAAACGCCCAATCGGCTTCGCCTTACTGCGCTACAGCCACAACCCACTTCAATATACCTGCGGAGATTCCTTCCCAGATATACTTGAGTATTGCGAATGTGGACGCCAATTCTATGGTGGTTCAAATTGAATCTGCAGATGCAGACGCAGTAGACCTTTTGTTGGTGTCCAATGGCAGTGGTGCAACCATTTCCAATGAGAACACAACGGTTCCAGGTAAAATCAGCCGTACCCTTACTTGGGCTACACCTCCTGCAACAGTTGATCTCAACATTTTGTGGAGCAAGGCGTCTTTTCCTGGAAACTGGCAATTGAACCCTACAGACATTACTGTGGCTTTTGCTGATACTTGTGCTTCGTTCAATCCACCACCACCACCTCCTCCTCCAACACCTGTGAATGTTACTTTTCAAGTTGACATGAACAATTATGCAGGATCCTATACTACCGTTAACGTAAACGGTACATTCAACGGATGGTGCGGAGGTTGCAACCCCATGACAGATGCAGATAATGATGGCATTTATGATGTTACCCTTCCACTTTTACCTGGTATTATTGAATACAAGTTCACTGTAGATGGTTGGACAGATCAAGAGAACCTGATTCCTGGAACAAGCTGTTCAGTGTCAGGCGGTGGTTTTACCAATCGTATATATACTATCGCTGGTGCAGCTACACTTCCAGCCGTATGTTGGAACTCTTGTGTTACTTGTGCCGCAGCTCCCGTTTCTAAAATGGTAACCTTTACCGTAGATATGGCAGACTACAATAGCACTACCTATTCAGGGGTTTTCTTGAATGGTAGCTTCAACGGATGGTGTGGTACGTGTAACCCAATGACAGATTTGGGTAACGATGTTTGGTCGGTTTCAATTCCTCTTTCAGCTGACTCAATTGAATATAAGTTCACTTTAGATGGTTGGACAGGTCAAGAGGCGCTTACTCCAGGATCTTCATGCACTAAGACCACTTCTGGTTTCACCAATCGTTTTACTGAGCTATTAGGGGATACGGTATTGAATGAAGTATGCTGGAATCAGTGTACAGATTGTGTTGGAATACCCAGTTCAGTTAACGTTACTTTCAAAGTAAACATGAATAACTACACTGGAATCTTCTCTTCAGTAAACTTGAATGGTACTTTCAATAGCTGGTGTGGTACTTGTGCTCCCATGTCAGATAGCAATGGTGACGGAATCTATGAATTGTCAGTGGTTGTTCCAACTTCTGGTATCGAGTACAAATTCACCGTTGATGGTTGGAATGATCAAGAGAACTTAGTAGCTGGAGATCCATGTACTATAACCACAGGTGGTTTTACGAATCGTTTCTTATTGCCGGTTGGAGATTCTACTTTGAACCCGGTATGTTGGGGATCTTGCTCTGACTGTGGTGCAGCTCCTGTGAATTACTACGATGTAACATTCAACGTGAATATGAATGCTGAATGCGGAGTAGATTCAGTAGATATCGCAGGCGATTTCAATGGCTGGCCTTCAGGAGTCGGTGCAACAATGATAGATATGGGCAATGGATCTTATTCAGCGACCTTGAATCTATTGGAAGGAACTGTTTCTTACAAGTTTAGAAAATGGTCTGGAGGCGCTGTAGTTTGGGAGAGCATTTCAAACCGTTCTACGACATTTAACAGCGATGTTAACATTGCTGAGGTTTGTTTTAACAATGTATCTTCTTGTGATCCAGTACCGTTAATTTCTGGCATCTCAAAGTTGGGTAACCCAAGAACCTATACTGTTGCCTTTACCGCTCCTGCAGGTCAATTGTATTCTCTACAATTAAAAGGCCCATCGGATGTGAATTGGTCTACACCTAAAACGTGGGCAAGTGCTTCTGCTACTTCTCAGAACTTCCAAGCGAAAGTTTTTGGTGGAGAAACAAGAGTTCGTATTGGCGTTCGCAATGCGGGTGTTTGGTCTTATAGCTGCGAGGAGTCTTTCGTTTCAGATTGTAAGCCAATGAGCGTTTCGGCTATCGAATTGGTTGCTCCTTTCTGTGCAGGTGATTCAGCTCAGTTGAAAGCGGTTGTAACAGGTGGATTTAAATCCAAAACATTTATGTGGAACACAGGTGAAACTACCCGTTTCATTTATGGTCAGCAAGGCCAGACGTATACTGTAGTTGCTACAGATGAGGCGGGTTGTTCTGATTCAGCTTCTGTTACAGTTGGAAGCCTAACAACAATGAACTCACCAACCGCATTTAGTGTTTCTAAACCCAATGCCGTAACCTTTACAGGTACTTGGACTCCTGCAGCTTTAGACAGTGGAGTTACTTTGGTTGGATACCGTATGGCTTACCGTCAGGTGAATGTTGGAGCTTCTTGGACTACTACAGCTCTTTCAACAAACACAACTGCTACGGTTGATTTCACTGGAAGTGGATTGCCATCGGCGAACTATGAGTTCACTGCTTTTGCACGTGTTAACGACAATGGAAATATATACAACACAGAGTACGCTTGTACTGATCGTATATTCTACAATGGTTCTGGTGCAAAATGGGATGCAAATTCTTCTAGTGCAATTGCTGGGTTGAGTATCTATCCTAATCCAACACAGAATATTGTGAATATTCAGTCTGAAGGCGCTATGCAATCAGTTGAAGTAACAGATATGAATGGCAAGAGGTTGATGCTTGTAGAATTGAACGAAGAGAAATCTACTTCGATCAATATGGAAGCTCTTTCTTCCGGAATCTACTTAATCAACGTTATTTCAGAAAACGGAATTTCTACAGAGCGCGTAAGCAAGCTGTAAGTTAAAAACTGTGCTTAGTGTATGTGGGGCCCGCTTATGCGGGCCTCACTTATTTAGATACATTGATTTTGTAGCCGCGCACTTGTGGTAAATTATACTAAAAGAAGTTTGAGGAAATTCTAATACTCCTTACTTGTATGTAAACCTTTGTTTAGGAGGGCATTGTAGAATGTACAGGCCTTCTTCAGATAAGAGAGACCCGCCAACGCGGGTCTCTCTATTTAGTGAAAATGATAAATTTTAATTTAGCTTTTGGTGAACTGTACTAAAAGGTATATATTAGTCTCATAATTAACACTCTTTTATGAAGACAAAACTATTCTTCTTGTTTTTAATCAGTCAGTTAGGCCTTGGTGCTCAGTATTACTCTGTAACCTTTAAACTTGATATGACCGATTACACTGGAAGTTTCACTACTCCAGAAGTAAATGGAACTTTCAACGGTTGGTGTGGGGCAACATGTCACCCTATGGCCGACCCAGATGGCAACAATATCTGGGAAGTAACGGTGGATTCTATCCAACCAGGTAATATCGAGTACAAATTTGCTCATGACAACTGGACAGGACAGGAGAATCTAACTTCAGGGACGCCTTGTACTATTACAGCTGGTTCCTTTGTGAATAGACTTTTGAACGTAAATAGCAATATTGTGCTTCCTGTAGTTTGTTGGGCTAGTTGCAATGCTTGCAGCGGTTCGCCAACGACTAAGAATGTTACTTTTAAAGTAGATATGTCTGATTACTCAGGAACCTACACAGATGTAGCAGTGGCGGGTACTTTTAACAACTGGTGCGGTACATGTAATCTACTCACTGATCCAGATAACGATAACATCTATGAGGGTATCGTTAACATGCAAGCAGCAGTGAGCACTTTCGAGTTTAAGTATTTAGTAGACAATTTCGTAGATAGCGAGACTCTTATTTCAGGCGACCCATGTACCATTACCAATTCTGGCTTTACGAACAGAGTAGCCACTATATCAGGTGATACAGCTTTTAGTCAAGTTTGTTGGGGTAGTTGTGGTCCATGTAGTGGTACTGCCACTCAGGGAGCCATTACCTTTAAGGTAGATATGTCTGAATACACTGGAACTTGGACAGATGTAAATCTTAACGGAACCTTCAACAACTGGTGCGGTGGCTGTGCGATTATGACAGATGCAGACAACGATAGCATCTATGAACTAACCGTTACTCTTCCTCTTGGAAATATTCAGTACAAATTCACTGTAGATGGTTGGTCAGCCGATGAACAATTGACTTCAGGCGATCCATGTACTTTTACAGATGGAGCTTTCGTAAACCGTACCTACGATGTGACGGCAAATGCTACTCTTCCTGCAGTTTGCTGGGGATCATGCAATACATGTGATGGAATTGGATTGGGTGAGTTTTCTGCAAACGACATCCGTTTCTATCCGAACCCGGCTAATGATATGGTGAATGTAGACTTGCCTTTGGCTTTGGGTACAGAGTACAGTGTTGAGGTGATGAGCTTAGACGGAAAAGTAGTTTTACGTCAACAAGGTTCTAACAATGGACGCGCAATTGGAATTAATACTGCCGATTTAACAGAAGGTATTTACATTCTAAGAATGATTACAAACAGTACTCTTTTCTCTGAAAGAATACGCGTTGTACATCCTTAAAAATTGATTGATTTGAAATCAGTGAGACAAACACAAATTATTGGTTAGTTAGTGTAGTTTGAACCATGCCGTTTCGGCGGCATGGGTTCTCACTTAAGTCCATCAAATTAGCATATGAAAAAAGATTTTGAAGCTTTAGCAAAGTCCATTTTACTAGACGAAAGGAAGAATAATGTTGAGACTAATGAAGATGGTTCGCCTAATTATCTCATACCACTTACCGACTTTTTCCATTTCGGACTATCAGTTGACTGCGTAGTCTTCGGTTTTGATGGTGAAAATTTAAAAATTCTATTGATCAAGCGTGGTGCAAGTCCATTCAAACATAAGTGGGCAATTCCAGGTGATTTGGTTTATCCCAATGAGAATTTGGAATCAGCAGCCTTCAGAGTTTTAAAAGACTTGACAGGCCTGAAAGATGTCTTTATGCAACAAATTAAATCTTTTGGCGACGTTGATCGACATCCTTTAGGACGCGTTGTTACGGTTTCATACATGGCTTTAATACGAATTGAGAATTATTTAACCGAGCCTGCTTTTTGGGCAGATGAAATCAATTGGCATTATGCCGATAATGTTAAAGGGCTAGCATTTGATCACGATGAGATTTTTATAAAAGCCATAGAAAAATTGCGTGTTCGTGTGCGCAGAGAGCCGATTGGTTTTGAGCTTTTGCCCTTAAAATTTACGCTGAATGAACTTCAGAATTTATACGAAGCCGTGCTAGATCAAAGCTTCGATAAAGGGAATTTTAGAAAGAAAATATTGAGCATGAATTTGCTCATTGACTTAAACGAGCTACAGACTAATGTGGCCCATAGACCCGCGAGACTCTATAGTTTCGATCCAGATAAATACGAGCAATTAAAGAATAAAGGCTTCAATTTCGAATTATGATCTACCTACGTCACTTACTGCTTTTTCTTTTTGGCTTCACCTTTTTCAACCAAGTAGAAGCCCAGGCTATCAAGGTAGAATTAGGGAAAGAAAATGGTAATGACATTTTAGTCAGAGGAGGAAAACCCTATTATGTAAAGGGTGCAGGGGGTCATACTCAAATGGATGTTCTGGTAGAGATGGGAGGAAACTCCATCCGTACTTGGAGTGCGGCAGATGCTAGAAAAGTCTTAAATGAAGCACATGAGAAAGGATTGACAGTTATGGTCGGTCTTTGGGTTGGACATGAACGACATGGGTTCGATTACGATAATGTGGAAGCGATAAGCAAGCAGCTCGCCCATTTTACCACTATTGTAAATGAACTAAAAGATCACCCAGCCATCCTCCTTTGGGGGATAGGAAATGAGGTAGATCTGTTCTACTCCAATACTCAGGTCTGGGATGCGATTCAAGACATTGCGGCAATGATTCATCGTGTAGATCCTAACCATCCTACCTCTACGGTAACGGCAGGATTAGACTCTCTTGAAGTTGCATTGATTAAAGAAAAAGCGCCAGATATTGATATCTATTGCGTGAATACTTACGGTGATATCGGTAATGTACCAGAAAACATTCGAAAGTTCGGATGGCAAGGTCCATATATGATAACAGAATGGGGTCCAAATGGTCATTGGGAAGTAGCTAAAACGCCTTGGGGTGCGCCTTTGGAACAGACAAGCGAAGAAAAGGCGATTTCTTATGACAATCGCTATAAAGACTATATAGAGAAATATAAAGACAAGGGGAGTTTAGGAAGTTATGTCTTTTTGTGGGGTCAGAAACAAGAGACAACAGAAACATGGTACGGATTATTCGATGCCAAAGGAAGACCTACTCGGGCCTTAGATCAATTGCAAAGAAATTGGAAGGGTTCGCTTCCAGAAAACCAGGCACCTATAGTAAAATCACTCACCTTAAATGGTTCGGATGCCAAGGGAGGAGACAAACTGGTTTTTACAGCAGATCAAAAAATACAAGCTGAAGTTATTGCTGAGGATGTGAATGGCGATAAGTTAGATTTTGAATGGGCTATTCTGCCAGAAGCAACCAATACAGGTTCTGGCGGCGATGCTGAAGCGGCTCTTCAAAGTATTCCTGGTAAACTAAAAAGAGCCAGCGGAAATACCGCCGAGGTCATAGTTCCAGAAACCGAAGGTGGCTATCGACTTTTTGTAAAGGTTGTAGATCCATCCGGAAAAATAGGATATGCAAACATCCCCTTCTACAGCTATCCTTCTAGTCCAGATGCGGAACAGAGGGAATGGATAAAGTGGAAGAAACAAGAAATGTCCAATAATTAATTCTTAAAGAATGACTGAAGCAGGTTTGCCATTTTTAGATCTAGCGATTATTGGGGGATACTTCCTCGTGATTATCTATGTCGCTCTCTTTATGAATAGAAAGAAGAAGGGCGATGAAACAGCTTCGGAAGACTATTTTTTAGGAGGAAGAAATATGGGATGGTTTGCAATAGGCGCCTCCTTATTTGCTAGTAATATTGGCTCTGAGCATTTAGTCGGATTGGCAGGTGCGGGCGCAGTAGGCGATTTTCCTGCTGTTCAATTTGAGATTTTAGCGGGTTTAATCATTCTAGTTCTCGGCTGGGTTTTCGTTCCTTTTTATCTAAAAAGTGGAGTATTTACCATGCCAGAGTTTCTAGAGTATAGATACGATAAATGGTCTAGAGGATATCTGTCATGGATCTCAATAGCGTCTTACGTTCTAACGAAAATATCAGTCACCATTGCCGCGGGGGGGATCATATTTACTGCTTTGTTGGGGATAGACTTTTGGACTGGAGCCATAGTAGTGGTAGTAGCAACGGGGATTTATACTGTCTTAGGTGGACTGAAAGCCGTAATCTACACCGATATGGTTCAGATGTTTATTTTTCTCATCGGTGCAGTTGGACTTACGCTCTATAGCTTAGATGAATTAGGAGGCTGGGGTGAAGTAACAACAACGGTTGGCGATGGGTACCTCAGCCTCTGGCGACCGATGACCGATCCTGATTTTCCGTGGACAGGAATTCTTTTTGGAGCTCCTATTTTGGGAGTGTGGTATTGGTGTACAGATCAGTTTATTGTGCAAAGAGTTCTATCGGCTAGAAATATTAAAGAAGCACGCAAGGGCACCATTTTTGCAGCCTATTTAAAATTGCTTCCGCTTTTTATTTTCGTAATTCCTGGGGTTCTGGCCTTCGCCTTATACCAGAAAGGAAGCTTAGTTCTTCCCACTACAAATGGAATAGTTGAATACGATGCGGCATTGCCCGCTCTCACTATGCAAATACTTCCTGCTGGCCTTAGAGGAGTAGTCGTTGCAGGTCTTTTGGCTGCTTTAATGAGTTCTCTATCTTCTGTATTTAACTCTTGTAGCACCTTGTTTACAATGGATATTTACAAGAAATACTATCCAGAAACTCCAGAGAAAACATTGGTATGGGTTGGTCAATTGGCAACGGTTATTCTCATTGCATTGGGTTTAGCTTGGATACCAATGTTATCTATAATTGAAGGTGGATTGTTTCAAAAGCTCCAAAGCGTACAGGCCTATATTTCGCCCCCGATAGCAGCCGTTTTCCTCATGGGTCTTTTTAGCAAAAAAATTAATGCCAAAGGAGCAAAGATAGCTTTACTAGTAGGTGCGTTTTTAGGGGTTGCGCGATTGGTGTTGGAGTTGAATAAATCTGAATTGAGCGGAGGATTGTTGTGGTTTGCGGATATGAACTTCTTACACTTCGCCTTATTCCTCTTTGCAATCTGTGCGGCTACTCTTTTAGGTGTAAGCTATATGTATCCTGCTCCGCTTCCTCCATCTGCAGAAAATCTGATCTACAGAAAAGGGGTTCTTGCAGAAGGGGCGTCCAAGTCACTTGTTCTACTCAGTGGTCTATTGGTTCTAATCGTTTTAATCCTGTGGTATGTGTTTAGATAAAATAACCAATAGGGTTCTAATATCCACTGTTTTCTTTCTTGCCTTTATCCAGATTATAAGTGCCCAGCCGCTAAAATCAGATATCGCTCAAGACTCCGGATGGGCCTCTGATCCAATGAATTATTCTTTTGGTATTTTTCCAAAAGAGGCTGCAAGTCGGTTATATAATTTCAATATAAGTGGTAATTACCGATTTTTCGCTTCCTATACTCAACAGCAACAGCCCTATTCTTTAACCTCGGTCGCTGGTGATGTTGTTCCCAAAAACAACCTTTTTATTGGCGATGATAGTCAACTTCCCAACTTTCTAATTAACATAAGCGGAAGACCCAATAGGCAGGTCTCTTGGGGTTTTGATTTTTTCGCGTTTCAGTTTTTAGATGGCGTAATTCAGCCATCCTATAGCGGCCAAGTTAAAACCGAAGATCGCCCTACCTTATGGAATCCACTGGGTGGAACAAGAATGGGATCACGACTAGGGGTTTTCTTAGGGATTAATCTCTTCGGAAGCTTTAACACTGATTATGGCACCTACAATGTTCGCATGGGAGGAATTCATTGGTATTCCATGTCAGATTTAACCTTTTCTTCCTTTCGTGGATACAATCGTTTTACCCTTTTTGAAAGAAATCCATGGGATCCAATCGGAAATTCTATTGGCGAGCGTTACGAACAGATGTATGCCACTGGAGAAGTATCTCAAGATGAGCGCTGGGGCGAAAGGGCTTTTCAAGGGATGATCTTTGAAGGTATGGCACTTCCAAACGATTGGAGTTTTGCGGTGCTTTATGGAAAAGCAGAAGTAAATGGAGGGTTTTTAACCATTCCAAATACAACCTACGGTGGGCAGCTTGCCAAAACATTTAAAGGAAGAACAAAGGTTTCTTTAAATACTATAAATGGCCAAACCTATGCGGATAGTCTTAATCTGCTCCCTATACGAAATCACGTAATAACTGCTGATTTTGATTTTGATAGAGACAATTATCGTTTACAGTTTGAAGTAGGAGGAGGGAAGTATATCACTCCAGATCAGTCGTACGATTGGGGTGAGGCTCTAAATCTGAAATTCTTAACTAAGGAGCGATTTACAGGAATTCCGATTGAGTTTCAAGCCTACCGTATTAACCCAAGGGTGGTTAACAACAATGGCTTGTATTGGAATGTAGCTACACCTGAAGTGAATCCAAATGATGCAGCTGCAGGAACTGTTGGTAGTAATGCCGTTTTGCGTCCGTTTGCGAGTAGTATGTTGCCAATCGGTTTAACTACAAATAATCGTCAAGGGGTAAACGTTAATTCTTTCTTTAAATGGGGTAAGCTTAACCTTAGTTTGGGATTGGGTGCGGCGAGTGAGATTGAAGCAATTTCCAACCAAATTACGTTTGGCCATCCGGTCAATCAGGTAACTCGCAGTCGATTCTGGCGTTGGAATTTTCCCCAGAATGTGGGGCCTTATGGCAGACAATCTGTAATTTACAGGGACGTATTTGAAACAGTCAACATCAATGAATCGCCTATTGTGCAAAAGCGCTTTTCAACTTTAGAATCGCATTTGAAGTATAAGCTAAATATGCAAGGAAAGCCACTCTATTTGTTCTTTTTAGGCAGATATCAGAGTGTACAGAAAGAATGGTCGCCTATTCCAGTATTCGCTTCGTCTGCTTATTTGCGTCAGTATAGCAGTGAGTTAGAGGCTTATTGGGGTGTTAAAAAAGGATTATTTCTCAATGCTTACGGAGGCTATGAGCGAACGCTTGGAAATTATGCTACAGATATAGATGTAGAAACCGTTCGACCTAGAGATCAAGAGGGATGGGGTGCTGGTTTTGGTATCGACCAAACCCTTGGCAGAAATGCGGGCATATTTATACGGCATCGTTGGTTCTACTTCTACGATAGAAGTTTTAGAAACGATTTCTTCGAAGGACAAGAAACTATTGTGGAATTAAAAGTATTCTTCTGATGTACAGAAAAGGTATTCTATTACTCATCATGGCACTAACCCTCAACCTAGCCAAGGCGCAGGAGGGTAGAAAAGTTTGGTTGTCTGGAGCTTCAAGGGGATTGATTTATGCAGACAATTTTGAAACTGGTGGAAGTGAAACGGACACGGTGACACCGAGAAAAACCCAAAGCGGCTACGCATTGGTAGATCTTGGTATACATGTTCAACCGACAAAAAATGTCGAAATTCAGGGAATGCTCCGGATACGCAATGATCTGGGGGGATTTTGGGGTTCTGGAGTAACCCTGGATTTACGGCAACTTAGTGTAAAAGGAGTAATTGCAGATATCATCCGCTTTCAGTTAGGCGATATCGACTATAAACTTAGTCCCTACACTTTTCAAAACTCGGAAGAATGGGTTCTTCAAAACACAGGTCCCCTGACTTCTGTTCCACTAGACTTTGTTCGTTACGATGTGTTCCAAAACAACGACCTCACTTGGAGACAGCAAGGATTGGCTACGGATTTCGGATTTCAATTTAAGAAGTTCATAAAAGAAGCCAATTTTAGTTTGTTCATGAATAGAGTGCAGGCGGGTTTTAACAGTGGTCGCAACGAGAGAATGATAGGAGGCGGGATGCTCGAGATTATTCCCATGGAAAATCTTAGAGCGCGTTATCACTACGTAAATCTTTTTGATATTGAGGGAACATCTAATTACCCCATTTCATTAAACAACCCGGTT
>JAFMBM010000027.1 GCA_017858515.1 Cryomorphaceae bacterium | reverse complement strand
AACAATGCCCACTTTCGTCCACGCGAGTTGAACGACGAATTCTCCCAAATAGTCTTCAAAGAATATATTGAAGATTTAGATTTCGGGAAGCGTTTCCTTTTGAAAGGTGACATCGATAAATTAAAAAAGTTCGAAAAGAAAATCGACGATCAAATTAAGGCAGGAGAGATAGATTTGTTTGAGGCCAGTACAGAGGTTGTACTCCAACGCAGGCAAGAGGCTCGCACCTATGTAAAAGACATACTTTCAGTGCCTTTTGAATTAGAGAAAAAAGAATCGTACGAATCGGATGCTGAAAAGCGTGAATTTGCAAAAACAACAACTGAGTTAAAGGATGAGTGGCGAAAATATTTGAAAAGTCGTGTGGTCGGCAGGGTTTATGATCAGTTAGAAGAGCAACAAAAAAGGCAGGAAGATCAAGATTCAACTTTGGTGATTAAAACATTGGCTGAAATTGAAGAGGAATCCAGAAAGAAAGAATTGGAGCTACATGAAGAATGGTTTTCTGAGCTGGAAGAGATGCGTGAAGACGATTGGATAGCTATCTATTTAAATGCCATAACAGGCTATTATGATCCTCATACTGAGTATTTCCCGCCTGAGCAGAAAGAAGCCTTTGAAGTAGAAATGACTGGTCAATTTGAAGGGATTGGGGCTCAACTACTGCAAAAGGGAGAGTTCATTACCATAGATAAAGTAATTTCAGGTAGTGCTTCATGGAGGCAAGGTGAGTTGGAAGTAGGAGATGCTATTTTAAAGGTGGCACAGGGCGATGAAGAGCCTGTAGATGTTGTAGGAATGCCTGTTCGAAAGGCAGTGAAATTAATACGTGGTAAGAAAGGATCAGAAGTAAGACTGACCGTGCGTAAGCTAGATGGAACGAAAAAGGTTGTTCCCATTATTCGTGATATTGTAGAATTGGAGGCCACTTTTGTTAAATCGGCGATAATCGAGGAGGATGGTAAGAAGATTGGATATATACGTCTTCCTAAGTTTTATGTAGACTTCTATGACGATACCAATCGGAATTGTGCTGAGGACACTAGAAAGGAATTAGAAAAATTGAAGAAAGAGAATGTAGATGGAGTAATTCTTGATCTTCGAAATAATGGAGGAGGTTCTCTTCAGGCAGTGGTAGATATTGTAGGCCTTTTTATTGATGAAGGTCCTGTGGTACAAGTGAAATCTTCAGTTGAGGAGACCAAGATTTTATCTGATCGCGATGGAAAGGTAACCTATGAGGGTCCTTTGGTTGTCATGGTTAATGAGTTCAGCGCTAGTGCTTCTGAAATTTTTGCTGCAGCCATCCAAGATTACGATAGAGGAGTGGTGGTTGGAAGTAAAACTACCTTTGGGAAGGGAACGGTTCAGAATATTTTATCTCTTGATCGAGCAGTTCGCAATCCAAGTTTAAAGCCAATGGGTGCCTTAAAGCTTACGATTCAGAAGTACTATAGAATCGATGGTGGTACCACACAATTAAAAGGAGTTATTCCCGAGCTTATCCTACCCGATGCATATATGGATATTGAGTATGGAGAAAAGGATCAACGCCATCCTTTAGAATACGATGAGATAGCACCAGCAAAATTTGATAAGGCCGATAAATGGGCTGCGAAATACAATAAGGCAATTGGTCAGATTAAAACTGAACTAGCTTCTTATACCTTGCTAGATTCTATTCGTATGCATGCCTCTTTCATGGCAGAAATACGAGAGGAAACAGAGATCGACCTGGATTTATCTTCGTATACTTTAATGCAAAAGGAGAGAGATATTAAATCAAAGGCCTTTAGAAATATGTACAAGATGAAGCAGCCTTTTCCAGTTGGCTTTATTGCTGCAGATTTGGAAGAAGTAACAGCAGACCCCGATAAGAAAAAGGAATTGGAGCAATGGCACAAGAATTTAGCCAAAGATGTGTATTTGTATTGGGCCAAGGAATTGGTGCAAGCCATATAAGTGCATATGCTTAGGATGATCTGGAAAAACTCGATTTCTAAATGGAGTCTTGTTTTTCTCAGTATTATGTTGCTTTCAGCAATAATTGCCTACGTTATTGCACCGGTTAAATATGTAGATGCCAATGAGATGTTCCCATCTATTGCACTAAGTAAACCGGGCACAAAGCACCTTTTACTGTACGATTCTACTTTTTCAACTCAAGGAACCCTTTCAAAATATTTGATTGGAATTAAGGAGGTTCCACAAGCAATTGTAATTGCTAAAATGAAAGTGTTTGGCGATGGAAGTGTTTCATATCTGAAATTTGGCCTGGAGGACAAAGCGGACAATTGGCAAATAACCCAAAATCCAAATGATAAAATTATCAATAGAACCTATTGGCTGGGTACAGATCGCTATGGCCGTGATTTATTGAGTAGGTTAATTATTGGAGCGAGGGTTTCTTTGGCAGTGGGGTTTGTGTCTGTTCTCATATCGCTCTTGGTTGGAATACCCTTAGGCGCTCTTGCCGGTTATTATGGTGGTTGGATAGATCGGCTGATTTCTTGGTTTATACAAGTCGTGTGGTCTCTGCCTACCTTATTATTGGTTATTGCTATAACGCTTGCATTAGGGAAGGGTTTTTGGCAGGTATTTGTAGCTATTGGACTAACCATGTGGGTAGAAGTAGCTAGAATTGTAAGAGGAGAGGTTTTAAGTTATTCTAAGAGGGAATTTGTAGATGCTGCCAGAGTAATGGGTTTTAACCCACTTTATATACTTAGAAAGCATGTCTTGCCTAATACTCTAGCACCTCTAATTGTTGTGTCTGCCGCCAATTTTGCGGCTGCTATTTTGGTAGAGAGTGGACTTTCTTTTTTGGGTTTAGGCGCACAGCCACCAACTCCAAGTTGGGGAGGAATCATCAAGGACCATTATGCCTATATGCTTATGGATAAAGTTTGGTTAGCCCTTGCACCAGGAGTACTTATCTTAGTTACCGTACTCAGCTTCATGGTATTGGGAAATAGGCTGAGAGATATTCTCGATGTTCGATCTTCTGATTCTAAGGTTTAATTCTGTACCTTTCAGTAGATTAGATTCTTTATGGAAGTACTTATAATGGTTTTAGTCCTCAGCTTGCCCCTTCTTGCAGGAGCATTTCTTGTTTGGTTCATGGCTTCGGGTAAAGGAAGTCCTGCCAACGAAACAGATGCGATAAAAGCGGTAAAGTTGAAGAGACAGCAGGCTCAGGAAATGGGTCATCAAGACTGATTATCTTATGGTTTTGATTTACATAAGATTACGCTTTGTAAATAAGCGTCTCTAAGATGGCGGGCTTAAGTTAAATTCTGGCATGCCCTATTATTCCAGGCCATCGAGGGTCTGTCATCCGAATCAAATTCGAACTGAATGAGTGCGCCTTTAAGAATTGAACGGGAGATCCATTAGAAAAGATTTCCCGTTCAGTCTAGATTCTTCTTTTTGAAGAATTAAAAGGGTAGGTCGTCGCTAGAGTCGTCGGAGATAAAACTTCCAGCAGAGGGGGCAGATTGATCAGAAGGCATATGATGATCGGCAGTGCTTGGATTTACATCCAACTTCCAGCCATGGATACTATTAAAGTATTTTGTCTCGCCTTGAGGACTTTGCCACTCTCTTCCACGCAGATTGATAGACACCTTCACGCTATCGCCTTCTTTAACATTGTCAAGAAGGTCTGATTTGTCTTGAATAAACTCAACTAAAATATGTTGAGGGTATTGTTCCTCAGTAGTTAACACCAAATCGCGTTTGCGAAAAGTTGGCGAAATTACTTTCGTTTCAAAAACGGCTTTTACTCTTCCAGATATTTCCATTAATTCCTATTTATTAAATCACACATTAAGGCTTTCCATGCCTTTTGAACTTTATTTTTGGTAAGGAGTTCCTTCGCATATTCGTGCAGCTGCTCCCTTCTTTCTAATCCATCTGAAGAAGATGAAAGTATGGCTTGAATTCTTTGATGATTCAAAAACTCTTCCACTTCAATGCTGCTAGGCAAAGCTTCTGTGTTGCCTAGTTTGCCTAAATCATTGCCGCTCAGAATATAACTCTCTCTTATGGATTTCGGCAAAGCATCAACCCCCATTCCCAGCTTTCGAATGGGTTTCTCCACTTCAAAAAGGCTATCTCCTTGGGCTCTGCAATACCAATCTCCACCCATCCTTGAAACAAGGTCGATTTTGAAGGGATCTATCTTACCGTCATCGGAAAGAATATTCGGATTAATATGCATTAAAACCACCTCGCAAATAACAAGATTGCCAGCACCACCTGCATTCCCTAGAGCAATTACATCATTTACCTTGCATTCGAGTTGAACAGGAGATTCTTTTACTCGAAAGGGGGCAACGAGCTCAGAAGGGATGGCGGTTAATCCAGATTTATGAAATTCATTCGTACCTAAAGGATACTCCGTGGAGGCCAAAGACATTTGCTCAACGATGGAATAATTGACCACATTTATTACTACCTCCTTGGTTTTTAAAACATTCTCGAGAGTATGTTTAGTGGTGTTGTCTCGAACTCTGCGAGCAGGAGAGAAAATTAAGATTGGAGGATTTGCGCTGAAGACATTAAAAAAACTGAATGGAGCCAAATTAGGAGTACCATTGTCATCTAGCGTACTTGCAAAAGCTATGGGCCTAGGACCAATGGATCCTAATAGCCATTGATGTAATTCGTGTGTTTCAATATCTTGTGGGGAAATCCGTAGCATTCTTAAAAATCAAAGGTCACAAAGGTATCCAATCCAAGGGTTAAATAATATACTAAAATCTTTAATTTATCTATTGCATTATTCTGGAAAGAGGCTACATTTGCACTCCTCAATTTAGCGGATGTGGCGAAATTGGTAGACGCACTAGACTTAGGATCTAGCGCCGTGAGGTGTGTGGGTTCGAGTCCCTCCATCCGCACTTAAAAAAAAGGCAGTTTATACTGCCTTTTTTTATTGAAATCGTTTAAAACTAAAAAACCCGGGCTAGCCCGGGTTTTTTAGTTTTTATTCATACGGGTTCAGAACTTAACAACCCAAGCGTCCTTAATTGCAGTACGAATTTCGCTTCGTGCTTTAAGTGCTGCATTTTGAGTGTCGAAAGATTTATATACTACTCTGTATGTATTTACATCTTCCACAAATAAAACTTGCATTTCAGACTTATCCACCTTGAGATTATCAATATATTTTTGGGCAAGTGCTTGATTTGGGAAGCTGCCCACGACAACACGCCATCTGGGCTCAGCAGAAACAGAGCTGCTAACTTCCGCTTTTGGAGCAGTTGCTGCGGGTAGAACTCTTTTATTCATTTCTGCTTTCAAACTATCAATATCATTTTGCAATTGACGCGCCAGCATATCTTTAGCCCTTAGATCTTTTTCAAATTCAATCATTTGGTCTTCTAGCTCTTTTTTTGCGATGGCTTCCGAATTTTTAATCGTCTGATATTCGCTGTCTTTAACTAATCTTTCTCCAGACTTGGCCGTTCTTCCTAAATCAATTGAAACACCAACTTGAATAGATCCTAGCCAGTCAGAACCACTGCCATTTTCAAAAGCATCTAAGAAATCATTAAAAGCTAAGTATTTTAAAGATCCACCTAAGGTTACAAAAGTTCGATCTGAAACAGGAGCATAAATCATTCCTCCAAAAGTTGCGGTAGGGGCATTAGAGTATCCTTTACTTCTTGGTGAAATATCTCCAAGTCTTTGTGGGTCTTCTAAAATAATTTCAGCACTGGACATCAACCAACTCAATCCAAAAGTTGCAACTCCTTTCCATTTATTACCTGGTTTGAACTTCTCAAACAAGTCATAATCAAGATAGACACCAGGCTCTGTGATAAAACTCTGTGAATACCTATACCCATCATAACCATCCAATCTTCCAATCATCCAAGATCCTCTAAGACCCAATACTTCGTCGAACTTGTAGCCGACACCGAAATCCAAACCATGGTTAAACTTATTGAATGGACCATCAGATCCTGTTATGTCAGTAAAAGGGATTAAATAAGAAAGAGATGCATTAATGTAGAGCTTCTCCGCAGGTAATCCTTTTGTTTTTTGGGCCTGAATTGTAAATGATATGACTATGCCAAGTAGTAGTCCAATTTTTTTCAACATGATTATCATGATTTATGTGTGTAAAAGTATGCTTTTTCGCTTTGTTTCTACACTCAAGGGTCTAAGCACTATTTGAAGTACTTTTGTGGCCCTTAAAAAAGCGAGAAATGAAGTTCGACCTAGACAGAAAAGAGGATAATAATGCAGTCTTAAGCCTTACCTTAATTAAGGAGGATTATAAGCCTAGAGTAGATAAGGTAATTAAGGATTATCGGAGAACAGCTACGGTTCCTGGTTTTAGAAAAGGCACAGTGCCAGAAGGATTAGTTAGAAAACAATTCGGTATGTCCATTACCATCGATGAGGTAAATAAACTTCTTCAGGAGGGTGTGGATGGTTTTATTAAAGAACAGGAATTGAACATTCTTGGTCAACCCTTGCCGGTTGAAAATAATTCCATTAATTGGGATGACAATGAGCACGTTTTTCAATTTGAGATTGGTATTGCGCCTGAGATCAATTTAAACATCGAGCCTTCAACGCATACCTTAGATTTATATGATATCGAAGTAACCAAGGAAATGGTTGCCGAAGAAATTGAGTATTACAGAAGACGATTTGGAAAGGTTTCTCCTGTAGATGTTGTGGGAGAAGAGGATTATGTTAGAGGAAGTATATCTCATTCTCAAGAAGATGATCACAAGCATAATGGCGGATTTCGAATGGATAGCCTAGGAAATATTGGTTTGAAAGAAAAGTTCATGAACGCTTCCAAGGATGCCATTATTGAAATAAGTCTGTCAAAGGATTTTGATTCTCTCGATCAAGCAGCAGAGTTGCTAAATATGGATACTCACCACCTTGCAGAACACGGAGACCAATTGTACTTTGCGATAGAAAGTATTATGAATGTTGCAATGGCTGAGATGAATGCCGAAGAGTTATTTGAAAAGGTGTTTCCAGGTGTAGTAGATGAGATTGAATTTACCGAAAAGGTTGAGGCTCAAGTAGTGGATTTTTATAAAGAGCAAGCTTCATATGTGTTTGAAAGTGAGATGGTAAAGCATATCGTTGATACGGTTGAAATGAAACTTCCAAAGGCATTTTTATTGAAGTGGCTTCAAACCGTAAGTGAAGAACCTACTACCATTGAAGAGCTTGAAAGTCAATATCCGGATCTTGAAAAACAATACAAGTGGCAGCTCATTGAAGACCATGTTCTTAGAACTGCTGAGATACAAGTGGGCGATGAAGATATGCTAGCTGAAGCTGTCCGCAAGGTGAAAGAGAGCTTATCAGGATATGGAGCGGCAGGATTTGAAGAGCATATGTATGTTGATTTTGCAAAGAAGATGCTTCAAGAGGAAAAGGAGGTGAGGGACATTTATCAAAGAGTAGTACAGAAAAAGGCAATTACTTGGCTGAAGGATTGTTATGGCAAGAATTTAGTTCCAATGAATGCTGAAGATTTTAGAACCAAACATCAAGGATAAAAATTACGTTACAGATATATGAATAGTAGAGAATTTAATAAGTACGCTCTCAAGCACGAGGGTATAAGTACATTACAATTAGAAGGCTACGTTAATGCTAGTCTTACTCCATACATTATGGAGGAAAGACAAATGAATGTAGCACAAATGGATGTTTTCTCTAGGTTGATGATGGACCGCATCATTTTCCTAGGTACGGCCATCAATGATCAGGTTGCCAACATCGTTCAGGCGCAACTGTTATTTTTAGAATCAGTAGATGCCAAAAAAGACATTCAAATTTATTTAAACTCACCCGGTGGTAGTGTTTATGCTGGCTTAGGTATCTATGATACAATGCAAGTGGTTGCCCCAGATATTGCAACAATCTGTACTGGAATTGCCGCTTCTATGGCAGCTGTTTTACTCGGAGCAGGTCATGCAGGAAAAAGAACCGCATTAAAGCACAGTAGGGTAATGATTCATCAGCCAATGAGCGGTATGCAAGGTCAGGTTTCAGATATGGAAATTGCTTTGAAAGAAACTCAGAAGGTGAGAGACGAATTGTACAGAATTCAGGCTCATCACACAGGTCAAAGCTTTGAGCAAATTTCTAAGGATAGCGATCGAGACAATTGGATGAGTTCTCAGGAAGCAAAAGCTTATGGAATTATTGATGAAATTTTAGAGCGTAAAACAGAATCCAAATAAAATAACAAAATAAATTAGCTAATAGATTAGTAGTATGAAGGAGAAAAAAGATAATCTTGTTTGTTCTTTTTGTGGTAGAGACAAAAAGGATACAAATGTTTTAATCGCCGGAATTAATGGACATATCTGCGATCATTGCATACGACAGGCAGGTGGAATTGTCTCAGAGGAATTAGATACACGTGAGAAATCAGAGCTTTCTAAAAGCTTACAGCTTGTAAAACCTTTTGAGATTAAGAATTTCTTGGATCAATATGTAATTGGTCAAGAAGAAGCTAAGAAGGTCCTTTCAGTTGCGGTCTACAACCACTACAAGAGATTGACATTTAAGGAGGAAGGAGGTCTGGAGATCGACAAATCCAATATTATAATGGTGGGTGAAACGGGAACGGGAAAAACTCTGCTTGCTCGTACGATAGCAAGAATGCTAAATGTTCCTTTTGCAATTGTCGACGCTACCGTTTTAACGGAGGCGGGTTATGTTGGTGAAGATGTAGAAAGCATTCTTTCAAGATTGTTACAAGCCGCAAATTATGATGTTAAGTCGGCTGAGCGCGGAATTGTTTTTATCGATGAAATTGATAAAATAGCTCGGAAGTCAGGAAATCCGTCTATTACTCGTGATGTTTCGGGAGAGGGAGTTCAACAAGCTTTATTGAAACTTTTAGAAGGTTCGAAAGTAAATGTGCCACCACAAGGTGGAAGAAAACACCCAGACCAAAAGTTTATTGAATTAGATACGAAGAACATCCTCTTTATTGCGGGTGGTGCTTTTGACGGCATTGCAAAGCATATAACAAGAAGAATGAATACCAAATCTGTTGGTTATCAATCTGCTAAAGAAAGAGACTCCGTTGAGACAGAAAACATATTAGAGTTGGTTTCTCCTCAAGATTTAAAAAGCTTTGGTATCATTCCTGAACTGATTGGTAGAATGCCTGTTCTTACCTATCTGAATCCTCTTGATGAGGATGCTTTGAAAAGGATTCTCTTAGAACCCAATAATGCTCTTATAAAGCAGTATGAAAAACTGTTTGAAATGGATGGAATAACCTTAAATATTCTAGATGAGGCCATTGATTTCATTGTGGAAAAGGCAGTAGAATTTAATCTAGGTGCAAGAGGTCTTCGATCAATTTGTGAGGCCATATTAACAGATGCAATGTTTACCCTTCCCTCAGATGAGAATGAAACAAAGCTAGTTGTTGATGCCCAGTATGTACAAGACAAATTAGGGCACTTAGTACTTAAAAAACTTAAAGCTGTTTCCTAAATAACTTAAGGAAAGTGTATTCAAGTCCGCTGATGGTATCAGCGGACTTTTTTTGTTTCAATATTTCCCAATTATCCCACTCAATAGTCGGAAAGTGTGTGTCTGCGTTTGGAAATACAGAGTGTACTAACGTAATTTCCATTCGATTCGCTAAGGGCATAGACTGTTTATAGATTTCTGCTCCCCCTACTATCATAACTTCCTCCTCTTTTATAGAGGCCAAGGCATCCTTTAAGCTATGGAATACATCTACTCCTGCAAAAGACCAATCTTTATTTGAAGTAACTACAATATTTCTTCTATTCTTGAGAGGACGACCAACCGACTCGAAGGTTTTTCGACCCATCACAATGGTTTTACCAACGGTTAGCTGCTTAAAATGAGCTAGGTCTTCTGGTAGTTTCCATAGTAAATCATTATTCAAGCCAATAGCATTGTCTTCGGCAATAGCCGCAACTAAAACGATTTCTTTCATATAGATACGGCTCCTTTTATTAACGGATGAGGATCATATCCATGCAGTTCAAAATCCTCATATTTGAAGTCAAAGATTGATTTAATCTGGGGATTTAATTCCATTGTTGGAAGGCCCCTTGGAGCTCTACTTAACTGAAGATTCACTTGTTCCAGATGATTTAAGTAAATATGTGCATCTCCGAAAGTATGAATGAATTCACCTAGTTTCAAGTCACATACTTGGGCAATCATCATCGTCAAAAGGGCATAAGAGGCAATATTAAACGGAACACCTAGAAAGAGATCAGCGCTTCTTTGATACAATTGACAGCTTAGCTTTCCATCGGCTACATAAAATTGAAAGAAAACATGACAGGGTGGTAAGGCCATGTTTGGAATTTCTGAAACATTCCAAGCACTAACAATATGCCTTCTTGAATTTGGATTGGATTTTAGATCGGATATCAAGCCCGAAATTTGATCTATTTTTTCACCATTAGGCCCAGGCCAACTTCGCCATTGATATCCATAAACTGGACCTAATTCACCCTCTTCATTCGCCCATTCGTCCCATATACGTACTCCATGGTCTTTCAGATATTTTATATTGGTGGAACCTTGTAAAAACCAGATTAACTCATGAATAACCGACTTCAAATGAATCTTCTTGGTAGTTAAAAGTGGAAATCCTTCCTGTAAATCACAACGAATTTGATGTCCGAATATTGAAATTGTGCCGGTTCCCGTGCGATCTTCTTTTCGTGTGCCGGCATTTAGAACCTGCCTTAAAAGTTCAAGATATTGACCCTCCATTTTCCTTTATTATATCAAACCGAAAATACATCTACACTTGGGCTTTGTTGAATTTAACTTTTCAGAAAATGTGAACAAATCGCTGTTACAGATCTCAATCTAAAAAGAGTTTTTGGATGGCCTGATTTTTTTCAAAGCGGCAATATAGAATGACAACAGATCCTATAAAGGAATCTAGATTAAAATGATTCAGTCTATTTGGTTCTAACAAATCTTCTCGAAACAAGCAATTCCCGCTCGTTGAATATACATGGATGGACCTTAATGGATTATCCGCACTTGACTCTATCAGAATTTCTCCACTTCGATTAAATATTTTGAAATCTGTTATATCTATTTCAGATACTGATAGTTGTCTTGTAGAGTCTACCTTATTGATAATTCGTTCTACCCATCTCGAATACTGCAAACCGGAGGGATGCAACCCATCGGTTGCTACCAATTGGCTTTCAATTAATCCTCTTCTAGAAATAGGGGTGATATTGAAAAAAGCAATCTTCAAACTATCTGCAATGCCTTTAGCTATGACATTATAATCGTCTAGTTGCTGACTTATAAGAAAGGGATTTGACGATTGTTGACCAAACGGTGTATAGGCATAATCAGGAATAGAAACGAGTATTAAACGACTTGTATCATTGTTTAAATAATGTAAGGAAGAATCAATTAGCGTTAGAAGATGAGGTTTATAAAGAGAAATCGGCACTCCTTGATATTGATTATTCACTCCAATTAACAAAGAAATGAGATTGAAATTCTTTGACTTCAGTTTTTTTCCTTCAATTGCACTCAACAATTGATCTGTTCTCCAACCTGTAGTTGCAATTATCTGAAGGGTATCTCTGGTATATCCAATTTGTACCAAACTGTCTAGTAATTGTTCTGGCCATCTTAGGTTGGGCTGAACACTTTGACCAATGGTGTATGAATCTCCCAAAGCGAGCATTCGAATGGGTTGACTTGTATTCCATTGACCAGAAATAGTAGAAAAAATAAGGTTGAAAAAGACGAATAACCCGAAGTAAAAAGAGGTTCTTTGTTTTTTATTTGGATGATTTGGTCGTGGCAGACTATTCACTTGAATCTTTCTTATACTCATTGTATAATTTCCTTGACAAAACGAAAGGCTCAAGTATTTCAGATTCAGTATCAATGAAAGCGTTCACGTTGGTTTTCGTTTTAAGCCATCCAACTAAATCTTTCTTCAACCTTTCTTCAAGGTGGGTGTGTAACCAATAATGAGATTGATGGATACGGTTTTTTTGAAGCCAACCATCAGATAGAATAAATTGAAAATAGTCTTTGATCATCATCCAGACACGTTCCATATCCCTCGGATTCATACTACTGCAATGAGTGACTTTACAGTTCCAACCACTTTCACTTTCTGATAGAAGTCGAACAGCTTGAGCAGTTTCAGATACAGCCCTTTTTGCAGCTAAGAGATTCTCGCCATCGGCTTTATTTATCAAAATAAGATCAGCCAATTCCATTATGCCTCTTTTGATTCCTTGTAGCTGATCACCTGCACCTGTAATCAATAGTAAAATAAGAAGGTCAGATAATTTTTTCACAACGGCCTCTGACTGTCCAATGCCAACGGTTTCAATGAAAATATAATCATAACCAGCTAATTCACAGAGTCGTATGGTTTCTGTAGTTCTTTGGGCAACCCCGCCGAGCGAACCACGGCTAGGACTAGGTCGAATAAATGCCAAAGGATCGCGTGCTAAATCATTCATACGCGTTTTATCACCCAGAATACTTCCACCACTAATAGGACTACTTGGGTCTATCGCAAGAACGGCTATTTTTTGTTGAAGGTTTTGGGTGATAAAAAGTCCCATTTGTTCAATGAAGCTACTTTTTCCAGCACCTGGAACACCGGTTATTCCAATGCGGAAGCTAGGCTTTTTAACCTGACCCAATTTTTCAAAGAGCAATTCTGCAATCTCCTGGTCTTTAGGGAGTGAGCTCTCAATCAGAGAGATAGCTCTTCCAAGATAGGCGCGATCTCCTTGTTTTATTCCATCCGCCCAAAGAGACAAATCGGGCCACTTAGGCATGCGAAGAATTCCAATCGTTTAAAATAGTTGCCGCCGCCTTTGCAATGGGAGTTCCTGGACCAAAAATAGCCTTAACTCCATTTTTTAAAAGGAAGTCGTAGTCTCTTTTCGGAATTACACCTCCCACTACCACATCAATATCAGGACGCCCAAAATTCTTAAGTTCATCCATTAATTCAGGAACTAAAGTTTTGTGTCCTGCGGCCAAGGAAGAAACGCCCACTAAGTGTACATCGTTTTCTACGGCTTGCAACGCGGCCTCGGAAGGGGTTTGAAATAAGGGCCCGATATCTACATCAAAACCTAAATCGGCGAAGCTGGTCGCTACCACTTTTGCACCTCTATCGTGCCCATCTTGTCCCATTTTTGCAATGAGAATACGCGGCCGCCTTCCTTCTTTAGACTCGAAATCTTCGACGAGTTTGCGAACGGCAATAAACTCTTCGTTGTTCTTTATTTCTTTCGAATACACTCCACTTATTGATCTAATTTCTGCCTTATATCTTCCAAACTCCTTTTCAAGGGCATCGGATATTTCACCAAGACTACAACGTTCTCGAGCAGCATTTACTGCTAACTCAAGTAAATTTCCACTTCCATTTTTAGCTGCATCCTCAAGTTCTTTGAGACAGAGTGCAACTTTAGTTTGATTTCTATTTTTTCTAAGAGTGTTTAACCGCTCAATTTGATTTCTTCTAACTTCAGAATTGTCTACTTCAAGGGTATCAATTTCCGTGTCTTCAGAGGGTTGGAAGGCATTTACGCCCACAATTATATCCTGGCCACTATCTATTCTTGCCTGTTTGCGCGCTGCGGCTTCTTCAATCCGAAGTTTAGGCAATCCGCTTTCTATGGCCTTTGTCATTCCGCCCAGTTCCTCTACTTCATTGATTAATTTTTCGGCACTTTCTATAAGCTCATTGGTTAGATTTTCAACAAAAATGCTACCGCCCATTGGGTCAATTATTCGAGTAATTCCAGTCTCCTTTTGCAAATAAATTTGAGTGTTACGTGCAATTCGTGCAGAGAAATCGGTTGGAAGTGCGATGGCTTCGTCAAGAGCGTTTGTATGCAAAGATTGAGTGCCACCTAAAGCCGCAGCCAATGCTTCTATGCAAGTTCTGGCCACATTGTTGAAAGGGTCTTGTTCTGTAAGACTCCATCCAGAAGTTTGACAATGTGTTCTTAGTGAAAGGGATTTGCTATTGCTTGGATTAAAAGTGCTTACCCATTTTGCCCATAAATATCTTCCAGCTCTGAGTTTTGCAATTTCACGGAAATGATCCATGCCTATAGCCCAGAAAAAGCTCAATCGAGGTGCAAAGTCATCGACACTCATTCCTGCCTTAATGCCAGTACGCAAATATTCTAAACCATCGGCAATGGTGTAGGCCAATTCTATTTCGGGTGATGCACCCGCTTCCTGCATATGGTAGCCACTTATGCTTATAGAGTTGAACTTAGGCATATTAGCGCTAGTATATTTGAAAATATCCGCGATAATGCGCATGGAAGGACTAGGAGGATAGATATAGGTGTTTCGCACCATAAACTCCTTTAATATGTCGTTTTGAATGGTGCCAGAAAGCTTTTGTAAATCCGCTCCCTGTTCCTCGGCCGCTACAATATAGAAAGCCATAATGGGCAGTACCGCTCCATTCATGGTCATGGAGACAGACATTTCATCTAGAGGAATCTGATCGAAAAGAATTTTCATGTCCTCCACAGAATCGATTGCAACACCTGCTTTTCCGACATCGCCCGAAACCCTAGGATGATCTGAATCGTAGCCTCTGTGTGTGGCAAGGTCGAATGCAACTGAAAGTCCTTTTTGACCCGCTGCTAGATTCCTTCTGTAAAAGGCATTGCTCTCTTCTGCTGTAGAAAATCCCGCATACTGACGAACCGTCCATGGTCGTATTGAATACATACTTCCGTAAGGTCCCCGAAGAAAAGGTGCAGCTCCCGCAATGAATGGTTTTTTACGGTCTACTTCTTCAAGACTCTCCTCAAGGAAAGTGCTTTGGGAGAAATCTTTTCTCATTTGGAAGTTGTTTTATGTTCTACCCCTTCGGCAAGTCTTTGAATAGGGAAGTGGGGCGTATTAGCAGATTTCCTAGGTTTATTTGAGTTAAGCGAGTAGGGAAATAAATCGGATCCGATAATGGGTAATTCGCCTTTTTCAAAGGATTCTTGTTCTTTTAAATGGGCCGTTTTAATTTTTGAATCTACCCAGCCCGATTGAACTGCTTTCATCCAACCACCTTCTTTCTCAATTTCTTTAAATACCTCCCAAGCTCTTGAAGCTAATTCACTAGTTAATGCCTCAATGGAATAGCTTCCAGCAGTACGATCGAGCTTCTCATCCAAGCCTGCTTCGAAGCGAATCAAGTGAAGAATATTTATTGGTAAGTGTTTTTCTTGTTCGAAATTGTAATCGATTGTATGTGGGTTGAGCAAAACGAAGTCGGCTCCACCCAAAACAGAAGAGAGGGCATTGGTAGTTAATCTTAAAAGATTGCCATGCGGATCTGTTCCTGAAAGATAGCGATAACTATTCTCTGCACTAACAAAGGTTTTCGATGGCAGAATGTCTATTCCAAGTTCGTGGATCAACTTTTTCCATAGGATTCTGAAAGAGCGCAGTTTGGCAGTTTCAAGAAGGAAATCGCGACCCTGAGCAAAAGCAAAATGGAAGTGATTTGGGTTGGCAGCAGGATTGTGGTAGAAATGTTCATATGCGGCAGAGAGAGCCATGGCGAGTTGAAAGTCGGCTGGTGCGCCTGCATTTTGATACTTTCTTAAATCAATAAAATGCCGATGCGTCCATACATCCCATTCTGGGTTGGATAGCTCTTTCAAGAATAAAGGGAAATCAAAATCTGGATTTTCAGATCGAAAGGCTAGGGGATCAAATCCCAAACTTCCTGCTGCCTCTTCCTTTACAATTTCTTCCGACTCAAGAAACTGAGTATAAGCTTCGGTCAGAGCTTTTGGCTCTTGTGTCTCATACCATCCAAAGAGAAAATTTAATTGAACGCCAGCTAAATTTTCTTTTAAATCAGAAGCCTTCGTCTTTAGAACAAATGCTTCCGCACCTCGATTTAAGGATTCTAGTAAGGCTTTATTAGAATCAGAGACTTCAGCACTTCTCCAAATTCCTTCACTAAATAATGCCTTAGTATTTCGTGCTTGCTCCCATGAATGAAAGGGAGGGACGATCATTCCTTCCAACCAGGTTTTGTATAAACTCTCTCGAGCTTGGCCCTTCAGCTCCTTCTCAATAATTTTCCACCATTGCTCTGAAGTCTGTTCTGCAAAATCAGATTCTAAGGTTTGCATCTTTTCTATTCTTAAAGAAGGCAATTTACTGTAGTATTGGATGAGCTACCAAGGAATGATTTAAAAATCTAAAGACGATAGAAATTTACTCTAATAGAAATTATTCCTCTACTTCAGCTCGAGAAATAAGGAATATTTCTTCATTCTCCTTACAAAGCCAGTATTCTTCTCTAGCGAACTTTTCAAGTAAAAGTGGATCGCTTGTTAATTCTAAAAGCTTCTGTTTATCTCTCTGAAGTTCAGACTCATAAAACTCTACACCCTCTTTTAGTTCGCGTATTTCTGAGCTCAATTCTAAATGAATGAGGAGTGAATTAGAATCCAGAAAACACATCCATAGCGCAAAGGCAATTCCTGAAAACCAAAATTTGTTCTTGAGAAAAACAAGATATCGAGGCAACTTAATTTTCATAGCACTCAAAATTAACTCCTTTCAATGAGCTATTTTAAAAAGGGGCTGGCAAGTTATCTACAACACGAATGTAAATTCATTGGGGAGACCTTTCGTCTACTAATGCTAAACTAAATTGGTCTGATTACATTTAACACTTTAAAATATCCACTTAATTTGAACCAACTGAAACTCAAATGCTGAGTAGAATAATTTCATTTAGCCTCAGAAATAAGGTCATTGTTCTTCTTATTTCTGCAGGAATAGTGGTTTTTGGACTTTTCTCTCTCACTCAAATTTCTATTAGTGCAGTTCCGGATATAACGAACAACCAAGTTCAAATTATTACCACCTCGAAAGATCTTGGGACAGAAGATGTTGAGAGGTTTTTAACTTATCCCGTAGAATTGGAAATGGCCAATCTACCCGGAGTCAAAGAAATTCGGTCGATTTCTAAGTTTGGACTGTCCGTAGTTACCGTTGTTTTTAAGGATGATTTTGGGACCTATTTACCACGTCAACTGATAGCGGAAAAGATTAAAAGTGCAGAAGAGCAGATTCCGAAAGACTTTGGTAGTCCTTTTATGGGACCAGTTACTACGGGATTGGGTGAAATTTATCAATATACCCTTGAGCTAGACCCTGCACTTAAGGATCGATATTCATTAATGGATATACGCACCATTCAAGATTGGATTGTAAAGCGTCAGCTATCTGGAATTCCAGGTGTTGTTGAGGTCAATACTTGGGGTGGCGATTTGAAACAATACGAAGTAGCACTCTATCCCAACCGATTGAAAAGCTCCAAAGTTTCGGTAAATCAAGTGTACAAGGTTCTGGCTGAAAATAATGGAGTGGTGGGCGGCTCCTATATCGAAAAAAATGGAAAGTCGTATTTCATTCGAGCTCAAGGTTTATTGCTCAGCATTAAGGATATAGAGAATTTGATTGTTAGATCGGACGAGCATGGTGTGTTGCGGATTAGAGATCTGGCAAAAGTTGAGTATGGCAAGGCGAATCGCTTCGGGGCAATTACCGGAAATGCGGAAGGAGAAAAGGTTATGGGCCAAGTAATGATGTTGAAGGGCGCAAATTCAAAGGAGGTTATTGAAGCTGTAAAGAAAAGGGTTGAAGAAATTCAAGCGGCTTTGCCTGAAGGAATTCGAATCAATCCTTTTTTAGAAAGAAGCGAACTCATTGATAAAACGAGTTTTACCCTAGCAGAAAATCTAATTCTGGGTTGCTTAGTCGTCATTTTTGTCGTTGTGCTTTTATTAGGGAATTGGCGCTCTGGATTGGTCGTTGCATCCGTCATTCCTTTGTGTTTACTCTTCGCCATCGGATTGATGTATATTTTTAAAGTAGATGCCAATCTGATGAGTCTAGGCGCCATTGATTTTGGAATTATTATAGATGGTGCGGTAATTATTGTGGAATTCGTCTCATTCACAATCAATACCAAAGCGAAGCAACTTCAGGTATTGTCGAAGGAAGAACGCTCTTTGGAGATCAATAATTTGACGGCTTTTGCCAGTAGCCGGATGATGCATTCTGCTATCTTCGGGCAACTGATTATTCTTATTGTATTTATTCCCGTTTTAAGCCTCACAGGAATTGAAGGAAAGATGTTTAAGCCTATGGCCGAAGTTTTTTGCTTCGCACTTATTGGCGCTATTTTTCTTTGTTTTACCTATGTGCCTGTTATGTCTTCCTTGTTGATTAAACCTCAAGAAGAACGATCCAATTTTGCTTCTAGATTGATTTTGACACTTCAAAGTTGGTATAGTCCGGTTTTAAATTGGAGTTTAGATCGATCTAAACTGATTCTAGTTGCTGCTCTTGTAGTCCTCTTTGGTTCTACATGGATTTTTTCTAAAATGGGTGGAGAATTTATTCCAACCTTAGACGAGGGCGATTTTGTAATTCAACCAGTCTTAAAATCAGGTACTTCCTTAAGTGAAACAGTTCAACTCACTACAAAAATGGAAGCCATCCTACTTGAGTTTCCAGAAGTTGAGCAGGTAGTTAGTAGGATTGGAGCAGCAGAGGTTCCTACAGATCCAATGTCGTTGGAAGAGAGCGATGTTATTATTAAACTAAAGCCACGCAAGTTTTGGACAACGGCTGAATCAAAAGATGAACTGGCGGAGGTATTTAAATTAGCATTAATGCGCATTCCTGGAGTCGATTATGAATTTACCCAGCCTATTGAAATGCGTTTTAATGAACTCATTACGGGGGTTAAATCAGATTTAGCAATCAAGGTTTTTGGCGATGATTTAGATATTCTTTATTCCAAGGCGCTCGAAATTCAAAATGCAATTGATGAGGTTGAGGGTGCGGTGGATATTACTGTTGAGAAAATTGCTGGACTTCCCCAAATGGAGGTTCTTTTCGATAAGGATCGAATGGCTTTATATGGATTAAATGTTTCCGATTTAAGTGAAATTGTCTCTGTTGGTTTTGCCGGAAAGGTTGCTGGAAGAATTTTTGAAGGGGAAAAACAGTTCGACTTGGTACTTCGATTTGATGAAGCGTCAAGAAATGATATGGAAGCGTTACGAAACACCCCAGTTACCATTCCGAATGGAGAAAGCCTTCCTTTAAGAGAGTTTGCATTTATCGATTTCACTCATTCGCCCGCTAAAATTTCACGAGATAATACTAAGAGACGTGTTGTGGTAAGTGTGAATATTAGAAATCGCGACTTGGAATCGGTTGTAAGTGATGTACAAACGATTATTGCAGACAATATTCAATTGCCTATTGGTTATACTATTGAGTTGGGCGGTCAATTCGAAAACCTTCAAACAGCTAAAAAAAGACTCGCTTACGCTGTACCACTCGCACTTTTTTTAATTCTCATTCTGCTCTATTTTGCTTTCCGTTCTATTAAACAGGCCCTTATTATCTACAGCACAATTCCTCTTGCTGCCGTGGGCGGAATTGTATTCCTTAGTGTCCGCTCTATGCCTTTTAGCATTTCTGCTGGAATAGGTTTTATTGCTCTTTTTGGGATCGCTGTCTTAAATGGAATTGTTCTTATTGAAGAGTTCAATAAGTTGAATGAAGAAGGTAAAGGTAGTTTGCGCGATCGTATTATAACAGGCACTCAAAATAGATTGCGACCTGTATTACTAACCGCCTCTGCCGCTGCTTTGGGATTTCTCCCTATGGCGCTGTCGACCTCAGCTGGGGCCGAAGTTCAACGCCCGCTGGCAACCGTGGTAGTCGGAGGTTTGATTACCTCAACTTTCCTAACTCTCATCGTTTTACCTGTTCTGTATTATCTGGTGTATTCAAAAAAAATACGGGTCTCACAAAGTGGATTAAGGGCGATGCTCTTCTTGTGTTTACTAATTCCTATTTATTCAAATGCACAGCCCTCTAGGGAAGTAAACTTAGAGGAAGCCATTGAAATAGGACTGAAAAAGAACAGACAATTGTTAGCTTCCAAAGGAGAGGTATTGCAAAGCAAAGAGCTAGAATCTGGAGCGATTGATTTAGACAAAACACAAATTTTCTATGGCTACGATGAAAATAATATTGCTGCTAATGGACTGCCTCTCAATGTGTGGGGATTAAGGCAGTCTGTAGCCTTTCCGACGGTCTACGGTTCTAGATCTAAAATTCTAGAAAACCAAACTGGAATAAGTGAAGCTCGCTATAATTTAGATGGATGGCGAATTCGAAAGGAAATTTCAAAAGCCTATTATTCTATTCTCTATTGGGAAGAAATTCTTTTAAGACTGAACTATCTAGATAGCTTATACCATTCTTTGGAACAGTCGGCAAGCCTTCGATTTGAAGTAGGCGAGACAAGTTACATAGAGAAACTACTAACCATTACAAAAAGTAGTGAAGTTCAAAGGGAGCTTAGGGCTGCTTCACTTGAATATAAGCAGTCGATAAATATTTTGAATCAATGGGTTCAATCGGATACATTGGTCTTTCCATTGGAAAAAGAACTAGGTCAAATAGTGCTCTTATCTAAAGACGAGTTGCAAAATCCCTCATTTTTATATCATTCCAAAGCGATAGAACTCTCTAGAGCAAAGGAGAAATTAGAACGCAACCTTTTGTGGCCAGATGTAGAAGTGGCTGTTTTTCAGGGATCAAATAGTGGGCAAGAGGCAAGAAATTATTCGGGAATTGAGGCGGGATTGGCCATCCCACTTTGGTTTGGCGCACAGAAATCAAGAATCGACGCCGCAAAAATTGAAACCGAAATACAAATTCAAGTAGCAGAGAATAAGACCATCCAAAGAAAAAGCAGTTATCAAAAATGGCTTTCTGAGCTTGAGAAAGAAAAAGAAGAAATAGACTATTTTGAAAAGACGGGAAGGCTGTTGGCAGACGAATTAATGAATCAAGCTATACTTTCCCTAGCTAAGGGAGAGATCGATTTCTTGCAGTATGTGCAAATAGTTGAAAATTCCAAGGCTATAGAAATGAGGTATTTAAATTCATTGTTGATGTATAATTTCTCTGCTTTAGAGTTAAATTATCTGATAGATTAACTTGCAAATTCACATTATGAATCGAGTAATTAGACTTGTTTGCCTTATCGTTTTTTTGTTTTTTTCCCTAACAGGATGCCATACCTCTGAGGAAGAAAATTCATCTCACGAAGAGGAGTTGCACATCCATAGTGATGAATTGGTTATAAGTAATGATCAAATTGAAGAAATGCAAATCGAGATCATTTCTTTTGATTCCACTGTTTTTTATCACAAAATTCAAACGACTGGCAGAGTGGAGGTCCCTCCACAGCATAGCGCTAAAGTGAGTGCTTATTTTGAAGGATACGTGAAAAACATTTTCCCCTATGCCGGCGAGAGTGTAGAGAAGGGGCAAAAACTGTTTGTACTTGAAAATCCAAAATACCTTGAAATTCAAAGAGATTATTTAGAAAGCAGAGCCGTGCTCGCGATGCTTGAAGCCGATTTCAAACGTCAATCTTATTTAAGAGAAGACAATGTTACTTCTCAAAAGAATTTCGCAAAAGTTCAAGCAGAGTTTGAAGTAGCCAAAGCAAGGTACCAAAGCTTAAAGAAAACCTTAGAAATGATGCATTTGAATCCAGATAGGTTGACGTCAGAAACTATTGGAAGTGAAATCGTTGTTCGTGCGCCAATTTCAGGTAATTTAAACAAGGTTGAAATTAGTATTGGTGTTTTCCTTCAACCTTCGGATATCGCAATGGAGATAGTGAACCTAGACCATCCACATATAGAATTAGTGGTTCTTGAGAAAGATCTTTCCTCTATTCGAGAACAACAAGAAATCGTTTTCCAATTGCAAAACGGAACAACGAAGAAGTATAAAGCTGAAGTTCATTTAGTGAATAGAACAATTGACGAAGACTCTAGAACAGCCTCTATTCATGGACATTTATTAGTTGCAGAAGATGCAATGGAAATGAGCTCAGGTATGTTTGTAGAAGCTGAGGTTTTGTCTGAAAAACGTGAAGTAGTGGCTATAAGAGAAGAATCAGTTGTAGAAATTGATCAGCGTTTTTTCGTATTGCAGTTGATTTCTGAGGAAGAAAGTGAAAAGCACTTTCAAACAAAAGAGATTTTAATAGGAAAGACCTTCGATGGTAAAATTGAAATACTCAATTCAGCGGATTTCTCCAAAGGCAGCCGATTTCTAGGGAGAGGTGCTTTCTCTCTTTTGAACGACGGATCCAATTCCGGACATAGTCATTAATAGTGCCTCCAGGAAATATTTGTTTGCCCAATTTGGAATTCCAAATGCTTCATAATGGCCCCACAGTGGATAAGAACCGAAAATGGCTCCTTTCACATCCTCCATTTCGGTCTCCATAATTTGAATGGATTTTAAAAAGTCAAGTATCTCTCTAGATCGATCAGACCAATATGAATCTGCGTAGTAAGTAGATAATCTTAAAAAGGAAATTGCCATTTGAGCTCCACCAGTGGTTATAAAGGCTTCACTACCAATCCAATTAGAATCATATCTTCCGTTTAAGGCTCCATTGATTCGCCATTTTTCCGCTAGAACTAAAGCGGGAATTTTTGCCGCTTCAATAAAATCTTCTCTTCCCAGAAGTAAACCTGTTTCAAGCAGTCCATCAATGGTATAAGCTATTGTATGAAGTATAGGTCTATCATTGTGTTTAATGGTGTTATCAGCATCTTCAAACCAGCCATTTTCCTTTTGCTTTTTTTGAATAACCCATTCGCATTGAGCAATGGCCGCCATTTTGTATTCTGGCTTGGAGGTGAGTAAAAAAAGTTGGGCAAGTGGGGCTGCTACGTAAGTGTCATACACTCTAATACGATTTAAATAAACGTGCTTTTCCCAAAATCCTTCAGTGTTCTGAATGGAAACGAGCCAGTCTCCGGCTTTTATTGCACTTTTAAGAAATCGATCGTTGTAGGTGAACTTATAGGCGGCGATTAAGCCTCGAATTACTTGGGCTGTATTAAATACTATTGAGGGTCGATTTTGATGAATATATCCACCTTGCCAACCGCCATCTGATTTCTGAATAGTCAGTAGCCACTCTGCCGCGCATAAGGCACTTTTTTTAAATGGTGGAAAATGGAGTTTCTCAGCAGCCTCTAACAACACAGGTATAATATAACCACTTGTTTCTGGATAAGAACTGGTCCATTGCTTATCTAAGTAATAGGTTCTAAATCCACCATCTATTTTTTCATCTTGGGCATGTAATAGCCACTTCGCTAGGGCAAAAGATGAAATTTCATCTGATGGGATATTTTGATTCGGCTTCCTAAAGGCTAGCTTGCGAATATCTTTATTCTTTAAAACCTGCAGCGACATTGCAAGGTATCGGATGACCGATTTAATCATTTTTCTAAATCGGCTAGTAAGGTGTTAACGATAATAGGCGCAGCTTTACGATTTAAGATTCCCGTAATCTTAGATTTAGGTGGCAGTTTTGAATCAAGCGCTTCTTTCATTTTCTGAAGAGAATGGTCTACAATATGAGCAAATCCTAAATCAACCCATTCAATCCACTCAGTTTCTTTTCTTAGGATAAGAACTTTTTTGCCGAGCATACAAGCTTCCTTTTGCAACCCACCGGAATCGGTGAGAACCCATTCGGAAAGTTTGATTAAAGAAATACTCTCGAAAAAACTAACAGGCTGAATTTTGATAAAGATAGAGGGGTCAAGCCATTTTTCAATCTGAGGATGTTTGACAATTTGATTTGTTAAACGCGGATGAATGGGAAGAACAATTTGAATACCTTTTTCAATCGCTAATTCTTTTATTGAGTGGAGTATGGCCTGGAGTCTTGGAATGTCGTCTACATTAAAATTGCGATGCAAAGTGAGAAGTGCGTAAGGTTTTCCTTTGGTAATGGCTGAGACAAATGAAATGTTTACCCTTTCTGTAGCGAAGGCTAAATTATCGTACATGACATCTCCACTAAGAATGATTTTTCTAGTTGAAGAATAAAGTAGACTTTCTTTTGCGAGGTTGTCTATTGAAGTTTGAGTAGGACAGAACAACCACATGCTCAATCGGTCAGTTTGTACTCGGTTGTACTCTTCCGGCATTAAATGGTTATAAGAACGTAATCCAGCCTCTACATGCGCAAGTGGGATATGGCATTCTCTTGCCGCTCTTGCACCAGCAAGGGTAGTGGCTGTATCGCCATAGACTATCAGGATATTCGGTTTTTCAATACGCAACAAATCGCACATTGCTTTTGTCATCCAATCGATTTGAACTTGCCCTTCTTTATGATCTCCTCCTAAGTGAAAGTGTGGCTTGGGTAGATTGAGTTCGTTAAAAAACAGTTGAGACATTTCAATATCGTAGTGTTGCCCTGAATGCACAAATACTTCTTCAATAGTAGAGTGCTTGGCCAATTCCCTAGAAATTCCCGCTGATTTGATAAACTGAGGTCTGGCGCCAACCAGGTTCATCACCTTGTGCATTTTGCTATCCTTTTTTTCAGACCTCAAAGAAGGCCTTCATCTGCGAAGCTAAGATAGGCCTGATCACCAATGATAAGATGATCTAAGAGCTTTAAATCCATTAAATCCGAACTCTTTTTTAAGCGATTGGTAAGCTGTATATCTGCTTGACTTGCTTTTGTTGAACCAGAGGGGTGATTATGTGCCACTATAAAACTGGTAGCCTTATATTCTAAAGCCGTTCGAAGTATGATCCTCAAATCGGCTACGGTACCCGAAATCCCACCTTGGCTTAGCCTTTTTTTTCCTAATATCTTGTTAGAAGAACTAAGATAAAGCCCCCAAAATTCTTCATGGTCTAAGTCACTTAGGTTTGAGCGGAAGATTTCGTAAGCGCTCTTACTTGAACTTATTTGCACACTTTTTTGACCGTCGCTAGAAGATCTTCTCCTTCCCAATTCCAGCGCACTTATGAGAGTAATAGCCTTCGCCTCTCCAATTCCTTCAAAATTCATCAATTGTTTACAATCGAGTTTTCCAAGGAGATTTAAGTCAGATTGACACGATATAAGGATTTCTTTAGCAACATCTAAGGCTGATTTGTTTTTTGTACCTGTATTGATAAGGATGGCGAGTAGCTCGGTATCGCTCAGGGCAGATCTTCCCTGGAGTTGAAGTTTTTCGCGAGGTTTATCTTCTTCTTTTAAAAGTCGAATCGGAAAATGTGTTGGTAGCATAGGTTCAAAAATAGAGTCAACCTATGAACGCTTTCTGTATTAAACGAATCTATGATTATACCATTAGTGGACTTAAAGAAGCTAGTTTCACAAATAAAGAACTAGGTAAGTTTTTTGAGATTATGGGAGTTTGGGAAACACCTAATTCAATTGTCTAATCTTTGATTCTGAAAATTATGCAACTCCTTGAATCGTCCACCGCTTTGAGCCATCAAGTCTTGGTAAGTACCTTGCTCCACAATGCGACCTTCTTCCATTACTAAGATCAGATCGGCATTTCGTATAGTAGAAAGCCTGTGTGCAATTACTATGGATGTGCGACCTTGCATTAGTACTTCCAGTGCCTTTTGCACTTCCGCCTCACTTTCGCTGTCGAGGGCACTAGTAGCTTCATCCAACAAAAGAATGGCAGGATTGCATAAAAGAGCTCGAGCAATCGCAATTCTTTGCCTTTGTCCGCCACTGAGCTGAATGCCTCTTTCTCCAACCAATGTAGCATAACCATCGGGAAAGGAGACTATAAAATCATGAGCAAAGGCTTTTTTTGCGGCTTCTTCAATCTGGGCTTGCGAACTGCCTGGATTGCCGTATTCTATATTGCTAGCAATACTTCCTCCAAAGAGTATAACGTCTTGAGGTACAAGGGCAAGCTGCTGCCTGTAGGTTGTGAGATCATATACCGAAAGTTCTTTTCCATCAATCTCAATTCCTCCTGAATTTGGATGGTAAAAACCTAAAATCAAATTCATTACTGTTGATTTTCCAGCGCCACTTGACCCAACCAAGGCGATTTTTTGTCCAGCGCTGGCTTTAAAGCTTAGCCCTTTTAAAACAGTTACTTCTTTTCGAGATGGATAGGAAAAGTCTACTTTATGGAAGGAAATAGAACCTTTTATTCTATTAGTTAGCTCGGGATTTCTTTTTTGAAATTGGATGGGTTCTTCTTCAAATTCAAAGATCTCTAAAAGTTCTTCAGTGGCACCGACGGCTTTTTGGATGCGCGCATACACATCAGCCATTCCTCCAATTGAACCTCCAATAAAGCTTGAATAGAGGACAAAAGAAATGAGCTGACCTGCATCTAGTTTTCCTTCAGCAATTAAAATGCTTCCTTGCCAAATAACGGCTACTACCGCGCCAAATAAGCCTAATACTATAAAGCTTGCAAAGGCGGCTCGGTAGTAGCCTCCTTTAATAGCTGTTTTGGCTACAGATTCAGTTGTGAATTTGTATCGGCTTAATTCGTAAAATTCATTAGTATAAGCTTTTACAGAGCTAATTCCCTGAAAGGTTTCTTCAACTATAGTATTGCTATCGGCTAATTCATCTTGGACTTTCTTCGAGTATTTTCGAATAAATTTTCCAAAAGCAACGGCAGCCAAAACCACAACGGGAAGAATGGCCAACATGAATAAAGTCAGCTTAACCGAAGTGAATAGTAAAAGAACAATTCCTCCAATAATTATGATTAGTTGGCGAATAAACTCTGCCAAAGTGGTTGTGAACGTTTCTTGTAATTGGGATATATCAGAGGAAATTCTAGAATTGAGTTCTCCCACACGACGAGTATTGAAAAAAGCCATCGTTAAACGCAAAATTTTCTCGTAGGTTGCCTGCCGCAAAGCTGCCAGTCCTTTTTCTGCTACTTGAACGAACAGTATAATTCTAAAATAAGAGAAGGTAGCTTGGAGAAGTAAAACTCCAAACAACATCAAAGCCACACCTCGAATGGTGGAGTTGAAGTTTTCACTCGAAGATGCATTAACTAAATCTCCCAGCAATTTTGGAAAGGCTAAGTTGGCAGCACTCGATAGAAATAGAAAAACAACACCTAAAAGAAATTTTCCCTGATAAGGACGGATGTAGCTATAGAGCTTACTGCCTCTTTTTAAGGAATTCCAATCGATTCGCTTTTTAGGGGAATCGTTTTTTTCGCTCATTCGTTTTTCTTGTTCTTATCTTGAAAATCTAAGGATCTCACTCCTAGTGCCTTGAGAAAACGTTTCGCATTAATCTTCACCGATTCTTTCATGCCGGTTACTAGTTTTTTACTAATGGCATCATCGGGTCGAGAAACAAAACGAGAATCACTGTATCTAAATCCATCTCCTAAAGGAGTATAGAAATAGGTATAAAAACTTTTACGTGTTTCTCCTTCTGGAACTTTAATGCGGGCATAACCATGAGGAGATTTTTCATCCGTATAGAAGATAACGGCGCGATTAAAATCGCAAGGAACTTTTACCTCACAAACAGTCATTTCCTTATTCCAAAGCTCTAAATCTCCTCCATATTGTGGTTTCCAATTTTTATTGAGGTAAACCAATAAATTGATTCGTCGCCATAATCCTTTGTCGGGATTCATATTTACATCAATATGAACATCTACATAACTGCCGTCTTTGCCTTGGTGAACACCAGAACCTAAAGAATCATTTGTGGTTTTAAGCCCTTCAATGCCCGTTATATCACTGATCCAAGTACAAAACTCATCGCTTGCTATGGTTTCTCTTAGTTTAGCGAAGGAAGGATGCCAACGTTCAAAATGATAGTCTTCTGATTTGTTCTCATTCAGACTCTTTCGTTTCACGTTGAGACTTTCAATAGGCGGAAAATTACTGAAGAGCTCTAAAGCTAAGTCTTCAGACAAGAAGTTTTCAAGGTTCAAGTGCTTACAAGGCTTAGCAGAATGAAAGACTTCACTTAGCTTCAATTTGGCTTCCGCAGAAGTATATTGTTTATTTATTAGGTCGAGCGACATGGTAGCTGTAGATATTGTACAAAGGTAGTTTAGCGTTGCTCAAGACTTCCATCTAATTCTGGCATTCCATTGCCAACTAGTTGTTGATAGAGTGTTTTGGCTTCTGCTTCTGTTTGATTTAACTCGTTTTGGAGCTTGGGTAATTCATCTCCCACGAGTTTTAAATTGTCAATCTGCATAGCTGTAGGGTCGGAGCCATTGAAATAAGAATTCCAAGTAACGGAACCCATTCTTTCTACAATTCCTGGGCTTGTCTCAAATTCTAACTTCTGAAGTCGAGAATTTCCATAGAGTTTCGTTTTTAGATTATCTATTTTAAGTTCTAGCTCTGTAAGCTTCAAATTTGAATTTTCTGGCATATTTACCATTAACATCGCATTGGATCGTATATGCTTTAGCTCTTTAGATAAACGAGCAACACGGTTCTCAATAAGAGTTAATTGTGCACTTGTTTCATCGGCTTTTCTTTGAAAACGAGCTAGGTTTTGCAGATTTTTGGCTGGAAGTTGACCTCCTTCGAGATATTCAATTGCAAAGGATTGCTTCGCGCCAATGGCCTTAGAAGCTCTACTGTCGATAGCATATAGTTGAGCAAAGTATTCACCTTCAGGTACAAAAGAAGTGCTTCTATTTTCTGGTTTGCCACCAGAGTTAGAAACTCCTTCTTTAGATGGATATCTTCCATCCCAAAACCATTGACTTAGCCCCTTGGTTTGGGGTTTGTTTAATCGGATAATTTCCTTTGAATTTCGATCGGTGATAAGCAATTGAAGATAAGGTGCAACTTCAAGATCTTCTTTTTGAAGTTCTTCACTGCTTGGATATGAGATCACAACTCCTTCTTCAAATTGCTTTTTTTCTTTCTCTTTTCTTAGATCTTTTAAGCTTTTTGAGATCTCTGGATTGTAATAGGTGAATCGAACGCCAATTTCTGGATTTGGAGCGAGGTAAAACCCTGCACCTTGAAATCCAGATCCACTATAACCTAAAGGCCTGGAGGGATTAAAGAGTTTGGCTGTTTTTACCGAAAATATTATTGCCTCGGCTTTATTTAGAGCTTCAAACTCTCTCAAGGGCGAATAGTCATCCAGTATGTAAAAGCCTCGACCGAAAGTAGCTAAGACAAGATCGTCTTCTCGCTCTTGAATCTCAATATCTTTCACTGCAACCGTTGGTAATCCGCTCTTTAGTGCTTTCCAATCATTTCCAGCATCCCAGCTGGTGAAAAGTCCAAATTCAGTTCCGGTAAAAAGTAAATTGGCATTTTTATGATCCTCAGCAAAGGCATAGACCGTTCCTCTTTCAGGTAAATTAGATTGTAAGCTAATCCAACTTTTTCCTCCATCGGAACTTTTTAAAAGATAGGGTTTGAAATCGCCGTATTTGTGATGATTGAAAGCCACATAAACGACATTTTTATCGTGTTTTGAAGGCCAAATTCCTTGAACGTAAGCCGAATTAGGAATGCCAGGAAAACTTTCACTCTTTGTCCAATCAGAAGAACCAGCCTGCTTAATATGTAATAGGCCATCATCTGTTCCAGCGAATAAGAGCCCTTCTTGTATAGGAGACTCTGCAAAAGCCACAATATTTCCATAGATGGAAGTACTTTGATTCTTTGCAATGGCATCTGAAGGCCAATAGCGTTCCATAATTTTGAACTCATTGCGATTTTCTCCTTTGCTGAGGTCTGGACTAATTACTTCCCATGAGTTTCCTCTGTTGTCGCTTTTGAAAACTACATTCGCGCAGAAATAGAGACGTTCATGGTTGTGCGGACTAATCAATAAAGGCGCATCCCAATTCCAGCGCCAAGCAGGCGTGTTTAAAGGTTCAATGGGTTTAATGGAAACTTCCTCACCAATGCTAGCGTCAAATCGAACCAACCATCCGTATTGAGCTTGTGCATAGACAATGTTTTCATTTTTTGGGTCTACTTGAGTTTCAAAACCATCGCCGGTATTGGTAACGATCCAATCGCTATTTGCGATTCCATGAGAAGATCGTGTTCTTGAAGGTCCTTTTAGTGAAAAATTATCTTGAGTTCCTCCATAGACGTTGTAAAAGGGCAGAGCATTATCTGTACTTACTCGATAAAATTGGGTAATTGGAAGATTTGCAGCAAACAACCAATTTTCTCCTCTATCATAGGTTTGATAGAAACCACCATCGCAGCCCATTCTCATATGGTCTGCATTCTTAGGATTAATCCAAATGCAATGGTTGTCTACATGTTTAGCTTTTTCTGGCACATTCTCAAAAGACTTTCCACCATCATAACTAACCTGACACCAAGTATCCAAAGAGTAAAGAGTGTTTAATTCGGTTGGATGGGCTACAATTTCAGCATAATAATTTCCTGAAGTGGAGTGATCACTTTGTTTGTTCCAAGAGGCTCCTCTATCGGTGCTCTTATAGGTTCCATGCCCTTCAATCAATAAAAACAGAACATCAGGATTTACCGGGCTAATGGCAAGACTAAGTCTTCCTGCATCCGCAGATGGAAGGCCACTTTTTACCTTATCCCAAGTTTTTCCATCATCGGTAGATTTGTAAAGAGCCGATTCAGGACCACCGCCTAAATAAGTGAAAACATGTCTTGCACGCTGGTGGGCTGTAGCAAAAATCAACCCTTTCTGTGTAGGATGAAGGTGAATTTCATTAAAGCCAGTATGGATGCCAGCATCCAGCAATTTCTCCCAAGTCTCTCCAGAATCGTCAGATCTATATATACCTCTGTCTCCTCCTGAAGACCAAAGTGGACCATAAGCGGCCACAAATACCCTATTCGGTTTATCGCTATCAAAGGCAATCATTCCTATGTGCTCAGAATTTTTCAAGCCCATATTTTTCCATGACTTTCCACCATCGCTAGAGCGGTAAATGCCATCTCCGTAACCCACACTTCTTTGGTTGTTATTTTCTCCTGAGCCCACCCAAACCTCATTAGGGTTATGAGGATTTATTGCAACGCAAGCCGTTGAAAAGCTTGATTCAGAATCGAACAAAGGTGTCCAAGTAACAGCATTGTTCTTGGTCTCCCAAACTCCACCAGAAGCAACAGCCACATAAAAATGATCCGAATTTCTTGGATCCACAGCTAAATCAGCTATCCTTCCTGAAGTAAGAGCAGGGCCAATATTTCGAAGTTTAAACGCATCTAGATTTAGCGTCTCATTGGAGGAGGCCTCCGATGTTTCTTGCTTCTTTTTCGATTTTTTCTTTTGAGCTGCTAGGGGTAAAACGAATAGTGCAGCCAGTAGGAAACCAATAATTTTCTTCATTTGTAAATGAATTCAGTTGTATTTCGGAAAATTACAGAGAATCCTTGAGGCAATAAGGGGGTGAAAGACGCTTTTAAAATTTTAAGAAAGAATGCGATTTATTATGGCAAACTATTATAACACCAATTGAATTCCAGCTACGAACATTCTGTCTGAGTTGCGTATTTCAGCGGGTGGAGTGTACTGAATATCATAGGGTTGATATTGTTCCGAGAAGCTGGAAGCTCTCCAAGCTATATCAACTACAAAGTACTTGAATTGATACCCTAAACCTATAGACCATGTTTTGGTATCGGTTTGTCTATCGTTCAATGCCTCTCTGTAAGGACTACTTTGCAGTCGATATCCACCACGGATCGACGCATTCCGGTATCTATATTCTCCACCAATCCGAATATCATTTGTCCAGGCTAATATCGCATCCATCTCTCGATCCAATTCGTCGAGAGAGAAGAGGGATGATTTAATGGCGTTATGACTGAGATCAGAGCCATGATAATCGATACTAAGCAGTGCTGTCTTCCCTAAAACAAAGGCAGTACCAAGACTAAATCGCTGGGCTGTTCGTAGAGTATAGGTAAGATTATCGTTGAAGTAGAGAATAGGTCCTGCGGTACTTCCATCTCGAAATTGAGTGTTTAAAATAGTTTCAAACTGAGCTTCAGCAGCATACCAAGTAGGCGAGGTGTAGCTTCCACCTAGGCGCAACCAATAGGCGGGTCTATAAATGAACCCAATTTTAAGATTAATACCTGTTGCCGAGAGATTGTAAGTGTTGCCAAGTGAAAAGTCTTCAACGTCACTAAACTCATCAAATCCAGTCTCTCCATAAGTGGATGTTTCACTGTAGTTCAGAAAGGGGATGCCGATGGAAGCCCCATAAAAGAACTTGTGCTGGTAACTGCCACTAGCAGCAATTTCCATTTGACTCTTGTTACCGCTGCTAATAATCTGATCGAGATGATTTGTATTTAGGCCAGTAGCAAAAGAGGTGTAATTATTCAATGAATCTGCGACATCGGTTAAGAATCCTTCCCATGCCATTCGTTCAAAGAGTAAGCCGTTCGATAATAAATTGTCTGGATCTATCCCATTGGAATTCGCAATCCATTGATCAATAATAGAATAATTGGGGTTTTGTCCTTTAACCGTCCATTCTTTGTCGAAGCGAGCCACTTGCCGGATGGTAAATCCAAAATGAAACCTATAATCGGTATTCTCTGGATTGGGAATCTCTTTCACTAATCCCGCTACTCCCAGAACCGCATCCGTAAGAGCTTCTCGACTAGAAACATTAAAATAGTTTGCTGTGCTAGTGCGCGTCCTAAAACCAAAACTAATTTCAGCTACATCTTGCCTAAAAACCGATAATCCTGCAGGGTTATCCGATACTCCAGATAAATCATTGCCAAGAGAAGTAAAAGCACCCGCCATAGAAACATATCTCGGGCTTCCCAATAGATCTGTTTGATTATATAAAAGGGCTTCCTGAAGATTCTGAGCAAAAGATAGATAAGGCAAAAGCCCGCAAGTCAACCAAAGAAAGCTCTTTCTCATCTTGATCTTTTGGATGGAGAAGAAGGTGTGCGAGAAGGGCTAGGAGAAGAGCTTCGACCGCCACTGCTAGGAGGGGGTAAAGTGGAACGCTCTCTACTCTTGCTGCTCGAACCTTCGCTATTTGTCCGATTGCTAGACCCTCCTTCTAGGCCATTTTGCACACTAGATCGGATTCGATTCCAAGTACCATTATTATTATTGGAAGAACGATTTTCGTTGTACTCCTGAATGCGAATGCCATTATTCCTCGATGTATTCGAATTTCTGCTATTATTAACATCACGAGGGATATAGAATCTCTGATTTTCACTGGTAGAACGAATTAGATTTCTTTCGGTAGAAGGGCGCGCAATAGTTGGATTGTTCGACTGCATTTCTCTCGATATTCTTTGGCGAACAATAGAAGGTCTTGCCGTGGAATTTTCTCTGTTTGAATTTGAAGTATTTGAAGTAACCACACTTCTTCTAGTTGGATTTACTTGCCTTTCATTGGATCTTCGAATTTCGGATGATGCCCTTGCACTTTGTGTTTTGTTGCTACTATTACTTGGTCTTGTAGCTCCAGAACGATTGGGTCGAGCCATTTTAACCCGATTTGGATTTACGGTTTGATCTCCAAAATAAGAGGCGAATAAAATGCCATTATAAAATCCTTGATTGTATCCATTCCAGCCCCAAGGATTATATCCGAAACCTGGCATGCCAAAACCTCCAGCCATAGGATAATAAGGCGATCCCCAAAAAGGATTGTAAAATGGGTCATAGAAAGGATCGTAGAATGGGTCATAGAAAGAACCGCAACCGAATCCCATACTCCAACCAAAATTGGAATTCCAGCCCATATTCCAGCCGGTATTTGGCATTAGTCCAAAATTTTGATTCCAACCCGACGAGTAACCATAGTTTGATGAATAATTCGATTGAGCTGGATTAGTTTGTGTATCCGACGGATCGAAATAATCAAACTCTGTTTCCTGTGAATTGTATGATGGGTCTTCCTTGATTTTTTGGGACAAATCGGCCACTACCATCATCCCTGGATCATAGTAAATTCCGTCATCGGTTAAATTGGCGGTAAGATTATTTGAGGTACTACAACTGCTCATAAACAACAGAGAACTGAATGTGTTAAGAGCTGCAAATTTTAGGGTGGAAATGGATGCCTTCATTGTGTAAGTTTGCTTACCGTTAATTTACAAAAACTATTCCAAAGTATTCATGGCAAAAGTATTGACTCCAAGAGAAGAGGATTACTCTAAATGGTATAACGATTTAGTTGTGAAAGCTGATTTGGCCGAAAATTCTGCTGTTCGCGGATGTATGGTCATAAAACCTTCTGGTTACGCCATTTGGGAGGCTATGCAAGCAGATCTTGACAAGCGTTTTAAAGAGACTGGACATGTAAATGCTTATTTCCCCTTATTCATTCCCAAATCCTACTTCAGTAAAGAAGCCAGTCATGTGGAGGGGTTTGCAAAAGAATGCGCCGTTGTTACCCACTACAGATTAAAGAATGATCCCAATGGAAAGGGTGTCATTGTTGATGAAGATGCCAAATTAGAGGAAGAATTAATCGTTAGACCTACTTCTGAAACTATTATCTGGGATACCTATAAAAATTGGATTCAGTCTTACAGAGACCTACCTATTTTAATAAATCAATGGGCTAATGTTGTTCGTTGGGAAATGCGCACTCGGCTTTTTTTAAGAACAGCGGAGTTCTTGTGGCAAGAGGGGCATACCGCTCATGCTACCCAAGAAGAAGCTATTAAGGAGGCAGAACAAATGCTACACGTGTACGCCGACTTTGCTGAGGAAGTGATGGCTATGCCGGTAATAAAAGGAGTAAAAACAGCAAATGAGCGCTTTGCAGGTGCACTAGAAACCTATTGCATCGAAGCTATGATGCAAGATGGAAAGGCATTGCAGGCGGGTACTTCTCACTTCTTAGGTCAGAATTTTGCGAAGGCTTTTGATGTGAAGTATCAGAGTAAAGAAGGAAAGGTAGAATATGTTTGGGCCACATCGTGGGGTGTAAGTACTCGTTTGATGGGAGCTCTCATCATGACCCATTCTGATAATAATGGATTGGTACTTCCACCTAGACTGGCACCCACCCAGGTAGTTATTATTCCAATCTATAGAGGTCAGGAAGAATTGGAAAAAGTAAGTGTGGTGGCCAATGATATTGTTGCAAAATTGAAGGCTTTAGGTATTCGAGTGAAATACGACGACAGAGATACCCAAAAGCCAGGTTGGAAGTTTAATGAATATGAGCTCAAAGGTGTGCCTATCCGTTTGGCTATTGGAATTAGAGATTTGGAAAAGGGCTTGGTTGAATTGGCAAGGAGAGATACTTTGAGTAAGGAGTTAATTGAGATGGAAAAAGTGGTAGATCAAATTCCAGGTTTGCTCACTGAAATCCAATCCTCTCTGTATACTAAAGCGCTAAAAAGACTAGAGGATAACACGGTTGAAATAAATACTTGGGAGGAGTTCTTGGTTGAGGTTGAGCAGAGTAAGTTTATGATGGCTCATTGGGATGGAAGTTCAGAAACCGAAGAAGCCATAAAGAATGCCACTAAAGCAACCATCCGTTGTATTCCTTTAGATGCCAAGGAGGAGGATGGAATATGTGTGTTCAGCGGCAAGCCCTCGAAAAGAAGAGTTCTTTTCGCTAGAGCCTATTAATATTTTGAAAAATGGATAAAATAGATTGTAATCAAGATATTCTTCAAATCTTGGCGACGAAGTCTTCTACGAAGCAGCTGGTTTACAGAGAAACTATTCAAGCATTTCAAGAGCTTAAGGCTGTGTGTAAAAGTGTTGCAGAGAATCTGAATAACCAAATTTGCGACATCGACAATCATGTTGTCGTTGACTTTAATGAGCGTGGCGAGACAGAGGCTATTATTCGCTTTTCTGGAGATGCTTTGGTTTTTCATATGCACACTAACGCTTATGGTGTAGAAGACAAACATGAGGTTCGAAAGCTATCTTATGTACGAGACAATCCATTGAACGCCTATTTTGGGCTGATACATGTCTATAATTTCTTGAACGACTCTTTGAAGTACAATCGAATGAATGATGTTGGTCAACTTATAGCACGCATTTATGTGAATAGAGAAAGGCATTTTTTTGTGGAGGGAAAAAGGCAATTTTCCTTTTTATATAACAATTTGGCTCATGATTTCCTCAATTCTGAAAATGCTAAGCAAATTATTGAAACGGCAATGCTGTATGCATTAGACTTCGATTTGAAGGTGCCTTCGTTCCAGAATAGTAAGGAAATCAGCGTTTTCCAGATGTTAAACATTGCTCAAGAAATCCGAGTGAGAAAGGATGGAGAGCTTGGTTTTAAAACAAAAGCACAACTAGGTGAATAAGTGTTTGTATAATTGGAAATATCGATTACATTTGCGCTCCCAATTCAGTAACTGAATTGTTGGCCCATTCGTCTATCGGTTAGGACGCCAGATTTTCATTCTGGAAAGAGGGGTTCGATTCCCCTATGGGCTACTTAAAAAAATTGAGTAAAGACTATGGCAAATCATAAATCGGCATTAAAGAGAGTTCGCGCAAACGAAAAGAAGCGTGATATTAATAAGTACCAACACAAAACAATGCGCAATGCTTTGAAAGATGTTCGTACAAGCTCAGACAAGAAACACGTTGAAGATCGCATTCCAGTAGTTGTAGGTATGATTGATAAGCTTGCAAAAAAGAATGTTATCCATAAGAATAAAGCGGCCAACTTGAAATCAAGCATCGCTAGACATTTTGCTACTTTAAGCTAATAGAGCTACACCTTGTATTGAAAACCGTTTCAGATTCTTTCTGAAACGGTTTTTTTTGTTCTAACGCTTAGTTTCTTATTTTAAGAAGTTCAATGAGATTAGAAGATATGGTTTGGTTCAACTTTAGAGCTTCACTAACTTTTAAAAGACATGGCTAATTAAATGCTAGGTCTTAGCTAGAATATAGGGTTTAGACCGAATACCTGACGATCTGCTCATTGGCTCTGACGAATATCTGCCGATTGGAAATCAGGTTGCTTTCTCATTTAGCTCGTATGAGCTAATTTCAATTAACTCACTTATATCCAGAAATTGTTTTCTCTCAATTGGGATTAAAGGTTTCTTTTTTAACTAGAGCATACTTGTCCGATTGATAGAGAACATCACTTTCTGCATACCGTTCAATTTGATTAGCATTTTCTATTTTATATTCAGCTTGAGTGGGGGAGCTTCGAATTAAATTAAACTGCCCGTGTCGCGCGGCATAGGCGTGTAAACTCCAGTTTTCCTTAAATTCATTTGCTAAATCAATAGTGATTCCTTTTGGGAGATTCTCTTGAATAAAGTAGATTAATTCTAACTCAGATTTATCTCTTCCAATCTTTTTGAATTGGATGGCAGATAAGACAAGGGCTAAGCCACCCAATGCGTAGGCCCCAATTTTAAGGTTCTGTACAGTTTTTAGTCTCAATTTTTGGACAAGAAATTTAATATAGGGTTTGAGTAGTAGTGCCATGGCTAAAGAATAGAATGGGTAAACCGTAAGAATATAAAAGCCTCTTTGCTTTAAGCTTATTAATATTGGAAGCACTCCTCCCGCCACAAGGCATAAAAGAATATAACCATATTTCTTTTCTTCTGGCTGAGATGGGGGCGCAGCCTTCCTTCTTACGAATAACCAGATTACAATCGAAAGGCTTGTTGCAATAGCAATCTGATATAAGAAAATATAAATTATTTCAAATCGACTGTTTACGGTCTGCACATTTTGAAGGCTATTCACCACTTGCTCCTCGATATAGGAAATGAAACTTTCCCAGCCAAGAGGTAGAAATAGGTAGAGAATTAGAAGGGGAAGTAGGGTAGAGCAAAGGAGAATGAAAGTGTTTTGAATAGATCGGATGAAAGAAGAATTTCGTAGAAAGAACCAGGAAAATATAGGAAACCCCCAAAGGTAAAGCCCTACAAAGCCCTTTGAAAGTATAGATAAATACAAGAGAAATCCCGATAAAACTAGAAAAGCTATTCTCGCCGTTTTCAGATGCTTGATTAAAAAATAGAAACTCAGGCAGCAAAAGATCATCATCGTATTTTCCAACAAATTGTTTGAAAACGACCATTGAATATCAGGAATCAAAATAAAGAACAACAAGGGTAAAAAAGAAAGTGATTTATCGTTTGTCAATTCTCTCCATATTTCAACAATAATTCGAACATTGATAAAGAAACACGCAAGAGAGTAGAAACGCTCTACATAGATTGAACTTCCAAATAATTTAAACCAAAGCGACTCCAAACCCATTGCAAGTGGGGGGTGCTCATAAAAAGAATCGAAAAGAGTATTTGAAAGATGCGGCTCCCAAAAGTGCCCTATTCCGAGGGCCATATTATTTGAAACTGCTGCATAAATGACACCATCTAGAAACATTCCATCTGAGAATAAAGGCACTGCCACAATACAACCGAATAGTCCTAAGATCAATCCTGTTAATGCTTTATCAGCTTGATCGACTACATTATTTATTCTCATGGTCTTCAATGCATATAATTATTCCTAAAAAGCTATTAGACATATTTTAAGATCCAATTCTTTTTGGTTTCTGAAAGGGTGCTCTAAATTAGGGCTAATTCTATTTTGAGGAAGCAATAGTATACAGCCTATTCAATTAAAATATTGAGGGTAATTTAATTTAAACAGCAGCTTGTTCTGATTCAATTTGTGTCTGATAGTTCTCTTTAATATGCCATCCAAGCTATCAATGTTGCTTTTAAGGATTCATGAAAAGAAGGCCAATAAGATTGTTTTGTAACTATTTCTTCAACTTGGGAAAACCTTGAACTCCTTTTGTCAGGCTTACCTTCCACTTTTACAAGAGTAGTTGAATACATATGATAATAGAAGGTAAAGACCCGAGAGAACGCTTACATCGATTAGAAGCATTAATGCCTATTACAGGATGGTTGTTCATTCATTTCCGACTTAGATTTAAGGTAAATTCTCCAATAGAAAATAATCAAGGATTTTTACTCTTTGCAAATGCGTTGCAGCTAATTTATTTAGCAATTATTTTATTCGCTTTTCTAGGAGTGAAGTCATTTTTTCCATAGTCTTTTTGAATTTCATATTAAAGTCTTTGGAGCTAGATATTTTTTATACGATGCCGTTCTTCGGATATCTTTATTTGAATTGGCATGAAATTTGAAAATCTCCATGCCGTTAAAATTCATGTGTTTACGCATCAATTTTTTCTACATTTAATTCCATAAAGGTGTATCCCGAAAAACCTTTAAAGAGTAGGGTCAATAAAAATAAAATTAACAATGAAGAAAACGATTCTGATTTTATGTCTTTTATTCACCTTTCCTGGCTTTAGTCAATGGGAAGCAGACTTAAAAAAAACGATTAGTTGGTACCAGATTACTCCAACTGGTAATTTAATACTTGCCACTAACGATGGTATCGTAGGCATAAATGAAAGCAACGGCGTGTTGCTCTACACAATTCCTAATGTAATATCAGCATTAGAGGAAGAATTTCAGGTAATTCCAAACACACCATTTGGAATGATAAGCCGCATGGAGGGACGACTAGAATCGAAATTGATTTTCAAACTTACGGATGGCAAGGTGCTTTTTGATTCAAAAAAGGAGGGTATTAGTATCGGCAAGCAGTATTTACTTGGTAGCACAGGAGATTTTATATTCCAAGGGATTCGCGGGAAAGAGTCGGTATTTTTCCTTGTCGACATTGCAACTGGAACCATCCGCTGGGAGCAAAGTAATTTGTTTGGCAAGGGAATTTTTGCAGAGGTTATCGATGGTGCTCCTATTGAAAACGAAGAGGGGAATTTCATTATTCCTACTGTTGGCGGGATGAGCGGTGGCTCTATTTATTGTTTTTCACCGCAAGATGGAAAGCAACAATGGAAGGCTGAATTACCCAAGCTCAAGGGCGCTCAGACTACAACAAAAACAGAATCAAAACTAGCTACTTCATTTCTAGAAAAAGACAAGTTTATATACATGCGCGGTCAGAGTGTGATGGCCTACAACATCAGTAATGGTCAGACAATCTGGGCTGAACCTGCAAAGCAACGAGGCCTGCCTGATCGGGTAATTTATGATCCATTCGGGTTGATTGTTGCAAGCGCCATAGATCCAAATAATACCATTTTTAAACCAACTATGGTCATGTATGATTACAAAACCGGGAAAGAAATATGGCCCGAGCGGGTTAAACTGAAAGGCACCGTTACAAATTATAGCTATTGCGACAAAGGCCTACTTATTAGTATGGACGCAGGAAATGGAAAGAGTTTGATCAATATTGTTGATATCGATAAAGGAGTATACCTTTTCGAAAATGCTTATAAAGTAAATGGCTTAGTACAAGAAATGCAATTACTTGGCTCAGCTGTCTATGTACGCACCAATTTAGAGGAAGATTTTGTGAGCATGGAAAACGGCAAATCGCTTTTAACAAAAAACATTTCATCAAAACCCGACCAGCCTATTATTAATGTGCGTACAGGTGATCTGTCATTTACGTTTAATCCGGCTGACGATATCTTGTATAAGACCGATTTAAACAAACAATCGCAAATTGCATTGAGTGCGAGTAAAATTGATTTTGATCAAAAAGAAACACCCGAGCGAATCGGAATTCTTAATGATAAAGTTGTTTTATCATCATCACAAACCGTTGCTGCATATAGTTTTGAAGGGAAAGAACTATACAAAACACACATTCCTGCACCTGGAATTTCTGGTTGGAAAAAGGCAATATATGCAACGTCAGCTTTATTGCTTACGATGGACGCTATGCGTTATGCCGAACTTGCTGCGGATGCCCAAAAGGCTTCAACTGCCTCTAAAACGCACAAAGAACGGCAGTTTTGTGATGCCATCAGTCAGTTTGCAAACAATGGAGCCAATGTGCGTCTTTCTGCCGCCGCCAGCGATATGGAAAAAATGCGAACTCGTTTCAAAGCCTCAGCATCAGGCAACACGGTACAGTTTGTTTTAGGTAAACTCGAAAGTAAGGATTACGGCTTATTTGGAATATCTAAAGAAACAGGAGCTAAAGTGAGCGAAATCAACTTTGGAAAGGATAACGACCCTAAATACCTTCTAGACGATATTTCCCGTATTGTATACTACCTTAACGATAATGGCGTATTGAAATCAATAACGTATTAGTTATTATTTGTATATACGATTTTTGGAATTAGTGGTAAAAAGCTATTCATGAATTCATCATCAATCAAATAGTCTTAGAGGAAAATCTGCCCTGAGGCTAACAGCGCATTCGCAAAACCGGGGTTTCTCAGCACGTTTGAGAGATTCCGGTTTTGTGTTATATTTGGGTTCGCAGATTCATTTCGGTCAAAAGTCCCCAGCTTCGCAAATGCGCGAACCGTCAAACTGTCTAAAAACCTTCCTCCCCTTTTCAGTTTGTTTTCAAC
>JAFMBM010000026.1 GCA_017858515.1 Cryomorphaceae bacterium | reverse complement strand
TCCTATTCCATTCCCAAGCCCTTAAACGCTTTTCGCTCCTATTCAAAAGTCAAAAGCGAATTCCTTATCCACCCTCTGGCTGAGTCTGCTTTCTCTAAAAAACAAGCTCATTTCCTCAAACTCAAAAAAGCCCTTACCTTTGTGGCTCAAAACAAAATAGGCGCTCTTACATACGAGATCATTTTCTTAGCGGAACCGTGAATAAACTTCACAAGCTGTACTAAACAGTTCAACCTTTTCCCTTTCTCGTGTGACGGGCTGCCGATTGTAATGCACTGGATCGACGCTTCCATCTTTGTTGTTTATATGCTTGCTATGCTGTGGGTGGGGCACTACTTCCTTAAAAAGAATGAGTCTGCCAACGATTTCTATGTGGGAGGCAGAGATATTGGCAAATGGCATATTGGCCTCAGCGTGGTGGCGACCGATGTAGGTGGTGGATTTTCCATTGGCTTGGGCGGTCTTGGTTTTGGTATGGGCATCAGTGGTAGTTGGATGCTCTTTACGGGTCTCATTGGCGCTTGGCTTGCGGCTGTGCTTCTTGTACCTAAAGTTTATGATATCGGCAGAGCCAAAATGCTCTTCACATTCCCTCAATTCATCCAATCGATCTACGGAAACCGCATGGCTTGGTGGGCGGGTATTCTCTCTCTTATCGGATACATCGGCTTTACCAGCAGTCAGTTCTTAGCAGGTGCCAAGTTGGCCTCGGCTACTTTTCCAGGTCTTGAACTCACCCCTGCCCTTTGGATTATGGGTGCGGTGGCGGTCATCTATACTTCTATGGGTGGATTAAAAGCAGTGATCTATACCGATACCATTCAATGGATTGTTCTTATGATCGGTATGATTGGTATTGGCCTACCTATGGGCTACTTCTATTTAGGTGGATGGGATGGAATTCAATCTACCCTTCCCGCTTCTTTCCTACAATTCAACCAACTTTCCCTCGCGCAAATCATCAATTGGTCGCTGACTATTATTCCCATCTGGTTTATTGGTATGACGCTCTATCAAAGAATCTATGCCAGTAGGTCTAAGAAAGAGGCCATTCAGGCCTGGCGCATTGCAGGTCTTTTAGAATGGCCTGTCATTGCCTTAATGGGTACGCTCTTGGGCATGATGGCCAAGGTAGCCTACTTACAAGGCATACTTCCTGTCCCTGCCCCAGGCGAAGTCTTCGATCCGGAAATGGGTCTGCCCCTCTTCCTCAGCTCTCTTTTGCCGGTTGGATTGATGGGCCTTATGATGAGCGCCTATTTTTCGGCCATTCTCAGCACAGCCGATAGCTGCCTCATGGCGGCCAGTGGCAATGTGGTTTCAGATATTCTGAAGCTCGAGAACTCCAAGACCAGCATCCGCATGTCTCAGTGGGTTACCTTGGGTATTGGATTGATCTCCCTGGCTCTGGCCAGTACCATGACAGGAGTGCTCAACCTTATGCTGCAATCCTATGCCATTATGGTATCGGGCTTGTTTATTCCCGTTTTAGCAGCCCTCTTCGACAAATCGCCCAATCCGTCTGCGGCTATTGCTTCCCTTGTGATCGGAGGAGGCTCGGCCCTTTTTATAGGCCTTTTGTCTATTCCCCTACCCTTCAACTTCGATCCCATTGTACCGGGATTGTTGCTATCTACTCTTACTTACCTCAGCCTTCGAAATTCATTTAACTCAAAAATAAGTTCAGCCCTATGAAAAACAATGTTCAAGTAAACCAATGGGATTCGAACAGCCGCTATTCCATCCAAGATCTATCTCAATTTCTCTTTACGCACTTAGAGCGCTTTGGCGATCCGTTACATCAGATTGAAGGAGCCTTAGACTATGCTCAAGGCAAAAACAACAAGCCCGGCGGTGCCTTGTATTGCGCCACTATGGAAAATGAATTGGTTGGTGTTGTGGTATTTTTAAAAACCGGTATGGAAGGATTCATTCCTTCCAATATTCTTGTCTATATAGCGGTAGATGGAAGTAAAAGAGGCGCTGGAATTGGCGCCAAACTCATTGAATTGGGTGTAAGTCAGTGCAGCGGTGGGGTGGCCTTGCACGTAGAACCCGACAATCCCGCCAAGCGATTGTACGAGCGTCTGGGCTTTACGAATAAGTATCTCGAAATGCGTTTAAGCTAAACCACCATGGCATTTATTAAACTGTATAGAAAGAAACTTGAGCACAACTACCGCATGCTTGATACCATGTTTAAAGAGCATGGCATCGATTGGGCGGTGGTTACCAAAATGCTTTGTGGCAATACTTTGTTCATCAATGAAGTAGAACGCCTCGGACCTACCGAATTGTGTGACTCTAGGGTCTCCAACCTCAAAAAAATCAAAAAGGCCTATCCCTCCATCCAAACCGTCTACATCAAGCCTCCGGCCAAGAGAAGCATTAAGAGTATTGTAGAGTGGGCGGATGTTAGTTTCAACACAGAGCTTCAAACCATTCAATGGTTGAGCGAAGAAGCGGTTCGCCAGAACAAACTACACAAAGTTTTAATTATGATTGAACTGGGCGATTTGCGCGAAGGCGTGCTCGGCGAAGATCTCATAGACTTTTATGCTCAGGTATTTAATCTCCCGCATATTACCATAGTTGGAATTGGTGCCAACCTCAACTGCCTCAATGGGGTAATGCCCAGCGTAGATAAACTCATTCAGCTCAGCCTGTACAAACAACTCATCGAGGCTAAGTTTCAAGTTGAAATGCCTTGGGTAAGTGGAGGAACCAGTGTGGTTATTCCTTTGGTGGAACGAAAGCTAATCCCAAAGGGCATCAATCATTTCCGCGTGGGAGAAACCCTCTTCTTCGGAGTAGATCTATTCAAAGAAGGTCCTATGACCGGATTTAACACAGATGTTTTCAAGCTTTTTGCAGAAATCATTGAGATTACCGAGAAATCCAGTGTGCCCAATGGCGAACTAGCCGCCAATCCCTCCGGAGAAGTCTACGAAATAAAGGAGGAAGATTATGGCAAAACCAGCGAGCGTGCCATCTTAGACATTGGACTATTGGATATACAGCCTCACTTTCTAGAAACCGAAGATCCAGAGATAGAAATTGAAGGTGCCAGTTCCGATATGCTCATCATGGACTTAAAAGAAAATTCATCCAACTACAAAGTGGGCGATTTAATTTGCTTCAAACTAAAGTATATGGGCGCCCTGGGCTTAATGAATTCCAACTATATAGAGAAAAGAGTGTCTTTAGAATAAAGGCTTTTATTCATCGGGATAGATCAAATATTTATCTCTAATCTTTTTAAATTCTTCTACTTCCTTCTTGTACAAGGAAGGTATTTCATCGCCCTCCATTCCACCTATAATAGCCTTGCGGATTTTGTCGGTTCCGGTCAATTTATCGAAGAAGGGTGTAAAGAATTTTTCTTTGTCTGGCGAAAGTTTATAGGCTTCCACCAACCAGAACCAATACAGCTCGCCGCTTCCCGACATAAAATACTCTCCGAAGTTGCGCAGATTAATGCCAAAGCAATCTTGGTTTTCATAGGGCGGATGCGGTGCGGAAGGCATAGAATGGGGAGTGAAAACAAAACTTCCTAAGTGAAACCAGGGTGCCCCAAAGGTTTGGAAAGGAAAATCGGTCCCTCGTCCCACACTCATTGGGGTTCCTTCAAAGAAGCAAAGCGAAGGATAGAGTGCAACGGCCGCTGCGTTAGGCAAATTGGGTGAAGGGGCAACAGGCAAAACATATTTGTCTTTGTGCGAATAGTTCAGGCACTTAATTACGGTTAAATCGGCTTTCTTGCCTTTGGCCAACCATCCTTCATTGCTCACCATTAGGGCATATTCGCCTATGGTCATTCCATGCACAACTGGCACAGGATGCAATCCCACAAAAGACTCAAAGCCTTTTTGCAGCACAGGTCCGTCTACGTAAAATCCATTCGGATTGGGTCTGTCTAAGACCAAGAAAGGAATGCCTTTTTCAGCACAGGCTTCCATTACATAGGTCATGGTAGAGATATAGGTATAAAATCGAGCACCCACATCTTGAATATCAAAGAGCACCACCTCTACATTGGCCAACTGCTCTGGGGTGGGCTTTTTATTTGATCCATAGAGAGACACAATGGGCAATCCCGTTTTTGTATCCTTGCCACTTTGCACCTTTTCGCCCGCAGCAGCTTCTCCCCTGAAGCCATGTTCAGGCGCAAATACTTTCACAATATTCACCTTTTCTCCTAAGAGAAAGTCGACCAAATGCTGCTTGCCAACCCGAGAGGTTTGGTTGGATACCACGGCTACCCTTTTGCCCTCCACCGCATATTTATACGCCAGAAAGCGTTCGGCTCCAACATATAAATCATCCTGTGCGTGCAGCACAGAAGTAAAACATAACAGAGCGAGTAAACACAGACTATATTTGATGCCTTTCATAGATTTCCTTCACTTTTGCGATTCGAACTCTTTTTTGCTCACCGATTATCCACCCGAAAAGGCAGTGGTTTAAGTCAACGCGTAGTGCGCATTGGGGTAACCGCTGTGGCCTTGTCTATGGTGGTAATGATTGTAAGCATAGCCACTGGAATGGGTCTTCAACGGAAAATCACCGAAAAGATTACATCCTTCACAGGCCATCTACAAATCGTTCCTTATATCGGGCCTGAAGATCGTGAAAAACCCTTAATGAGCGCAGACAGTATTAGGCAAGTACTTCTGCTCGATGAAGACGTGGCCTTTGTTCAAGGTATTTCCGAAAAAGGCGGCATACTTAAAACCGAAGAGGACTTTGAAGGGATTATGGTAAAAGGAGTAGACTCGAGTTTTAATTGGGCGGGCTTTCTTCCCTACCTCAGCTCCGGAGTTTTGCCCAACTACCTTTCTGAAGAATACAGTGATGATGTACTGATCTCAGACTTTTTACTCAATCGCCTTCAACTCAAATTGGGCGATACCGTTGCCATCTTCTTTATCCGAGAAGCCTCCAAGCCTCCCTTAATCCGAAAGTTTACCCTCTGTGGGAGCTACTCTACTGGGATGGAAACCTTCGACCGAGAATATATACTGGCCGATCACAAACACTTAGCCCGTATTTTAAAGTGGAATGAAGGAGAGTATGGCCACCTAGAGGTTTTCCTCAAACCCGATGCGAAACTAGAAGAGCTTACCGATCGGTGGATTGCCCAGCTTCCGCTTTATGCCGATACCTATACCGCCCAAGAACGCTATCCCGACATCTACCAATGGGTAGGTCTTTTTGATGTCAACATCTACTTCATTCTATTAATAATGATCATAGTAGGATTAGTGAATACCATGACCGCCCTCATTACCATTATTCTGGAGAAAAAGAAAGCCATAGGATTATTAAAGGCCTTAGGCGCCACCAACTCACAATTGCGCACCCTTTTTCGCTACCGTTCTATTCACATTTTGTTGTTGGGCCTCCTTTGGGGCAATAGCATTGGCCTTGGAATCTGTTTGCTGCAACAGCAGTTCGGTTGGATTAAACTCGATCCGGAGGTGTACTATGTTAGTTCAGTGCCTATTTACCTCAACAGCTGGATACTGCTAGGCCTAAATCTCGCCATTCTGCTCATCGGATTTATGAGTATGAACCTTCCCGTTCGAATAATTAGTAAAATGGATCCCGCAGAAGCCCTTCGGACTTTTTAAGCCCTGTTTTTGACAGTACCTTCGCGGCAAATTTGATTGCCATGAAGATTTGTGATTCTATTTTAGATACCATTGGAAATACCCCAATGATTCGCCTCAATTCGATTGCTGAAGATATACCGGGCACCATTTTGGCTAAGGTAGAATACTTCAATCCAGGCCATAGCGTGAAGGATAGAATGGCTCTCAAAATGATTGAAGATGCAGAAAAAGACGGTCGTTTAAAACCCGGAGGAACTATTATAGAATGTACTTCTGGAAATACAGGAATGGGATTGGCCATTGCTGCCATTGTAAAAGGCTACAAGCTCATCTGCACTCTCTCCGATAAGCAGTCGAAAGAAAAAATGGATATTCTCAGAGCCATGGGTGCTCAGATTTATGTTTGTCCTACCAGCGTTGCTCCCGATCATCCAGACAGCTATTACTCTGTAGCCAAACGCCTCAATAAAGAGATCCCGAATTCATTCTTCCCCAATCAATACGACAACTTAAGCAATCGCGCTGCCCATTACGAATCTACTGGGCCTGAAATCTGGGATCAAACCGATGGAAAAATCACCCATTTTGTGGTGGGCGTAGGAACAGGAGGAACCATCTCGGGTGTTGCCAAATATTTAAAAGAAAAGAACCCAAATGTTCAGATTTGGGGCATAGACTCTTACGGTTCGGTTTTTAAGAAATACCACGAAACGGGCATCTTTGATGAAAATGAAATCTATTCATATATCACCGAAGGAATAGGCGAAGACATTTTGCCGAAGAACGTAGAGTTTGAACTCATCGATCGTTTTGAAAAAGTAACCGACCGAGATGGTGCGCTTACTACCCGTGAGCTCGCACTGAAAGAAGGATTGCTCTTGGGCTATTCTTGTGGCTCGGCCTTTCAGGGCTTGAGACAATTGAAACATTTGCTGAAACCCGAAGATGTGGTGGTGGTTCTTTTCCACGACCACGGAAGTCGCTATGTTGGAAAAGTATTCAACGACGATTGGATGCGCGATCGTGGTTTCCTTCCTCAATTGGGTAAGACCGCTGGAGACCTGGCAGAGAAGCATTTGAGCAAGCCTCTTTTAACGGTGGGAAGTGGTGAGCCCGTAACCAACGCCATTAGTCTACTAAGAAAGTTTGATATTTCTCAACTGCCTGTGGTAAAGGATGGCAAAATTGTAGGCACCATAGACGATGCTCAACTCATTAAAAATATGTCTCCCGATATCTTGAACAGACTTTGTGAAGAGGTAATGTCGAAGCCCCTTCCCATTGTTTCCGCTAAAACAGCCAAAGAAGAAGTGGTTCAGTTGCTCGGTCAAGGGGCACATCCTGCTGTCTTGGTTGAATTCGCAGATGGAAGACATCACATCCTTACCCCCCACGACCTTATTAGCGCCATGTCTTAATGGCTGAAAGGCTTTTTACAGATCATCTCAATAGAGCCGTAGAAATTCATTGGCCTCCCCAGCGAATTGTTTCGTTGGTGCCCAGCATTACCGAAACCCTATACGATTTGGGCTTGCGCGAAGAAGTAGTAGGCATTACACGCTTCTGCATTCATCCAAACGAATGGTTTCAATCTAAGCTGCGCGTGGGGGGAACCAAGGATTTTCGGTTGGAAGACATCCGTGCTTTGGAACCCGATTTAATCATTGCCAACAAAGAAGAGAACGACAAAGCTTTGCTCGAAGAATTGGCAACGGACTACCCCGTTTGGGTTTCTGAGGTTTCAAACCTAGCCAAGGCATTCAACCTCCTCACCGATTTGGGTGAATTGATTGGTAAAATATCTGAAGCCCAAAAGCTACGAGACCAGACCATGCGTGCCTGGAAGAGCAGTCCATTAACCGCCCCAGCACAGCGAGCAGTCTACCTCATCTGGAAGGATCCGTATATGTGTGCTGGCAGCGGAACCTATATCGATTCTGTATTAACGCATTTCGGATATCAAAATGCTGTAAAGGCATCGCGTTATCCCATACTCAGTATAGATCAGATAAAAGCATTGGAAGCAGAAGTACTCTTTCTCTCTTCTGAGCCCTTCCCTTTCAAGCAAAAGCACATAGACGAATTGAAAATGCATCTCGAAACAGAGCGCATTTCACTGGTAGATGGCGAAGCCTTTTCGTGGTATGGCTCAAGAATGCTGAAATCGGCTTCCATCTTAAAGCCGCTCGTAGCCACCCTATACATTGAACAGAAACGCATTGAAAAACTCACATAAAAACACATAGTAAACTATGCACAATCCCTCTCGTATAACCATTGCTCATGGAGATGGAATAGGTCCAGAAATTATGGACGCCGTTCTCCATATTTTAGACAAAGCCGGCGCCAATCTTGAATACGATACCATCCAAATTGGAGAAAAGGTATACGCCAGTGGTTCGAAGACAGGAATCTCCGACGAGTCTTGGGCCATCATTCAAAAAAATGGCAATTTCTTAAAAGCGCCCATCACCACCCCTCAAGGCGGTGGCTTTAAGAGCATGAACGTAACCATCCGCAAAACTCTGGGTCTTTTTGCCAATGTTCGTCCAGTGCAAGCCTACACTCCTTTTGTTCGCTCCAACTTCAGTAAAATGGATATGGTTATTATCCGCGAGAATGAGGAAGATTTATATGCCGGCATCGAGCACCGTCAAACCCAAGAAGTAGTTCAAGTTCTGAAGTTGATCTCGAGACCAGGTTGCGAAAGAATTATTCGCTACGCTTTTGAGTATGCTCGAGCATTTGGTCGCAAGAAGGTAACCTGCATGACCAAAGACAATATTATGAAACAGGCCGATGGATTGTTTCACAGGATTTTCAACGAGATTGCTTTAGAGTATCCCGAAATCAAAGCCGATCATTTAATAATAGACATAGGCTCTGCCATTGTTGCCAATAGGCCTTCCACCTTAGACGTAGTAGTTACGCTTAATTTGTACGGAGATATTATTTCAGATATCGCTGCAGAAGTAGCCGGTTCGGTTGGATTGGGTGGTTCTTCAAATATTGGAAAGAAAGTAGCCATGTATGAAGCCATTCATGGCTCTGCTCCAGATATTGCTGGAAAAGATATGGCCAATCCTTCCGGCCTATTGAATGCCGCCATTATGATGTTGGGTCAAATGGGCAAAACCGAAGTGGCCGATACCATTAAGAATGCTTGGCTGTGCACCTTAGAAGATGGCATTCATACGGGCGATATATTTAAAATCGGACAAAGCGAGGAAAGAGTGGGCACCAAAGCCTTCGCAGAAGCCATTGTAAGTAGATTGGGCAAAAAACCCGAGACCTTGGAGCCCGCGCATACAGCAGGACGAAAGTCCATTCAGATTAAAGAAGGCAGCTATCCGCATGAGGAAAAGAAGCTAGAGGGCATTGATATATTCCTAGACTGGGATAAAGATGAGCGCAATCCGGATGTATTGGGTCATACTCTTCAGAAGCTCACTTCGGAAGATTTTAAGTTACAAATGATCAGCAATAGAGGCCTAAAAGTGTTTCCAAACGGATTTGAAGAAACCTATTGTACAGACCATTGGCGTTGTCGTTTTCTAAGAACCAAAGAAAGCATAGGTTCTTTAGATCTGCTTTCGCTTCAAAAGAGAGTGGTTGAGGCTGGCTTCGACATCATTAAAACAGAAAATCTTTTCAGTTTTGATGGTTTAAAAGGATACAGCCTAGGTCAGGGAGAATAAACAGGGCTTAGCCCTTAGTTGGAGCAATGAGTTTTAGGTGGATGAGCTTTTCGATAAGCGCATTCATCTGAGATTCAATTTTTCCGCCGTCGTCTATGATTTGCATAAAAAAGCGCGGACGCGCTTTGATGATCATTTGATTGTTGCTAATTTCTATGCGGAAGCGAGTGCCGGTGTCAAACGTATTCCGTTTACTATAAAAGCGAATGGAAAGCGACTCTGCCTTGGCAGTAAGTCCAGAATAGGCAGTCTCCTTTGCATGCGACACCAATTGAAGAAAGCTGGATTCTTCCGCCTGAAGAATGGGAAATCTGCGCTTCTTATAACTCGAGATACTGTAAAAGGAGTAGTTCTTTCCTCTTTTAAATAAAAAGGAGAAAGAAACATAGGCACTGATGAGACCCACCAAAAGTATTTTCCAGACGGGCACTGCATCCTCTGAAAAGGCATTCATGCCATACTCCAATAAAAAGTAGAGCGCGAAGACGGCCGCAAGCAGTTGCCAGCTCTTAACACTTTTCATTTAATACGATTGGGTTTAGGCACAGATCGAAAAACATTAAAGCTCCGGCTTGGGAATATTGGCCTTCACCCTTTCCGTTAAAATCTCCTCCAGAAAGGCTCTTTGAAGAATATTTTCAATGAGTCTGTCTTCATCGTTTGAGGACGGATCGTATTCCATTTTCAGGCTAATGTCGTAGAAATAGGCTGTGGTATTATACCAAAAGGCCTTCCAAGAACTGCGGTAATCTTTAATGAGGTCAAAGGCTGTCATGCCGGTTTCTCTGTAAATCAGCTTACATAAGATTTGACCTTCAGAACGCGTGAGCTTCCGCAGTTCCGGTTCAAACTCCTTCTCCAAATAGTCTTGAAACTCTTTGATGTATTTCTTTCGCTTCCTTTTTTTATCAATGCGATTCAATCGAGAATTAAGGGTATCCAATTGCGTTCCTGCCAAAACCGCCCAAGGATATACCTTATATACTTTCTTTTTTAGTCGGTAGTATCTTCTTCGTGCCTCATCGTTGTCGAAGGCTGGCTTGGGAATAAAAAGTATTTCATCTAAGATGACCATAGGCACGGTGTCTCCATCAATAATGAGCGCATCGGTAATCCCTCGGTCTTTGTTCTTTAGAACGAAATCAATGATAGAATCGGCCTTTACATTCTTATTAGTGTCGATCTGCCCTAAAGCAGAGAACCAACCCAAAAGACCTATAACAATTAAGAGAGTGCTCCTCGATTTCTTTTCCATTCTGAAGTTGCATTTTTAACCTGCGGTTGTCCACCTTTAGAAACACGGGAGGAGGATTTAGAAGATTCTAGGATAGAAACGGCAAGTAAAGCCGCCACTTCCTCTTCCTCTTGAGTTAAAATAGAATCTAAGTTTTCGGGTTGGAAGTAATTTTTCACAAAGTGTGTATCAAAATCTCCGCTTACAAAAGCAGGATGTTGAAACACAAAACGTCCGAAGTCGAGCGTTGTTTCCACTCCTGTGATTTTATACTCATCAATGGCGCGAATCATCCGCTCAATAGCAGCTGTTCTGGTTTGAGCATGCACCACCAGTTTCGAAATCATGGGATCATAATAAATAGGCACTTCCATTCCTTCTTCAAAGCCATCATCCACACGAACCCCAGGCCCATCGGGTCTTCTGTACTCTCTTAGTGTGCCTATATCGGGCAAGAAATTATTTCTAGGACTTTCGGCATACACCCGCAATTCGATGGAATGCCCGTGAATCTTTAAATCCTCTTGAGAAAAAGAAAGCGGCTTGCCTTCGGCTATATAAATCATTTCTCTAACCAGATCCATTCCAGTAATGCATTCCGTAACGGGATGTTCTACTTGAAGGCGGGTATTCATTTCCAAGAAAAAGAAATTATGGTTCTCATCGAAGATAAATTCTACTGTTCCCGCCCCACGGTAATTGCAAGAGCGCGCTACGTTTACCGCTGCCGCACCCATTTCGGCCCTCAACTCAGCACTTAAAATAGCCGAAGGGGCTTCTTCAATCACCTTTTGATGTCTTCTTTGCACAGAGCATTCGCGTTCAAACAAATGCACCACATTTCCATGAGAGTCGGCTAAAATCTGTATTTCGATATGTCTAGGAGAGCCCACATACTTTTCTACAAAAACACTTCCATCGCCAAAGGCCGACTGTGCTTCGCTTACCGCTAAATTCATTTGCTCCTCGAAATCCTCCGCGCGTTCCACAATGCGCATTCCCTTTCCGCCACCACCCGCCGCAGCCTTGATTAAAACAGGAAAGCCCGTTCTTCCGATGGCCTCTTGGGCTTCGGCTAGATTCTTAATGGCCCCAGCTGATCCTGGAACCAGAGGAACATCAAAATGCGAAACCGCCTCTTTGGCCGAGAGCTTATCGCCCATTATGCGAATGGCCGCCGCCGTAGGACCGATGAAAATTAAACCTTCCTTCTCCACCTTTTCAGCAAAATGGGCATTCTCAGAAAGGAATCCATAGCCTGGGTGGATGGCTTGTGCCGCTGTTTGCTTAGCCACCTCTATAATAGAATCCATTAAAAGATATGACTGTGAAGAAGGCGCAGGACCTAGGCGAACCGCTTCATCGGCAAATCGCACAAAGGGTGAATGCGCATCAGCATCCGAATAAACAGCCACCGTTGCAATACCCATCTCCCTTGCTGTTCTCATGATTCGCAAAGCAATTTCACCGCGATTGGCGACAACTATTTTCTTTATCTCCATATTCATTCTCTATTGAATACAAAATAAGCGGAAAAAGACTGCAATACTCATAAAATAAAAAGCTGCTTCAGATTAATATTAACCGTTTATTGTATTCTTCTTAACTTTTTAGTATTTTTCCAACTCAATGGAAGATAGACCAAACCATATAATTTCCTTTAGAATTAGCTTGTTGATGGCTTCTCTATTGATAGGAATCTCAGGTTTTTCGGCCAAATTTTGGCAAGATACCTCACCGTCCTTAGACTGGACCACTCCAAACGACCTTCAACTCAGCAACTTTCGCTCACTTGATTTAGACTATTTAGGCCTTTGGACCGACATCCAAAATGACAATAGCGATTCTATTTCTTGGTTTGATTTTCCGCATCCTGATGGTGGATATATTCGATTTATTGTAGAAAATAATAATTTAATTCCACCTAAACTTCAAGCGAAGTATCCGCAAATTCGATCCTATACAGGTTTTGCCCCTAGCGACCCCCTGCTTCGCTTGCAGTTAGATTTTGGTGCTACGGGTTTGCATGCCATGGTTTTGAGTCCCGAAGGACAGATGTTTCTAGACCCAGGTATTTTAGGAAGAGTGGACAGCTATGTAAGTTATTGGAAGAGTCAAGCCGTTCCGACTATGCATTTCGAGTGCGATCAGGAAGATCCGATTTTATTTCCCTCTCCCTTTGGAGCTGCCTCGGTTACTGCCATAAGTTCTACCCCCCTCTTTAGTCCTAAAATAAAAACCTACCGTTTAGCTGTGGCAACCACTGGAGAATACAGCAGCTTTCATGGTGGAACTAAAATGACTGTGCTCTCTGCCGTAACAACCACCATAAATAGAGTGAACGGCATTTTCGAGCGGGATTTAGGTATTCATTTTGTGTTTGCGGAAAAGATGGATACCCTCTTCTTTTTTGATGCAGTGGGCGATCCCTTCAACAATAACAATTCTTTCAATCTGGCATTGGAAAATCAAATTGTTATTGACTCCTATTTAGGCGACACTCTTTATGATATTGGCCATAATTTTGGAACGGGAGCGGGTGGTTTTGCTCCAGGACTAGCCTGCAGCTTTTCTACCAAAGCACAAGGTGTAACCGGAGCGCAAAGCCCAATAGGTGATCCCTTTGATGTGGATTATGTATGTCACGAAATCGGACATCAATTTGGGGCTAATCACACTCAGAACAATCCCTGCAACAGGGCAAGCTCTGCGGCATTTGAACCTGGTTCGGCTAGCACCATCATGGGTTATGCGGGCATTTGTCCTCCGAATATCCAATCCAATAGCGATGCTTATTTTCATGTGCACAGCATTTTTGAAATCTCCAACTACACAGAATTAGGTGCAGGCAATACTTGTCCAATCATTTCCGGTACAGGAGGATCGGCTCCTGTTTTAACCATTCCAGCAAGTGGTTTTCGAATTCCTTTGTCTACGCCTTTCAGACTAAAAGGCTCGGGCTCCGATGCCGACGGTGATTCGCTCATGTTTGCTTGGGAACAATACAATCTCGGTCCTAGCGGAAGTCCTTTATCGCCCTCTGCCAATGCTCCATGCTTTAGAAGCTTCCTTCCGAAACGAAGTCCAGAGCGCTTTTTCCCTCAATTTAGCTCTATACTCAGCGGGAATTTAGTTATCGGGGAGGTACTTCCAGATTATGGAAGAAATATGCGCTTTCGATTAACCGCAAGAGATAATAATGATACAGCTCCTAGTGTTTCCTATGCTCAGATAGACTTCGACATCGATATTTTCTCTGGACCTTTTGAAGTTACCTTCCCTAGCAGCACACAGCATCTCACAAGCAACTTCAGCTACCCGATTCAATGGGCCGTAAACGGAACCGATGGGCCGGATGTAAACTGTCAGGCAGTAAATATTTATTATTCCTCTGATGGTGGTCTCAATTTCTCAGACACATTGGCTTTAAACAGTCCGAACGACGGAGAATTCATTTGGAACATTGGAGCAGGAATGGAAACCCAGACCGGTAGACTTTGGATAGAAGCGGCGGATAATATTTTCCTAACTATAAGTGAGGAGTTTGAAATTAAAGCCAGCGGAGTGGGTTTGCCCGAATACGCTCATCGCTCTTTGCTCTATCCCAATCCTTTGAAATCGGGAGATTTCTTAAACCTCGCACTGGATTCAAGGTGGGGTAATGATTTGAGCGTTCTTTGGTACGACGTACTTGGAAGAGAAGTTAGCTCAGAAGTGTTTAGCTTAGAAGAAGGGCAGGAAGAAATTAAACTTAGCACCAAGGATTTGCAGAAGGGAATCTACCAAGTTGTTTTAGTTTCTTCAAACGCCAGATCTTCAGAGCGTATTCTTATTCAATAAATCTTTAGAGTGTAATTTAGATGGAGTACCCTCCTCTAATTCTGTAGTTTTTACAAAGGACTAAATCGGGCGGGCACTCCCATAGCCAGAGAGTATTCAGGCACATCTTTAGTTACTACCGCACCCGTGGCTACCACCGCGTATTTCCTAATTCGAACGCCAGGAAGCACTATGGCTCCCGTGCCTAAATAGGCGCCCTCCTCAATATACACATTGCCCGAAATATTCACCGCAGGCATAATTGAAACAAAAGATTCTATAGTAGAGTCATGACCAACAGTCGCATTCAAGTTAATGAACACAAAACGACCGAGACTTATACCGCAGGTTAAGACACAACCCGAAGAGATAATGCTTCCTTGACCTATTTTTATACTATTAGGATCTTGAATATCTGCCTTAGGATGAATAAGTTCCAGCCATTGGGCTTGCTGCCAATGTGGGAATTTTTGGAATAAATTTCTTTTAATGATCGGAGAAGCAATTCCGAATACGGCTGTGCCGGATATGAATTGCGAAAGTTTGCCTTTGCAGAGAAATCCGTCTATTCTTTTGCCCTCCTCAATATTATCGTCGTACAGATGAATATTGGAAAAGGAAGAAAGGATTCCCGACTTGCCTTTGTGCGCGTGCAGTATTTCTCTAGCAAGTGCACCACCACCCATCACACTTAATTCAGAATCTAGCACATTCTAAGGTATAAAGTCGCCTCTGACAACAGAATAGGCCGGTACAATTGAGTTTGAAGGCACCTCACATTTGCGAATAAATGCACTTCCCGTACCCACCAACACACGATCTCCTATAACGGCACCGCCGCTGAATTTGGCGCCATGCATAACGGTACAAAAATTTGAGAAACGCACATCGTGACCTACCAAACAGCCTAAGTTTAGGATATTAAAGTCTCCGAGTTGAATGGCTGTAGTGAAAATACATCCCTCCGTTATAATATTTCCCATTCCAATTGCCAGATCCAATCTATTCTCCCAATCTAAAAAAGACTTAGGATGAATAATATTGGGATAGAATAAATGGAGATGTTCAATTTGTTGGAATACTTTACTTCGCAATACTGGATTTCCGATACAGATGGCCACCGCCAAGGTAGGGAGCTCGGCATTCAAGGCTTTTAACATTGATACTTCGCCTAAGTAGGGAGCTTGCAAAAGGGCAAGGTCCTTGGGATGGTTTTCAGAAACATAACCCAACAAATCATATTGTTGGTTTAGTTCTGTGTATAGAATCATAGCCGCTACCTCTCTAGCGAATTCTCCCGATCCAACTAAAACAATAGATGTTTTCATAATGACTTACTCATTCGGCGCAATATCCATATCCTGCCAGATAAATAGAGTGCCACCAGCAAACTACTTGGGACTAAAAATACAAATAAGGAAGAGTAATTTGCATAAATTGCATATACCACCCAAGCATTCACCAAAACTTGAATAGCGGCATAGAGTATACTGGTTTTAATATGCCCCAGTTGCATTTCGTTGGCGAGGTATTGGTAATTGTGAGATCGATGCGCTTCGGTAATCTTTTCGCCCTTTAACAGTCTATGGAAGATGGTTAGACTTGTATCTATTCCATACACCAACACCAATCCTAAATAGGCCCAGTTTAACTGGAGCAAGGGAATGATAAGGAAGGCAATAGTAAAAGCCAAGGCAACGCTTCCTACATCTCCAGCAAAGCATCGCGCCCTCTTGCGAAGATTATAGAATGTGAAAATTCCAAGCGCAATGAGCACTAAGCCAAAAAGTCGAAAGCTATATCCGCCTAATAAATATTCAATTCCTGCAATAGTAAAAACGCACACCCCTGCATACAAAGAAGAGATACCATTGATGCCATCCATAAAATTGAATGCATTCACCCAGCCAATCATTAGGATGTAGACGGGGATTAAATAATACCAAGGCAAGCTTAGCAAATCCAAATCCAATAGCAGACAACTAACTGAAATCAAGTGAACGATTACCCTCAGACCACTGGGCAAGTTTCGAATATCATCGATAAAGGAGACAGAGGAAACCAATAGCAGTCCCATTACGAAATAGGAGTCGTGAAAGCCTGAAGTTATATACCAGAATAAAACACTAATAGGAATAATGATTCCTCCCCCGCGAATAATGGGGACCACATGCGAGCTTCTTTCATTCGGTTTATCAATAATAGAAAAGCGAACGGCTAACCGAAAGTATATTCTTATTAAAACGAAAGCCAGCAGCAACCAAACTGGATAAACTAGATACGATATCTCCATACTTTCCATTAATGGTCTAAAGCTTCCATAGAGACCCTAAACTCAAAATTATTTTCAATCAAAGGTTGAGCGAATTTAACATTTCCATCTTTAGCTCAATGTGAATTATTTATGACGAATATAATGCATTTTCCCCATTCGAAAATCAGTCTCGAAATGAATCTATGTCCCAAAAATAGAGATAAAAACTTCTCGCAACAACCTACAACCTCTTTTTATTAAAATCGCTTAATTTCAGAAATTCAGTATTATCGCGCCTATTGTATGCAACTGCATATTTCCTTGATCTTCTATCTGCTTTAGGCTCTTGTAGGAAGGGATACCACAGGTCGTCTCCTTTAAATTGCTAGAAACTCATAAAAGAAGATAGCAAGTCGTAGAGTAATTCTGCCGCGTTAACAGATCTAAGACTTCTATGAATAGGTATTGGTTCTAAAGAGCTTCCAGAGTGTATTCTCTATATTCTTTATTGTTGAAAGATTCCTGAAAAGACCTGTAATAACAAAAAGGGGAGCAATTAAAATTTTGGGCAGTGAAACCATTTTCTCGCCTGAACTCATTTTCAAAAGCTCTTGCTCACTGTAGATCTTCCCGTCAGACAGGTTAAACACCCCTCTTTTCTGTGCTTTGAAAGAGTAATCATTTAGTGTTCTCCAGATGGAATCGATAGTAGAGAAACTGTAACTACGTGGGTAAGGCGATTTAAACTTTGTTTTAGTCTTGGGGAGGAAGATCCTTTTTTCTAAGTCTATTCTTCCCTCTCCATCAATCATCGGACAGAGTCTCAAAATGAGTAGGTTCTCAATATGTTCTTTGAGAAACAATTCGCTTTTCAACTTGCTCATTCCATAAAAACTAGTAGGATCGCATGCATCATTTACCTCTACAGGATACTTCCGATTTGCCTCTCCATAGACCGAGATAGAACTAAAAAAAACAAACTGATCAAACTTACCCTTAACGGCATTCAACAGATTAGATGTCATTGCTTGATTCACTTCCAATACCGATTTCGCACCTGAGTGGTGGGCAATGGCGGCCATATGAATTACTCGGTCGAAATAGAGTCCAGAGAAATCGAAATCCGACTTTTCATTCAAATCCCAGATAATTTGCTCGTATTGGCTTAGGCTTTCTTTGCGCTCTTTTACAACAAAATAGAGCTGACTATTTTCCAGTCCTTCAAAATATCCAAGCAAAGCATGACCTATTCTTCCAGACACTCCCGTAATGAGGATTTTCATCGAGTCAATTCCTTAAAGGTTTTAAATTCAAATCCATTTTTCTTCAAAAGCAGAATCAGTTTTTCCATTCTCCTTTTCACTTTCCTACGGTTATAATTGAAACGAAAATTGGTTAAGAAGGATGTTTCCTTAGGCGTTGTAATCTTTTTAGAACTGAGCTCAAAAGGATGGATAAAAAGATTGTAGTGATCGTTGTTTTTGATGTAGCGCTTGAAAAGCATAGAATAAATGGGCCATGGAATAATGCGCAGATATCCTCCACCCGAGATGGGAATACTCAATCCTAAAAACTTAATGGTAGAAACTTCAAACTCCTTAAAGCCTCCTTTATCGTAGATGGAATTTGGAACCACCGATTTAAAGTCGGAAATATCTAAGCTGGTATATAAAGGATGCTCTTCTTGATTTATTCGAGATGAATCGTAGAGAAAGCCTTCGTTTATTATCTGATTTAGGTAATCGCGATTTAAAGAGAAACAAGGAGCTCTATATCCACACTTTTCAGAATGAATCTTCTTCATTTCCTCCAAAGAGCGATTCATATCTTGTATAAATTCTCCTTCGTTTAAGCTCACTGGTCGTTTATGCGACCAAGAATGAAGGGCGATATCATTTCCCTTCGAATGGAGCTTCTTCAGTTTATCTTGGATTGAATCTATAAGCTCACCTACAATAAAATAGGTGGATTTAATGCCATACTTCTCTACTAACTCTACGAATGAATCGAAGCCATCTAGAACAGAAACGCTTTCATCGCACTTAGATCTATCGAAATACTCCAGATGATACCACTCCTCTACATCAATCGATATAACGGCTGTTTTCTTTTTAGCAGAACCTTTTTCCATTTTCTCTAAATTTTTTAAAGTCCTTTTCTTTTGGCCAAGAATGATAATTCTTTCCGTCTAAATTATTTTCCTTGGGTTCAACCGTACCATTTGCAATCTGCTTGATGGTTTCTACGATCAACTTACCGCCTACATATTTCGTCTTTCGGATTACATCTACCACCGAATCACTAGAGTCTAGATCAACCTTTTGCTGGTTAATGATTTTTCCATTATCGATTTTAGTATCCATATAATGCACCGTAGCCCCAGTCGATTTTTCCATATTGTGCAATACCCAAAAGCTAGGCATAAGACCGGCATAGTTCGGCAGCATAGAGCAATGTAGGTTAATGCATCCATGCTCAGGAAGCTTCAATAATTTCTCTTTAAAGACCACAGGTGCAGAATAAGAAACAATTAAATCTATCTTGAGGCTCTTTAGTTTCTCTAAGAATTGTTCATCATTGGGATCGCTGATCTCGACCAAAGGAATTCCATTCTTTTCACAAATCGATTTCATCGACTTAATTCCGCCATGAATCTTCCAGGACAAAATGCGATCAAGAAGATCTTGAAATTTCTGATTCACAATTTTTAAGGCGTAGCGGGCGGAAGACACATAACCAAAACCCTTTAAGAAATAGCTCTTCTTATTGGATAAAGAACCCTTGGAATTGATAACCGCAACCATTACCGTTTCCGCATCGCTGTTCTTTAGGATAGCATCTATGTTAATTGGGATAAAAAAATCATCCGACTGAGTTAAAATAACAATCTTCATATTCTGTTGAAGTCTACCTTCTTATTTTATGTGAGCCGCTTAAAGCTCTATTTTATCTATCTCTCCTTCCCACTATCCCACTACTCAAACAAGACCAAGATCTCTCAAACTCTTCTTCATTTTGCAAAGGCACTTGTCCAATCCAACAAGTATTTCTTGCGCAGATTATAGTAGAGTTTTCTGGAGAATTTAAAGATATATTTAGAGTAGAGAAGAATAGGATGAGTCCATATATTCTTTTCTTTCAGCAGTTTTTCAATCTCCCTAGAGAGCAAAAAATTGCTTTGCATATTGGCCGTACTTATTCCGCCCATTCCCATGGCAATCCAAACTTCGCCAGAATAACTCCAGGCTAGTTTCTCCACAGCAATGAGTTTAACCAACAGATCAAAATCGGCGGCAATACGGAAGTCTGTTCTGTAGAGTCCGTATTTCTCATAAACCGATTTTTGGATAAAGCTTGCGGTATGACCGGGCATCACTCCAAATCGGAATTGCCATGGTTTAAAATTCGCTGTGCTATAGCGTCTATGAATTCTCAAGCGACTGCCTTCTTTTGCGAAATAGACCATTTCCCCAGAAACCCCCGCAGGTCTTTTTGAGGAAGAGAGAATGAACTGTTCTATTTTGGAGACAACCTCATTCGTAATAAAAAAATCATCTGAGTGGAGGAAGCCAATATACTCTCCTTTCGCATGGCGGATACCCTTGTTCAAGGCATCGTATAGGCCTTCATCTGGTTCAGAAATAAAAGTCTGAAACTGCGATGAATACCTATTTAAAATATCCAATGTCCCATCCGTCGACCCTCCGTCGATTACTACATAATCAACGTCCTTATGGTTTTGATTCAGGACAGAAAGTAGTGCTCTCTCAACTGTGTTTACATTGTTGTATGTACAGGTTATGACACTTATTTTCATTGGATTTGAGCTAGGCTCTTTGACTGTATTCTGCATATACGCTTCGGATTCCAGATTCTAAATCAATTTTGGGTTTCCAACCCATATTTAGCAATCTTGAGCTATCCATTAATTTCCTGGGTGTACCATTTGGCTTAGAAGAATCCCATTCCATATCTCCTTCAAAACCTACAATTTCCTTCACCAGTTCGGCTAGGTGTTTAATAGTAACATCACTGCCATACCCTACATTGACGAACAAAGAATCTGAATAATTCTGCATAAGAAAAACAAGGGCCTCTGCTAAATCATTGGTGTGTAAAAACTCCCTCATCGGACTTCCATCGCCCCATAAATGCACAACTTCCTTCCCTTCTACCTTGGCCTCATGAAACTTTCGAATCATGGCAGGAAGTACGTGTGAATTATTCAAATCATAATTATCACCAGGTCCATATAAATTGGTAGGCATGGCGCTAATGAAATCTGCCCCGTATTGATCTCTATAGGTTTCACACAACTTAATACCCGCAATTTTTGCGATCGCATAGGGCTCGTTGGTAGACTCTAAGAAACCACTGAGTAGATATTCTTCTTTCAATGGCTGTTGCGCCAATTTAGGGTAAATGCAGGAAGAGCCTAAGAACATCAGTTTTTTAACCCCTGCACGGTAGGCGGAGTCAATTACATTCGCCTCCATGATGAGATTATCATAGAGAAACTCAGCTCTATAGGTATTGTTTGCATGAATGCCTCCCACCTTAGCCGCAGCGAGAAACACATAATCGGGTTTGTTTTGTTGGAAGAATTCAGAAACCGCTTTTTGGTCTCTGAGATCTAACTCCTTAGAGGTTCTCTTAATGATATTGGTAAATCCCAAGGATTCCAATCTTCGCACAATGGAAGAACCTACCATACCACGGTGTCCGGCAATATAAAAGCTGCTATTTTTCTCCATTACTATTCGTGGAAGTTCATTGTTTGATGTCCAGCTTCTCTTAGGAATTGGTCTTTTTTAAACAATTCCAAATCGGCTTTCATCATGTCTTCTACCAATCCTGACAAGCTATACTTCGGCTTCCAACCCAATTTTTGCTGAGCTTTAGTCGGGTCACCATGGAGAAGATCTACTTCCGTTGGTCTATAATATCTTGGATCTACTTTCACCACCTCTTGACCTATTTTAATAGGAAACTCTTTTGAGCTTGAAGCAATGAAACCGATTTCTTCCACCCCAGTGCCCTTCCAACTCAGTGTGGCTCCCACATGACCAAATGCCATTTCTATGAAGGTGCGCACAGGCGTAGTTATTCCTGTAGCAATAACAAAATCTTCTGGAGTGTCTTGTTGCAAAATCAACCACATGGCTTCTACATAATCTTTTGCATGTCCCCAATCTCTTTTTGCATCTAGGTTACCCATGTACACGCTCTCTTGCAAGCCCAATGCGATTCGTGAAACCGCGCGTGTTATTTTGCGAGTAACAAAGGTTTCTCCTCTCAAAGGAGATTCGTGATTGAATAAGATTCCGTTGCAGGCGAACATATTGTAAGCCTCGCGATAGTTTACTGTAATCCAGTAACCGTACATTTTTGCAACGGCATAGGGTGAGCGAGGATAAAAAGGCGTTTTTTCACTTTGTGGAACCTCTTGCACTAGGCCATAGAGTTCCGACGTAGAAGCCTGATATATTTTAGTCTTTTGTGCCAAGCCTAACAACCGAACCGCTTCCATAATCCTCAAAGTGCCAATACCATCCACATTTGCGGTGTATTCTGGAGTGTCGAAACTTACTCGAACATGAGACATTGCACCCAAATTGTAAATCTCATCGGGCTGAACTTCCTGAATCAATCGAGTAATATTCATTGAATCAGACAGATCTCCATAATGCAGATGAAATCGAACATCTGAACTATGTGGATCTTGATAAAGGTGGTCTATTCTATCTGTATTGAACAAAGAAGATCTCCTTTTAACTCCGTGAACTTCATATCCTTTACTTAAGAGGAGTTCAGCTAAGTAGGCTCCATCTTGCCCTGTAATTCCTGTAACTAGTGCTTTTTTCATACTTATTCTTTGGCAGCGCGTTTGTAAATTTCATTAAGTGTTGCAAAGAAAGAGCTTTTGTGATAAAGCTTTCTTTCTTCCATTAATATTCGCCTTCTTTCCTCAGTCATCCAGTCCTTTGCCGATTGAAGGGCATTGGCCAGGTCCTCTGATTTTTGATACTTGAATAAAATTCCATTTTTTCCATTGTGAACCACATCGCGATTCGCGCCCACATCTGTAACAATTACCGGCTTTCCACAACTGAGGTACTCAACAATTACAAGCGGAAGTCCTTCCCCCTTTGATGGAAGCACGAGAAAATCAGACTTGCAAATGGCTTCAATTCTATCGGCACCACTGATATAGCCGTGGTAGACCAAATTTTCGTTTTCCTCTACGAGTTTATTGAATTCGGTTACAATTTGTGGCTCGAGGGGAGCGCCGTAAATATGTAATTCTGCTTCCTCCTTATGCATTTTAGAAACCGCTTTCATTAGATCAATGATTCCCTTTCTAGCATCGGGTGAGCCCATGAAGGCAAACTGAATAGGCCCTTGCCCTGTTTTTTCTTTACACTCAATATCGAGTGTACTCGGATTCATGAGGTAAGCTGTATTTCGCAAACCGTAATTCTCAATAACTTCTTGTTCGAAATTCTTGCCGAGGCAAACTACCACAGCACATTTCTGTAAGAACCATTTATAAAAGAACTTCATCTTCCCTTCATAGCGGAAAACATCCTCATAAACGGCATAATGGATATGCCAAACTAGCTTCACATTTTTGAAAAGCAATATAGGCAGACACACAATCATATCTTTCAAAAAGGCAATGGATATGGAGGTATGGAAATGAACTAAGGAAGATGGCTCTACTTTCCACAAACGCGCCATGAGGCCCATGGAAGATTGAATGTTTACCCATTTCAACTTCCCTTTTGTATCGTCTCCTCCTTCAACAACTAAGGTATTGATGACTTCAGAATCTGGATATTCTTCTACTAATAAATTGGCGAGATGCGTTATGCCTCCCTTAAATCGCTTCTCAGTAAAAGGGGCTACTAGATACTTCTTCATGATTGCCATTTGTGCTGAACTTGGGTGAGAAAAGCTCTGTTGCCCGTAAACAGTTTCGTGCTAAAGGAAATTCGAAAATCGTGCAGTAAATAATGACTTCTGCGATACTTCTTAGAGATCATCAATCTATCATTCAATTCTTTTTCTGAAACAACTTCAAAACCTTCAGTCGAATTTTTCATCCCTTTTAAACTACGGGTGTTCAATTCTAGTCCTCTCTGATACAACCGACTATCAAACTGATTATTCAATAAGACTTTCTCCTGATTTTCTGAAGACAAAGCATTGTAAAATTCTAGGTAATCGTTCTTTGCTTCTCGGCTATTGGAAAGGAAAAGCCTATCGATAAAACCTGGGTTTAGGCTCTTAAGTGCGAGCATGCTATCAGCATATCTTTCCGTTAAGCCTACAAAAGACATTTGTTCCAAGCGCATTAATGCTTCGTCGATATTTTTAGAAGCACTCATCCTTCCAGTCATAAAATCGTGAAAGTAGGGATCGTTGAGATATTGATCTAGACTAATCTTTATTTTAAGATGCTTCGTGATAAACAAGTAGTAGCTCAAATACCTTTTGATAGGATCGCGAAGAAAAGTGAAGGTGAAATAGTCTTTCATTATTCGATCATCTGGCCGAAGCGGATGACCTCCAATTCCCCTTTCGCGTTTGGGATCTACTTTATCTAAAAAGCGTTGTAACTTCTCAGGCCTCAGAGTATGTTCGTTTGTCTTGAAATACCAAGGATAAAACACAACGCAATCTGGAGAATTAAACAGAATTACATCATAGATGCTCGTTCCAGCCGTCTTCTCGATATGAAAAAAACAGGTCTTCAATTTGTTGGGGTGTTAAACGCCTTCCAATAAGCATGGGCACATTGAGTAATTGAATATTCTTTCAGATATTTTTCTCTCAATTTCTTCTTTATTTCTGTATTCTCTTCTTGGGCCAAATTACGCATTAAGTCTATATAACTCTGCTCATTTTTGGGGTCGGCCAAAGGTACTACATCCGCTAAAAGTTCTGGAATGCCTCCTACGGAGGTACAAACGGGCAAACAAGAACAAGCCATGGCCTCTAGAAGGCTGATGGGCAATCCTTCAAAACGGGAGGATAGGCAGAAAAAGTGGGACAAAAAGAGATAGTCTGAGGCAAATTCTATGGGTCCGAGCCAATGAACGCCTTTATTTGCCAAAGACTTAATTTCTCCCAAAATCTCATTCGATACTGGCTCTCTAGTTTCTGGTCCACCCAGGAGTAAAATGGCAGAAGGATTCTGAGCATGAAAGGCCAAAAAAGCCTTTATCAACAGTGCTTGATTCTTTTGATGCGACAACCTCCCTAAATGCAAAAAACGAAGTCCATTGGGAGTCCATTGATCTAATTCCGCCTTCCTCTGTTCGAACAAGGGCGATGGAATAGGGTCTTTCAATCCGTTTACAATCAGAACATCGTTGGATTTAGAATAGAACTTTTTATACGACAGGCTGCACTCCGTAGAGATGGTTACTGCCTTCCATCTACCTACACCAAATGCCCATTTACGTATAATGCTGCCCACTTTATTACCCGCCTCCTTCTCAGCCAGATTGTGAATGGTATGAAAGAAAGAAACCTTCTTTCGGAGCAATGAAATAGGAAAAAGATAATTTATAGCACTTAAATGGGTGTGTACAACCTCTATCTTCTCTTGATCTATATAGGCGAGCGTCTTTTTAATAATGCTGGATTTCGACAATTTACCCTGCTCTTGCAACATGGTGTATTTGAAACCTTGTTCTGGCAGAAAGAAGTAGGGCTTATTTATTCTATTCTCAAATGCGAGAACATGCACATCCACTCCTTGACTATGCCACTCCGTAGCAAGATCATATACCAGTTTTTCGGCACCGCCTAGTTTGTTCTCAGGAACAACAATTAAAATTCTCATTTCAGCTTTTCAAACACTCGCTCACCCTAAAATTTCCCAAAGCGGGATAAGCGATCCATAACATTATCGATCGACAAAACATACTGGCTATCATAGACTTCCAAGGCTGCACTCAATTCTTTTCGGTTCAAAGGAATAGGCTTGGATGAAGAATTACTTCCAGCGATAAAATCTCGAATTATCTCGAAGGAATCCAGTCCTGACCTTAAAAAATCAATTCTATCCTGGGCTTGAGGATTGGCAGCCTTCTCTGATGCTTTGAATAAAAGCTTCCTTGCTTCCTTTAGAAATTCATCATCGTATAAGGAAGAGGCAATTATATAGCTTCCTTTCAGCGGACGCATTTTAGATCCACTTTTCTCCCACTCTCTTTTATAGGGACCAAAATATTGATCACCTCTACTGCCCATAATGGGTGGAATACCTAATGAATGACCGAAATTCTCTACGTATTCTATATAGTCGAGAATTTCTTTTTCCGCCCCTTCAAAGGCAGAGGCATATTCCTTTAAAACCTCCTGGGTAGAAAGATCGGGACGTTGAACCAAGCGTGTGCTTACATAATAATTTACGCCCTGAGTTCCCCAATATCCAAGCAATGCATCCATGGTAACACCGGCCACTCCTTTTTTCAATGCATCTTCCAAGAAACCGCCCTCTTGCTTGGGACGCATGAAGGGCGCGGCGCCTCCCATATGCCACCAATTGGGTCTTAAATACACTTCGGCTCCTGAAAGAATCCAATTCTGAAGATTCACAGAATCGTATTCATCTATAAGTTCTATAACCAATCCTGCTGGCACATTATCATTCAAATCGAGCTTTCGATAATAGCCATAGGCATAGGCAGAGAGCTTTACTTTCGGATTTTCTTGCCTCATAGCTGTGAGAAGCTGAGACCACAAATGCAAATAGCGGGGAGTAAAATTGCAATCGCGCATTTGGCCGTTAAAATCGCAGATTCCATCGGTCAATTTTTTGTCTTGAACGGCATCCATCCAATCGGGATCCCAAGCGCGGGTTGTTGTAGAAACGTCAAACCCTAAACCGTCGTTTGGACTTACATTCCAGAAATCAGGTCTTCCAGCCGCTCTCCATTCTTGTATAATTAGGTTCTGATAATTTGGCTCAGACAAAACAAATTTTGAAAACTCACTGGGTTTAGAGTTTTTTCCAATTCCTTTTTGAACGGCAAAAATTTCAGGATTTGAATTAGCGTATTTCATCTCCCAACCTTTGAAAGCATGTCCACCTCTAAATTCCGGCCGAATGGGCAAACCATACCAATCCATCCAATGGATTACGTCTTGTCTCTTATCCTTCGCAGTAAAATAGACCCACTTCTTTAAATTCTGACCCGCAAGTATCTGTCGATCTGAACAGAAAACTATTTTAGATTTAGCAGGGACATATTTGCCCAAGTCTCCTGGCCACAACCAAACACTTCCTGTTAACTCTTGATTTAGTCTTAAAACACCTTGGCTCCAAGCCCATTTATCTTTCAGCTCATTGGCGGTAAGAATGAGGTACTTTCCGTTGGATTGAATTAAATACTCTGAAGAGTCGAGACTCTCAAGAGTGGGGATGTAATGCCTTGCAACAGTAGCAGGAACAATGGCTAAGACATTTAAATTCTTAGGAATACCCTGCTCATTGCTTACCAATCGCAATAAAACGCCTGAGGACTTTTCTATATCTGTACGAAGTTGTTCTATTTCCTTCTTATACAGACCCTTTAATTCAGGGTGAACGTAAATAACCGCCCTTTCTTGGCCCGACTCTACACCCACCCATTCTATTCCGCCACAAGACTGTGCGTTGACAAAAAAGAATGAGAAAAAGGCAATTACAATAGCATGAATTCTAGTTTTCAACATCTATAGATTAGGGCGGCAAATTTACAATCTATAGCTAAGCCCTATGCTTATTTCTCTATTTGGCTGCGTTTTGGTTCTTAAATGGTCGAAATCGGCAGTTAATTGTTCATTGATAGGCATAACTTCATTGTCCCAAGTACCGTTGAAATTATTGTCTTGATAAAAAACAATAGGTCTGTTAATCAAGTCTTTTAGCGTAATACTCACGCTAAACTTATCATTAATTCTTTGAGAGTAACGCATATCTACCAGCGGTCTTGGATGCTCATAGATGGGCTCAAGATATTCTTCGGCATAACCCGTTAACACAATTCTTCTTCCATACGTATTGTACAACAACACCAGGTCAGCATCCCACTTCTTGATATGGTAGTCCAGTCCTAAGTTTAAAATAAAGGGCGATTGACCGATCATAGGCCTTGAGTATACATCGCCATTTTGATCTTGCTGATCAATTTCACTTTGAATCCATGAGTAATTACCAAAGAACACCAAATCCTTCCATTTATCTGGAGCTCCAAAGAAAGCCATATCGAACCTCCAGCTCAATTCTAACCCAAGATTATTGGCTGTTGGTGAGTTGATCCATGTAATCAGATAGGTTCCACCGGCTTCTGGACGAAGAGCCTTTTCAATCGGATTTTCAAATTGCTTATAATAGGCACTTAATGAAATCATTTGTCCTCTACTCAAGTAATACTCATAACGTAAATCGACGTTTTGAATGGTTGCTTGTACCAAGTTTGTATCTCCTTTTACGTTGAGGAAGAAGTCGAAATCGAAGAATGTAAAAGGTGCCAATTCTCTAAACTCTGGTCTACTCACCGTTTGAGAATAGCTTGCCCTTACATTCGATTTCTCGTTCACCTTTCCGATTAAATTAACTGAAGGAAGAAGGTTCGAATAGGATCTAGATAAATCAACCACAGGGTTGGCATCTGGATTAGTTGGGGCAGTCACTTTTCTATTTACATAAAGTGTTTGGTCGAAACTTTCTTGACGAACACCCAAGGCAGCTCTCAGCCATTTAGTAACTTCCAAATCAAGCATAAAATACCACGCTAGATTGGTAGAAGTACCCACGTACCCATCTTGGTCGTTGGTAATGTCTTGAAGCTGAAGACCACCCGAATAAGGAGTTCCATCCCATCTGCGGATATTTCCTTCACTAAAAATTTGCTCTATAGGCTGGTAACGGATATTCGTATCGGTTTGCCCTACCACACCGGAGGCAGGAATATAACCTAAGACACTGGCATCGAAAACGCGATCTCTTGTTTGGTAATAAGCACCAAACTTTAGACTTTGCTTTCTTCCAAAGAGCTTCTTAGAAAGCTTTGCATTTCCAAAATAAGAGTTGTTGTCTTCTTCTAGTTCGCTGTAGAATCTACCTCCATCTTCAAGCTTTACAATCTGAGGAGCAACCCATTCATAGCGATCGCCAATTTGTGGGTTATTGAAATAGCGCATCCTTTTTAAGTCTGGCGATTCGTTTTTCGAATTCGCCAGCGATCCTCCCCAATCTAAATCGAACTCAACAATTTCCTTCAACCTAAACTTATGCTGACCCAATATCTGATGAACTCTTAATACATTGACATTATAGTTCATCTCATACCGCCTTACGTTCTGTATGAACTGAGCATCTTTATTGGGCGTAATACCATTTGCTTCGTAATACAGATTATTGGCAACCGTAGAATACGAGTTGTTTAAAGTAATTTGATTGGCACCAAACTTATAGGTTAGATTTAAGAGACCACCCCAATTGGTTGATTTCAAAACCTCATCGCGCTTGATGCGCTCTTGATATTCTACAAAGGTGGTAGACACACCTGCAGGACCCGTAATTGCCTGAATGCTGGTTGATTCTACCGTTCTACCCGTAGTTTTATTATCGAAATTCAAGGCAATATTTCCACCAAAACTAGATTTCCCGAAATCCTTTTTAAGTCCGCCACTCAAATTCAAACGCAAATAAGGAAGGGCATTAAACTGATCTAGTTTCCAACTATTGGTAAACTGACGAGAAAGATCAATAGCCTGCTGAGAGCCCCTATTTCCAACCCCAAGAATGGATCGATCGTAATCGGTTGGCAATTTCCGTTCATCTGCAACGCCCCCCCAACGATCTGAGGAAAAACCTTCGTAATGATCTACTTCATTAAAGGTTATACCCATATTCGCTCCCGTACTCGCTTGGATGTTGATGTAATTCTTGATTGGAAAATTGCGTGTTTCGATTTGAACGAGTCCACCTGCAAATTCGGCAGGCAAATCGGCTTGAGCCGTTTTAAACACATACATATTCTCAATCATAGTGCTCGGATACAAATCGAAAGAGAACACTTTCCGATCTGGTTCAGAGGCGGGCATAATAGCCCCATTTACCATTGCCAGATTGTATCGATCGTTTAATCCTCTCACAATGATATACTTGCCATTCTCCACAGTGGTACCGCTTGTACGCTTAAGAATATCTGCAGAATTGTTGTCTGGCATTCTTCGAATTTGCTCAGACGAAACTCCTTCTAGCAGAACCGAGCTATTCTTCTGTGTAAGTTGGATGGCCAAAACTGAATTTCGCACAGCTTCAGCTGTAACGGTAATTTCTGTCAATTGATCCGAGGCGGTCTCTAATGCGATGTCTAACTTGGTGGTTTTACCTGCAACAACCTTAACATCTGAAATGGTAACTTTTCGATAACCTATTAGCTGCACCACTATACTGTAGCTCCCTGGAGCAAGATTTGTGAGAGAATAAAAGCCATCGAAATCAGTGTAGGTTCCTTTCCCATTCGGAATACTTACCGCCGCATTAAAGGCCGACTCTCCCGTTGATTTATCAAATACTTTTCCAGCAATGGTTCCATTCTGAGCATGAAGCATTGACGCCCAAATGAGGAAACAATAAAGCAGTATAGATTTTTTCATTTTCAGCTTGATTAAGGGCACAAATGTAGATTTGACAAGCCTTAAATACGAGACTTAAAGCCCTGATAATAAAAGCTTAACAATTGAGCTTAGAGGGGCGAGATTTTATACTGCGATAATATTGAGGTAATGATTTAAGGCCTTCGATAGGGACAACTTTGTCCAAACCAAAAAACAAAAGGAAATGGTTAAAACTATCAAACAAGCGGGTCTATTTGCTGCCGCGTTATTATCAGCAAACTTTGCTTTCGGGCAAATGCCAACAAAGGTTATTTCTGGCAACATCACGGCCAGCAGAACCTTTTACAACGACACTATCTATGATTTAGATGGTTTCGTTTATGTTAAGAACAACGCAACTCTTACCATAGAGGCTGGAACTGTTGTTCGTGGGTATATTACTCCATCCAATCTTAATACCAAAGGAACCTTGATCATCACACGTAATGGAATGATCAATGCTGTAGGAACAGAATGCGAGCCTATCGTTTTCACTTCAGGACGCCCTGCTGGATCTAGAGGTACTGGAGATTGGGGAGGTATTGTAATCTTAGGTGAAGCTCCAATCAACAGAGGAACTTTAGTTGGATCTTATTACACTGACATCATTGAAGGAGGTCTAACTGGAGATGTTGCCGACAGAACCTTTGGTGGCAACAATCCAACAGACAACTCTGGAACTATGCAATATGTGCGTGTTGAGTACGCTGGTATTGCTTTTACTCCGAACAACGAAATCAACTCAATGACTATGGGAGGTGTTGGTTCTGGGACAACTATTGATCATATTTTCGTAAGCTACGCTGGAGATGATGCTTTCGAGTGGTTCGGAGGAACAGTTAATCATACACACCTTGTGGCTCTTGCTACTGTGGATGATAACTTCGATTGCGACCAAGGTTACAATGGTAAAATTCAGTTTGCGGTTATCTATCAAGAGGCTAGCATCGCCGACGTTTCTGCTTCTGAGGGTTGGGAGACCGATAACTGGAGTTCAAATCCAAACCAATCTCCAAGAACAGCTCCTATTTTCTCGAACGTAACAGTTGTTGGTCCAAAAGCTACTGGAACGCCAAACTCACTTCACCAATCAGTTGCTCGCATCCGTCGTGGTGCTTGGACAAGTATTCACAACTCAGTATTTGTTGATCACGTGAACGGTGTATTCATAGATGGCAACGATTCGTATGCTGGCTATACAGGAGGTGGATTGCAATTAACGGGCAACATCATGGCTGGAATGACTTCAGATTTCAAAGCTTCTGGCACACATACTGTAACCGATCTAGCTACTCTTTACGATGCTCCAGCTAGCAACAACAGCCGTTACGCAAGCACTTCTTCAGTTATGCTTCCCGCTAACTACAACGTACTTACAAGCCCTAACATGGTTCCAATGGCGGGTTCACCTGCTCTTTCTGGTGCTGGCTTTAGCTTCACTGGTGCTTCAAACTTTACAACTGTTAGCTACCGCGGTGCTTTCGGCTCAGAAGATTGGACAGCAGGTTGGGGCGAATGGGATCCACAAAATGTGAACTACGATTACAAAGCTCCTACTGTTAATGCTGTAAACTTTGTATCTGCTCCTAAGACTCACAACATCAACTTCACTACAAACGGAGGAGATTTATTCGTTCTACAAACACGTGAAAGTGGTGCGACTTCATGGAAGACTCCAAAGTCTTGGACAAATGCTTCTATCACTTCACAAAACTTCTTGGCTGATGCTTTTGGCGTAGACAATGATGTTCGTATCGGAGCACGTATCAATGGTAATTGGTACTACAGCTGTACTCAAACCTTTGCCGCACCATGTAAGCCAATGTCGGTTAGTGCTATTGAATTAGTTGCTCCATTTTGTGCTGGTGATTCAGCTCAGCTGAAGGCAATCGCAAATGGTGGTTATAAAAGCAAGACTTTCTTATGGAACACAGGTGAAACCACTCGTTTTATCTATGGTCAACAAGGTCAGACCTATAGCGTAGATATTACAGACGAATCCGGTTGTACTAAAACAGCTAGTGTTACCGTGAGCACTTTAACTACGAGCTATTCTCCAACGAATTTTGATGTAGTAAGACCAAATCCAGTTACATTCACAGGCTCTTGGACTCCAGCTACCCTTGGTTCAGGTGTAAGCCTTATTGGATATAGAATGGCCTATCGTCAAGTAAATGTAGGTGCCGCTTGGACCACTACCGCACTTACTACCAATACTAGTGCAACAGTAAACTTTACCGCTTCAGGAAATCCTTCTGCGAACTATGAGTTCACGGTATTTGCACGTGTTAACGACAATGGCAATATTTACAATACGGAATACGCCTGCACAGACCGTATTTTCTATAATGGATCAGGTTCTAAAACCGATCTTTCTTCTACTAACTTAGAGGGTGTTTCTATCTATCCTAATCCAACTACTTCTATCTTGAACATCAAAATGAATCAAGACAATTCAGAAGTTTCTTTGGTAGATGTAAACGGAAGAGTAGTTCTTTCTCAAAAATTCGCTGAAGCCACTACTGCGGTATTTAATGTTGCAGATCTTGCTTCTGGTGTATACTTTGTTCAGATTGTTTCGAACGGAACGATCGAGACTATGAAGATTGTAAAAGAATAATCCTTTTTAAAAAGAATCTTTTCGAAGGCCGTCGCTTAAAAGTGACGGCCTTTTTTATGCTTCACAATTCCATAACTCTGCGGTAATAAGCTACTATCATCTTTGCGCAAAATTCAATCGAATGAAAAAAATGGCTTTCCTTCTATTTACCGTAGCTAGCCTTTCTGTGGCTTGTGACAAGGACGATAATGATCCACCCAAAAACTCTGGGATACAACTATCAACCGTAATCGAAGGCGATTGGGATCTGAATTCTGTTAAGCGCATTCAGGAAGGTAATGTGCAGGGATCGAGCTATTATCTCGATTTTGTAACCGAGACCTCTTCCGGTCTTTTCAGTTTTAAAAACAACGATACGGCTGCTGTTATCTACAATTACACGGCTCGAACGGCTCAAGGAACACCCTATTCCGGAAATCAAGATTTCACCTGTAATTATGAAATTAGTGGATCGCTTTTAATGCTGTATGTAGACAAAGGGCAAGGTCTAGACACCCTTGAATTAAGAGCCACTAGTATCAGTCAGACTGAAATTAGCTTTGAAGCCATTGAAATAGTAGATATTCCTGCGAGTCAGCAATATGAAAAGACTACAGAAACCTTTAATCTGAGTCGTCTATAAACCAGCGACTGTAATAAGGAAGCGCGTTATTCCAATTGTCTATCTTTTTTATTATCTGAATGAGTATTAACATACTTTAGACTTGTGCGCTCTATCTACTTTATAAGCCCAGAAAACCGGGGCTTTATTTTTTTGCAATCCAACGAATTTTGAAAAAAACGGTATAAAACCGAACGGGATAGTGTATTTCAGACACTTTTATTTAAAATCTTAATGCAAAGGCTATTGACCCTTTAAAAACAGTTCCTATATTGTACCGCAAATTGCGAATCGAATACTTTTGGAATTTTCGCAAATAGAAAATATTGGGTTCTGATTTTTAAACTGGCTCCAACAGTTGAAAATCCTAAACAGATAATAAAAGCACTCATTATGCGTGAATTGAAGTTTATGAAGCAATTATCTACCTCCTTCTTCTTGGTAGTAATGAGCTTATTGGGAGCAACCGAAGCATTAAATGCACAGCAACCCGTTAAAGTATTAAGCGGAAATATTCTATCCGATCGAACGCTTGTAAAAGATACTATTTATGATCTCGATGGATTTGTTTATGTAAAGAACAACGCCACGCTCAGCATACAAGCGGGTACTACCTTACGTGGGTACATTCATTCATCTGGTTATAACACTAAAGGCTCCCTAATAATAACTCGCGATGCTGCAATACAGGCAATAGGAACTGAGTGCGAACCGATTGTTTTTACTTCTGCCAATCCATCTGGATCTAAAGCCGCTGGAGATTGGGGAGGATTATACATTTTCGGAGAAGCCATTTTAAATCGCGGAATCGATCAAGGAACCTACTTCGAGGAGGTTATGGAAGGTGGATTGAGCGGCGATGTAAACGACCGAATGTTTGGAGGTGCCTCTTCCAATGACAACTCGGGTACTTTACAATATGTGCGATTAGAATATTCTGGTGCCGACCTAGGAATCAATAGCGAGGCCAACGCGCTCACACTGGCAGGAGTTGGATCTGGAACAACCATCGACCACATTTTTGTAAGCTATGCCAATGACGATGCTTTTGAAATTATCGGGGGTTCAGTAGACCTTTCTTATGTGGTTGCCTTGGCATCCAAAGACGATAACTTCGATTGCGACTACGGTTACAATGGAAATGTTCAATTCGGCATCATTTACCAAGAAGCGAGTACTGCAGATATCTCCAAATCGGAAGGTTGGGAAACCGAAAACGCCAGTATTGATCCCAATTTAACTCCAAGAACGGCTCCTATCTTTAGTCATTTTACCGTTATTGGCCCTAAAGCCACAGGAACTCCAGATGCCCAGCATCAATCGGTTGCCAGAATCCGACGCGGCTCTTGGACCAGCATTCACAATTCAATTTTCGTGGATCACGTGAATGGTATTTTCATAGATGGCGACGATTCATATGCAGGTTGGAATGCAGGCAATATGCAAATGACCGGAAACATACTCGCTGGAATGACCAACGACTTCAAAGCATCAGGCTCTCATACTGCTTCAGATATAGCCGCATTGTATGATGCCCCTTCCAACTCAAATACGAGATACCCCTCGACTGCATCGGTACTGCTTTCTTCCGACTACAATCAAATTAGCAACCCTAATTTAGTACCTCAGTCCACTAGTCCTGCTCTATCTGGCGCCACTTACTCTTTCACAGGAGCTTCTAATTTCGCCAATGTAAATTATAGAGGAGCCATGGGTTCTACCGATTGGACTTCAGGTTGGGGCGAATGGGACCCTCAAAATCCGACCAACAATTACAACGGACCTGTCATCAACTCTGTGAGCTTGGTTTCTTCACCAAAATCGTTTAATGTAAGCTTCAGTACCTCCGGAGGAGATCTCTTTGTTTTGCAAACACGAGTGGCGGGAAGTACCACTTGGAAAACGCCTAAATCATGGACAAACACATCTTTAACCTCTCAAAATTTTACAGCTGACTTACCAGGTGGTGTAAATGAAGTGCGAATAGGCGCGAGAAATGCCGGGGTTTGGGCCTACAGCTGTGAAACTCAGTTTACGGCTCCTTGTAAACCTATGACCGTTTCTGCTATTGAATTGGTAGATGCTTTTTGTGAAGGCGACTCTGCACTTTTGAAAGCCATTGCAAATGGAGGCTACCGTTCAAAAACATTCCTTTGGAATACGGGAGCAACTACACGTTTTATCTACGGACAACAAGGGCAGACCTATACAGTAAGGATTACCGATGAGGCAGGATGTGTTGATTCGGCAAGTGTAACCGTTGGACTGGTTAATACTGCCTACTCACCACGTTCCTTCAGTGTTGTAAAGCCCAATGCTGTTACGTTCACTGGATCTTGGACTGCCCCTACTTTTGGTACGGGAGTGAGTTTGATCGGATATAGAATGGCCTACAGACAAGTAGGGGTTGGAGCATCTTGGACTACCACTCCCCTTTCCAGTAACACTACAGCTACGGTAGATTTTACTGGTAGCGGAAATCCAACGGCCAACTATGAGTTTACTGCTTTTGCAAGGGTAAATGACAATGGAAGTATTTACAACACAGAGTATGCATGCACGGCTCGAAGGTTTTATAATGGTTCTGGAAATAAAACAGATCAACCTTCCAACTCCTTGTTAAGTGAAGGTCGTTTGACGATCTATCCAAATCCAACCCAAGATTGGATTAGTATTCAGTGGGAGACAGAACAAAATGCCAGCCTTCAGTTGATGGATCTGACAGGAAGAGTAATCATGGAAAAAGAGGTAAACAATAGCTCCAGAGAGCAGATAAACCTCGGGGAACTAAGTACGGGTACTTACATTCTTGAAGTAACCGTAAATGGACAAAAAGTACAAGAGCGCATCTTGAAGCAATGAGGTGCATTAAGTATAAAAGAAAGAAGGCCCGATTAATTCGGGTCTTTTTTGTTGGTAACCTATGATAAATATTTAGTTTGCTTAACAATTAAGCAACCTATGTTTCAACATAATATAAGAAATTTGAGCCTTCTAAACAAAATCAAAACTATGTTCAAGAAATCTTTACTGAAACCATGGCTATTCCCATTAGTGAGTTTTCTCGCGATAGGTCTTCAAGCCCAAACCGCTCTAAATCCTGGAGACATTAGCATTACGGGATTCCGATCTGATTCTGACGACGGATTTTCATTTGTTACTTGGGTAGATTTAACCAATGGGACTGAAATTCGATTCACAGACAACGGCTGGCTAGCTGCTGGTGGTTTTGTGACTACTGAAAATGACATGAGCTGGACCAATAGCACCGGTTCTACTATACTGGCTGGTACAACCATAGTGGTTACTTGTCCAAATGGCGCAAGTTCGGCTAATTTGGGAACTACATCAAGTCAATTAGACGGTCTTTCGTCTAGCGGAGATCAGATTTTTGCTTACCAAGGTTCTCTAGCTACTCCAAGCTTAGTGTTTGGAATCAACTTCGATGGAAACGACTGGGCAGCAGATCGTTCTTCCTCTAACAACTCTGCTCTTCCAAGCTCTTTGGCATCAGCTAACATTGCTTTTCCAGAAATAGACAATGCCCAGTACACTGGACCGAGAACAAGCAATTCAATGGCAGCGCATCAAGCCGCCATTGCAGATTTATCCAACTGGACTAGCGACAATGACGGAACCGTAATTGGCGCATTAGACGCGAGCCCTTTCATCATTGGAGGCGGTGGAGGCCCTGTGCTTTCTCCCGTTACCTCCTTGGCAACTTCTGCTCTTGGTGAAGACGAAATCAATGTTTCATGGATAAAGCCTGCTGGAACAAACGGAACTGACTGGGATGGCGTGATCGTTTTTATTTCGGAACATCCTTTCTCTAATTTCTGGTCAAACAATACAGCTGAAGCTAGTATGTATTCTCCCAACTTTACTTTTATGGGAGGAACTTCTGCAAGCGTAGATGGTACCAACAACGCTTACTGCATTTATAATGGAGCGGCTAACGCAGATGGAAACATAGACATCGATGGTCTTACAGCCGGCACAACTTATTATGTGGCTGCCTATAGTTACACTGTAGAAACTGGTTCTGATATTTTCTCAAGCGAATCCAATTCAAACGTTACTACCAATTCACCCCCTGCGAACTCTGACTTAATCATCACTGGAATTATGGATGGCCCGCTTCCCGGTGGTAATCCAAAAGTTCTTGAGATTTACGCGATGAACAATGTTACTGACATGAGTCAATACAGCGTTCAATATGCAGGCAATGGGTCTACTACTTATAATTTAGTAACCAACTTCGATCCTATTAGCTTAAATGCGGGTGATTTCTATTATATCAGTACAGACTCCGCTGCATTTAATCTTTTCATGGGTTTTGATGCCGATGTTGTAAACACCACTTTTCCAAACGGCTTATTTATAAATGGAGATGATCACGTCGCTCTTTTCAGAGGTGCTACTGCGGTAGACTTTCTCGGCGATTTTGGTGTAGACGGAACAGGTACTTGCTGGGACCATTTAGATGGATGGGCTTACAGAAACAACAACAGCAATCCAACTACCTCTTTTGATTGTGCTGAATGGACCTTCTCAGGAATTAACGCCCTCGACAATCAACTTACCAATGCAACGGCTGTTATTCCTTTCCCTACAGCAACCTATGGCGTTGTAGCTACTATTGATCTTGCCATCACAGAAGTGATGTCTTCTTCTACTTCTCCAGTTTCCAGCATAAACGGCGATTGGTTTGAAATCAAAAACAACAGTGCACTGCCTGTTAACCTAACTGGTTTTTCTTGGGACAATGGATCTAAGGTAGCGGGTTCACATACTTTTGGTAACCTAACCCTTCAACCCGGTGCTATTGCAATCGTTGCGGATGTAACAACTGCCAACGGTATAGATTGGACAAACTCTTGGATGCAAACAGCCAATTTAATTCCTGTTATTCCAAATGATGCTTTTGGTCAAGGATTTTCTGATTTAAATGCTGCTGGCGATGTAATTTACATCTGGGATGATTCATCCAACCTACTGGATTCTGTTGCCTTTGGTGCTGCAACAAGCGGATTTAGTATGGAAGTTTCAAACAGCGTGGTAACGGCTCAATCAGCCGTTGGAGTGAATGGAGCCTATCTTTCTACCGGTGGCGATGTAGGATCACCTTCAGATCAAGCTCCCGTTATTATTACTATCCCTAACTACACTATCTCTGATATCAATGGTATCGATGCAAGCGGCGTTTCAGATTCTGATGGAGTGTATTGCAGTATCATAGGTGTGGTAACTTCTCCTGACTATGATGGAAATGCGGGCTATAGCTTCTATATGTCTGATGCTACAGGTTCTATAAACGTATTCTCTTTCAGCGATATTGGCACCTTTGCGGCCAATGTGGGCGATGCTATTCGTGTAGTGGGAACCATCGACCAATTCAATGGATTGTTGGAAATAGTAGCCGATTCTATTACCGTACTATCTTCTGGAAATCCTGTTGTTGCTCTTCCTGCTGCCGCACCTTCTGAGCTATTGGAGTCGGCTCTAATAAGTATTGCGAATGTGAGTATCATTGATACGAACCAATGGACTAATACTGGATCTGGCTTCAACGTGAATGTATTCACTGCTGCGGGAGATACTTTTGTTTTAAGAGTAGATGCCGATATTAATTTGTACGGAACTCCCGTTCCGGCTTCTCCATTTACTTTAGTTGGAATCGTTTCACAGTTCGACAATAGCTCTCCTTTTGATGCAGGGTATCAAGTTTTACCTCGATCTACCGCCGACATCATTGCTTTGCCAGCATGTGTTTTAAGTGGTGTTACAATTGGAGCCATCTCCAAAGTAGCCGCACCGCGTTCGTATAATGTTCAATTCACTGCTCCTGCCGGAGATCTATATTTATTGCAAATAAGAGCGGCAGGCGACACAACATGGAAATCACCTAAATCTTGGAATAACGCAAGCCTTACGAGTCAAAATTTCTTGGCAGAAGCATTTGGTGTTGACAATGAATTGAGAATAGGTGTGCGCAACGCAGGCACATGGGCGTATAGCTGCATTAGCACTTTTGCTGCCGATTGTAAGCCAATGACTGTGAGTGCAATTGAATTGGTTGCTCCTTTTTGTGCAGGTGATTCTGCTTTATTAAAAGGAATTGCCAACGGTGGATTCAAGAGCAAAACGTTCTTGTGGAACACGGGTGAAACCACTCGCTTTATCTACGGACAACAAGGACAAACGTATACCGTTGTTGCTACAGACGAATCTGGTTGCACAGATTCTGCCAGCGTTACAGTAAGCAGCCTATCTTCTGCTTATGTTCCAGGTAATTTCGCGGTGGTTAAACCAACAGCTGTTTCTTTTGCTGGATCTTGGACTCCTGCAACCCTTGGTTCAGGTGTATCTTTAATCGGATATAGAATGCAATATCGTCAAGCAAATGTGGGCGCGGCTTGGACAACCACTGCCCTTTCTACCAACACATCTGCTACAGTAGACTTTACCGGTTCAGGAAATCCTTCTGCCAACTATGAGTTCACAGTATTCGCCCGTGTAAACGACAATGGCTCTATCTACAATACTGAATTGGCTTGTATTGAAAGAAGATTCTACAATGGATCTGGAAATAAGATGGACAATAACAACAGCGCTCTAGTAGCTGGAGTGAAAGCCTATCCTAATCCAACCTCAAACATTCTATATGTTGAATTTGCTTCTAATGCATCAGGAAGCATTGAAATTATGGATGCTACCGGACGTGTTGTTTATTCTAGAAATAACCCAGAAACTGGATTACTACAGATAGATATGACAGAATGGGCTAATGGAGTCTATATTCTCGGCAGCCAAGGTTTTGGAATGGACACTACAGAAAGAATTATTAAGAACTAATTTTTCTTCTAGAGCTAAACCACTAAAGGTTTAATCTACTGGCACCGCGTGAAAGAAATTTCACGCGGTTTTTTTTGTTCTTGCTGCGGAGCAAACACTTTCTGCGTGAAGCCTTAACGAAAGTATTCCTCTCTAAGCCTAACTCACTAAGCCTTTTATTGAACTGACTTTTTGAACCAATAATGAACACAAAGAAGAAGGCTACTCTAGTCTAAACCGTTCCTTGTGTTAAAATTCATTCTTCGGTTAAAATTTCAATTACGCCTTGTGCCATTCCAAAAAACACGAAAAAAAGTTTGTTGTTAACAACAATTTTATTCCAAACCAATGAATCTTCTAATCATATAGGATATTTCACACGCTTTTTTTTAAAAGTTGTCTGATTTCGGTCGATCTATCCCTTTTCACACCTATAAGTTGTAGGAAATATAAAAATCTCTTTTATCATAGTCGATTAAACAACTTACACAGAATAAACAAACCACCTCCTTGAATCAATAAAGTCGCTCTTTAAAGTTTTGTTTGTTGATAAAATAGAGTTAAACTTGAACTCTAATTAACATCAAATCTTTATCGACCTATGAGAAAATTTACCTCAGGAGGTTCTTCTACGTTTTGGCGAACGTGGACGAATGCTCTTCAATCGTCGTTGCTAACAGCCATTGCGTTGTTGGGAGCGACTTCTTTGGCGTATGGACAATGTCCTCCCGAAGAACCCCCCTTGGCACCTTACCTAGTAGATTGGGAAGGTTTTGCCAACGGAACCAATGGTTTCACCTTCTCTAACTGCTGGACTACAGGATCAGCCACTCCTTACTGGCAGATTGAGGATGGCCAAACGGGCTCAACTAATACAGGACCTGCTACGGATAATACCACTGGAACCACCACTGGTAAATATCTGTATTTAGAGACGTCTAGCGGAAGTACAGGAGGGGTAAATACCCTTACTAGTCCAGACATCTCTCTAGATAACCTAGGTTCCTTGAGAGAGTTGACTTTCTTCTATCATATGTATGGTGCAACCATGGGTAGCCTTATAGTAGACGTATTCAATGGCACTTCGTATGATACCGTATTTACAGTTACTGGCCAACAGCACACCTCCTTAACAGATCCTTGGAGTAAAGCCACTGTTTCATTGGCTGCTTACACTGGTGCGGTTCATTTCCGCTTTCATGGTGTTAAAGGAACTTCCTTTACAGGAGATATGGCAATCGATGATATCTTCATCGCTGACCCTCCTGCTTGTAATGAGCCTACTAACTTATCACTATTATCTGTAGGTAGTTCTTCTGCACAAATCACATGGACTCCGGGTGATGCTGCAGCTATTTCTTGGAATGTTGAATACGGTCCGTCTGGATTCACTTTGGGAACTGGAACCGTTGTTACCGTTTCGAGTTCTACAACTACCTTAACTGGTCTTTCATCCTATACAGACTATACTGTTTATGTATATGAGCAATGTGTTGGTTCTGCTTTAATTTCCAATCAAAGTGGCGCACTTGCCTTTTCAACTCCTATTCTTCCTGATTGGAGCGAGAATATGGATACTTGGACTTCTTCTGTTTACTCTAGTGGTTGGTCAGAGGCCGATGGTGCAATTGGTTCAGCCAATACTACTTTCACAAGTACTACTACAGGTGGTTGGTTCTTAGATGGAATGGCCAACAATGGTACAACAGGTGCCATGCGCAATTTTGCATCTAGAAGTTCTACTACGCTATATTCCGAGTGGCTGATTACTCCGAGTATTGATCTAGGCACAAGCAACAACTATGAGTTGCGTTTCGCCGCTGCGCTTACGACAAGTTCAGCGACTACTCCCTCTACAATGGGATTGGATGATTCGCTATGTGTAGTAATTTCAACAGACAACGGAACTACTTGGAATCGTTCAGGTATCCTACGCACCTTTACAGATGCAGATGCCGTTTCGAACACTCCTTCTTATTATACCGTTTCGCTTGCTGGATATTCCGGAACAGTTAAATTGGGCTTCTATCATCAGTCTAAAACCTTCATCTCAGGCGTAGAAACGGGTTCTTATGATTTTTTCATAGATGAAGTAACGGTTCGTACTCCTCCCGCTTGTCCAGATCCTATTGGACTTACGGCTTCTGGAGTAACCAACGCTGCTGCTACTCTTTCGTGGATTTCTACTGGCAGTGCATTCGATGTAGAGTACGGTATCCAAGGATTCACTCCTGGTACAGGTACCATCCTTTCTGTAACAGATACGTTTGGTACGGTAAGCGGCCTAATGGGAAGTACTACCTACGACTTCTACGTTCGTCAAGATTGTGGAGCACAAGGCTTCAGCCCTGATTTCGGACCTCTTGCTGTTAC
>JAFMBM010000057.1 GCA_017858515.1 Cryomorphaceae bacterium | reverse complement strand
CAGAGCACTTTAATGAAAGATTTACTAACCTAGACACACTTTATTGAACACTCCCCTTTTGCCTCTATTTTTAGAAAACTTTTGTCTGCTTTGATAAAATTTGACGCTTCTAAAAAAAGTTTTTGCCCTCTTCAAAAAAAATTTCGGTTCACTCACGCCAAACTTTTGCCCATTTGCACAAAACTTTGCTCCATTTTCTAAAAGTTTTGCTTTGCTCTAAATGTATTTGGCTCTCTGTTTTTGCGACTTCCGTATAGTCGTTCATTATTCTGATCTGCTTTTTGCATTTTTCGCAACGTCGCTCTATTATTTTGCTGTATTCGAAAAAGACTTCCATCTTCATCAAGCCAACTCGGAGCTATTTCCTAAGAATTTCTGGATATTTTAAAAAGTTTTTGGACTCTTTTAAATAGTTTCGGTCTTATTCATCGAGATTTAGGCTGTTTTTAAGCCTCCGTTTCCGCTGATTCTCTCCATTTTGATCCTGTACAGCCATATTTCCTTCTTCTTTTGTGGCACTTTGTTCAGTATTGGGTCCACTTTTAGTCCTTCTATTCGAATTTCTTTCTTAAAATCCAGTTTTTGGATGTCCTATAATTAGTCTAAACACCGTATCTCTTTTTCCTTCGCCTTCTATTTTTTACCTGCTCTCTCATTTGTCCCTATTCCTTTATTGACCCTACTTTCAGGATAACTTTAGCAGCCTCTTTAGCTTGCTCTTTTATTCACTTATTCCAACTCCTTTTTTCCTCGGCTAGTTTTGCAACCCACTCCAGCAATACTCTTTTTATTGCCCCATTCCAAAACCACCATACGGCTTTGGTAGAAAATTAATTTTATTGCAACTATTTTCATATGAGCTAGTTATTGCTGAATCCGTATACTTACAGGCTTTGATTTCTGAAAAAGGGAATCCATCTTTGTCTCTATGGAAATCCATCGTCTTTTTTGTCTTATTCGCTTGGACTTGCCTTATGGTTTAGCGAGAACCTTGCTTACACCCCATCAGGTAGTTTTAAGTGCTTGCAATAAGAAGCAATCCTTTTATATGCTTACCGACTTTAATCTAAACAAAAGCAGACGGCCAAAATAGCCGTCTGCTTTTTAAATGTCTGACTACACTTTAAGACAGATTCTCCCTTCCCTGACTTCCTTACTGCTGCTGACGAAAATGGATGAGCCTGTCTTTAGTGGAATGGCTTAATGAAACACTTGTTTTTATAAAGCAATCCTCAACTTGTCAACTGCAAAAGCTAGAGTTCAAGGGTTCAAACTAATTCCATTAGTCTAAAGATTTTATAGCTCTTATTTGAACACGTCTATTATCTCGCTGAGATGGGGACCTTCTTGCTTCTGCCCCAGGCAATGAATGCTGCAATAGACATAAGAAGTACATTCATGCCTATGTCTGAATATTCAGCCCGACTCACATGGAATAGTGCCGCTAAAAGCATCACCGTCATTAAGCCTATAGCTGCCCAAACACTCAATCTAGGTTTAAGTCTTAGTAAAGAGGGCAGCAACAATCCCAAACCACCTAGGAGTTCACTGACACCGATGAAGCGAACCAATGCGATGGGAGTAGCGTTGGCTCAAGGAATTACCTCCATAAGTGCTTCTGCAGGCTGGGTTGCTTTCATAATTCCTGCCATTGTAAACATGGCGCCTAGTATTATTTGAGCTATCCATAGCCCAATGTTTAAGCCTCTGCTGTTTTTTTGATTTTCCATTGTAGTTCGATTAATGATTTTGTTTAGTGCGAAGTACCGAGGGTCTTTCGAAATGAAGATTAAGCTATCTTAAGAATTCACATCGGTTCTCTTTTTCTTTCATGGACCCGTTTGCTTTTTGTTTGATTGAGCAAAAGGCAAGGCTTCCAATGTTTATTTCAGCATCAAAGTGGTATGGGCTCTTTCTGGTTTTTTTCAGAATTCTTCGCACCCAAAGGCAGGGAGAGCTTTATGGAAAATAGATTTTCTTTTCGCTCTTTCAAACCAAAGGTTCTTAGTAGGAAGGAAGGGCCCTTCTATTCTCTCTATTCTTGATTTACCTTCGCTTCCTTTCTCGTGCATTTATGAAATTTGAAATTACCCTAGAAAGAGAGGACTTCTTAGCCTTTCAACTTTTTGAAGCAGATCATTCACCTCGTATTCAGAAAAAGTTGCGCAATGGTAGAGCCTATATAGTGGGGCTCTTTTTTCTTCTTAGTTTTCTCGGATATATTTCAGGTAATAATGGATTCGCAGTAGCTTATCTCCTCACGGGAATCCTCTTTTTGGCTGCTTATTTGCGCTATTTCAAATGGCGTTATAAGCGGCATTATCTACAGCATATAAACGAACATTATACAGAGCGATTTGGATTAGTTTCCACTTTAGATTTTAAAGAAGGAGGCATTGCCCTAGAAGACAAAACCGGTTCGACCTTTCTAAAGTTAGAAGAGATAAAAAATGTAATGGAAACACCCGAGCATCTTTTTGTTAAGATCTCTATAGGCACTTCTATTATTGTTCCCAAAAGATTTGAGGCTGAATCAAAAGAGGTTTTAGACACTCTTTTAAAGCTTGAAATTCCCTATCACAGTTTCAAAGAATGGAAATGGTAAGCCTATTAACTAGAAGGCTGCGGTTTAAGAACTCTCTTTTATACTTTTTGGTTTTAGCATTAGGTGTGATGAGCAATTCCTGCTCTATGCATTGGTCGAAGGCCCTGAGCAAAGGCAAGCGGCAAAAGACTGATTTTCGCGAGAAAGTGAGTGCGGTAAATAAAACCGGATTGCTCTTCATTCCGGTTGTTATAGAGGGAAGGGAATACCTTTTCTTGTTGGATTCGGGAGCGCCCTTTAGTATTTCAAAAGAGCTGCAAGAAGAATTGAAATACAAACGCATTTCATCGGGAAAGATGAGAGATACCGACAACCAACTCTTGAAGGTAAATTATGTGAGTGTAGATGAAATTAGAGTAGGAGGTGTTGCGTTCCAAGAGCAAACCGCTTTTGTTGCCAATTTCGATTCCAATCCCATTCTCAGCTGCTTGAATATAGACGGTATCATAGGCTCTAACCTTATGCGTTTTTGCAATTGGGAGGTGGATGTGCAAAAAGAAGAAATCCAATTGCTCAGCACATTGGATTCAAATGATTTACGCGGCTATACTTCCATTCCTTTTCGAACCGATAGACAATACAATATCTACTTAGACCTTATAGTAGATACCTTGATTCTTAGAAATATTACCCTAGACTTTGGCTCCAATGGTTCGCTCAGTCTTCCTGAGCCTTCTTTTGATGCACTGCAATGGAGTGAAAGTATTTCTGCTGTGGCGGTGGAAGAAGGCTGGTCTCAATCAGGACTTTCAGGCAATAGAGTTGTACAAACCGAGCGAATCGCCATACTGGATTCTCTTTCGGTTGGAAATGTATGGTTTGAAAATCTAAAGGTGAATTCGGGAAGCTCCAGTCTCTTGGGTCTAAAGGCCCTGAGCAATTACTCCGTCATGGTAGATTGGCAACACCAAACACTCTTTCTTAAAAAGAAAACCAATGAGCCTATAGACCATCGCAGCCTGGGATTTACCCTAGGCGTACTGAATGATACTTCATTTTACATTCAAAGCGTCCATAAAAAATCGAAAGCCGAAGAACTAGGTCTGCGTCCAAATCTAAAAGTACTTTCTTTAAATGATCTTGTTTTCAATAAAAATGCAAAGTTTTGCGACTACGTTGCACTGATGTCGTCTTCGCCAAATGAATTGAGAATAGGCTTTATAGACGAGCAGGGGAACTACCGAACGCTTACACTTTTAAGGGAAGAATTGATCTTTGTTCCTATAGAAAATCAATAAAGGTGAATGCTTGGATTCTAAAGAGATGAGCAGGATCTTTTTTTTACTTAACCACTTCAAATGAAGATTCTTAAAATGAGTTTGCTATATATAGGAATTGCTTTGAGCCTTTTAATCCTCGGTGCTTTTCTCTACCTTCAATACAATCCACAATTTGGTGGAAGTCTTTCGAATGCAGAGAAAGAGCGGTTCTCTGCCTCTTCTCAATGGAGTGGCGAGCAATTTGAAAATGCCATTGAGACCACTATGGATATTGGGGTGAAACAGCTTCCCTCTCTTCTGGTTGCCACTTTCAAAGGACGGGCGGAACGGGCGCCGAAGCAGAAGTTGCCTATGGCTGCATTTCCTTCGAATGTTTGGGAAACCGATACCCATCGTTTTAAATTTATCTGGTTTGGCCATTCGGTAGGATTCATGCAGATGGAAGGCTTAAACCTTCTCATCGATCCCATGTTCGGTTCCGATGCTTCCCCCGTAGGGCCTTTCCGCACTACTCGGTATACGGATAGCACACTTTCTATCCTAGATCAGCTTCCCAGAAAGATTGATGCTGTTTTTATAACCCATGATCACTACGATCACCTCGATTACGATAGCTTTATGAAGCTCAAAGGAAGGGTAGGGAAGTACTGTGTTCCGCTTGGAGTAAAGCGCCACCTTCTTCGCTGGGGACTAGAAGATTCACTTATTTCGGAATACGATTGGTGGGATTCAGTTCAGTTTCCAGAAGTCCAGGCACATTTTGTTCCGGCTAGGCATTTCTCTGGAAGAGGCGTTTCCGATAGAGCCAAGTCGCTTTGGGGGGGATGGACTTTTACCTCTCAAAGACATTCCATCTATTGGAGTGGAGATGGAGGCTATGGTCCGCACTTCAAAGAAATTGGAGAACGCTTCGGTCCGTTCGATTGGGCCTTTTTAGAATGCGGACAGTACAATCCGCTTTGGCATGCCATTCATATGTATCCAGAAGAAAGTGTACAAGCCGCCAAGGATGTTCGGGCAAAAACAAGCATTCCTATTCATTGGGGAGCTTTTACATTGGCTTTACATCAATGGAAAGATCCGGTTGAGCGCTTTGCCAAAGAAGCGAAAGATCAATCTGTACCTTTTGCCATGCCCAGATTGGGAGAGCTCATGATTAAAGAGCCCGAACAATCCAATGTTTTTTGGTGGAATGAGTTTCAATAAACGCATTCATTACAAAAGCTTTTTCTTCAATTTAGATTGACTTCCGCCCCATTCTACGAGCGTAAAGCCTTTTCGAATGGGTGTAGGTGGAAGTATTTTCTGCTCAAATTCAAGAGGTGCTTCCAATGCTTCCCACACCATCATTACCCTGATTTCAGTATCGGGTTTGGGCTCAACCTTTAGATCACATAGATCTAAATATTCTTCTTGAGCGAAATGGATAAAGTTGTATTCATTCACTTCCAACCTAGGAAGCCAATACAGAATGAATTCATTGGCTTCTTTATCTGTTAGTCCCAATAGGGCAAGCTTTTCTTCGAGAAAGGCAATGCTTTCTGAGCCTTTAACTAAAAATCCATTGGGAGTGCTTATAGCTTTAGAAGGTACACCTTCCCAGAATAAGGCATAGTAACTTCTGTTGTTTGTATCCACGAGAGTTCCATCCGGAAAGGCTGTAATCTTCCAGCCCTCATTGTATCTCGGATATGTATGCGTTAGTATTCCCTTGTATTCAATTTCTACAACCACTTCTTGTTTCTGCTCGGGATAGAGGTATATAATGGGTTTTTCCGTTTGTATCTCAATAAAACTCAAGACTGCGCTTGGGGCGCTGTAATGCTTCCCCTTCTCAATAACAAGTAGTGGCAGCTCGCAAGGCATCCCATCGGTATGGCTAATGTGAATGGTATAATGGCCATCTGACAAAGAGTCGAATGTATATTGTCCTTTGGCATTGCTTATTGCCTTTAAAGAACTTCCTTCCAGTGTAATTTCAGCTCCCTCTAAGGCTTCTTCATTTTGATTTAAGATCTTTCCACTTACGCTTCCATGCAGACCGGCAACACTATCTAAACGAAACCAAAGGGGTTCAGTAGAAAGAATGGGAATCTGACTAGGTTCAACCATTGCGTAGCTTCTGCAGCTATACAAGGGGAGTTCTTCTTGCCCATGGGCAAGAGAGGAAAAGAAGAGCATTGGCAAAATAAGGAATCGAATAGCTTTTTTAGAGTGCATGGGAGGAGGGTTAAGGCTCAACTTAAATTAGCAATACAACAAAGAAAACGGAAACAAATTGCCAATTTAGCAGCATAGACTAAAGAGCAAAGGGTATGACTCTCCAAAGTAGAACTACAGTCTATGGTTTTGAAACCATTTAAACACAGTGCAATTCCGTATCTTCTGGAACTATTTAGCTGCTGTGTAATCCGGTAAATTTTGAGCAAGTTTGAGATTCCTTTTCTTATTTCTTTTCTCCTTTTGTTTAGGTGCTCAAGCTCAACCCAATTTAGATTCGCTAAGAGCCATCTGGTTGGATGGCTCCAATAGCGATAGCCTAAGAGGTGAGGCCGTGATTCGTTTAGCGAGATATGGCTATCTTTTTTCTCAACCCGACAGTGGATTTTATTACGCCAGTCAAGCGCGATTATTGGCCGAATCGGTCAAGGAGCGTAAACTTTTGGGAGAGGCAGTTAAAATCCAGGGAATAACTTATGCCATTCGTGGCTTGCATGGAAAGGCCATTGCCTACTTCGATGAGGTTTTATTTATTCATGAAGAACTTGGAGATTCTATTGGAATAGCGGGATCGTTGAATAATATAGGATTGCTGCACAAAGAGATGGGTGATTTTGAACATGCTTTAGATTATTTAAACCGCAGCTATTCGATGTATGAAGACTTGAATGACTTAAACGGTAAGGCTCTATGCTCTGGCAATATTGCCATGCTGCACGACAAACTAGGGAATTATACTGAAGCATTGCGCTATGCCGAACTCTCGTTTACCTATTACACTGAAATGGGACAAACCAAAGGCATTGCCAATAGCCTGAGTTCTTTGGGAACCGCTTGGGCAAGGTTTGGAGATGAAGCATTAAATAAAGGAGAACAAGCGCAGTCTGAAATAGAATATGCGAAGGCTATAGATTATTTCCAACAAGCTTTGGTACTGCGCGAAAAGGTGAACGATTTAGAAGGTATTTCCATCACTCTGAACGGAATGGGAAGAGTTCAGAAGAATAGGAAGAAGTATGCTGAGGCAAAACCATTGTTAGAGCGAGCACTTCAGTTGGCACAGGAGGTTCAATCGCCCTCTTCCATTAAAATTTCGGCCATAGAGCTTTATGAGATCTACAATATGGAAGGAAAGTTTAAGAAGTCGCTAGAGATGTATGTCTTGTATCAGAATATGAAAGACAGTATCTCGAGTGATGAGAATCAGCGCTCTGTGATACGACAAGAATATGAGCACAACTTCGAAAAGAAAGCATTGGCCGACAGTCTTCAGCTTTTTGCACACGAGCAAGAGCTTATATTAGAAAGTCAAAGACAAAGGGCCATTGAGCGCAATAGGCTTATTCTCTTTTCTGGGGTTGGATTGCTAGCCATTCTATTGGCCATTGGTTTTTACAGTCGTTTGCAATATGTACGCAAGGCTGCCAAGATTCTACAAATAGAGAAAGATAGATCTGAAAGTCTTCTGCTGAATATCCTTCCAGCCGAAATAGCCGAAGAATTAAAAGAAAAGGGAGAAGCCCAAGCGCGTAACTTCGATATGGTTTCTATTCTCTTCAGCGACTTCAAAGGCTTTACTGAAACTTCTGCGCGTTTAAGTGCAACCGCTTTGGTAGAGGAGATTAACATCTGCTTTCGGGCTTTTGATGCTATCATGAGTCAATACGGTATTGAGAAAATTAAAACCATTGGAGATGCCTATATGGCTGCAGGTGGATTACCCGCTCCCGCAGCAGACTCTTTAGAGAATACGGTTTTGGCGGCCTTAGCGATGCAAGATTTCATAATGATACACAAACTAGAAAACGAGGCAAAAGGCAAAGAATCCTTCGAAATGCGAGTGGGAATTCATACCGGTCCAGTGGTAGCAGGTATTGTTGGTGTGAAGAAGTTTCAATATGATATTTGGGGAGATACCGTAAACACAGCCAGTAGAATGGAGAGCAATGGTGCCGCGAATAAAGTGAATATTAGCCAAGCAACCTATGAACTTTTAAAAGACAAAGCTCAATTCTCGTTCGAAAGCAGAGGAAAAATAGAAGTGAAAGGAAAAGGAATGATAGATATGTGGTTTGTATCACTTAATCCTGCCATCGGTTAAAAATTTCTTTGCACCTTTAGCCTAAACCTTTTTAACTATGACAAGAGTTCTTGTAGCCACTGATTTTAGCCCAGCAGCCGATAATGCTTTAAAAAAAGCCTCTCAAATTGCACGGGCCGCTCAGTGGGGTGTTTCACTCCTTCATATTAAAGCTTCGAACTCTGCCAAGTTGTTAGAGAAGCGAGGCAAAACCCTTGCTGACTTAGATGGTTTCTTAAAAGAGCTTGCGGAGAATGCTAGTCGAGAGTGGGGAATAGATTGCCAGGCCGTTTGCAGAAATGGAAGTATCTTTTCTGAAATAAATGCAGAGGCATCTAAGCCAATTTACAATTTACTCTTAATGGGTACTCATGGTACCAAAGGTTTGCGACAGTCGCTTTTTGGTGCAGATATTTTAAAGATTGCTCGAGATGCAACGCTTCCTTTGTTGGCTACTCCCGACAATGCTATTATACAAGTAGGAGGAATTAAAAAAATTCTCTTTCCCTATGGCGGTCATGAGCATTTCGAAAATAAAGTGAAGGCTTCAGCCATGTTGGCAAAAATGTGCGGTGCGGAAATAGGCATTTATAGCATTCAGCGCTTTTCGAATTCGGTGAGCAGCACAACTTTGGAAAATGTTCGCAATGCAGCGGCCTATTTTGCTGAGATGGGCATACCCGTTCAGCACATCCAAGACGATATGCAAGAATTCTCCATTGGCTTCGCACACCGAACCCTCGAATACGCAAAAGAGAATAGCTATGATGTTATTTCTGTAATGTCTACACCCTCCGATGAGTATTCTTTCCTATCCAATGTAGACAAGGAGAATTTAATCAACAATACCTTTGGCATTTCTATTCTAATGACTAGTGATTACTAAGAATTAGCCTTTCCACCTCCACATGCGCATTCTTATTCAAAGGGTTAGTCGCGCCTCCGTTTCGGTGCGAGAAGAAAAGCTGGGAGCTATCGATTCTGGTCTTCTCCTTTTTATTGGTATCGAAGAGGCAGATGAAAGAGAGGATATCGATTGGTTGGTTCAGAAGATTCCAAACATGCGCATCTTTTCAGATTCTGAAGGAAAGATGAATTTGAGTTTGCTCGATATTAAGGGTTCTCTCTTATGTATATCTCAATTTACCCTTCACGCCAATACCAAGAAAGGAAATAGACCCAGCTTTATCCGGGCGGCTAAACCTGCTATTGCATTGCAACGATATAGGGAGATAATGGATGCGTTTCGGATGCAAGGTATTGAAGTAGCCGAAGGCCAATTTGGCGAACATATGGAGGTTAGCTTGGTAAACGATGGTCCAGTAACCATTTGGTTGGATAGCAAAAACAGAGAGTAATGATTTCCCCAAAATACAACGTATGAGTTCTGAAACTATGCCCGTTGAATTGCTTCAAGCCGAAGTAGATTCTTGGATTAAAGAGCACGGTGTGCGGTATTTTAATGAGCTCACCAATATGGCTCAACTCACCGAGGAGGTGGGCGAAGTGGCTAGAATCATTGCTCGTCGTTATGGCGAACAAAGCGAGAAAGAAAGCGACAAAGCCAAAGATCTAGGCGAAGAACTGGCCGATGTTCTTTTTGTGGTTCTCTGTCTAGCCAATCAAACCAACACCGATTTGCAAAAGGCTTTCAGCGCTAAGATGGAATTAAAGAAAAAGCGCGATCACGATAGACACCACAATAATCCTAAGCTGAAGTAAGCTTATATTCGATAGCGAATGCCCGTTCTCACCCATATTCCGGGCTGTAGTACGCTGGCTCTATCCACATACATTCTGTCGAGCAGATTATTTCCATCCAGATAAACCAATAGCGATTTGCGTGTCCAGTCTAGGCGAGCATCTATGGTATGGATGCTTTCAAATGCTTGTGGAATAGCAGACCCAGGAATTAGGAAGCTGCCGTTGCGTTGCTGAAAGAGATAGCGCAAGCTGAGGTGCAGATGATAGCCTAGAGACCAGCGAACATCTGCGGAGACTTTCATTTGCAAATAATCTAAGCTGTAAAGCGATTCAAAATCAAATTCTCCTTGGTCTTGGATTATAGGACTGAACGAAATGCCAATTTGGGTCCAATGTGCTTGGGTGGAAGGAGAGGGATTGTTCTTTCGATAGTCGAATTCCAATCCGTTTAAGTTCAGCTCGGTAATATTGGCAGCTTGCAAGGTCTGACTGCTGTCGTCTGGAAGCACGATCCAATCGATGAGGTTTTTACCTTCTCGTCTAAACAGTGAAATTTGAAGGTTGGAGGTTCCATCAGCACTGCGGTACTTTCCACCTAATTCGTAGTTGTTGCTGTATTCGGGCTGGAGATTTTTGCTTCCTTGCGCTCCACCCAATCGGTAGTATAAATCGGTATAGGTTGGAAGTCGGAAAGCTCGGTTGTAGGATGTGTAGGCTCTCCATTCAGGATGTGTCGGCAAGGCCATAGATACTTCCAATGAAGGCAGGAAGGCCGCATCAAATTGAGTATTGTAATTGTATCTAAGGCCCGCTTTAACGATTCCCGTTTGACTAAACGGTATAGTATGACGAAGGAAAGCTCCACTGTTGGTGCGGTTTTCTCCTCTTAGATAAAAAGCTCTGCCCTCTGAATCCACTGCAATGGCTTCGTTAAGCTCTTCGCCCAATGCGTTGCTGAGAATCGATTCGTAGCGCATATCCACTCCCATTTCGGTGCGTCCAAGAGCGTTTGTATTCGACATATAGAAGTCGCCACCCAACACATCGGTTCTATGGTAATTATGTCCCGAATACCAAGGGGCAACGGTATCGTTTCCGTTTATAAAGAATCCATCCGAATAACGGTAAGGACCTCCTGTTTCCCTAAAGAGCTCAAATCGATCCCAATGCCTCCTGAAGTTAATTCTCGAATTAAAAGTCCAATTGCTTTCGTTTGGATTACTGCTCCATTGCAAACCGGTAAAGAAAGTTTGGGTAGCTTCAAATTGGGTTGGGAAGGAAGTAGTATAGAAATTCTGGGCGCCAAAGTCCTTGGTGATAAATCCAGCTTCGAACCTCAAACTACCTAGCTTAGAATTTGGAAAGAGATGATCACTTTGCAAACGAACTTGAAGCTGATCGAAGTCGGTATTTTCTATATATCCATCTGAATGGCTTGTAGAAGCATGTAATGAAACGCCATGATTCCCAAATTTTCTTTGAATACCCGCCTTGAGTTGATAGTAGCCAAAACTACCGAACTGAGCCTCGGCCGTTGTTCTATTGGGTTTAAGAGTAGAGCGAGTAATGAAATTAATGGCACCCGCAAAGGCATACGGACCATACCGAAGAGATGCTCCGCCATGCAGTATTTCAATGGTTTCAATCTCATCAATAGACACAGGAAGATTCATATTGTGATGTCCGGTCTGTGGATCGTTCATCGGGTGTCCATTGAGCAAAACCAAGACTTGATCGAAAGTACTTCCCCTCAGGCTTAAATCGGCCTGAACATCTAG
>JAFMBM010000025.1 GCA_017858515.1 Cryomorphaceae bacterium | reverse complement strand
ATGAAAGTTTCACGGGTCTTCATAAAAGTTTCTCGGGTCTTCATGAAAGTTTCTCGGGCCTTCCTGAAAGTTTTAAGGGACTTCTTTTTGGTCTCTCGGCTCTTCTTTCGGAGCTAATCCCAGCCTCTTCCTTCTTTTTCTGTCTAGCCAAATCTTGCTTATGGCTACTCTCTTTTTTCTTAACCCTCCTTTTTTCTTTTGCTTTGTATTTCGTCTCTATCCTATTGCAACCCTGAGGTTCAGTCCTTTTCTTTCCACTCCTTTTCTTTGGCTTCAGTCGCCCCTAATGTCTAGTGGGGTCTATTTTTTTATTTCAAACCACTTACTAAATCTTAGGAATGCGCATCTGCATAACCGATCCCTTTCCCAACTCGGTAGAAAGCAGTGTTAGAGTGCCGCCATGGTATTCTTCTACAATGCGCTTGGCCAATGTGAGGCCCAGTCCCCAGCCTCTTTTCTTGGTGGTAAATCCTGCTCTAAAAATCCTTCGGCCCTGTGCGGCCGTCATTCCCTTGCCAGTATCGCGCACTAGAATCTTGTAATAGCCACCCATTTCACTGAGCTCTACTTCTATTTTTCCTACCCCACCCATGGCATCTATGCTGTTTTTAATTAGGTTCTCAAGAACCCACTCAAAAAGCGGAGCATTCAGCAGTACCTGCCAGGCTTTGCTTTCTTCTTCTGGAGTAAATCCAATGTGAATTTTAGACGAGGTGCGCTTGCGGAGGTAATCTAATGCACGCTCAATCAAGGGAACCAAGGCTTGGGGTTTCTTTTCGGGTATGGAGCCAATTTTGCTAAATCGGTCCGTAAGCAATTCCAAGCGCTTGACGTCTTTGTCCATCTCCTCTACAATCATCTGCTCTACGTTCTGATCTTTTAGCAAATGAATCCATCCCATTAAAGAAGAAAGCGGGGTGCCAATCTGGTGAGCGGTCTCTTTGGCCATGCCTGTCCACACTCTGTTTTGCTCTGAGCGCCGCGAGGCCGAAAAGGCCAGATAGGCCACCGTAACCAACAAACCTATTACGCCCAACAATACCCAAGGGTACAACCTCAATTGACGCAATAAAGTAGAATTGCGGTAATAGAGATAATTCACCTGCAAGGCATCTATGCGTATCTCTATGGGCTCATTCTCGGCTTTCATCCGCTCTAGCTCCTCTTTTTGGTAGCTTTCGAGCTCTTCTTTGTTTGGATCTAGATTTCTATAGCGAATGATGCTTCCACTTTCATCCGTCATAATAATCGGAATGGTAGTATTGGATTCTATGAGCATAGAAGCCAAGTTTATCTCAGTGTCTACCGGAGAATTGTTAATGGTATTTACGGCCTCAGCCCACAGCAGCATTCTCTTTTCTTCTTCCTGCCGCAGCTTCTTTAAAAAGGTCTCGGTGTAAAGCAAGGTTACCAAGCCAATGCCCACGGCACAGATAAATAGGAAGAATTTCCAGGTGTTTTTCCGATTGTAAACGTCTATCTTCATCTCTCAGACATAGCTAACGCAGCGAATATGAGGACAATTGTATTATCCTCGCTTTTTGCTTCCAGCCCATTGTTCGTTTGGCTATTTTTGCAAGCTCAATGTAAGGCACTTTTGAGTAGATATCTCGTCATAATTCCAACCTATAATGAAAAGGAAAATATCCGTTCTATTGTGAACGCGGTTCTTTCCTTACAGGAGGCTTTCGACCTACTTATTGTAGACGATGGTTCTCCCGATGGTACGGGTGGTATAGTGAAGGATCTACAGAAGCAATATGCCGAAAGATTGTTCCTTATTGAACGCAATGGTAAACAAGGTCTCGGAACGGCCTATTTAGCGGGATTCAAGTGGGGGCTGGATCGCCTCTACGATTTTATCTTCGAGATGGATGCCGACTTTTCTCACGATCCCAAAGATCTTCCTAGATTATTGGAGGCTTGTGAAAAGGATGGAGCAGACCTGGCCATTGGCAGTCGATATTGCCAAGGAGTTAATGTAGTAAACTGGCCCATGGGAAGGGTGTTGCTTTCGTATTTTGCCTCTAAGTATGTGCGATTTGTTACGGGCATGCCCATACACGATACCACGGCCGGATTTAAATGTTACAGCAGTAAGGTGCTCAAGACAATACGCTTTGATAAAATACAGTTTGTGGGTTACGCCTTTCAGATTGAGATGAAGTTCAAAGCTTGGATGCACGGTTTTAGAATTAAGGAGGTGCCGGTGATTTTTACAGACCGTCGCCAAGGACAAAGCAAAATGAGCCAGTCGATTATCAGAGAAGCCATCTTCGGTGTGCTTCAAATGAAATTGGCCGGTGTTTTTAATCGCAAAGAGTACAAGAAGACATATGTCGGTTGAATCTAAGATTCTTATTCGCAACGCTGTAGTATTTAACGAAGGCAAGGCCGAAGAGAAGGATGTTCTTATAGAAGGAGAACGCATAAGCCGTATTGAAGACAGCTTAAGTCAGCGCAGTGGAGAGCGAATTATAGATGCCCAAGGCCTTTGGCTGCTTCCGGGTATTATAGACGATCAAGTGCATTTTCGCGAGCCGGGACTTACCCATAAAGGCGATATTCATTCAGAGTCTAGAGCGGCTGTGGCAGGAGGCATTACGTCTTTCATAGAGCAGCCCAATACCTCCCCGCCCGCTACTACTATTGAAAAGTTAGAAGAGAAATACGCCTTGGCGGCTGAGCGCTCTTTTGCCAATTATGGCTTCAATATGGGGGCTTCCAACGATAATATGGAAGAGCTTTTAAAGCTTACTCCTGGCAAATACCCGGGCATTAAGGTTTTTATGGGCTCCAGTACGGGCAATATGTTAGTAGATCAGGCGGCAACGCTTGAACGCATTTTCTCCGAACTCAATCACCTCATCATTACCCATTGCGAAGACGAGGCTACCATTCAGCGCAACCTAGTGCAAGCGGTAAAAGATTTCCCCAAAGGCATTCCTTTTAACCAGCACCCTATCATTCGCAGCGAAGAGGCTTGCTATCTATCTTCTTCTTTTGCGGTTGAATTGGCCAAGAAGCACAATACACGCCTCCACGTTTTTCATATTTCTACAGCCAAAGAGGCGGCCATGTTCGACAATTCAATTCCCCTGGCCGAGAAGAGAATTACGGCAGAGGCTTGCCTGCATCATTTGTGGTTCGACGATTCGCATTATGAATCAAAAGGCAGCTTGATTAAGTGGAATCCTGCTGTTAAAACGGCCCAAGACAAAGAAGGCATTTGGAAGGCTTTGTTGGAAGGAAAAATCGACGTCATTGCTACAGACCATGCACCGCATACGCTAGAAGAAAAGAGCAAAGACTATTTGAATGCGCCTTCGGGCGGACCCCTGGTTCAGCATTTTCTTCCAGCCATGTTGGAATTTGTGCGCCAAGAGAAGGTAAGTGTAGAGTGGTTGGCAGAAAAGATGTGCCACAATCCGGCTATTCTCTTCCGCATTAAAGACCGCGGATTTATTCGCGAAGGCTACTTTGCAGACCTCGTTCTGGTAGATCCCGCACGCCCATGGACGGTTAACAAAGCCAATATTCTCTCTAAATGTGCTTGGTCTCCTTTTGAAGGCACTACCTTTAAATCGCGCATAGATAAAACCTTTGTAAACGGACGCATTGTCTACGATAAGGGTCAGTTTTCTGAGAAGTTTCGCGGACAGAGACTTACCTATCATGTGGATTAAACCCGCCTTGGTTTTCTTTGTGTTGATGGGATGCAACAGTCCCCAAGACACGGTTTTTCCAGACGATGTTATAAGACCTGATAAAATGGTGGCTGTTCTGGTAGACGTTCATCTCATTGAGGGCGCTCGAACGGGTCAAAAGATAATGGGCGATACCTTAAAGTTGGAAGAATATTATGCCGGGGTATTAAAGAAGCACCAGCTAACCGATGAAGAATACCAGCGCAGTTTCGATTTCTACAGCTCTAGACCCGCTGAATTTGAAGCCGTTTTCGATAAGGTTATTGAAGTTCTAGCGAAGAAAGAAGCAGAGATTGCTAAGAAAAATCGGCCTCCTGAACCCGATAGGCCGTAATCTCCTGAATGCTCTGGGCCATAGGTCTAAACTCCATCTGTAAATCGCGCTTTATTTTGTCGTTTCTATAAAGCGATGTCCTCAATGAACTACCCACGGTTTCTTTGGTAATAGTGGCCTTTGCGCCGCCAAAGAACTCGCGCATTCTATGAACGAAGGCTAGGATCGTAAGCATCCATTCTTTCACTGCTTTGGTTGGAAGTGCTCTTCCATAGCCCCGCGCAATATGGTCTAGTACCGTTTTAAAAGGAAGGCTTTCCGACACGGCTACATAACGCTCTCCATTGCGCTTCTGATCTGCCATGCGAAGCATAGCCTCTACCACATCGCGCACGTCTACAAATCCATTGGTTCCGGGTGGATAAAAAGGAAAACCCTTCTCTACCAAATCGAAGATCGCCATGCTTCCTTCTTTCCACGGTCCGGGCCCAAAGAGAACCACAGGATTTATAATAGAAGCCGAGAGCCCTTCCTCCATTCCCCTCCAAACTTCCAACTCCGCCATTCTTTTCGACTCAGAATAAGCAGAGTTCTCAGGAGAATCTTTCCATTGGGTGTTTTCGTCGTAGATACCGTCGGTGGTTTCTCTTCCCAAGGCGGCCACCGAGCTAACATATATTAGCTGCTCAATTTTAGAGGCCAAGGCCTGGTTTACCACATTGGCCGTGGTGGTTGGATTTATTTTAAGAAGACTTTTTCGGTCTTTTGGGTGGAAGGATACTAAGGCAGCACAGTGAAAAACCGTATGAATTCCTTCAAAAGCGGCTTCTACCTCAAGGGTATCCATTAGATCGCATTGCACCCATTCAATTTGCTCATATAGACTATCCGCTTGGGCACTATAGTAATTAAAAATCTTTAATACCAAGCTCTTACGGCTCTCGCTACGGAAGCTAGCCCGAATTTTTTCACCCCTTTTAGCCAAGCGAAAAAGTAGATGTGCGCCCAATAATCCGGTGCCTCCCGTAACTAATATCATAAGTCAAAGATAATCGGCATAGTTTCGCTTGGGAGACGAAATCAGTCCAATTAATTTTACGGCAAAATATTTCAGAGATGTCAAATTTTATAGACGAGCTAAAGTGGAGGGGGATGTTGCATGATGTAATGCCCGGAACGGAGGATTTATTGCAGAAGGAAATGACCAAAGGCTATATAGGATTTGATCCAACTGCCGATTCGCTTGGGGTTGGAAACTTAGTGCAAATAATGACTTTAATGCATTTCCAAAAGGCGGGGCACAAGCCCATGGCTTTGGTTGGAGGTGCCACGGGAAGGGTGGGAGATCCGAGCGGAAAGAGTCAAGAGCGCAATTTATTGGAGATCGATCAGCTTCAGCACAACCAAGACTGTCAGCGCAAACAACTGGAGCGTTTCTTAGACTTCAACTGCGGTGCTAACTCGGCAGAGTTGGTAAACAATTACGATTGGTTTAAGGATATGGGCTTCTTAGATTTTATCCGCGTCGCCGGAAAGCACCTTACGGTAAACTATATGCTGGCGAAAGATTCTGTAAAAAGCCGACTCGAGACGGGCATGTCTTTCACTGAGTTTTCTTACCAGCTTATTCAAGGCTATGATTTTTACCATTTGTGGAAGAACGAAGGTGTAAAACTTCAAATGGGTGGAAGCGACCAGTGGGGAAATATAACCACAGGAACCGAATTAATTCGTCGCATGGCAGGAGGGGAGGCCTTTGCCTTAACAACCCCATTGATCAAGAAAGCCGATGGCAGTAAGTTCGGAAAGTCGGAGGGAGGAAACATCTGGCTAGATCCTGAGAAAACCAGTCCGTATCATTTCTACCAGTTTTGGCTCAATGCCGCCGACAGCGATGCGGGCAGCTTTCTGCGCATCTTTAGTTTAAAGAACAAAGAAGAAATTGAGGCTTTGGAAGCAGAGCATGCTGAGGCTCCTCATACCCGAGTGTTGCAACGTGCCTTGGCAGAAGAGGTAACCGAGAGAGTGCACTCTCGCGCCGATCTAGACAATGCCATTAGCGCCTCTGATATTTTGTTTGGCAAGGGAACTGAAGAAAGCCTTCGCAGTCTAAACTCCGCCACCCTCATGAACATATTCGAAGGAGTAGATCAGTTCGAGCTTTCAAGAGATCAACTTAGCGCCGGCATACCTATCATCGATTTGTTAGCAGAAAGCACAGCGGTCTTTCCTTCCAAAGGAGAAGCCAGAAAAATGCTTCAGGCCAACGGGGTTTCCATCAACAAACAGAAAGTAGGTGCCGATTATGTGCTCGACACAAAAGATCTATTGAATGATCAATTGATCTTGGTTCAGAAGGGAAAGAAGAACTACTATTTAATTCGCCTCAGCTAATTTAGAGCGGAAGGTAGCTGTACATCACATTTACAATTTGCTCGTGGTTTCTCTCATTGGGCTTTTGGAAATAAGAGAATGTATAGCCCGAAACATCGCGCACTTCTTTGAGCTTAGGTGCATTGAACTTTGTGCCATTGGTAATAACACAATACGGCAGAGAGCCCTTTAGAACCAGAATGAGTCTAAAGGCAGGCTCTGTTTCAAAATTGCAATGGTCGAGGCGTTTTACATAATAGTAGAACTCGCCTTCTTCCCGCTTTTCGAAATCTTCGTTTTCAAAAAGGGCTGTAAATCGCTCATCTTGTCGGCCTCTGTTTTTATCTTTCAAGGTGTTTTCAATCTCCAACTCAGGAACAGAAGCACTTACAAAACGGGTTTTGTGTGCAGCGCCACTCAAGATAACCTGGGTGTAATTTCTAAACTTTCGTTCGGTCATGGCCTGCATAACTACCCCATCCATGTCCGAAAGAACCTCGCCTACTTTTTCTTTATTTACATCGAAGAGCTCAGTGCCCTTGGCTACAATAGATTCTCCCACCTTATCGGTTTCTACCAGAAAAACGCCATTTACCGTAAACCATTCCTCTTGCAGAGGCAAGACGCACAGCCGAGTAGAGTCTTTTACCTCAAATAAGGGAATACCTCCTGCCTTAGACAATACTTCTAAGCGAGACTCTGCGTATTGAGCTTGCAAGAGATTTAGACCAAGAAAAGCCAAGAGTAGGATACGTTTTTTCATTATAGTGTTTGAATTAGATAAGCAGATTGCAGCCCCGAAGATCGGAAGTATCTAAACGACCTACAATTTCGAAGCCATTGGGGGTTTTTCTTCCGAGATCATCGGTAGCAATAAAAGAGCAAGAGTACAAATTGGCTAAATCAATGATGTTTACAACGCCACTCTTGCGCGTTTCGGTATGGTCGAGCGGATTGCGTGGATCTCTAAATCGAATCTTCATCCAAGGAGGACAATCAAATCCGGCCTCTTCTTTATAATAGGCTTGAGACAATAACTCCGTCATTCCATATTCAGAATAAACGGTATTGCATCCCAGTTTTTCTTTTAGGATGGCATGCAGTTCTTCACGAATCATTTCCCTTCCTCTCCCTTTCATTCCGCCCGTCTCCATCACCTTCACGTATTTTAAACGAAGAGGAAAGTCTACAGCAAGATCTAGCAAAGCATACGACACCCCAATGAGCCAAGCGGGTGTTTTCTGTTCTTCCAAGCGCTGCAATTGGTCAATGAGTCTGTCTTTGTCTTTCAAATAAAAGCCCGAAGCGGGATGTTGCGTTTTATCCATCCAATGCCTGCACATTTCTACCAAGGAAGAGTCGCCGTTTTCTAAGTAGTGTGGAAGAAGAGCTAGGATGGGTCCTTCCAACTTCCCGAAAGCGAATTGAAAAGCCTCAACGCTTATATCGTGGTACAGATCGAGAGAGCGAACAAAGTGTTTTGATCTTCCCTCTGTACCCGTTCCGCTGCTCAAAAAACGCATAGAATAAGTTTCGTTGGAGGCATACACCTCATGCGTTTTAAAAAAGGAAATAGGGAGGAAAGGAATATCTGCAAGGGAATGTACAAGTTCTTCCCCTTTTCCAAGCGCCAGACACCATTGTTTATAAATCGGATTGTTTTGGAACTGATAGCGAAACACCTCTAAGGCGATGGATTCAAAATTACCGCCATTGGCTAATTCGAATAGCGTATTTTTGAATTCTTCCAAACCAAAAGGAAAAGCAGTGCGTTCCAATAATATGATTTCTTCCACAAAGGTAATGGCTCTTATGCTGCTCTTGGCATGTATCTCCTGTACAAAGGATCAAAGCATCTCCAATCTGCCTAAGTTAGAATGGACAGATTACGAGTGGATCAGCACGGAAGTGCCAGGAAGTGGAACGGTAGATCGCATTCGGGTAAGACTGTTTTTCCAAGATGGCGATGGCAACATAGGCCTAGAAGAAAATCAAACCAGTCCGCCTTTCGATACCTCTTCGGCTTTTTACTATAATCTATGGGTGCGGTATTTCGAAAAGCAGGCCGACTCTATGGTTGAAATTATTACCCTTCAGCCTTACAGCACTCGATTGCCCAATCTCACTCCCACCGGACAAAACAAAATTTTAGAAGGAACCATAGAGTACGATTTAGACGTAACCCAATCGCTCAGCGATTCAGTGGCCTTCTCCTTCCGCATAGCCGATCGGGATCTCAATCTCAGCAACGAAGTTTTTTCTCCCCGACTGCCGAGCGAGATATAAGGAATACATCCTTCTAGGCGAATAGGGCTTCTGTTTTTCCTCTCAGAAAGACCAATGCAAATACTGCTTTTGTTGTAAGTTGTGCTTCTATGAGTTCACGATTTGCCCTTCCCTTTATTCTCCTTTTGTTCGGCACTTTCTTCGCATCTTCTTGCCAGAAAAAGGGAGAGCCTTCCTTAATCCAAGAGATTTCTGCGGAGGAAGATATGCATCCACCTAAAATAGCGCGCTCTACTGAAAGGGTATTCTACTTCCAAGAAACCTTAGATCCCCAAGCGGTTTTAGAGGCTTGGAAGGAAGAACTTTTTAATGAAGAAGGAAAAAGAATCCGTTCCCTTTCGTTTCGGTCCGACTCTAGTCTAGCCATAAAAGACAGCCTTGTTTTAGTTGGAGATAGCCTTCTAGAACTTCACTACGATTATACCCGAAAGCAAGAGGTGGGAGTGATAATCGATAGCAGCCTCTCTTATCAAGGAAGATTCATTCGCCAAAGACAAACCAACACTTTTGAATCGAAATACCTCGAGAGCGGCAGGACTTTAGAAATTCCCATTCCGAGCATTTCAAAATATGAATACAATTCGAAAGGACAGCTTTCTCAATCGATACAATCCCAGCGGAAACAGAACTATACTTGCATTTATTCCTACGATGCCAAGGGCAATCTGCTCGAAAAGAGATGTGTGAATAAAAGTCCGTCTCAGCAAGCAGAAGGACTTCAAGAAACAGAGATCATAGAGTATCAAGAAAAATACAGCTACAACCAAAGGGGATTGAAAATTCTTCAATTAGAACAAACAACCGAGCCCTCAGAAAGGAGGGTTGGATACAAAAGAGTCTATAAATATGATGGAAACGACTCGTGTGTATACAAGAGCTTTTATAAAGACGGCAAGAACTTCTTAATCTATAAGCGAGAGTTTGATGAAGAAGGAAGGCTGATTACCGAGAATGTTTTCAACGATAGTTCGGGAGATACCACAGCTTTAATGCTTCAGTTTCTGTACGACTACAACGTCCAAGGAAAGTTGAGGTCGCAGATTATACTAACAGCAGAGGGCCGATTAATGCAAACCGTATTATACCATTATAATAGCGAAGGATACGTAAAGGAAAGCCATCATTACGCCGGCTATTACGATTTGGATGGAGACTTTGTTCAAACGAGGAGAACCAAAAGCTTGGAATATGATTACTTCCACACAACCAAATAAAGAGATTAACACAATTTAAATGCTTGAAGGAGGCCATAAAAGATATATTTGCTTTTCACCTAATTGGAATTCTATGAAAAAGTGGCTATTCATTCTCCTAACAGCATCCTTCTTCGGGCTTCAGGCTCAAGAAAATCTCGAATTTCAAAAGCCACCCCAAGAGATCTTAGATCTGGTAGATGTTCCTAGAGCCCCAAGCGTTCTCTTGAGCGACAACAAAGAGTATATGATTTTGCTTTCGCGCAATTCGTATAAAACTATAGAAGAGTTATCTCAGACGGAGTTGCGTTTAGGCGGATTGAGAATAGATCCAAAAACCAATATAGGCAGCAGAGTTTCATATGTAAACAATGTTCAGATTCGGAATCTCAAGAAGAATGAATCAGAGCCTATTCAAGTAACAGGGCTGCCAGAGAACCCAAAGTTGGCCAACTTCAGCTGGTCTCCCGATCAATCGAAAATAGCCTTAACCAACACCACCATTTCAGGAGTTGAATTATGGGTTTTGGATCTCAAAGAGGCCAAAGTATTTAAACTCACCTATGCCAGAATAAATGCCAATTTTGGGGATGTAATCAATTGGTTTAAGGATGGAAATTCGGTTTTGATTAAAGTGCTCTCACCAGAGAAACAGAACTTAATTGATACAAAAAGTGCCATTCCAACGGGTCCAACCGTTTCGGTTAACGATGGAAAGAAGGCACAGAACAGAACCTACCAAGATTTACTTAAAAACGCAGCCGATGAGTTCAATTTTGAACAACTTGCTCGATCTGAACTGCACAAAATTTCTATGGATGGCAAAAGCAGTGTTTGGAAAACAGACGCCATGTACGACAAGGTGGTCTTTTCTCCGGATGGAAACTACCTTATGATTACTACGGTTGAAAAACCTTTTTCCTATCTCGTTCCTTATTCTCGCTTTCCTTCAAAAACACGGGTGTATGATAAAGAGGGCAAGATGGTGAAAACGGTATTGGAATCGCCTCTTTTAGAAGATCTTCCCCAAGGATTTATGGCCTGCGAAACTGGTAAAAGGGACTTTAGATGGCGGAGCGATAAAGGAGCCAGCCTGATTTACTGTGAAGCCCTAGACGGAGGCGACCCAGAAGTTTTAGTAGAGTATAGGGATGAGGTTTTTGAATGGGAAAGTCCCTTCGACCAGGAACCTAAATCGCTTTTGAAAACCCGTAATCGCTTTTCAGGAATTCTTTGGGGAAATGCAGATTTGGCTATCGCCTACGATTATTGGTGGAATACGCGCAACACCAAAACCTATTCTTTTAACCCTTCCAACCCAAGTCAAGAGCCTAAGCTGCTTTGGGATAGAAACTATCAAGACATCTACAGCGATCCGGGCGATTTTGTAAGCGTTCGCACAGAATACGGCACCTCTGTTATGGCGATGAGAGGAAAGAAAGCCTTCCTTACAGGAGAGGGTTTTACCGAAGAAGGTCAGTTTCCTTTTGTGAGCGAATACGACTTCACCCAGCAAAAATCCAAAAGACTCTATACTTCCAACCTAAAAGCGAAGAAAGAAAGTATTGTTGAGTATGACCCCAAGAACAACGAACTATTGGTGCGAATAGAAAGTGCAGTTGACTACCCGAATTATTATTCAAGAAAGTTAAAAGGCAATAAACTAAAGCAACTAACCGCATTTGAAAATCCATTCAAGAGTCTACAAGATGTTGAAAAGGAAGTAATACACTATAAGCGGGAAGACGGATTAGAATTATCGGGAACCTTGTATTTACCAGTTGGATACGACAAGAACAACAAGGAGAAGATGCCTATGATAATGTGGGCCTATCCTACCGAATTTAAAGACAAAGCCAGTGCAGGGCAAAGCGCTCAGAACCCGAATGAGTTCACTTATCCTTATTACGGCTCTATGATCTATTGGGTAACAAGGGGCTATGTTGTGTTAGACGATGCTTCTTTTCCTATTGTGGGGGAAGGGGAGGAAGAGCCCAATGATTCTTTTCGTTCTCAATTGGTGGCCAACGCTAAGGCCGCCATAGATGCGGTAGATGCACTCGGGTATATAGATCGAGATAGAGTGGCCGTTGCAGGACATAGTTACGGTGCATTTATGGTGGCCAATTTGTTAAGTCATTCGGATCTTTTTGCTGCAGGCATTGCGCGCAGTGGAGCCTATAACCGCACCTTAACGCCTTTCGGATTCCAAAGTGAAGAGCGCAATTATTGGGAGGCCCCTGAAATTTATAACTCCATGTCGCCCTTTATGAATGCAGAAAAAATGAAATATCCTTTGCTTTTAGTACATGGAGAGGCAGATAACAATGCGGGAACCTATCCTATGCAAAGCGAAAGATATTTTAATGCGTTGAAGGGCTTGGGTGCAACCGCTCGTTTGGTTATTCTTCCAAAAGAAAGTCATGGCTATAGCTCTATAGAGAACATTTTGCACCTGCTGTGGGAGCAAGATCATTGGCTTGAGAAGCACGTAAAGAACAAAGGGAAAGAACAAGCGAGTAATTAAGACTAAAAGAGAATTAAAAAGTACAAGACATGAAGAAGATTTTGCTAGGCTTATTGGTAGTTATTGCATTAGTGATGATATTTCTAGGCTATAAAGCAGGAATACTTCCACCCGCACTAACCGGCCTTGGATTTTTGGTAATTGCCTTTTTATTGGGCTCGAACCAGAAATAAGAAACTAAAATAAGGAGTAGGAAGGAACGCCTTAGCCATTCGGCTAATGAAATAGATTTCGGATACGTCCACTTTAAATAAGAACATAAACACCCCCCCAGCCGATTACATCCGCTGAGGGGGGTTGTTTTATTCAGCGTTTTATCAGCGCTGAAGAATAACTCTTTCACTAATGGAAATGCCATCTAAAGAGGTTTCAATAAGATAGATTCCATTGGGTGTGTTCGTTGGAAAGCTCACCTTATATATACCTTCAGATAAAGGAGTAGATTGAAGTTCGAATTTTCTTCCAGCGATATCGCGAGCGATAATCTTACCATCAAGGGATTGACTGTTGGTGACTCTTAGATTAAAGCTTCCTTGGTTTGGGTTGGGATATAATTCAAGGCGAGATCCAAAAGAAAGTTCTTCTTGCCCGATGGTTCCCGTTATGTTTACATCGTCTATAAAGAAATTGTTCCCTCCACCCGAGATAAACTCCCAGCGGATTTGAATAGGATCCTGACTTCCTGCCAAAGAGTTGAGATTAACCGTTTGAGAAATCCAATCAGAATCTGCATTGGGCGAGAATGGAGAGGTAGAAGTCTTTCCACCCGACAAAGATTGCCCATTAATAATGCGTGAAAGAGTCCAGTTTTGACCACAATCTGTGCTAACCAGAATTCTCAGCATATCTGTATTGGAGGTAGTCTTTCGGGCAAAGGAGACTCTAAATTCCAAATTAAGATTGGTATAATATCGAACATCCAAAGATTTGGAGTTCAGCCAGTCGATCTGACCATTTGAAGCGTAGTAATTATCGAGTACCACAGAGGAACTGCTGAGGTAACCTGCGGAAGAGGTTCGGTGGAAATCGATATAATCATAATCTCCAAATACGCTCCAATCTATACTGGGCACTTGGGAGGTTTCAAAGTCATCCATCAACTGATTGCTGGTGGCTGCGTTCGCTTGCTCTACAAGAATAAATCCTTGAACAGTAGAATCGGTTGATCCAGAGCTGTTGGAAGTAGTTAAGCTAACAGGGTAGCTTCCTGGAGCTGCATAGGTAATGATTGGATTGGCTTGAGAACTACTAGATGGAGTTCCACCAGGGAATTGCCAAGCATAGGTTGTGGTATTTCCAGCATAAGCTCTTTCAAAGAATTGAACCGATTCTCCACTACATATTTGACGCTTGTCTGAGATGAAGTGTGCTTGCGGAGTGCAAAGCGTACCCGTAATGCCAGAAGTAATGGCACTAGAAGCCGCCGCAACATCTCCACGAAGAGAGAAGTTTGCAATAGCCGCTTTCATAACAATTTTTTGTCCTTGGGTGAACATGTTCATGCAATCGCTGTCGGCATAGTCCATATAATTCTCTACCATATCGGGTAGATCAGGAGATTCGTTCGTGCAGCTATTCACTCCAATAGGGCATCCATAATTTTCAGCGGCTACTTTAGGCGTATCGAAAACCCCATCGCCATTGCCACTACATCCGCCAGTAAAAGGATGTTGTAGATTAAAATAGTGTCCTACTTCGTGAGTTAAAGTTCTGCCGGCACTGCTGGCGGTACCTATCGCACCAATTTCAGCATGCTTAACTACTAAACCATCTTGTATAGGACTTTGATTGGTTGTAGGGCGATAGGCATATCCCAAGACATTCGAAACACCAGAAAGACGGATATCATTTACCACCCATATATTAAGGTAAATATCGTTTGGCCAAGAAACAGCAACACCCTTTACATTGTCGTTCGCCACAAGAGAAAGATTCGATTGAGTGCGAGTTACGCCATTGGTACAGTTTCCATTTGGATCTCGGGTAGCAATTTTAAATTCGATTTCAGAATCAGCAGCCGTACTTTGAAAAATGGGGCGAGTATTTACAGCGTCGGCATTAAGTCTCCTAAAATCTTCATTTAATACACGAATACCATCCAACAACTGCTCACGGCTAATATTGTCTTCTTCTGTAGCATAAACCACATGAAATACCACCGGAATGGTATGCAATACTCCTTGACTTTTAAAGGCTTGAGGATTGCTTTTGTATACCTGAACCATTCGCTCTACTTCAATAGCATTAAGAGAGTCTGAGATGCGGTATTGTTTTCTTAGTTCAGGGTTTTCCTGATAGGCAGCCTCTAGAGCTAGATCATGGCCACAGCGATGAGTCGTTTCATTCTGCGCTAATAACGCCTGAGATGCGCACAGCAGAAGGATTAGTAAGGAACGAATCTCGAACATTTTCATGGGGATAAATTTTTGAGAGTCGCGAATTTAAGGCTTTCTTGGAAGACAAACTGTGACAATAAACAATTGATGGTTGACAACTATGAAAAGACATTAAAAAATATTCTGCGAACTACTTATGAAATTTCATATAAAGTCGTACTTTCGCAGCCCGTTTTGCGCTTGCAAAACATTTGACCCTTAATGTAGAATCAAGTGGACCATCTTAGTTATAAGACAATTTCTGCCAACAAGGCAACTGCGGATAAGCAGTGGATAGTGGTAGACGCCCAAGGACAAAGACTTGGAAGATTGGCGAGTAAAGTGGCTAAATTGCTTCGTGGTAAGCACAAGCCTAATTTCACTCCTCATGCCGATTGTGGAGACAATGTGATTGTGTTGAATGCATCGCACATTGAATTAACAGGAAATAAAGCAGCTGATCGTGTGTATGTAAGGCATACTGGTTATCCAGGTGGCCAGCGTTTTACGACAACTGGAGAAATGATGGCGAAAAGCCCAGCTCGTTTAATCGAGACTTCCATTCGTGGAATGTTGCCCAAGAATCGCTTAGGTAGAGAGCTTTTCAGAAACCTATATGTATACGATGGAACGGCCCACAAGCATGAGGGTCAGCAGCCAAGATCAATAAATTTGAACGAATTCAACTAAAACCATGAGCATACTTCACAGCTTAGGTCGCAGAAAGACTGCAGTAGCAAGGGTGTATATGAAGCCAGCTGCTAAGTCTACCCCAACCATTACGGTTAACAATCGCGATTACAAAGAATACTTTGGTACAGAGGCCCTACATTATAAAGTAGAACAGCCCTTGAGATTGGTTGAGTCATTCGAAAAGTATGACATCAAAGTAAATGTAAACGGTGGTGGAATTACTGGACAGGCAGAAGCGATTCGCCTAGGTATCTCGCGCGCTTTGTGCGAAGAGAATCCAGAAAATCGTTTGGTTTTGAAGCCAGAGGGTTTGTTAACTCGTGACCCTAGAATGGTTGAGAGAAAGAAATTTGGTCAGAAGAAAGCACGTAAGAGATTCCAATTCTCTAAACGTTAATAGTTCGTTTAGTATCCAAATTTTCTTGACCCGAATACGGCTACTTGAAAATTGTTAATGAGAAAGTAAACACAGAATATGTCTAAAATAGAAGTTAAACCTCTACTCGATGCCGGAGTACACTTTGGTCACCTGACCCGTAAGTGGCATCCAAATATGGCCCCTTATATCTTTATGGAGCGCAATGGTATTCACATCATTGACCTTCACAAGACGGCGGCCAAACTAGAACAAGCTCAAGAAGCGTTGAGAAAAATTTCTTCTCAAGGGAAGAAAATCCTTTTCATCGCTACTAAGAAACAGGCAAAGGATATTGTTGCAGATTATGCAACTAAAATGAATATGCCTTATATCGTTGAGCGCTGGCCTGGTGGAATGTTGACCAACTTTGTAACCATCCGCAAGGCGATTAAGAAGATGTCTAACATCGACAAAATGAAGGCAGATGGTACTTTTGATACTCTTTCTAAGAGAGAGCGTCTTCAAGTAGATCGTCAGAGAGCCAAGCTTGAAAAGAACTTAGGTTCTATTTCAGATATGAGTCGTCTTCCAGCAGCAATTTTTGTGGTTGATATCAAACGCGAACACATTGCTATCGCTGAAGCACATAAGTTAGGTATCCCAACTTTCGCTATAGTTGACACTAATTCAAATCCTTTAGAAGTAGATTTCGCAATTCCAGGTAATGATGATGCATCAAAGTCTGTGAATGTGTTGATGAGCTATGTTTACGAAGGAGTAACAAAGGGTTTGAGCGAAAGAAAGGAGGACAAGGAGAAGCCAGGGCGCGAGAAAATCGCTAAGAAAGCGGCTCAAGTTGTAACCAACGACGAATAAGCGAATCCTAAAAAAGCTAAAAAGCATAACAGGGGTTTAATCTTTGAATTTTTCCCCTGTTTTTTATTTGTAAATCTTTAAAAAACTAGAAAATGGCAAATATCACTGCAGCGGATGTGAACAAACTTCGCAAAATGACCGGCGCGGGAATGATGGATTGCAAAAAGGCTCTTGTTGAAGCCGAAGGCGATTTTGAAGTAGCGATAGATGTATTGCGTAAGCAAGGTCAGAAAGTAGCTGCCAAGCGCGCTGACCGTGAGGCAAGTGAAGGAGCTGTATTGGCTGCTTGCAACGCAGACAACACACGTGGAACAATAATTAATTTGAACTGCGAAACGGATTTTGTAGCAAAGAATGACAGTTTTGTGGCCTTGGCTTCTGATATTTTGAAAGTAGCTGTTGCTCACAATCCTGCTTCACTTGCAGATCTTTTGGCTTTGCCATTTGATGATAAAATGAGCATCAATGAAAAGTTGGTAGAGCAAACGGGTGTAATCGGTGAAAAGCTTGAGATTTCTTCTTTTGAAGTAGTTGAAGCTCCTTATGTAAGCTTTTACATTCATGCAGGTAACAGGCTAGCTACTTTGGTTGGTTTGAATCACACTGCAGAAGAAGCGGGTAAAAACGTAGCAATGCAGGCAGCTGCCATGAGTCCTATTGCCCTAAAACGCGATGAAGTTTCTCAGGAAGCGATTGATAGAGAACTTGAAGTTGGTAAGGAGCTTGCCCGTCAAGAAGGCAAAGCGGAAGATATGCTTGAGAAAATCGCCCTTGGCCGTTTGAACAAGTTCTTCAAAGAAAGTACATTGGAAGAACAAGAGTATATCAAAGACAGTAAACTGTCTGTGAGCCAGTATTTGAAAAGTGTAAACAAAGATTTAAGTCTTACTGCCTTTAGAAGGGTGGCCCTTCAGTCTTAAGATTAAGTGTTTTTTAAAAAGGTCAACTACATGTTGGCCTTTTTTATTTGTATCAAGTGGAAAAGAACCGAGATTGTTTAGTACATTTCGTTCTTTTACATCCAATTTTGAAGTAAAATTGGAGGTTCAAAACTCTTAGTGTATCTTATACACCGATATTGTAAATTAGCTGTTAACTAGGTGAAATTCCCTTTATGATTCTTATTGCTGAAAGTGGTTCTACCAAATGCGACTGCATTCTACTCGATCTGAGTGGAAAGGAAGTCGATCGATTTTCTACCATGGGTTTCAATCCGTACTTCCATAGTACCGAATTAATATATAACGAGTTGAGTTCCTTAAAACCACTTGCTCCATATTCTTCGGGTATTACATGGGTGTACTTCTATGGGGCAGGGTGTTCCTCTCCATACCTTAATGCTATTGTAAAGAAAGGGCTAGAAAAAGCGCTGCCGAATGCAATTGTTTCAGTTGAACATGATTTAATGGCCGCCGCCTACTCTACTTACAGAGGGAAGCCTCAGGTTAGTTGCATTCTTGGTACGGGATCAAATTCAGTTTATTTCGATGGAGAACAGCTCTATGAGGAGGTTCCAGCTCTCGCCTATATTTTGGGAGACGAAGGCTCAGGAAGTTATTTAGGAAAAAAATTATTGGCGGCTTTCCTCTATAAGAAATTGCCAGTTGACTTGAACAAGGCTTTTGAACTAGAATACGCCATTGATAAAAATACTGTGGTAGATGCTGTTTACAACAAACCCAATGCGAATGTATGGCTTGCATCCTTTTCTAAATTCTTTGGACAGCATAAAGAAAATCTATGGGTGAGAGAAATCGTAAAAGAGGGTTTTATTCTTTTCCGCGACATCCATATTCTATGCTTTAAAAATGCCCAAGAGGTTGAAATAAACTTCGTGGGCTCAGTTGCTTTTCATTTTAAAGATATTCTGGAAGAAGTGTTGGCCGAGAAGAATCTCAACTTCGGATATGTGTTGGAAAGGCCTTTAGATGGATTAGTAAATTACCATTTGAAATTCCTTAGAATTTTGGAAAAGCAAGTATCAAAAGCCTCCATGAAGGCCTGATAGAAAGCAAGCAGCTAGATAATTTTACTTTGTAAAAACGAATGAGACTATACGAAGCATTGATTTTTGATTTGGATGGGGTGCTAGTGGATACGGCTAAGTATCATTTTTTGGCTTGGCAAAGGTTAGCTATTTCCTTAGGCGTTTCCTTTAACGAAGAGATGAATGAACGTTTAAAGGGCATTAGCCGCCAAGAATCCTTAGAGCTTATTTTAGAGTGGGGAGGCATTCGCCTCTCAGAATCAGACTTCTCGGATGCCATGACCAAGAAAAACAAATGGTATCTGGAGTACATCGAATCTATGAATCCAGAGGAGGTTTTACCCGGAGTGCGCTCATTTCTGGAAGAAGCAAAGAAAGCAGGATATAAAATTGGATTGGGTTCTGCGAGTAAAAACGCTCCTTTTATCCTAGACAAAGTACTTCTTACCTCCCTTTTTGATACGATTATCGATGGTAATAGGACGAAAAAATCAAAGCCAGATCCCGAAGTATTCCTATTAGGGGCTTTAGATTTAGCCATCCCTGCGGATAAGTGTGTCGTCTTTGAAGATGCCCAAGCCGGTGTTCAAGCGGCAAAGGCGGGAGGAATGATGGCTATTGGCGTAGGAGACCCCGATGTTCTCAAAGAGGCCGACCGAGTTATTCCGGGTTTTGCGGATTTTACGGTAGAAGACCTGAATTCTCTTAAAGATTAAAAATAGCATTGGTATGCATACATATCTAGAAACCCACGAATGGAAAATTATTGAAAGGGGTTTTAATCAAGAAAATATTGAGCGCTCGGAGGCTATCTTCTCTATTGGGAACGGTAGAATGGGGCAGCGCGCCAACTTCGAAGAAACCTACTCTGGCAAATCGCTTCAAGGAAGTTATGTGGCCGGAGTGTATTACCCAGACAAAACCCGCGTGGGATGGTGGAAAAATGGGTACCCAGAATATTTCGCCAAAGTTTTAAATAGTTGCAACTGGATTGGAATTGAAATCCGGATTGAAGATGAAATCCTCGATTTAAATAAATGTGAGGTCTTAGACTTTTACCGCGAGTTGGATATGCAACAGGGCTTGCTCACTCGGCGGTTTAAGGCTAGACTAAAGGATGGTAAAGAGCTAGAGGTAGAAGCCATTCGCTTTACAAGCGTGGCACGCGATGAGATTGGAGCGATTAAATACTCCATTACACCTTTGAATTTCTCCTCGAAAGCTACTCTTACTCCGTATTTAGATTTCGATGTTCAGAATAAAGACAGCAATTACGACGAAAAGTTTTGGGAGCATATTAGTTCAAGTGTCGGTAGACAGAAGGCGGCTCTTACCGCCAGGACTAAAAAGCTAGATTTCCATGTTTCAGTTGGAATGGAATACAATTGGTCGCAAGGCAATAATCAAATTGAATTACATCCTTCGCATATTGAGCATTCAAAATTTGTGGCCAATCAGTTTGATGTTGAGCTGGTAGAGAACCTACAAAGTACCCTTTATAAGTACGTAGGAGTCTTGGCCTCGTTAAACCATTCAGCTGCAGATATTCAGGGTGCTGCGGAACAACGAGCGGCGGAAGCGAAGAGTCTAGGTTTTTACAAACTATTAGAAGAACATAAGGCCAAATGGGCCAAAAAGTGGGAGATGAGCGATATTCGGATCGAAGGAGATGCGGCCGCTCAACAGGGTATTCGCTTTAATATTTTTCATCTAGATCAGACGTACACGGGTGAAGATTCTCGTTTGAATATTGGACCTAAAGGATTTACAGGCGAGAAATACGGCGGAAGCACCTATTGGGATACGGAGGCTTATTGCCTTCCGTTTTACCTGTCTACTGCCGAATCAAAAGTGGCGAAAAACCTTCTCACCTATCGCTATAAACAGCTAAATAAAGCCATAGAGAACGCCCAAAAATTAGGGTTCACCCATGGAGCGGCTTTGTACCCAATGGTTACCATGAACGGTGAAGAATGCCACAATGAATGGGAGATTACATTCGAGGAGATTCATAGAAATGGCGCCATTGCTTTTGCTATATATAATTTCATACGCCATACCCAAGATTCTTCTTATTTGCTTGAAGGAGGATTAGAAGTACTCGTTGGAATTGCTCGCTTTTGGCATCAAAGATTTCACTTCAGTGAAGACAAGAAGATGTTCGTGATGCACGGGGTAACAGGTCCGAATGAATACGAGAACAATATCAATAACAATTGGTACACGAGCTATATTGCTCAATGGTGTTTGCGCTACACTGCTGAATGTACCGCTTGGATGAAGGAGAAGCACCCTTCGGTTTTTGACGAAATTTCTAAGAAAATATCACTCAGTATTGAAGAAACAAATCACTGGTTAGAGCAGTCAAATGCCATCTATTTTCCGGAGGATAAGAATAGAGGTGTTTTTCTTCAGCAAGATGGTTTTTTAGACAAAGAACTTCGAAAAGCTTCGAGCTTAAACCCTGCTGAACGCCCGATCAACCAGCATTGGTCATGGGATAGAATTTTGCGCTCTTGCTTTATAAAACAAGCGGATGTTCTTCAGGGATTGTATTTCTTCGAGGAGGATTTTGACTTGGCTACTTTAGAGCGGAATTTCGACTTCTACGAACCCATGACGGTTCATGAATCTTCTTTGTCGCCCTGTGTTCACTCTATCCAAGCAGCCCGTCTAGGTAGGATGGAAAAGGCCTATGAAATGTATTTACGCACTTCTAGACTTGATTTAGATGATTATAATAATGAAGTGGCAGAGGGCCTTCATATTACCAGTATGGCAGGTACTTGGATGAGTGTAGTACAGGGATTCGGTGGAATGAGTTGGAAGGAAAGCGAGGTGCATTTTTGGCCAAGAATTCCTTCGCAATGGCAGAGCTACAGTTTTACTATTCGATTTAGAGGCGCTAATATCCGTATTACAGCCAATAAATCCGAAACCGTTCTAGAGCATCTCGGTGGTTCAAATGTAGAAATGCATGTTTATGGATCGCGTTTAAAATTGAGTCAAGGCTCGAGAGAACGCTTGTCAAATCCGAATTCCTAATGAAGAAGTGGCTTTTACTCCTTGTTTTTCCGATGGCCTGCAATTATTATCAAGCCTACGAACCAGCCATTCACGGATTAGCATCACCCATACAATTAAGTCCTGAGAAAACAGCCGTTTGGCTTAGTGACTACTTTCCGAAAGCATGGGACGCCTTAGACAGTGTGAGATGGCCAGCTGGTTTACAAGCCTTAGAAAGCGATAGCGGTGTGGTTTGGTTAACGGGAATTCCTTCAACCCGAATAAGCACAGCCCATTTTTATCAGAAAGGAATTCGATACGATATTCCAGTGATTGCTTCAGCAAAGAAACCAGTAAAATGGATTGTTGAAGGTTTGATGCTAAAGGAGGATAAGGTTAACATTTTTGGCACTTTTAATGCCTGGAATAGAGAGGCCTTGACTATGCAAAAAGAAGCAGAAGGCCGTTATTCCGCCCTACTATATCTGCAAGCAGGTACCTATGAGTACAAACTCTGGGCAGACGGTTTGGAGTGGATAGACCCCAGTAATCCAGATTCTTTATCAAATGGAATCGGCGGATTTAATTCGATCCTTCGAATTGAAGCAGAAGGAATAGAACCAGAGATGGTTTATCCAATTAGTCATGGAAAGAATTTTGTTTCTCTAAGTGCTATTCCTGAAAATCAGGAGATCGTAGCTTTTTGGGAGAATCATTCTATCGAAGCCCGGGCCAGTTTTGAAGGAGGTAAAGTCGTTTACAACCTTCCCATTCCTAATCCAGCCTTTCGGGTAGGTAGAAGTCATATTCGCGTGTATTCGTCTAGGAATGGACAGTTAGGCAATGATTTGCTCATTCCCTTAGAAAGAGGACAAGTGGTAGAAAAGACCGAAGATTTAAATCGCTCCGATTGGCATATTGCGCAAATGTACTTTTTAATGATCGATCGTTTCTCAAATGGAAATAAGGAGAACGACCGCGAAGTAAAAGATTCAACCATCCATCCAAAAGCGAATTATTATGGAGGTGATATTTCGGGTGTGATAGATCAAATGCAAGCGGGTTATTTCGATAGCTTGAACATGAACACCATATGGATTTCGCCTATTTCTAAAAATCCTGAGGATGCTTGGGGACTTTGGGATAAGGGTGGTGTAAAAACGAAGTTTTCGGGCTATCACGGCTATTGGCCTATTTCAAATGTGGTTCCTGACTCTCGTTTTGCAACGGAGAAGGAGTTGAGGTATTTTTTAGACAAAGCGCATGAAAGGAACAACAATGTGTTGTTAGATTATGTGGCCAATCATGTACATCAAGAACATCCTATCTATAAGCAGCATCCCGAGTGGGCTACACCTCTCTACCTTCCAGATGGAAGCCTGAATACAGAGCGTTGGGATGATCATAGATTGACAACTTGGTTTGATACTTTCATGCCAACCCTAGATCTAAGAAAGCAAGAGATTGTAGATCCCATGACAGATTCGGCACTCGTTTGGGTAACGAAGTATGATTTCGATGGCTATAGACACGATGCCACCAAACATATTTCAGAACGTTTTTGGAGAACACTTACAGCCAAGGTAAAGGACACCCTTCCTGAAAAGCACATCTATCAGATCGGAGAAACCTATGGTTCGCCAGAATTAATTGCCTCCTATTTAGGAAGTGGTATGATGGATGCTCAATTTGACTTTAATGTATATGACGCGAGCGTAAGCGCATTCTCTGGAGTAGAGCCACCCAATCAATCCTTGCACCGCTTAGTGGAAGTTTTCAATACAAGCTTGAAATATTACGGCCACCATAATTTGATGGGATACATTAGCGGAAATCAAGATCGATCTCGTTTCATTTCAATTGCTTCTGGCGATGTGCTACTGAGTGAAGATCAGAAACTAAAAGGATGGACTCAAGATATTCCCTATCCGAACGATCAAGCTTTTGACCGATTGGCTCTACTTCATGCCTTTAATTTTTCAATTCCGGGTATTCCAGTGGTGTATTATGGAGATGAAATAGGATTGCATGGTGCAGGAGATCCAGACAACAGAAAGATGATGCGATTTGAGAATCTTTCAGCTCAAGAAAAAGGTCTTAAAAAGAAGCTTTCAAAATTAGCACTATTGCGCTCCAGCCATATGGCAATGACCTATGGTACCACTGAGCTTAATGTTCTAGAAGAAGGAGTTTTACTTATTAAGAGGAGCTATTTTGAACAGACGGTATACATTGTTTTGAATGTTACCAAAACGGAAAAACAAATTACACTTCCAAAAGAGAGCTTCGAAAAGCATTTTTCGGGAGACTGGTCTTCAGAGACGGGAATTTTAAATCTGCCCCCTTTACAGTTTGAAATTTTAACCCTCAATTAATATGGCAATGAAGAAATTTGTACTCATGGCTTTGGTTCTAGGAATGATGTCATGTGGACAGCAGCCGAAAACCGAAACAGAAGAAGTAATGGTGGAAGAAAAGGTAGAAAGCAGACATCCTGAATGGGTGAAATCGGCTAACATATACGAGGTGAATGTTCGCCAGTACAGCAAGGAAGGTACTTTTGCCGCCTTCGCAGCGCATCTGCCACGTTTGAAAGAAATGGGAGTAGACATTCTTTGGTTTATGCCCATCCAACCTATTGGAGTAGAGAACAGAAAGATTGTTGGAGACCAGAATTTGGGTAGCTATTATAGTATTAGCGACTATACGGCCATCCATCCAGATTACGGAACCGAAGAAGAATTTAAAGCATTGGTTGAGCAAGCCCATTCAATGGGAATGCATATTATCCTAGATTGGGTTGCCAATCATACTTCATTTGATCATCATTGGACTAAAGAGCATCCCGATTTTTATTCTCATGACAAGGATGGAAATATAAATGTTGCTCTGGATTTAGAAGGAAAGCCAACCGATTGGACAGATGTGGCAGATTTAGACTATTCAAATACCGAACTCAGGGAGGCAATGTTTCAGGAAATGGCTTGGTGGGTAAAGGAGTTTAATATAGATGGTTTCCGTTGCGATGTTGCCGGATTTGTACCCAATGATTTTTGGGATGATTTACGTCCGAAGTTGGAAGAAATTAAGCCCCTTTTCATGCTTGCAGAATGGGAAGACCCTGCTCATATGAAAATTGCCTTTAATATGAACTATGGATGGGAATACCACCATCTTATCAATCAAATTGCACAGGAAAAGCATGGGGTAGAGATATTAGATACCTACATGGCTAAAGTGGATACCCTCTATTCCAGAGATGACATTCGAATGTATTTCACGACCAATCACGATGAAAATTCTTGGAATGGAACCGTTTTCGAACGCATGGGAGATCAACACTTAAATATGTTTCTGCTCAGCGCAACTCTTCCTGGTATGCCCCTAATTTACAGCGGGCAAGAGGCAGGATTGAATCATAGATTAAGCTTTTTCGGCAAAGATGAGATTGATTGGTCTAGTAAAGAATTACTTCCATTTTACACCAAGGTATTGGCACTAAAGCATGATAATAGTGCTTTGTGGAACGGAAACTGGGGAGGAGAGTTTAAAAGAATCAATACTTCAGAAGAGGGAGTTTACTCCTATTCGCGTGTCGGAAAAGAAAATGAAGTGGTAGTTTATTTAAATCTGGGTTCAGAAGATCATATAATTGATTTAACTGCTTTGGGAAGCCTAGATGAATATACCGATCATCCCTTTGGAGATGGCGTTTCAATAACCGAAGGAAAGTTAACACTTCCGGCTGCTTGTGCCTTTATATTGACGAAATAATCAAGAGTCATTCATATAGAAAAAGGCTTGCGTATTTTGCGTAAGCCTTTCCTTTTTTAGTACCTAAAAAAACAGAATAAATGAGATTTGCACTTATAGCCCACGATGGCAAGAAGGCAGAAATGGTTGCTTTCCTTAAGGATCATATAGAACTATTGCATCGAGAGGATATAGAATTAGTAGCTACCGGTACAACAGGTAAGCATGTAGAGAACGCAGGATTAGTCGTTCACCGCTATTTGAGTGGGCCCTTAGGCGGAGATGCGCAGATTGCTACGGAAGTTGCGGAGGGTAGAATTCAGGCTGTCTTTTTCTTCAGAGATCCACTTGATAAGCACCCTCACGAACCGGATATCAATATGCTGATGAGGCTTTGCGATGTACATAATATTCCCTTAGCTACCAATCCTGCGGGAGCTACCCTCATCTTCGAAGGCTTATTGCGCTCATGACAGAGGAAGATCCATATCGTGGAATTACCTGCTCTGCTTATGACTTATTAGAACTTTGGTCGATGAGAAAGAGTAAGGTAAAGGCAGATTGGTTGGGGAGAAATATTTCGGGTCTCATTGAGAATTTAATAACCGATTCGGAGGGTGAATGGGCTATTTGGTCAGGCGGAGAGAAAACGCGTTTAGACCATTTGAAGAGAATTGAGGAGGCGAAATAAGTTTTTAAAGTCCTAATTTTTTTGCCTTCAAATTTGTCTTTAAACTCACGAAAAGAACCACGCTGATTGAACTAAGGGGCATTAGAATGGCACTTAATACAGGCGATAGCTGTCCAGAAATGGCAAAATAGAGCCCAATGCTGTTATAGGCGAAGGAAAGCACAAAACTCATCCATACAATACGGATAGAAGCCTTAGACATTTCTATGAACTTCGGTAGTTTGGAGATGGTTTGAGCATGTAAAATAGCATCGCTTGCTGGAGTGAATGCATTTATTTCCTCCATAATTCCAATTCCAACAGAACTTTCACTTAAGGCACCAGCGTCATTCAATCCATCACCGAGCATAACACAGGCATATCCATCTTTTTGTTTTTGACGGATGTAATTCAACTTATCTATTGGTTTTTGCTCGAAAAGAACTTCTAGATCTTCACCGAAGATTTCGGAAAGCTTGGCTTGGTCTTTATTGTTGTCTCCTGAAAGAATAGACATTTGCCATTTTAAAGAATTCATCTCTTCAGCAAAGGCTTGAAGACCGTCTCTGAATTTGCTTTTAATATGAAAGGATCCCAAAAATGCGCCATTTACACCTAGATAAACGCTACTTTCTTTCTTTCGATCTATTTCCTTCACTCCCACAAAATCAGCGCTACCAAGTCGATATAATTCACCTTCAATCTGGGCTTCAATTCCTGCACCCTCTTGCTCTTTAAAAAACTCTATTTCAGGGCCTTTGGAACTTCCCATAGCTTTAGAAATGATTCTGCTTAGAGGATGGCCGCTTTGATAGGTAAGAGATTTAATCGCTGATTTGACCTTTAAATCCAACACACCTGAAAAGTGTACTTCACCACCTACCGACTCTGTAAGGGTGCCTGTTTTGTCTAAGACAAGATGTTTGGAGTGGGCTAGGTTTTCAATGGTATCTGTATTTTTTAGGTAAAAATGGTTTCTTCCAAAAATTCGAAGGGTATTTCCAAACGTAAAGGGAGCAGATAGAGCCAGTGCGCAAGGGCAGGCAACAATTAGAACAGCTGTGATTACCTTCCAGATTTGGGTTGGGTCAACATTATACCAATAGATACCAGATAAAAGAGCTATGAGCAGAATAATCATGGTAAAATGCTGGCTGATTTTATCAGTTATATTCTGAAAATGAGCCCCTTCTTCTTTTTGATATAGAGGATTGTTCCAGAGACGGGTAAGCCTACTTTGATCCATAGGTTTCAAAACTTCCAACTCAATGGCCCCACCTTTTTGTTTGGCACCAGCGAAAATTTTATCCCCTTCTTTTTTAGTAATAGGCTCAGACTCACCCGTTGCAAAGCTGTTGTCTATAAGGCCAAAGCCGCGAATTAAAAGAGAATCGGTAGGAATAAGCTCCCCATATCGAACAATAATCCGATCTCCTTTTGCTAGTTCTCTAACAGGAACAGCCACCTCTTTTCCAGAATGTAATGTATTGGCGGAAAGCGGAAAGAATGAAGTATAATCTCTATCAAACCGGAATGAATCGTAGGTTTTTCGCTGGAATAACTTTCCTAATAACAAGAAGAAAACCAATCCGTTGAGACTGTCGAAATAGCCAGAACCAATACCTGTTGAAATTTCCCAAACACTTCTAAGAAAAAGGGCAGCGATGCCTAGGGCTATAGGAGTGTCTATATTGATGAAGCCCTTTTTCAAACTCTTAAAGGCAGAGATAAAGTAATCTGCTCCGGCATAGGTAACTACGGGCAGACTAAATCCGAGAAGAATAATGCGAAAGAAGGGAAGAAAACCCTGAAGTTGTGCATCATCCCAATCGAAATATTCTGGCAAAGCCATGAGCATTGAGTTTCCAAAGGCAAAGCCAGCAACTCCAATTTTTATAGTTAATGATCGATCTACCTTTTTCTGTTTATTCTCAGATGAATCCAGACTGAGATCAGGTGTATAACCAATTTTGGTTAGAAGGTGTGCAAGGTCAGAGAGCTTTAACTCTTGGTTATTGAAGTGAATGGTAGCCGTTCTGCCGCTGAAGTCTACCTTGATAAAATCGATCCCCTTTTCAAGCTTTGGAAGGTTTTCCAGAAGCCAAATACAGGAGCTACAGTGTATGCCTGGAAGGGCCAAACGTACAATTGTGGTATGGTCTTCTTCAAACTCAATAAAGTGTGATCGAATTTTGGCTTCATCTAGATAAGAGAAGTCTTTGCTTGCAGAGTTCTGCTTGGAACCTGGTTTTTCAGAGAGTTGATAATACAACCCCATTTCATGATCTCGAAGCAGTTCATAAACGGTTTTGCAACCGTGACAACAAAAAATATGTTTGTCCACCTCTACGATTTCATTGCAGTCATCGCCACAGTGATAACACTGAGTTTTAGGTTTCTTCGTCTCTGTTTTTTGCATGTTCAAAAGTGTTTACTTTTAAGCAAATTAGATATGATAGAAATCAGGTATTCGTCTACACTTTGTATATTTGAAGTAATAGCAATAGCTATAAATAAACCATGAAAGAAACCGTACCCGTTTCCTGTAGTCTTTGTAATAAAGCTTCAATCTCTTCATTTAAAGATCTTAGTGAAGAAGAGATCGGAAAATTGGGCCAGAGTAAGACCTGTTCCTTTTTTAAGAAAGGACAAATATTAATGCACGAAGGAGCTCGAGCGACGGGGGTTTATTGTTTGCATAGAGGCAAGGCGAAGTTGTATAGAATGGGTACAGAAGGGCGCGAACAGATTATTCGCTTTGCTCAAGGTGGCGAGTTGGTGGGCTATCGATCTGTATTGAGTGGTGAGCCGTTATCTGCGTCTATAGAGGCACTAACCGACACACACGCCTGTTTTATTCCAAAGGCATTATTCTTTGATTTCATTCAATCCAATCCGAAGTTTTCATTAGAAATGATGCGCCTTGCTTGTCACGAATTAGGAGAGGCGGGAAAATTAATTACAAATCTGGCTCAGAAGTCCGTCCGCGAGAGGGTGGCTGAGGTTCTAATGATTTTGAAAGACACCTTTGGAGAGACAGAGGAGGGATTTATTGATATTTCACTAACCAGAGAAGAAATTGCCTCAATGGTTGGCACGGTTACGGAAACCGCCATTCGCATCCTGAGCGAGTTTAAAGAATCGGGTATAGTAATCTTAAGTGGAAGGAAAATTAAAGTTGTTCAGCCACGTGAACTTCTCCGAATTGCCCAAATTTTCGACTAGAGTAAAATTGTTTTACTTTCTAAATGTTTTTAAGTCACAATTATCATCTTCTAAATTGACGAATGTCATTATATGTGGTGTGGAGGTTGAATACTTTTACCACAAGTCAAAGAAGAATGAATTCACAGCCAGAAGATTTTAAGCCAGAACTTTTTCAAAAGATATTTGGAGAGGAGGCTGCCGTATCTCTATATGCGGAATTTAAGGCGAATTCAGAGTTTCTATTAGGTGAGGAAGGCGATTTGATTTTCGAAAAAGGGGGAACACCGGAAAATGTTTTTCTGATTTTGGATGGATATCTCCGTTTACAAGTTAAGGATTCGTCCGCGGAGGAGGTGATTTTGCAGTTCTTCGGTACGGGAGATTTAGCGGGTATTATAGACTTAATGCAAATGAGAACCTACAGAGCAACGGCAGTGGTTCATTCTAAAAATATTCAGCTTTGTGTAATTAACAAAAAGAGCTTCCTTAAAATTTTAAGTAAGCAGCCCCAGCTAGCCCTGAGACTTATTCAGCAAATGGATAAGGATACGGCTGATATTGAAAGTAGAGCAGCAGTTATGAATTCTCAGAAGGTAACCAGCAGAATTTCAGGTGCTATTCGAGTACTTGAAAGCAAATTTGGCAAAAATGAACAGGGAGAGATCAATATAGAGATTAGTCCAAGTCATATTGCTAAAATGGTGGGGGCAACTCGCACTTCAGTGTATCGTTCCATGAAGAAACTCCAAGATTTAGGCGAACTGCGCTTTGAGCAACACAAGATTATTATTCCTTGTTAGGTTGTAAAGGTTTAAGCAAATATTGATGGAGGCTCGGGCTTAGATTGCGAAGGTTTCTGAGGATATCTGTCCAGGCTGAGAGATTTTACCAAATAATGAATGGTTTGCCTTAATTCGTCAAGATTGTCTTTTTCAACGGCCGAGATGAATACGGCTTGATTAAGTGTTTTCGCCATCCAAGTTTGTTTGAGATCATTTAAAGACCATTCGGTTTTTTCTAACTCATCTAATTCGCTCGGAACATGATCTTCAACTTTGAATTGATCAATCTTGTTAAAGACAACCAATGTGGGTTTGTCTGCGGCGCCTAATTCTGCTATCGTTTTTTGAACGGTAAGATAATGTTCTTCAAAAGAGGGGTGAGAAATGTCTACAACATGAAGCAATAAGTCGGCTTCGCGCACTTCATCTAAGGTACTTTTGAATGATTCTATTAGCTGTGTAGGCAGTTTCCGAATAAATCCAACTGTATCGCTTAATAAAAAGGGCTGATCGCCAATGACAACCTTTCGAACAGTAGTATCTAGGGTTGCAAAAAGTTTATTCTCTGCAAAAACGTCTACTTTGCCTAACACATTCATTAGAGTGGATTTTCCAACGTTTGTATATCCTACAAGTGCTACGCGAACTAGGCTTCCCCTATTTGCTCTTTGTGTAGCCATTTGACGATCTATCTTCTTAAGGTCATCTTTTAGCTTACTTATCCGATCCCGAACAATTCGGCGGTCTGTCTCGATCTCCCTTTCTCCAGGCCCTTTCATCCCAATTCCTCCTTTTTGCTTTTGAAGGTGTGTCCACATTTTAGAGAGTCTTGGCAGTAGGTACTCGTATTGGGCCAATTCTACCTGAGTACTTGCATAACTTGTTCGTGCTCTTCCAGCAAAAATATCGAGGATAAGGTGCGTCCGATCCATCACCTTAGATTCTAGACGATGTTCTATATTTTTTAGTTGGGAAGGACTTAATTCGTCATCGAAAATAACCAACTCAATCTCGTTGGCTTTAATGAAGTCCACAATTTCATCCATCTTACCCGAACCAACATAGGTTTTAGGATGAGGCACATCTATTCTTTGAACAAACACCTTTATACAATCAGCTCCAGCGGTATCCGCTAGAAAGGCGAGTTCATCTAAGTACTCTTTACATCTATTCTCATCTTCACGAAACTTAAATGTTCCGACTAATATGGCGCGCTCACGCGAGCTAGACTTTTGTTTTTTTTCCAGCAAATTTTAGGAAATAAAAGGCCAGCGTTCCCACGGAATTCGACTTGCGATTAACACTAATGTGATGATCCATAGAATCCCAGAGTTCTTGTGCCCGGTTGAATTTGCAAATTCTTTCTTCCACTTTCTTCGAGCCAGGGTTGCCAGAACAACGGCTAAAACCATGGTAGATATGTGTTCAACAGCGTAGAATCGAAGATGAGCCTCTTTCATAACCCCCTCTACTTGAAACAATTTATAGCCCATACTGCCTGAAAGGTATAAATAAAGGCCAATCAATAATTGGGTATGTGTACCAATCATTGAAAACAATCCCAATTTTCCACTTAGTTTGGAGCCTGTAAATGAGCCTATTACTGTAGCAGGAATAAGTAATAATACAGCTAGAGCCAAAAAGGCATGAGCAAGCAATAGTGAGGAATACATAGGCGCTAGATTTGGGCTACTAAGTTAAAGAGCCAAATCGGACTTAGGTAGACTTTTGTTTCGATCCGTGATTCTTTTTAAAGAGTCAATCACTTTTTGAACGTCTTCTTTGGCGATGAATGTCATGTCTACTGTTCTAATTTTCTTGCTTTCAGAGGCATAATTCTCTAAATGAAGCACCAAGGTCCTGTAAATAAGCCTGTTTTTCACTTCAAAATCAACCACTTTTCTTTTTGGAAAATCGTAACGCTTATTTAAATCAGGGCCACTTCCGATAAACCACAATGATTTTGATTTGATGTGAAGAATCTCATAGCTATCATCGTAGTGAAAATAATTCACGCGTATGAACACTAATGAGAAAAGAATGATGGTGGCAGCAATACTAATCCAGTGCCCCTCGGCCAATTTTGACAAAGAGCCATTAAGTTGACTTAATAGTAAGTCCAAAATAATTAACATTATTAGGCTTATCACCGTATAGCGAAGGAAGGTGAAAGTCTTTTTATTGTCAATCTGGATGAAACGTAAATCCTCCATTTAATATCTATAGGGGTTAGATATAATTATCCTACAAAGGTAATGATTCATTGATCAGCATAAAATACCAAATTCTATGTATTCGGTAATTTAACGTTTTATACAATTATGACTGTAAATCGAATAGGTCTTGGATTAATTTGGAAGTAATCGGGTCGCTTTCTGGAGTGGGTCCATTCTTCATTTCATCCAGCACTTGGTTTGCAATTTTTTTTCCTAATTCCACCCCCCATTGGTCGTAGCTATAGATGTTCCAAACCCATCCTTGTACAAATATTTTATGCTCGTACATCGCAATTATTCGGCCTAATTGATGTGGATCGAGCAATTTGTAGATTAAGATATTACTTGGTCTGTTTCCATCAAAAGTTCTAAAAGGCGTAAGCTGATCTATTTTCTCGGCAGTTTTCCCTTCTCGACTCATATTTAGTCGGACCTGTTCGGCAGTTAATCCATGCATGAGTGCCTGTGGTTGAGCTAAGAAATTAGCAAGGAGAAGCTCGTGTTGGTTTCCGAGTGGATAGTGAGTATCGGCCGAAGCAAGAAAGTCAGCCGTAATTTTTGGAGTGCCTTGATGCATTAACTGATAGAAAGCATGTTGTCCGTTTGTTCCAGGTTCACCCCATATTATGGTGCCAGTGGAATAATCTACTTTTTGGCCGTTCCGATCTACAGATTTCCCGTTACTCTCCATGTCTGCCTGCTGCAAATAGGCAGCTAAACGAGATAAATTCTGGTCGTAAGGCAAAATCGCATGAGAAGAATAGTTCATGAAATTGGTATACCAAATTCCAATAGCGGCCAATACCATCGGAATATTTTCCCTGAATGGAGTTTCCTTGAAATGATGGTCCATTTCTTCTGCGCCTCTGAGCATTTTCTCAAAGGTTTCATAACCTAAGGTGCAACAAAGTGAAAGGCCAATGGCGGACCAAACACTATATCTGCCGCCTACCCAATCCCAAAATCCAAATATTTTCGATGCATGTATTCCAAAGTCTTCAGCGGCAGGAATATTGGTGGAAAGTGCAGCGAAGTGAAGCTCAACATCTTCGATTTTGGCTCCACTATCTAGAAACCATTTACGGGCAGAGTGGGCGTTAGCCATCGTTTCTTGAGTGGTAAATGTTTTGGAGGCGATGATGAAAAGCGTAGTTTCTGGGTTTATTTCCTGTAAAGTTCTTGCCAAATGAGAACCATCAACATTTGAAACGAAATGCGCCTTTAATCCACGTTTCCGGTACGCATTGAGAGCTTCATATACCATAAGAGGGCCCAAATCTGATCCACCTATGCCAATGTTTACGATATCGGTAAATAACTTCCCAGAGTATCCTTTATGGTCGCCATTAATAATGCCGTTCGAGAAATGCTCCATCTGAGAAAGTACGCCTTCAATCTGTTTTGAAATGTTTTCGCCATCCAAAAGAAATGGGGTACTTGTGTTTTTTCTTAGAGCAGTATGCAGCACGGCTCTACCTTCAGTTACGTTTATTTTTTCGCCACTGAATTGCTCTTCAATGGCCTCAGCAAGTTTCGTCTGATCAAAAAGTCTTTCGAAAGCATCCAAAACGCTATCGTCGAGATGATTTCTCATATAATTTAGACGGAAGTCTTTTAAGCTTGCCTCATAACTCGACATTCGTGTATGTGTTGAAACAATGTCTACTAAATGCTTGTTAGACAATTCATTCGATAGAGATTCTAGTTCTTTCCAAGCTGGAGTGCTAGTTGGATTTATACGGTACATGTTTCATTTGATTTCGAAACAATAAAACTAAGACATATTATATGGTAGCTTTGCAGACGATGTCAGAATTTCCAAATTATAAACGTAGAGACCCTTCCGGTTTTCAGCGTGTAGTAAATCAAAGAATTGAGGAGTATTTCGCAAACCATAAACAGTTTCGAGGTGCAAATGCCAAATTGTGGCTAAAAGCGATAATTCTTTTTGCAGTTTATCTTGGTCCAATATACTTTATTCTCAACGAAGGCCTTACGGTCTGGGCGTTTTATGGCCTTTGGGTTATAAGTGGTCTAGGTATGGCTGGAATAGGAATGAATGTGATGCACGATGCCATTCATGGAAGCTGGTCTGAGAAGTCTTGGCTAAACAAATTGCTGGGAAGCAGTATTTATTTGTTGGGTGGCCATCCTTTTACTTGGAGAGTTCAACACAATTTCTTGCATCATCAATACACCAACCTGAAAGGTTTAGATGAGGATGTAGAAGTTCGTGGATTGGTGCGTCTGCATCATGAGGAGCCTTTGAAGCCAATGCACAAATGGCAATCGATCTACGCTCCTTTGTTGTATGGCTTATTGACCTTGAACTGGTCTTTGACCAAAGACATTACACAAATGATTCGCTATACCAAATTAGGCCTTTTAAAGCGCTTTAAAATGGCGCCTTCTAAAGCTTGGAGATCGCTGATTATTGGCAAGCTAGTTTATTTCGCGGTTTTCTTGATTGTACCACTCATTTTTGCCCCGTATGCATGGTATCTCATTGTAACAGGATGGCTTCTGAAGCATTTTATAGCAGGAAGTGTTTTGTCCTTCGTATTTCAGTTAGCGCACATTGTAGGAGATGCTGAGCAGCCTTCTTGGGGGGGCGATAGCTTAGAATCTGGTTTTATGGAACACCAACTGCGCACGACTGCGAATTTTTCAAGAAAGAGTTTCTTCGTAACATGGTATACTGGGGGACTGAACTATCAAGTAGAGCATCACCTTTTTCCACATATTAGTCACGCACATTATCCCAAAATTGCATCTATTGTAAAACAAACTGCTCAGGAGTTCAACCTTCCTTATAATGAGCAGTCGAATTTTGGAGTGGCATTAATAGATCACTTCAAAACTTTGCATAGACTCGGAAACGTAGTTTAATTTCTTCTACTGCAAATGCAAAAGAAGGATGTAAGAAATACCAATAGGGAAGAGTTAGAAGCTTTTTTCAAAGAGGCGAACGAGCCTAGTTTTAGGATAAATCAGCTTTTAGAATGGATTTGGGAGAAAGGTGCTCATGGATTTCATGACATGAGTAATCTTCCTTTATCGTTGAGAACTAAGCTATCAGAAGCTTTTGAATTCCGCGCCATAGCGGTTAACGACTATCAGAAAAGCGAAGATGGAACTATCAAGAATGCCGTTTTGCTACATGATGGTAATGTGGTTGAGAGCGTATTGATTCCAACAGAAAAAAGAACCACTGCTTGTGTTTCAAGTCAAGTTGGATGTAGTTTGGATTGCCACTTTTGCGCTACCGCCTTGCTAAAGAGGATGCGGAACCTCAATCCAGATGAGATTTTTGACCAGGTAGTCTCGATAGATCGACAGTCTAAGGAACAGTTCAATAGACCTTTATCGAATATAGTCTTTATGGGCATGGGTGAACCATTGTTGAATTACCAGAATGTCATAGATGCGATTGATAAGATCACTAGCCCTAAAGGTTTAAACATCTCCCCAAAGCGAATTACTGTTTCTACAGTAGGCTTACCCAAAATGATAAAGAAGTTGGCAGATGACGGTGTGAAATTTAATCTCGCAGTATCACTTCACTCGGCAATTGACGAGAAGCGTAGTAGCATAATGCCAATAAATCGAGTAAATCCTCTGACTGATTTATTGGAGTCTTTACAATATTGGTATAAAGTAACCGCAAGGAAAGTAACATTTGAATATGTTGTTTGGAAAGGCTTGAACGATGATTTAGAAGACATTTTAGCATTAAAAGAGTTCTGTAAACGAGTTCCAAGCAAAGTAAATCTTATCGAGTATAATGCAATAGGGGATAGCCGTTTTGAACAAGCTGATAGCCGCGTACTAGACGAGTATCAAAGAATTTTAGGTAGAGAAGGAATAGTAGCCAAAATAAGAAGAAGTAGAGGTAAAGACATTGATGCCGCTTGCGGGCAATTGGCAAACAAGAACAGTCTAAATACCTAGACGCGTTTGATATTTTAAAACAAAAAAGCCAGCTTAAGCTGGCTTTTTTGTTTTGTGATAAGGTACTTTTAGAATTGATCACATATTACCTTTCTCTTAGCGACAAAGTTATAATTCAGCTTAGTCACAGTCACTGTAGTATCAAAACTTGTGTTTTCTGGCAAAGCAACTCTGAAATCATAGGATTGACCTACAACCAAACTAGCGCTAGCTTGACCATTAATGATAGTAGCAAGTAAGGTGTAAGGTCTATCTGCGGGGAGTGCAGCGTTTGTTTTCCTTGAACGAATTTTATATCCAGTAGGAATTAAAATTTTGCTAGGATCTGTGGGACATTGAGCAGATAAGGTCAGATTCACAGGGGCAGGTGGAACAGGGAAGCTGTATGAAAGTATATGTCGAGTGCCGCAACTGGTCACACCTGAAGCAGATCCAGTATAGGTTGTACCATCTGGAGCGGTATAAAGAAGATCGATAGTGAAATTTCTACCTGTTGGTAAAGGGAAAGGTGTATTGATAACATACCCGTTATTGATCAATATGTTTTGAGAAACTATAGTTGTTCCAAGCAGATTAATTGCCACTCTAAAGTTTCCGTGTATGGAATTTGGCCATCCCACCAATTCAAATTTAAAGCTTTGGCCGCCAACAGCGCAGGGAGCCATACGCGGTGAAGCAGCATGCGTAGAAAGGTGGGTTGTAGAAAATTGTACTTCCAGTCCATTATCACCCAATTCAACAGTATCTCTTGTTTCTTCTACCCAAAAACCATCTACCTCATCGTAGCTCCAAATATCTATAAGATCCCCAGCAGCAAATGGCAATGAAGTTTCAGGGTTGATAATACTTGGTGAAATATCCATAGAAACTGAAATAGGATCAGAGAAACTTTTTACTTCGGTTCCTCCTAAGGACATTTCAATATTGGAAAAACCTACTGGAATAAAAAAGGCATCAGTAGTGCTTCCATCGGCGAGGCGAACTCCTCCCTGGCTAATACCTCCAGGAAATTCAGCTAGTGCATCTGCATTTTCAGATCCAAAATAGGCCACTTCAATATCTAAGGTTGAACCTGTTATTTTATTTCCCTGACGATTGAAAAAACTTGTTCCACTTGGGACACTCATGTCCATTGTGGTAGTGCCTTCAGTTGGAACCACAGCTACTATAACAGGAGCACTAGTAGTATCACCAGAGATAGTGCCACTATTTGATCCAAATCCAACACCTGGAGGTGGTGTTGCGATATTAATCATATTGACGTTGATGAACTCTTCTGTCTGATCAGCATAAAAGGTAACATTCATTTTTCTAGTCAAATAACCATCTGCGGTAATGGTTATTGGAACAACAGTTGGTACTCCCGGCATAGGATTGGCACGTGGATGCAATCCAATGGCAAAAAAACCATCGCTAATGCTAATGTCTTGTGCTCCGAAAATATCATAAACATCATTTGAATTGCTGCCCTCAATGACTACTTTAATGTTTTGAGGTCTTTTACCTTCATCCTGAGCATCTAGCACTTGAATGCTTGCTGTATGCTTCATTAATTCTGGTGAAATGCGAATGGCAAAATTGTCTATAAAGTCCGTAGAACAACTAGACAAGAGAATCCCGATTGGGACTAAAAGTGACAGGATTCGTTTCATGATTATTGGGTTAGATTCAAGTTGAACCGCTAATGTACAATCTTTTGTTGAATAGAATGAGATTTAAACGCACATTTACCTGATTCTAGGTATAATAAAGTAGCACAATTGAATAGTGACTGACCTAGGTTCACATTTTTAAGGCAAGAAAACCTGAAATCTTTAAACCAGCGAAGATGTTTCATTAAAATCTTACCTCATTGATTATTTATTAATTTCTTTCTAAACTTCCTTTTGAAAAAGTTGCAAGGCTTTCAAGGCAAGCGGTTATGGAGGAAAGGAGAGGTAATTATGTATAGAGTGATTGATTGTATCTGGTCCTTAAAAAACTATCCGCCTTAAACTACTATTGTATGTTTAAGACGGATGTTTAGGAATTAAATTCAACTCTTATTTAAAATGAATTCAAAGTATTAAAGGCGTACAGATAAACGTAGATTGATTTGAGGTAACCAAGCATACTCCGCAAGGCCTTCTTCCAAACCTGCCTCTTCTTGAGATGTCTCTGTTAACATCCCGGTTGCGTCTACATTCACATCAGGAGCACCTAAATAATAGGCTCCCAATTCAATTCCAAAACCCACACGTTTATTAGGAACCGCACGACCAAAACCTAAGCCCATATAAGGCACAATTTGTCCCCATTCAGAGGATATTGAAATGGTTCCAATGTCGTCTGGATAGAAAACGAAATCTCCCAAATCATCAGCATCCGATCCATCTTCACCAACATAAAGAGTGTCATTAATCGCTATGGTCGATGAAAATTTGTTGTTGATGAAGTATGAAAGCCCTACCATTAATTTAAACGAGCTGGATTCGAATGGATAATAGTCAGCAACTATTCCTATTTGAGTAAAGTTCAGCGTTACGTCTGCCAATAAATTTTGTCCGTCCAAATTGTATTCAAAATCATTCAATTCGAAAGGAAGTGTTTGAAAACGAAGTCGTCCTGAAAAACTATTATTGACTTTGTAAGCAAAGTCGAGACCAACTCCTGGCAGGCCAAAATTTAATCCAAGGGCCATAGCACCTGGTTCAATAAGAGGTGTAACTGTGGGTTCTGCAGGTGGAGAAGGTGGATTAGCATCTTGTGCATGTGAAATCACACTAATTGCCATTGCTCCTGCCAGCAGCAATTGCTTTAATGGTTTAAATTTCCTGATAATCATTCGGTTAGGTTTTTGTTGGTCTAATTTCAAATATAGAAAAAATTAAATAGCTGGCACCGATGGATCAACTATAGATTCAAATATACCGAGGATAAGGGATATACGACTTTCGTATACTTCATTGTTGGATAAATATTTTGCCCGAGTATTGCAGTAAAATATTACAAAATGAATGCGAAAATTTTAATTATTGCCTCCTTACTCTTTCAACTCTCTTTTCTCAAATCGCAAACAAGATTAGATCCTGGTGATCTCCAATTCATAGCCTTCCGAACCGATGCTCCAGATGCATTCTCAATCGTAGTATGGAAGGAAATATTGGATTCTACAGAAATAGGTTTTACAGATAATGGATGGGATGCCCACGATTCTCTCGGATTTTCTCACCAAACCGAAAGTAGATTGTTTTGGATAAATACAACTGGCAGTTCACTTCCAGCTGGAACTGTTTTGAATTTTAATTGTCAAGGAAATACTGTAATTTCAAATTTGGGGCTGACTATCGGCTCGCTTTGCGGATTATCTTCTTCTGGTGATCAGATTTTTGCATTTCAAGGCACTCTGGATTCTTGCACAGTGATAGCTGGAATAAATTTCGAAGGAAATGCATGGCAAAACGATCGATTAAACGCGAATACGAGTGCTGAACCACATTCTATCAAGGGCTCTCTTTCATCTCTGGCTATTCCCGAAATCGACAATGCAAGATGCATGGCTTTTCGTTTTGGCCATCCTAGTTGGCAGTATCAAATATGGAACTCTGATTTACATAATAGCTGGATTTTTGATAACGATGGTAATAATGTGCCCGATATGGATACCACTCATTTCACTATTGTCGGCTCAAATGTTAGGCCTGAATCCGGGCCAGATTCAATTTGGATCGTAAACATGGGTCCAAGAGCAATTAAGGTTTGTTGGAGTGATTTGGGCATCGACGGTCTTACCGAAGGATATTTAGTAAGGGGATTTGCAATGCCTAATCAGTTTAGGCCCATGGATTTATATACGTATCCTCAGGACAATAATATGGTTGATTTTGGGGCTACCGTTACGACCAATTCTTTAATCCGTTCCGTACTTTTTCAGAATATCCCTCCTGATCATAAGTATGTTTTCTCAGTAACAAGCTTTGGACTTGGAGGTCAATATCCCTTTTATAATAGGGAAGATGAAAAGCGTATTGTATATGAATCTCTTGAAGAGACTATGGATGTTGGACTTTCATTTCAGGATAGCACAGACAACGGTTCAATCAACAACTCATCTATTCCTATAGTTGCCAACTTTACTTCCAATCCTAAAATTCAATCAACAAGTAATGGGCAAAAGGCCGTGAATCTCAGAGCAGGAGATAGGGTAAAATGGGAGTTGAGAAGTCAAACAGCGGCTCTCTTGGCGACCTATTCAGGAGAGCAATTTTATTGGACTGGGAGTGAAGATGGCCTAGTTGTAATTCACCTTTTTGTTAACGACAGAATGGTGGATTATAGAAAGGTCTATTTTGATTAGAAAACAGTCATTCTAGATCTAACTCCTTTAATGTATTCAGAATTTCATCAAGCTCAAATCCTTTTGAAAGTGCAAACCGAACGCAGGCCTGTCTTTTTTCGAATCCTTCCTTTGACTCCAAGGATTTCCATTTATTGGAAAGCACCTTACTTAGGGTTTCCTGATATAGAGATGTATCAATGCTTCCCCATGCTTTGGAAAGAATGTCCCTATCAATCTGATGTAAAGAAATGGCGTGGAAAATTTTTAATCGACCCCAAGAATTATGCTTGATTTTACCACGAATAAAGTTTTCAGCAAACCGCTGATCATTCAGAAAGCCTTCAGAAAACAAATGAGATTCTATTTCAATCCAATCCTCAGAATTCATTCCAATGGAAAGGGCTTTGCGTCTGGTTTCGAAGCTGCTTCGATCTCTGTAAGAACAAAAAGATTGGAGTTTGGACACTACTGATAAATCCATTTTGCTGATTCTTTTATCAGGCCATGTTAAGCCATCAGTTAATCCAATCTATTAATAATCATAACTTAAAACTGGGCTAATTAAATGAAAATAAATGAAAAATATTTTTGAACTCAAAATATATACTATGACCATGACGCTACTAAAGCAATCGTTTTTTTTGCTATTTCTCTTTTTTGCACTTCAGAGCAGATCCCAAATAGTAAGCTTTGAATTTTCTTCACTAGCAGGAGATGAGACAAGCGCAACATCTATTTTTAATGATCCGAACATATCTAATTCTAGCATAACTAGAGGAGCGGGATTAACGGCTTCCAGTAACGGTGGACGTTTCAACGCTACGGGTTGGGCTACCAGCAGTATTGCAAACGCTGTGAGTGGAAATGATTATATGGAGTTTACGGTTACTCCTAATTCAGGTTATGAATTTTCAGTTAGTTCTATCTACATTCAAATTCAGAGATCTGGCACTGGCCCTAGTGCAGTGGCTTTAAGGAGTTCTTTGGATGGGTATACTTCTAATTTAGATACGGAATACTCAATAACAGATAATACTTCAACGCAGAACTTCACTTTTACTTTTTCCCAATCCGCTTCTAGCAGTGCAGTTACCTTTCGGTTTTATATGTTCGCTGAGTCAACAGGCGGTTCTGGAGGTATTGGTGATGGTACTGGAAATGATTTGATTGTTAATGGAACTGTGTCGCCTTCATCGTCTCTCACAGCAGATCTAACAGGCTTCAACGGCGCTTTTGGAAGTATTGATGTGGGTTCTTCAACGTCATCTTCATCTTTTACAATTAGTGGATCTGGATTAACAAGCAATGCCATTGTAACAGCTCCCACAGATTTTCAAGTAAGTAGAGACAATGTGAATTTTCAGGATACCGTTGTATTTCTTCAATCTGGAGGTAACATTGTATCTCAACCGAGAACGGTCTATGTCCGTTTTTCTCCTTCCACTCCGGGAGCAAAATCTGCGGATGTTGTTTTGAGCTCAACAGGCGCTTCAGATGTAACTATTCCTGTAAGCGGAACGGCAACAAATCCAAATGATACAGATACCGAAGTGTTTGATCCAATAAGTCAAGTTGGAACAAAATCTATCATTGCAGCGGATGTTACAACTCTCCTGAACGCAGTTTCTGTTTTCACCTTTACTATTGAGGATCAAGCATCGGGAGATGGCTTGAGCACAGACGTTCTCAGCGTTCGGGTAGTTCCTGGATCTGGGAATACTGCCGATTGGACAGACGCAATTCAGGGTGTACGTCTTCACGATGGGTCTTCCTTCATCACTATAGGAAGTGCATCTATAACGGATACAGAAATCTTGATACCCTTAACAACTGGAAATTTAGTGATAGCCGACGGCGGGTCTGTAGATATAACTCTTTACGTTTATTTCAACACTTCTTCAATTGTAGACGGAAGCATACTAGATTTCAGTATTCCTGCAACCGGACATGGATTCACAGGGGATGCTGCGGGCTCTGGTTTTAATTCAACCTTCACTTTGGGTGCCATTGAAGGCAATAATATTATCATAGATGTAGACTATTCAGCATTGAGTTTTGCAATTCAGCCAGTAAATACTCAAGTGAATGTTGCTATGACTGATGTTACCGTTGAAGCGATAGACGCAAACGGAAATAGAGATACCGACTGTGATTTGGATGTGGATATTACTTCGAATGGAACCTTAACGGGAGGGACTATTACGGTTGCAGCCGTTAGCGGTCTCGCTACTTTTACAGGTTTAACCCATACTGTGGCAGAAACTTCTAGACAATTAACCGCCACCGATGGGCTGGTTTCAGATGTGTTGAGTAGCTCATTTGATATTACGGCACCACCCACGTTTGGATGGCAAATTACCGATGAAGATCAGATCTTTACTATCGATTTTGAGTCTACCGTTTCAGGAGTAAACAATGGAGAATATACTGGAGCTGGTTTTGCTTCCTCACCCAACACCGGCCAATTGGACTCTGATGCATGGAGCGTAACAGGGATGTCAGATGGAAGTGTTGCTTTCGGTGGAACAGGTACTTCTGGAGACATAGCTCGGGGAAGCAGCATTGGAAATGTTTCAACAGGAGGATTTTATTCCTTCGAAACCTTCACTGGAAATTCAAGTTTTGGGATAAATCCAGGGGGAAGTGATTTTACTCCCGGGACAGTAATACTTAGAATTCAGAATCAAACGGGCGTTCCAGCGACTTCAATTCTATTGGATTATCTAGTTTACGTTTATCCTGATCAGGGTCGAGCCAATAATTTTAATGTGGCTTATAGCGATGACGATAACGTCTACACGGATATTTCAACTTTAGACTTGATATCAGAGGAGGCAAGCAGTGCGGCAGCATGGATTTCATACAGAAGATCGGCTATTATTACTGGACTCAACGTGTCCAGTGGAGACTTCATTTATTTGCGTTGGTCTAGCGATGATGTTTCTGGAAGTGGTAATCGCGATGAATTTGCCTTAGATGATATTCAATTTAGCATTAATCCGAGCAGCTCCTCAGAGCTTCAATATTCTGGAAATTCTGAAAGCGTCATCAACGAAGGCGCTAGCATCCGCTTGAGTCCAAACACAACATTTTCTATTGTAGAGAATCTAGTAAACAATGGCTCCATCACGTTAAACACCGATGCCACGGGCTATGCTCAACTAAAAGTGGGCGGCACGGTTTCAGGATCAGGAACGGTAACGGCAGAGCAATATGTTTCTTCAGCGGGTTGGC
>JAFMBM010000024.1 GCA_017858515.1 Cryomorphaceae bacterium | reverse complement strand
AGTGTGTTCGATACATCCGTGATACCTTCAAGAAGGCATCACGGGCACGGGCGTGCAAAAGGTCAAAGCGATAAGTCAAGAATGGCTGGAAGACTAAAACAGCGTCAGACCACATCAAACACTCAAAAACCAAACTTTATATTTAGAACTTGTCGAAAAAAGCAGCCACGTTCAACTTTTTCAAGAGACTTATGATTTCATGTTTGAACTATTTACTTTCTCACTTTAAACACAAAAAGATCCACAAAAACCTATACATGGATACATCTGGGCCCCCTAGTTTTATGTATAGGGTTCCGTCTCATGTTTCATCTAAAAATCCTACGATCACCTCACTCATACAATAAAAGGAAGTAAGCTTCATTTAATCAATGGAATCATCCGCACACAGCTCTTAAGCACTTACCCTATGAATAAGTTGAAACACCTCTTATTGGATTTACCAGAATACCTTTTGATTGGATCGGTACTCTTTTATTGGATTTCAGTTGGAAGAGTGTTGAATCCTATTGCCATTGGCTTGCTATTGGTTCTGCTGCTTCAAATTATTTTTAGACCTCGGTGGCTGGGCTTACTAATTCCGGTATTGATGGTGGTTGCTAGTCTGTATCTCTTACTCGCCTTGTTTTCTGAGTTATCGGAGTTCCCCAGCTTCAACACAGAGGCTCAGAAATTGTTATTCGTTGGACTTGGGTTTCTGCTCTCTACCCTATTCATTTCTGGCGTAATGATAGTTAAATACGCCATCTTACCAACAAGGGAATGAGAAGCTTTCTAGTTGAAGAGCTTCTTAGATTGAATGAATCCCATAATTAAACTTTTGAAAATGCCCCTTTGATTCCCTAAGAGTTGCCGGGCAATTTATTCATCCATAAAAAAGCCGCCTCAGAACTCAATCTAAGGCGGCTTTCTATTTTACAGAGGCAATGAATTAGTTCACCAAAAGACGAACGGTATTGCTTCCATTGTTTTTATTGATCTGAACAAGGTATAGTCCCTTTGCCCAAGTAGAAACATCAAGGCTGGTCTGACCATTCTCAATAGCCCCTTCAAACACACGAATTCCAACTGCATTGAAGATAAATAGTTCTGCATTATCTCCAGTAGGAAGCTCGATGCTTACTTTTCCATTGCTAGGATTCGGATAAATCTTCGCATTCAATCCACCGTTGTCTTGAATAGAGAAAGGCATATCACCTGGAGAACCGACATCACCAGACAAACTGGTGTAGGCGCCTGACACCCCGATAACGGCATTGCCAATAAGTCCACAGTTCTGATCGAATTCTAAAGAAACTCCAGCCGTAGCACTGGTGTACTCCGCACGGCAAATCTCACCGCCAGTTGGAGAATAAATAGCCACACCATCACCGTTCTGACTTAGAGCTGGAAAAGCGCCTGTTAGTTCATCGGAGCTAATTACTGTAGTTAGGGCAGTGATAGACCACTCCGTCATAAAGTCTGCTTCATCGGCAGAAAGCCCTTGCCAAATAACAATGGCTTCATTAGGGGCAATGTTTACTGAAGGAAACTGAGAGGTTCCTGCGATATAACTATTATCATCCCAAGAGAAACCCGCTAAATCTATAACAGTTGTTCCTGTATTCTTCAATTCCCACCAATCACCATTGATTGCTGCGTTTGCGATATTCGATCCCGCCATAATTTCAGTAATAGCCAAGCTAGGAGGTGCTGGAAGTGAAATATCTTGAGCGTAGCGAGGCAAGATCTGATATCCATCTGTATACGGAATAGAAGCATCAAATTGTCCACCCAAACCTGTAACATCAAAAGCTGTAGTTGGCGCCGCAACATTATCGTCTACGTCTGTATCTCTATCAATACGCATAACATAGGTGTTGGCACCATCTGTAATGTCTACGTTGGCATTGTTTCCAGGAGCAGGCCACTGTGTTGGATCTACCAGGGTTACATTGTTTATGCGGATGAAATTAGACTCTGTAAGTTCATCTAAAGCCGTTACCACTGTTGGAGAACCCAGCGGGTTGCCTGTAGATATAAGTGTAATGCTATCTGGAATGATTTCCGCTAATCCGTTGAATTGATCAATGGTACCTACCATGCGTATGCGATCTCCCTCAATCGGGCTGTAAGCAACGTTGTTCAAGCTATAAAATGCGCTAATACCACCGGTATTGTCGATTAAAGTAAACTGTGAGTTCGTACCTGTTGGCGATTGAATATTGAAACCATAAACTACCCCTTCCAAGCGACAATAAACCCCAATTGAATCTGGAATTCCATCGGTATTTATTGTGCGAACTGTAGCGATGTCATAGGTTGGTATAGGAGTATCGTTATCGATAATAGTGAAGACAAATTGATTCAAAGAACCGACACTTACAGTGGTTCCAATAGTAGTAATGTCTAAGGTTGCCGTTTCGTTTGCCTCCATATCAGTATCATCTATAATAGTGAAGTCGAGAGATACTGAGCTAGCTCCAGCAGCGAAAGGAATAGTTATTTCTCCTGTAAGCGGATTAACCGCAGGAGAGGTATTTCCATCTAACAAACCAAGACCTGGACCTGGAGTAAGAATCAGTTGTACTGCACCCGCTGTGGTAGCCGGTGGATTGATGGAAAGGTTTATAGTAACCGTGCCAGCCGATTCAATTGCTGATGTACCCGCGCTCAAGAAATTAACCGTTGGAACGGTAGGTACGTTTACAATGATGTCAGCCAAGCTGCTGGGTTGAAGTTGATATCCCGCATCATACGGAATAGAGCTATCAAACTGTCCGCCACCACCTACAATGTCAAAAGGACCCGAAGGAGCCGTAGATCCATCTATATCTGTAGCCGAGTTTATGCGAACCAAATAGGTGTTGGTGCCATCGGTTACATCTACGTTTGCGCTATTTCCTGTAATGGGCCATTGGGTTGGATTTACTAGGGTAACATTGTTTATACGAATGTGGTCTCCCTCATCGGTTTCTGCAAGCGGTGCAGATACAGTTAATGGAGCCGATACCGTATTTCCAGTACTAATAGTAACAATGGTGTCGGGCACAAACTGCGTTAAGCCGTTGAATTGAGATACGGTACCCACCACTTTAATGCTATCTCCTATTTGCGAAACATAGCCATTCACATCATTGAAATTAAAAACAACTATTCCGTGCTGATTATTCTTAATCCAAAATGAATAGCCTCCCGCAGCGCGAAAATCGATTGAGAAAACCGTTCCATAAATACGGGCATATACGTTTAATGAGTCTGGAAGACCCGAAGCATCAACTCCACGTAGTTGTGAAATAGAATAGGTAGGAATACCTGGTGCCGGAGGAGGAGGCATTAAGTTACCTGGAGAGGCAACATCTAAACCAACGAGCGAAGTGAAAGCACCATTAACGCCATTTACCGATGGCCCCACAAGCATTCCTCCTGAGAAATTCAATGAAATTCCAGAAGTAGAACTCGTGTAAATAGCTGAATCTACGGCTTGGTTGGAAGGATTGTAAAGATAAACTCCATCACCAGATTGGCCTAATCCAGAAAATCCGATCGAGCTGAAAGCATCGTTTCCAACCACTTGCAAACCTTGACCTGTTAATTGCCATTGAGCAATCCATCCAGCGATATCTGCTGTGGGTAAATCGGCCACAATAATGCGCTCGCCTGGAAGAATGTTCAAAGAACCGAAAGTATGAGTTCCAGCAGTCGCTGAATTATCATCCCAAGACCATCCATTTAAATCTACACTAATGGCTCCAGTGTTGGCTATTTCAAACCAATCTGCATCATAAGGAGCAGGAAGCGAACTGCCGGGCATCACTTCTGTGATTTCCAATTGTGGAAGAAGGGCGCCGCCTGTAAGATAGGTTCCTATTGGGAAAGGATTGGCTGCAGTAGCATTGCTGGTTTCGAAATCGAGCGCATCAATTCCACCAATAATCCACTCAGAAAGAGTGAAAGTTGCATTCGGACCGGTTCCATTGTTTCTATAGGACCAACCATCTAAATATTCCCATGGAGTACCGGTACCATCAACACCCGGTACACCGTAAACATCTGCAAGCAAGCTATTTCTAAATAAGCCCACTACGTCGTCACCATTTACGTTAAGATTGCTGGTAACATAGTCGGGAGCCAGACCGAAGAAGGCTGTGAAGTTTGGCGCTTCTGAAGAAACGTAAATGAAATCTCCCGCATTGGCTGAAACTGCTGGAAATACGAATGGAGTAGTAGTAAAAGGACCGCCATTGTTGGCATTGGCAATAGAATATTCACTTAAATCGGAAATGGTGTTGGCAACATATATTTCAATGGCCTTTGGCGTACCACCCGAAAGTGGACCATCCACAATACCCGTAATGATAAGGTCGGAGGCTACTACCATAGGAGCCATGGTAAGTTGCTCAGTGGCAGTAACCACAATATCGCCTGCGCTTGAATTGTCGCCATTAGTGAAATTCACAGCAGCGTAGATGGTTGTTCCAGTCCCTGCACTTCCAGAGTTCCACTGGAAAGTCCAGCTCTTAGACCCTGCTGAAGGAGTAACACCTGAAGGGGTGTGAGTAACAAAATCAGATCCTACAAGCTGCAGTTCAACAGAAGACTCACTGAGAGTGCCTTGATGGCCACCATTGTCTTCAACACTAGCGCTCATTCCAATTTTGTTAGAACCTGCTCCATTGTTGTCTGCCGTAACTGTAATGTTATAGGTGGTATTTGCCGCAAATCCTGCCGCGGGAATGTCCGTTGTAATGGTAACCGATTCGGTAGAAATACCGGGTCCTGAATGACAGCTCATGCAGTCTTGACCGCTACTTTGGGGAGAGCCAGAATAGCCTGGCTGTGAGCCCGCTCCATTACTGTTTGCTTGGAAGAAAGCCATTAATAGGCATACTACTCCAAGACTAAAAAGTACTTTTTTCTTCATAAATCGTAGTTTTTCAGTGCTTTTCAACTTTTCGTTGTGCGGTGCAAAGGTATTAGAACCTTTCGGCTCAATGTAAAGGAATTAACAATTGTTTACTTTCTTTCTAAATTTTAACAAGATTAAGCCCAAATAAAAAAGCCCCGAGAAAACAGAGTTTCTCGGAGCTTGATGTAGTGTTCTTTAGCTGGCTTTACTTAAAGCGGTAGCTAAAGTTTAGGCTAAAGGTTCTCAGAGGAGTAAATCGACTAAAAATCTTTTCGGTTGCCTTATAGGAGCGGGTTTCCATTTCCATAACATCGTTTAAGACATTGTCTACAGAAAGACCCAATTGCATTTTATTGTCTTTGCCAAAGCTCTTGCGCACATTCATATTTAAGCCATGGAAGGGAATGGAGTACACATCAGGGGTTAAATTCACACCTACGGTTACCAATTTAGGACCCTGAACATTGTAGTAAGCACCTGCTTCAATGCCATTCTTCTTTCCTTGATAGCTTAGTCCGGCATTGATAATATAAGGCGCTTGACCCTGCATATCTCTATAATCGCCTAAGCTTTCTCCTGTTCTCAATCCTACCGACTTACCATCGAAATCGCCATTGGGTCGTTTGTCGAAGGCCACTCGGGCATCAATTAAGGTTAAATTGGTATTTAAGAAGAAATTATCCCAGGTCTGAACAAGGGTTCCCATGCTCAACCTTCCTTCCAGCTCAATTCCTAGCACACGCGCATCTCCCACATTTCTTGGTTGGAAGTTATTGGCCGCTTGCTGGAAAGAAACCATTTCAATTGGGTTGACGAATGATTTATAAAAACCACTAACCGAAAGGGTTTGTTGCTTTTCGAAAAAGACTTCATACCGAACATCCAAGTTTTGAATATCCGTTTGAACTAAGTCGATATTTCCGATGAACACCAAGCCCGACAATACATCTTCAATCTCCGCAGCTGAAATCTCCTTAAAGGAAGGACGTGCTGTGGTTTTAAAGTATGAACCTCTCAGATTTGTTTTCGAATTGAGGGCATACACCAAGCTAACGGAAGGGAAGAAATCGAGAAGATCAAGCACCTTATCGTTATCAAAAATGCGGGCTGCCGGATCATTCGGGTTGGTGTTGGCAATTTGATTTTGACCCGTATAGGTTTGATCGTATTTCTCTGCGCGCACACCTACAATGGCTTTTAAACGCTTAGACACATTAAACTCTTCCGACACGAAGGCTGAAAAGGTGGTCTGAGTTCCAGAAAAGGTATTGTTGGCGTAAAATTCTCCGTAGATAAACATACCAGGAGCATCGGGGTTGGCGGCACTCCATATATAATCGTCGCTCAACAATTCATTGGCATTTCCAGTCAGGTTTTGTACGGGTTGGAAAGTTTCTTTCAAATCGTATCTCAATATTTCATAGTCGCGCATTTTAAAAGTATAGCCCAGACCGAATTTCAACTTGGCATTCTGGTTAAACAGTCTATGATCTCTGGTAAAATCGAGACGATTGGCGAGGTCTACCTCTGAAAGATTGCGCCAAAGTCTAGTTGGAAAACCTATTTCACTTGCATCGATAGCATAATCGATGATACTACCGTTTTCATCTCTATCTACTACATATGGGGTGAAACGAACGTCTTTGTCTTGAATATTGGAAAGGGTTGGAGAAACCTTCCATTCTACATTCCAATCTCCTCCATCCCACAGATGCTCTCCAGCCAAAAGTAAATTGGTAATGGATCTTTGCGAATACTCTAAGTTGTCTCTTACCGATTGGTTATTGCTGGCAATAAGGTCAGACTGATTCAAATAACCCGACTTAGACTCTCCGTTTTGCAAATGCATTAAAGAAAGCTTGTATTTAGAACGAGTGGTTTTCATGGCTCCTCCGAGCATACCGCTGAGCAAGACATTGTTTATTCCCAGATTTCCCTTCTGCAAGCGTTCATCTCGTAGCTCAAAAATGTCGGCATCGGTATTCTTTCGATAGAAGTTTTGCTCCCATCCCTCGTAAAAATCAGTTGAATTTTTATAGCTAAAAGAGCCCACATAACCGTAGGTTTTTCTGTCTTTTTTAATCTGATTTCCTCCAGAAATACCCAAGCTAAAATTGGGCAAGGCCGTTCCGCTGCTTGTGGCTAATTCTGGATTGAAGGCTCGTGTAGAGGATTCTGATAAACCCGGATTTACTCGAGGGTCTGGAATACTGCCCGCCGGTCTTGGATTGTTCGCACTCATTCCAAGAGGCTCATCGCGGTCACCACTGTCGAAGCCCAAGAAATCGGTAGCACTTTTATTTTGAGTGAGGTAACCGTTGTTGAACTGCATACCGGGAGTGAAACCCACGCTAGCCGAGGCATTTAAAGTGGGTTTGGTTGGAAACTCTTTGGTTTCAATATTCACCACTCCACCTGTAAAATCGGCGGGCAATTCGGCAGTAAAGGTTTTCAAAACTGTGATATTGCTGATGATATTGGTTGGAAAAATATCCATCTGCAAGGAGTTCCGATCTGGGTCAAGACCCGGAATATCCAATCCGTGCAAAGTAGTTTTAGTGTAGCGATCGCCTAAACCACGCACGAATACATATTTACCGCCTTGGATAGAAACCCCGGGGATTCTTTTCGCCGCAGAGGCCGCTGTATTGTCTCCCACCTTTTTAAAAGCCTGAGAAGAAATTCCATCCATCACATTCACAGACTTGGCTTTCATAGAAAGCATAGCCGATTCTGTATTTCGAATGGCCTCAGCGGTAACCACCACCTCTTGCAATTCTTTTTGCATAGCCGGTTTCAGGCGGATGTTTTCGAGAACGGTTACATCTCCTGCTTTCACTTCCACTCCTGTAATCGTTAAGGTTTCCAATCCGAGGAAAGAAATCTTAATGGTATAAACACCCGGAGCGAGACTAAATTCAAAATTGCCATCGAAATCTGTAACCGCGCCTGCGGCAACATTGCTAACCATTACATTGGCAGCGAAAAGGGGCTCGTTGGTTTCATCTTCAATGATGGTTCCACGAATTTTCCCGTTTTGGGCTAAAGCACTTCCGCCTAAAAGCATTGAAAGAACAAGGGAAGCCCAGAAAAAGCTCAATTTCATTTCTATTGGTTTGAAATTACAAAAGAGGCACAGGATTTTTCCTGTGCCTCTTGATAATTTAGAATCAATGATATTGACGAACTACTATAGTCCGTTCAAAGCACCTAGAACATCACCCCAAGTCCAGCCAGCAAATTCAGACGCATCGGCTCCAACCGTTGGAGTAGTAACAATAGTTGAGAAACTCAAATCTGAGAAGGCATCTCCAGCGGGAGACTTATCTGCAAAAATATCATCTGTAGTAAGGTTTCCAGAAGTAAGGTGCGATACATCGAACTGCCAAGCAGAACCGAACACCAAAATACCCGCCTTATAGTTGTTTGATGAAACATCATCGTCTAACTCTAGATCTGAATTATCTGAGAAATTCTTAAAGAAAAGGTTGCTCAAGCTACCTTCTGCTCCATCGCGGAAGTCGCCATATTCTCCTCCGTCTGTACCCTGATCATTGTATCCAACAAAAGTACCATTGGTCATGGTGAATCCACCAGTTAAAGAACCTTCTGGTCCATCAATTTCAAGGGCATGGTCTTGTGCAGCACCGCCAATGCCGATAATATTATTGATAGTACCTGTATAGGCTTGGTCTACATCAAAGGCATCATCTCCTGTATTCCAAACCAATAGATCCGATACATTTACAGTTCCACCGAACCACTCTACTCCATCGTCTAGGTTACCCAAAACCTCAATATGGTCGATGCTCGTTCCAGAACCTACACCACCAAGGGTAAGACCATTGATTTCATTTCCGTTACCGATCAGTGTTCCACCGTGACGGATTGAAACATAACGTAGGATACCCGAATTGTCAGTAGGATTACTTCCTCCATACAAACCATTGGTGTCTGTTGGTGGAATGCCTTCTATTTGTGCTTGAGTGCCGTTTTGGATGGATATGGGTGCTCTACCAAGAACAATTACACCGCCCCAAAGACCAGAGAAAGAACCATTCAAATTCGGACTAGCCACTTGACCAGAAACGATATTGTCTGCTACCGAAGTGAAAATAATAGGAGAAGTAGAGGTTCCTTGAGCGTTGATTTTTCCGCCGCGTGCAATGATTAATACTGATGCATTGGCATCCTGTCCTGCCTCACCTTTCACAACGGTGCCGGCTTCAATAGTTAAGGTTGCCCCGTTCACAACGGTTACACGACCTCTTAACTGATACACTTTATCCGCTGTCCAAGTCTCATCCGAAGTAATTTGACCTGTTTTGATTACATTGGTGTTGATTGGAGTGGTAGTGTTGTTGTTGTTGTCGTCTGTACAAGAAGTACCTAAAACAACCAGTACAATTGCAGCAAATGCTGATTTGAGACTGTTAACTTTCATAATGCTTAGATTTTTCATGGGTACTGAACAGAAGGCTCAGAATACCGTGTTTTTGATTAGTGCAAAAATGAAGTTTGCGCACGGCCTCAATATTATGTATAAATTAAGAAAAGTAGAAGTTTAGGTTGTGTCAATCGCTCAAAATTGCATTGTCTATTTTTGAATCAAATTAGAGCAATGGAAAACAGTGATTTCAAAATTCTATTGGTAGATGACGAAGCAGACATTCTTGAGTTTGTTGGTTATAATCTCAAGAAAGAAGGTTTTCTCGTTACTACCGCTTCAAACGGTTCGGAAGCCCTAGAAAAGGCTCGTAAACACAGACCTCATCTCATTTTACTTGATATAATGATGCCTGGCATGGATGGCATTGAAACCTGTGATACCCTGCGGAAGGATGAAAGTTTTAAAGACACTCTAATTGCTTTTCTTACCGCAAGAGGTGAAGATTACTCTCAGGTAGCAGGCTTCGACGCTGGAGCCGACGACTATATTACCAAGCCGATAAAGCCGAAAGTTCTCGTTAGTCGTGTTAAGGCATTATTAAGAAGGTCAAGCACGTCAACAGAATTAATAGAGGGAAACATACTCACCTTCGGAGATTTGTCTATCGATCATGAAAAATATCAAGTTAACATCCAATCGAAAAAGATAGAGCTGCCTAGAAAGGAATTCGAATTGCTCTATTTGCTTTGCTCTAAACCGGGTAAAGTTTTCAGCCGAGATGAGATTCTAGATCGCATTTGGGGGAATGAGGTGGTAGTTGGCGGACGTACCATTGATGTTCATGTTCGAAAAATTCGTGAAAAAATTGGCGAAAAATGCATTAGAACAGTAAAGGGAGTGGGTTACAAATTTGAGGTTTAAGTAATCGTAAAGTATGTCAAGGCAATCTAGATTAGACAATCCTCTCTTACTGTCGCTACTCATTACGACCATACTCGGCATTGCCTCCTATTCACTATTCTATCTGGCGTATTTCATTTCGGGAATGGCCTTCTCTTGGCCCTTCTTTTTGTCGCTCCATGCTTTTGTTCTTCTCCTTTGTTTTCTGTTGATATGGCGTTTGACAGATCGATTCATCTATGAAAAGATTACACTGATCTATAAAAACATTCACAACTTAAAAACGGGTGAAGATCAAAGTAGCAAGCCCCCCATTTCTACAGACCTTGATGCAGTAAGCAAAGAAGTAAGCGAATGGGATTCTGAAAGAACTAGAGAACTTGCAGGCCTAAGAGAAAGAGAAACCTATAGAAGAGAGTTTATAGGAAACATCAGCCACGAATTAAAAACGCCTATTTTCAATATACAAGGCTACTTGCTTACGCTGTTGGATGGCGCCATTGACGATCCAGAAATTAATACTCGCTACCTCACAAGAGCCTCAAAGAGTGTAGAAAGAATGATTAGTATAATCAACGATCTCGAACTAATAACACGATTAGAATCGGGAATTTTGGATATTAAAATGGTTGAATTCGACCTCAACCAATTATTAAAAGAAACAGCCGAGTTGTTCGATGATATGTCGAAGGAGCAATCAGTAGAATTGCGCATCCCTAATACCAAGCAAGCTTTTTGGGTAGAAGGCGACCCACAACGAATTGAACAGGTTCTTGTGAATCTACTCAACAACGCCATTAAGTATAGTAAGCGCAGCAAGGGATTTGTTGAAGTTAAGCTCTACGATATGCACCAAAATGTTTTGGTAGAAATATCAGACAATGGACTAGGAATACCTGAAAAAGATATTCCTCGTGTTTTTGAGCGATTCTATAGGGTGGATAAAAGCCGAGCGAGAGATATGGGCGGATCGGGCTTAGGGCTAGCCATTGTAAAACACATTATAGAAGCGCACAGACAAACCATTAATGTACGTTCAGCCGAAAATGTGGGGTCTACCTTTTCATTTACTCTGCGAAAGGCGAGTTAATACCTCCTGGAAATTGACTTTTTGAGGCTTTTGAAAAGAAAAAGATCCTTCCTCCAACTTCTTCACTGCTTCTTTTAAAGAAAAGTTTTTTTGATCCACAGTTCGAACATGATTTTGGCTTTGGTGATACTTAGCCAAATACATCTGCTCGGTTTGTCCTGGGGTTGGAACTACAAAAGCCTTAGCCTGTAAAAGAGCTAAATCCATTAAAGTAGAATAACCCGAACGACAAACAACCCCTGTTGAGCGCTCTATTAAATTCTCGAGCATTTCGCTTCCAAGAAGATCATAAATCACTAGATTTTCCAATTGGAAAGCCTCTCTCTCTTTAGAAGAGCCTCTCACTAAAACAAAACGCTTGTCTTTCTGCTCCGAGATTTGAGAAAGCAATTCCAACTCCCATTCGGTGCGTGCAGGTTCTGGCCCACTGAGTAAAATTAAAATATGTTCCTTTTTTTGTTGGTTGACGTTTGACTTCCCTTCGAAACGACTCCACAAGCCAAGCTTATAGATTTTCGATCTTCTTGAGAATGGCTTCGACAAAACGCCCGAGAGACTTCCCTCCCCCTCTTGATCCGGCACCAAAACAGCTTTGAATTTTCGGTAGTAGAGAAAGTGGAAAAATGAAGCCATAGGACTTAAAAATCCAACTGGAATATTGAGTTGATGCGTGATATAATAGGAAGGGACTTTTGTTGAAACAAATCCCAAACGATTATCTGAAAAAATACCTTCACAGGCATTATTCCTCAACCATTTGCTCAAAACACGCCGCTCTTTGTGCGCCGCCCAAGCTATTCTGGGAAGTTGAAAGAACATTTCCAACAATAAAACCTTCCCCGCGTACCGAATGTTATACGAGGGAACAAGACAAAATTCAATACTAGGAAACTGTAGGAGCAAGAATTCCAACGCTATGCCATCAGAAAAAACAACCACCTCTTTCCCAGATCTTTGCAGCTCATTTATTAAGGGAACACACCGGCTCGCATGGCCAATGCCCCAGTTTAAAACAGCTACAATTACCTTTGGACTAGGGGTTGATTTCATGATATCTATCATAGCGCGCAAGATTTACCAAACTTAGTTTTGCCACAACTTCTTTGCGTACTACTTTTGACCTGTTTAGAATCAGTCTAAATAAAAACCACAAAAATGAGCTTCTCTCAAATGAAAAAAACATTCTTTGCCTTTTTCACCGCTGCAGCCTTTCTTGCGCAGGCCCAGCAGACTGTAAATTTAAGTATGGGCGCCTCTTATGCCAATGACATCTATTATTCTTTTGCTGGTGGAGAAATTAAAACGGAACCCGCATTGAATTGGGACCTCGGTTTTACCATCCGCCCACAAGATGCCAGCATTCTTATTAATGAAGCAAAAGGAGTTAGGGTCTTTGTTGTTTCAGACAATATAAGTGACTGGAATAGCATTGATACTTCTGGAATGCAACAGCGCGAATTGCACAATTCTACTGAATCTTGGAGTTTAGGTGCATTGGCCAATATGGGTACTTCGCATCCCGATTACGGTTGGGGTGAGTATAATCAGTTTACCCACAATGTAAATGCAAAAAGAATTTTTGTATTGCAACTTTCAGATGGTTCTTTCAAGAAACTCATCATAGATACAATGACCGCAATGGGACAGCAAGTTACCTTTCGACTAGCTGATTTAGATGGAAACAATGAAATTGCAAAGACCGCAATCAAGACCAATTATGCGGGAAAGAATTTCTTCTACTACAATATTGCCGATGATCAATTTTTAGATCGCGAGCCCATGAGTGCAGAATGGGATATGGTTTTCAGAAGATATTCCTTGCCTATTCAAGCCGGACCCGTTGTTCTTAATTATATTGTTATGGGAGCCCAAACCAATATTGGCATTCGCTCAGCTCGTGTTCTTGGAGCCATTCCTAATGCAGCAGATTCAGTGAATTACACTCTGGATAACACAGATATGTCTAGAATAGGTTCGGATTGGAAGAGCTTTAACAACGCTACTTTTCAGTGGGCACTCACTGATTCTCTAAGCTATTTTGTTACCAGTCAAGGTGGAAGGATTTATCAACTGATCTTCACAGCCTTTGGAGGTGGCTCAACAGGCGATATTAGCTTCAGTCAGAACAGAGGTACATCCATAGGAATCCAAGAAAGCACTCTTTCTGAATTCAAGATTTTCCCCAATCCAACAAAAGACCTTTTGAACATTCAGTCTGAGAGCTCGTCTTTTCATATCGCCCTATTAGATAATAGCGGAAGAACATTGCTTGAAAAGCAGATTGACAATCAGACAGAAACACAGCTCAATCTTGCCTTCTTGCCTTCTGGCAGCTATTTCGTTCGCATCCAAAGCGAAAACAAGCTTTCAACTCTTCGAGTAATTCTCTCGCATTAAGAATTGAATTCAATGGCATTAACGCGACTGGTTTTAGCTCTTCTTATTAGTGTACCGATCTACGCGCAAACCTCTCGTTTGCGCGTAGTCGACGCTAGTACGGCCAGACCCATAGAATATGCTCATATTGTAATTCAATCTGCTGAACAAAAATCACTTGCCATTTCAGATGCTACAGGATATTTCACCATTCAGCATAGCAGTCCGGTTGCCATAACGGTTACTTTTATCGGATATGAATCTTTCAAAGACAGTATCTCACCTGGAACACAAAAAGACATCCGCTTAAAGGCAGGAAGCTATAGCCTAGACGACATTGTGGTTACAGCCCAATATGCTCCAACTACTGCTTCAGAATCGGTGTTAAGAGTTAAGGTTATCGACGAGCAAAGTATCGAATCGAAAGGAGCGGTTAATTTAAGTCAGCTTTTAAATGATCAATTAAACATTCGAATTCAAGGAGACGGCGTTTTAGGCACGGGCATTCAAATGCAGGGTCTTTCTGGAGAGAACGTAAAAATATTAATCGACGGAGTGCCTGTAATTGGAAGGTTAGACGGACAACTCGACCTCAACCAAATTAATCTCAACACTATCGAGCGTATTGAAATTATTGAAGGTCCTGTATCCGTTAATTACGGTTCAAACGCCTTGGCGGGTGCCATTAATCTGATAACCAAAAAAGACATTCACGAAAAGCCCACTTACCATTTTTCGAGTTTTTATGAATCCGTGGGAGTGTATAATTTGGATGCAGGAGTTAGCATTCCCTTCCAAAAAAACCAGCAAATTGAACTGAATGCTGGAAGAAACTTTTTTAACGGATGGAGTGCAATAGATACAGGGCAAAGAGCCCAAGATTGGAATCAGAAAGAACAACTCTTTGGTACAGCCAAGTACCGATTGAAAAAAAACCGTTTCCAGCTGAACTATTCGCTCTCTGCTTTCCAGGAAATTATTAAAGACAAAGGCAATAGGCGAAGTATTTTTTCAGACTATGCCTTTGATCGCTGGTACACAACCTATAGGCTAGACCATTCGCTTGATGCCAAATGGAATTTGAAAAATGCCAAAACATTAGAAATTCTGGCAGCGCATAATCTATTTCGACGAGACAATGTTACCTACAACCAAAACTTAGTTGATCGAACCCAAGAACTCAGCTCAGATCCCAGCGCTACCGATACCACTTTTGCCCAAAGTTTTCTCTCGAGAGGAACCTATAGTTTGCCCAATGCCGAGTCTAAATTGTCGTATCAAGTGGGCTACGAGCTCGCGTACGAAGTGGGCTCCGGTCAGCGTATCGCTGGAAATTTACAGTCTATAGGCGATTATGCCGCCTTTGGAAGCCTCCGTTGGAAGATTGACCCTTCCATAACCCTTCAACCTGCACTTAGAGTAAGCTATAATTCTGCCTATACTTCTCAGCCCGTTCCATCTATACATGTGAACTTCAAACCCAAAGACAAAAACTATAGCTACCGGGCTTCGTATGCACGCGGATTTAGAGCACCATCCATTAAAGAGTTGTACCTCGAATTCATTGATGCTAACCACAATATCGTTGGAAATACCAACCTTATGGCAGAATATTCGCATCACGCCGATTTAAGTGCTCTGTTCTCGTGGGGAGATAAGCGAATGATACATCGGTATGAGCTCGAGCCCATGCTCTTCTACAATGGATTGAACAACCTCATTGAGCTAGCCGCTGTAAGCGGAACTCAATTTAGTTATGTAAACATCAACCAAGCACAAACGACCGGATTGCGGACAGATTTTAAATACAATATTCATCCTGATTTTCAATTTAGAATTGGCTTTTCAACCTTATATCAGCAGTATAGTCTAGAAAATTCCTCCGCCGATTTCTTTAGTCCTGAGGCCAATTTTGGATTTGAATACTGGAGGCCATCCAAGCGCTTTGGATTTAAACTCAGCTATAAGTATGTTGGTAGAACCCCTCAAGCCCAGTTGGCTGGAGATCAAGTAGAAATCGGATCGCTAGAAGAATACCATTGGATGGATGTATCTGCCAATCAGAAAATCTGGAAAGATCGACTCTCTTTAACCGTAGGAGGAAGAAACTTATTTAATGTAACTCAGTTGCTTGGTAATGCTTCAGGAGGGGTGCATTCTTCTGGCGGTTCCATGCCCCTTGCCTGGGGAAGAAGTCTTTTTGTTGGATTAAAGTTTAATCTACTTTGAAACGTATACTCGCCTTATTTTCAATTTGTTTGTTTCTCTTTTCATGCGAAAAAGAGGATCCGCTCTATCCGCCTTCTGTGGAAGGAACTCTAGTTGCCGGAATTGGGAAAGACTACCGTTATTCCGTTTATTTCAATATCGAACAAGGCAGTTTTGTTCGAAGTGTTGAACACGACAAATGGACGCTTTCATTCAGCTCAGACGATGGCGACAGCCTTCTCTGCTTGAATACAGGAAATTTCATGTTCGCAAAAAACAGTGGTGACACCAATTTTAGCGCTGTGGTAGATACATTGGCTGGCATTCCATGGAGGTACGATTTCCCAACAGGGGAGAAGCGCAGAAAAGCTTTAAAACCAGCATTCAACTCATCCAAAAAAGCCAGCAAACTCGTCTTTGTTCTAGACCTTGGATTTGATGCAGATGGAAATACCATGGGATATCGAAAATTCCAATTGCTCAAAGTAGACTTAGAAGGCTACACCTTTAGATATGCACAACTAGACGGAAGTGACTCCAAAGTGGTGCGATTGAATAGAGAAGACAACCAGCGACGGATTATGTATGATATGCGGAGTCACCAAATTGAAGATATTGAGCCCCCAACGAATTCGTGGGATATGTGCTTCACTCAGTATACCGACTATGACCTAACCACCGAAGGAGACACTCTAATCTATTTGGTAAGAGGAGTGCAAACCGACTCAAAGCGTCACAGCGTATTTCTTGCCGACGATCTCTTTAGTTATGAAGATCTTCAATTGAGCGATGTCTTAAACAAAAGCTTTTCAAACGCAGAAAACACCATAGGCTACGATTGGAAAATATACGACTTCGATGTTGCCCGATACATTGTTCAACCCCAAATGATCTATGTCGTGAACACCGGTTTAAACGGATATTACGCCTTGCGTTTTGTAGATTACTACAATGATTTGGGTGAAAGAGGTTATGCATCCTTCGAAATAAAAGGGCTCTAAAAAAACGAGAATTGGGAAAGAATAAATTGAAGCGATTTGCAGAGAATAAGAGCTTTTCTCATGTAATAGAGCCGTCTAAAGAAGAAAATCTACAGGGCTTAAACCTAATAGGGAATTGGAATTTAAATGTATTTAAGAATAGCAATCCTATCACTCTAGAATTAGGGTGCGGAAAAGGAGAGTATACCGTGGCAATGGCGAGGGAATTTCCCGATCGGAATTTTATAGGTATAGATGTTAAAGGTGCTCGAATCTGGCGAGGGGCCAAAACGGTGGCGGAAGAAAATCTACCCAATGCTGCCTTCTTGCGTTTACCCATACAATGGATCGAAAAGGCGTTTGCAAAGGGTGAAATAAGCGAAATATGGATCACCTTTCCCGATCCACAGATAAAGTATAGGCGTTCAAAACACCGATTAACCCATCCCGATTACTTAAAAAAGTACGCCACTCTTTTGCAAGAGAAGGGTCTCATCCACCTAAAAACCGATAGTGAATTTTTGCATGGCTATACTCAAGGATTGCTTGCTGTTCTCGGGCTTGAAGTAAAAGATGCCTTTTACGATATAGATGAACAAATGCAAGATCGAACACATCTTGTACACAGGGTTCAAACCCATTACGAGCAAATATTTAGAGCCAAAGGGAAGGCCATTACCTATCTCTCATTCTATCCTTGATATGAGTGACTTTTTCCATAGAGTATATGCCGTTGTTCGTAATATTCCAGAGGGAAAAGTAACTTCATACGGTGCCATTGCTCGTTTTTTAGGAAGTGGGAAATCGGCCAGAATTGTTGGCTACGCCATGAATGCATCACACATTATGGATGTTCCTGCCCATAGAGTAGTAAATAGAAACGGCTTGCTTACTGGCAAGCATCATTTCGATGGAAGTACGGTAATGCAAGATCTTTTAAACGAAGAAGGCATTGAAGTAGTCGACCATCAGATAATCCACCTTAAAAATCATTTCTGGGATCCGATAGATCATTTAAATCCTTCTGATTTCGAATATGTTACTCCATATACCTCACAACAGAGGAAGACGTAATTTTGATACTATGAAAATTGAGAAAGAAAAGGTTCTTTGGGCCTTAGAAAGCATAAATGCGCACAACAGCAACAAGAGTATTGTGGCTGAAAATCATGTAAAGAACATTCAAATATTCGGTGAAGAAATAGACATAGATGTTTATTCCGCCTCACCGGCCTTGGCGGTTAAAAAGAAGCTTGAAGTAGATATTATGCAAGCCATAGCAGATAAGGTTCATCCGAAAGCAAAAGTGAAGGTGCGTCTTTCTGTTCCCGAAACACCTCCTGAAAAGCCCCAATTAAAAGGTCCAGCATTACCAGGAGTAAAAAATATTATTGCGGTAGCTAGCGGAAAAGGGGGCGTTGGAAAATCCACCATCACCGCAAATCTAGCCGTTGCCTTGGCTGAAATGGGATTTAAAGTGGGATTGGTAGATGCAGACATCTACGGACCTTCTATGCCCATGATGTTCGATGTTACCCATGAAAAACCTGGAACCATTGATATTGATGGGCAGCGAAAAATGGACCCAGTAGAAAACTATGGGGTTCGATTGCTCTCGATTGGATTCTTCACAGGGGCCAATCAAGCGGTAGTTTGGCGAGGACCTATGGCCACCAAGGCCTTGAACCAATTAATAAAAGATTCTCATTGGGGAGAGCTCGACTTCATGATTATCGACTTGCCACCGGGTACGGGAGATCTGCATCTCAGCTTAGTTCAGGCCGTACCGGTAACTGGAGCCATTATAGTAAGTACACCTCAAGCCGTTGCCTTGGCTGATGCTCGAAAAGGAGTGGCGATGTTTCAGATGGAAAGCATAAATGTTCCTGTGTTGGGTATTGTGGAAAATATGGCTTATTTCGTTCCGCCCGATATGCCCGAAAAGAGATATTCTATTTTTGGAGAAGGGGGCGCTCAGCGTCTTTCTGAAGAACTAAAGGTTCCCTTCTTAGGAGAAATTCCATTGGTTCAAAGCATTCGAGAATCGGGAGATGTTGGAAGGCCCGCTGTGCTTCAAAACAACACAAGCACATCAGAGGCTTTTAAGGAGATGGCCCGCAGGGCTGTGGAAGAAGTGCTACGCAGAAACGAAGACCTTCCTCCCTCAGAAATTGTTCGCATTACAAATATGGCCGGCTGCGCGGCAGTCAATAAAAAGGTCTAATGAAAATGAATGAATTAACGTCAAGGGTAGAGAAAGCACTGGATGAAATACGGCCCTTTCTTCAGTCGGATGGGGGCGATATTTCACTGGTAAATATTGATGAAGAGCTCAATGTTCTCGTACAGCTTCATGGAGCCTGTATAGGTTGTAAGGTAAATCAAATGACTCTCACCAATGGAGTAGAAATGACTATTCGCAGATTGGCTCCTGAAGTAAAATCAGTGAGCGAAGTGAATTTGGCGGCGAAGGCATGAATCAGACAATAGAAAAAGCAACTGTGCTGTTTGCCGGAGATTCTGGAGATGGAATGCAGCTTACAGGCTTTCAGTTCTCCAATACTTCTGCCTTGCATGGGAACGATCTAAGTACTTTCCCTGACTTTCCGGCCGAGATACGTGCCCCAATTGGAACGGTTGCGGGAGTTTCTGGTTTTAAAATAAATTTCGGTAGTGTAGAAATCAATACCCCCGGCGGAAAGGTAGATACATTGGTTGCCATGAATGCGGCCGCCTTGGTAAAATTCCAAATCGACCTCAAGTCGAATGGAATGATCATCGCCAATATCAATGGCTTTGATAAACGCAACCTTCGATTGGCAGGATTAGATGAGTCTAGAGATTTGCTTTCAGAGGCAAGAGATGCCGGATTTCATGTGGTTGAAATCGAAATCACCAAGCTGACCAGGGAGGCGCTCAAAGACAGTGGCCTGAGCACTAAGGAGCAAGATCGCTCTAAGAATATGTTCACCTTGGGATTGGTTTACTGGTTGTATAACAGAGAAATAGAGCCCAGTCTTCTCTTTCTGAAAGAGAAGTTTAAGTCGAAACCCGACTTGCTGATGGCCAATACCAAGGTGCTCAAAACAGGTTATCATTTTGGCGAAACCATAGAGCTCTTTAGCAATCGATATACGGTTAACAAAGCCTCATTACCCGCCGGTTCATATAGGAATATCGCAGGTAATGAAGCCATTGCAATTGGTCTTATTTCTGCTGCCGCCAAAGCCCATTTAGATTTGTTTTACGCGGGTTATCCCATTACCCCTGCCAGCGATATACTGCATGAACTAGCCAATCGAAAGAATTATGGTGTTCGCAGTTTTCAGGCGGAGGATGAAATTGCAGCTATTGGCGCCGCCGTGGGCGCTTCGTTTGCGGGCAGCTTAGCTGTAACCGCCTCCTCTGGCCCTGGCATTGCTTTAAAAACAGAAGCACTCGGACTGGCCTTTATGCTTGAAACCCCTTTGGTGGTAATCAATGTTCAAAGGGGAGGACCTTCCACAGGGCTTCCCACAAAAACGGAACAATCTGATTTATTACAAGCGATTTATGGCAGAAACGGAGAGGCGCCCATTCCTGTTATCGCGACGAGGTCACCCAAAGACTGCTTTGCTGTTGCTTTTGAAGCCTGCCGAATAGCCATAGAACATATGACTCCAGTGATTTTGCTTTCAGATGGATATATCGCCAATGGCTCCGAACCTTGGCGCTTCCCAAAAGCAAGTGATTTGGCCGCTATTCATCCCAACTATGCTAAAATGAATGAGGCCTATTTGCCCTATGAAAGAGATGCACGACTGGTTCGCTCTTGGGCCATTCCGGGAACCGCAGGTCACGAATACCGTTTGGGTGGATTAGAGAAAGAAGATCGAACAGGCAATGTTAGCTACGAGCCAGAAAACCATCAAAAAATGGTGCTTACAAGAGCTGCTAAGGTCAATGAAATTGCACACCACATTCCTCCACAAGAAATAGATTGTGGCCCAGAAACGGGAGATGTTCTGATCGTTGGATGGGGTTCAACTTACGGTGCGATTCGCACGGCGGTATTAAATATGAATAAGCAAGGGATTTCTGTTGCACATCTTCACATTCGCTATCTATTTCCATTTCCAATGAATCTAGAAAAACACTTGCGAAACTTCAAAACCGTCATTATTCCAGAACTGAACAACGGTCAATTGGTCAAGATAATCCGAGAAAAATTCCTGATTAACGCTATTCCTTTGAATAAAATCAAAGGCCTGCCGTTTTTATCCATTGAAATAGAAGATGCTGTTAAAGAACAACTTAAAGGATAAATAGATGGAAATAGCTGATCTTCTTAAGCCAAAAGATTTTGCAACAGATCAAGACGTCCGTTGGTGTCCGGGATGCGGTGATTACAGCATTCTAAAGCAGGTTCAATCCATTATGCCCGATTTGGGTGTGCCAAGAGAGAATATTGTTTTTATTTCAGGCATTGGTTGCTCTTCTCGCTTTCCTTATTATATGAACACTTTCGGAATGCACAGCATTCATGGAAGAGCTGCCGCCATTGCGAGTGGTCTAAAAATGATGCGCAAAGACCTAAGCGTTTGGATAATTACCGGCGATGGCGACAGTTTATCCATTGGTGGAAATCATCTTATTCACCTCTTGAGAAGAAACCTTAATGTAAATATTCTTCTCTTCAACAACGAAATTTACGGTCTTACAAAGGGTCAGTTTAGTCCAACTTCTGAGCTTGGTAAAACCACTAAATCTAGTCCTTGGGGAACCATAGACCATCCGTTTAATCCTGCTGCCTTGGCTTTGGGTGCCGATGCTAGCTTCTTTGCACGCGGACTAGACCTAGACACAAAAGGACTGCGCGATATATTGTTGAGAGCCCATGCTCATAAAGGAACTAGCCTTGTAGAAATCTATCAAAATTGCAACGTTTTCAACGACGGTGCATTTGCCCCCTATTCCAACAAATCTACCCGCCAACGATCAACCCTTTTGTTAGAAGAAGGCAAGCCCTTACTCTATGGAGAGGACGCTAATAAAGAAGCACTGTACATAAAAGATATGAAGGTGTATTCTGCTCCTTTGGAATCGATAGACGCTGAAGATCTATGGATTCATGATTCGAAAGATGCCATGAAGGCTCACCTTCTAAGCAGATTATTTGATCCTTACACTGAAGATAGCCTTCCGAGGCCTTTTGGTGTGTTCTACCAAGAAGATCGCTTGGTTTATGAAGAAGAAATGGACAAGCAGTTGCATACCTCTATACAATCCAAGGGCATAGGCGATTTAGATAGTCTATTACAGGGTCGCAATCATTGGACTATATAATAAAAGAGGCCTTAAAACAGTGTTTTAAGGCCTCTTTTCGAAGGGTTTACTCTTCTATTTCAACACGAAGCTTTCCATAAACTTAGTGGTATAATTTCCAGCAATATAATCTGGATGATCCATTAACTGCCTATGAAAAGGAATGGTAGTCTTAACCCCTTCAATGACAAACTCATCTAAGGCTCTTCTCATTTTATCAATTGCCTCATCACGAGTTTGAGCCGTTGTAATCAACTTGGCAATCATTGAATCATAATTAGGAGGAATAGTGTAGCCTGCATACACGTGCGTATCCAGTCGCACACCATGACCCCCTGGAGCATGAAGGCTTGTGATCTTACCGGGTGAAGGTCTAAAGCCATTGTATGGATCTTCGGCATTAATTCTACATTCTATTGAATGCAACTGTGGCTCATAATTCTTTCCCGATATCGGCACTCCAGCTGCAACCTTAATCTGCTCACGAATTAGGTCGTAATCTATCACCTGCTCAGTAATAGGATGTTCTACTTGGATCCGTGTGTTCATTTCCATGAAATAGAAATCCTGATTCTTATCGACTAGGAATTCAACGGTTCCAGCTCCTTCATAATTAATGAACTTCGCGGCTTTATTGGCTGCTTTGCCCATGGCATCTCTTAATTGAGGTGTCATAAAAGGAGAAGGCGTTTCTTCTGTAAGCTTTTGATGCCTTCTCTGAATAGAGCAGTCTCTTTCAGAAAGATGACAAACCGTTCCATATTGATCCCCTACTATTTGGATTTCGATATGTCGCGGCTCTTCAATTAGCTTTTCCATATACATTCCACTATTGCCAAAAGACGCTTCCGCCTCTGCAATAGCATCCTCATAGGATTTTTTCAGGTCTTCTTTTTTCCAAACCGCACGCATTCCCTTTCCGCCTCCTCCCGCAGTTGCTTTCAACATTATAGGGTAGCCCACTTCTTCCGCCAATCTTTCCGCTTGCTCTAAGCTTTCTAGCAATCCCTCTGAACCTGGGATGCAGGGTACACCTGCTCTTTTCATGGTTTCTTTAGCCGTAGCCTTATCTCCCATTTGGTCAATCTGTTCAGGCGTAGCACCAATAAATTTCAATCCGTTTTCTTGGCAAATCCTCGAGAACTTTGAGTTTTCTGAAAGAAAGCCATAGCCTGGGTGGATGGCATCTGCATTGGTAATCTCAGCCGCCGCCATAATGTTGGGGATCTTGAGATACGAATCTTTTGAAGGGGGAGGTCCTATACAAACCGCCTCATCTGCAAAGCGCACATGCAGGCTGTCTCTATCTGCAGTAGAATAAACCGCCACAGTCTTGATACCCATTTCACGGCAGGTGCGTATAATGCGCAGGGCAATTTCGCCTCTATTGGCGATGAGTATTTTCTTGAACATCCTTTTTACGTTTTAGGCCTAATTAGGCAGGGTCAACAACAAAAAGTGGTTGATCGTATTCTACTGGAGATTGATCGTCTACCAATACTTTCACAATCTTTCCTGAAACCTCCGATTCGATTTCATTGAAAAGCTTCATAGCTTCAATGATACAAACCGTGTCTCCTTTGTGAATTTCGGTGCCCACCTGTACAAATAAATCTTTGTCTGGCGAAGGACGACGATACATCGTACCGATCATGGGTGATTTAATAATCACGTATTTACTATCGTCTTCAGCTGCAATAGGAGCTATTTCTGGCGGTGCAACGGCTGCAGCTTGTGGGGCAGGCATTTGCGCTGGAACCACTTGAGCAACATGCTGTACAACAGGATAATCCATATTGGCCACTTCGGCGGTAGTCTTGATGATAATCTTGAAGTCTTCTGTTTCAAGATTCACCTCTGTTGCTCCTGAACGGGCAACAAATTTTATCAGGTTCTGAATTTCTTTTATATCCATAGGTAGGAAATTGTGCGAATTACAAATCTAATCAAACTCAGTTGGGATCGTACGCCCAAATCAAATAGGCCGATCCCCAGGTAAATCCACCACCAAAAGCGGCAAATACCAATTTATCTCCTTTCTTTAATTGCTTTTCATAATCCCAAAGACAGAGCGGAAGCGTGGCATTTGTGGTATTTCCATATCGCTGAATATTTACCATCACCTTGCTTTCATTCAAGCCCATGCGGTTAGCTGTGGCATCAATTATTCTTTTGTTGGCCTGATGTGGCACCAGCCAATCTACATCGTCACCCGAAAGATTGTTGCGCTTGAGAATGTCTTCGCTTACCTGTGCCATATTGGTAACTGCAAATTTGAAAACGGGTTGACCATCTTGATGAACAAAATGCTCTCTCTGATCTATACTTCTTTGGGTGGAAGGATACATCGATCCTCCACTCTTAATGTGGAGATATTGACGACCTATTCCATCGCTTTTAAGGATAGAATCTTGCAAGCCTTCGCCGCTCGTATTGGGCTCTAGGATTACCGCGCCAGCTCCATCGCCAAAAATTACACAGGTAGTTCTATCTGTATAATCTAAAATGGAGGACATTTTATCTCCTCCAACCAATAAAACTTTGCTGTATTTACCCGTCTCAACAAACTGACTAGCAGTTACAAGTCCGTAAATAAACCCCGTACAGGCTGCCTGTAAATCAAAACTTGCTGCTTGATTCGCCCCAATGAGCTGAGCCACTTTGGCAGCGGTTGAGGCTACCATCATATCGGGTGTAACCGTACAAGCAATTACCAAATCGATATCGGAGCCTGAAATCCCTCTTTTTCTAAGGGCTTCATTTGCTGCTTGGATCATCATATCGCTGGTTCCTCGCCCCTCTCCTTTCAGGATACGGCGCTCTTTGATTCCCGTTCGACTTGTGATCCACTCGTCGGAGGTGTCTACCATGGTCTCTAGTACTTCATTGGATAAAACGAAGTCTGGAACATAGCCTCCAACTGAAGTTATGCTTGCTCTAATTTTATTCATAGCTCGTTATAGTAGTATGAAGGTACAGTGAATCCTCTTTTAAACAAAAGTATTCTACTTTTCCCTCAGCCGAGGAACGACTATGCTTCTGCTACGACAGTTTTGTCTATAACTACTTTACCCTTGTAGTACAACTTGCCCTCATGCCAGTAGGCTCTGTGGTATAGGTGCGATTCGCCAGTAGTTGGGCAAACAGCGATGGTTGGGGCAACCGCCTTATAATGAGTACGACGCTTATCTCTACGAGTGGTTGATTGTCTGCGTTTAGGATGTGCCATTTTATCTAAATTTAGTCTTCACTATTTAAATTCATTAAGCCATTCCACCTTGGGTCTGGCTCGCTATCATTTTCTATTTCTGTGCTGTATAACTCTGTTTCCTCCTCTAAACCTGGAAAAAGTTTTTTGGAAGGAACACTCAATACCGCTAACTCATATACATAATGCCGAACATCAAGCTCATACGCCCCATGAGTTAGAAAAAGAATTTCATCGTCCTCATTGTCGTATTCATCGGCAAATTTTACCACTAATCTCCTCTCAGCCTCCACCGCAAGCTCGAACTCTTTTAAAGTACGATCGCAATCCACCTCCACTTTCCCCTCCAAAGAGAAGAGAAGATCCATGGTATTGTTCGACTTCTTCTCCAAACTAAGAGACACCGTCATACGAGGATCTCTGAATTCTTGCTCTGGATAATCATCAAAGAAAGCAGACGCGATTTCGTACTTAAAGTGATGTACTCCAAGACTAAATCCTATAAAAGGAATTACGAATTCACGTGCTTCTACCGGTTTCACCTTTCAATTTGAGGGCTGCAAAGATAGTGCTTTGATCAATAGACCAATACACTTTATAAAACAGTCTCTATAATAGTTGCTAGTAAAATCGACAGCGCGAAGATCTCTTTTTTCCACGGTTTATTAAACATCTCCAATCTTTCTGATAATAAAGGCGCTACGGGCAATAAGAGGCCTATGATCCAGATGCTCGACAAAGAAGGGAAAAAGATATACAAAGGAAAAAAGAGCGGAATCAGTCCGACTAAAGCGCTAAAGGCTCTTCTCTTTCGGGCGGTGCTAGATTTGAGAATGCTGAAGTAGGCTTGCAAACTAAAGAACAATAAAAGCAAGACAGCAAATAGCCTTGACCAATAATGTGCGTCTCTTGAACGAAATGAGTTTTTGCCTATCATGTCTTTCAAGTCGTAGAGCTTCCACAAATCGACATTGCTAAATCCAAGTACATCCGTAATGGCATAAGAACCCCAAACAGCCAATAGCAATCCAACCAATGGAATGGCGAAAGCCCGCCATTGTAAATTGCCTCCCATCAGATTAAAAACGGTTAATGCCAAGAAGAACAACAAAAAGGCACTCGAACTAAAGAGGCAAGCAAAGCCCAAAATCCATCCCGCATCGAACCATAAGTAGAATGTATTCACTCCAGTATCTAAAGAAGAAAGCATTTTTCTAAACGCCAAAATGGTTCCCAGTCCACCTAAAAGTATGGGCTCTAAGAGACTCATGGGTGAGAGGGCGAAATAGAGCAGAACGAAAAGAATTCCTGGAGTAAAATTGCCTTTAATGAGCTCTTCAGACGAAAAAACCTCGATCCAAAGCAGCCCTAAAAGCGCTATCCAAGCCCCCGCAGCCAGTGCCATATAGACGGGTTGCTTGACTCCTATTCCCGCTAGCAAACCAAACTCGCTTCTCGACGATGCGAAATTCCAATCTAAAATGGCCAAGAACAAGGCAAAAAAAACCAACAGCAACAAGGCTGGAAGTCCCTTTCTGATTATTCGGTAAAACATATAGATTTAAATACCTTTGTGCCCATTAATTTTACTTCCATGAACGATCTGTTTTATAGTTTGGGCGACTTTTTCGTTTGGACTTTTAAGCTTCTTCCAGCTTTGGGCAATCTTCCAAACTTTCTGTTTATTGCTGTCATTACTGGGTATTTTCTCTATTGGCTTAGTCAAATGAAAAAGCACAGCCGTGCGGGAGAGTTGTAATTTTTATAAAAGATCCTTTCCAATATCCTTTCGGAAGTACTTGCCTTCAAATTGAACTCGGCCTGCGGCCTCGTTCGCAAAAGTCAATGCTTCGCTAGCACTTTTACCAAGGGCAGTAACTGCTATTACTCTTCCACCCGAAGTGCGTAATTGCCCTTCCTCTTCTGTGGTTCCTGCATGATAGATGTGCGCCCTTTCTATTCCTTCCAGTCCGCTTATCGCTCTTCCCTTTGGGTAAGACCCAGGGTAGCCCTCTGAAACCAAAACCACCGTAGCGGCACTCTCCTCTTTGATCCTCAATTCAGGCAGCTTTTCTCCCTTCCCCAAGGCAACCAAAAGCTCTAAAAAGTCCGAATCAATTCTACTCATTACCGATTGAGTCTCCGGATCGCCCATGCGCACATTGTACTCAATAACAAATACTTCGCCTTCTACAAGAATCAATCCTAGAAAAAGGAATCCCGTATATTCAATTCCTTCCAGTTGCAGCCCCTTCAGGGTGGGTTCAACCACCTCAATAAGTACCTTTTGTCGCAAGCTTTCGTTTAAAAAAGGAACCGGCGAAATACTTCCCATTCCTCCCGTGTTTAATCCCGTATCTCCTTCTCCAATACGCTTGTAATCTTTGGCTTCTGGTAAAATTGCATAGTCTTTGCCGTTGGTGGCTACAAATACACTGAATTCTATACCCGATAAAAACTCTTCAATTACCACGGTTGTAGAGGCCGCTCCGAACTTGCCTCCCAATAACTCTTCAATCTCTCTTATTGCTTCTTGCCGCGATTCCGTGATAATTACTCCCTTTCCTGCAGCCAATCCATCCGCCTTCAAAACATAAGGACCCGCCGTGGCCTCCAAATAGCTTTTCGCCTCTTCTAACTGATTTGCTTGGAAGGTTTTATACTTCGCGGTGGGAATAGAATGCCGCTGCATAAATTGCTTCGCGAAATCTTTACTGCCTTCTAGTTGAGCTCCAACTTTACCTGGGCCGAAGTAAATACATCCGTCTAAAGCCGATCTTTCTTGCAATTGCTCATACATACCCTCTACCAAGGCTTGCTCTGGTCCTACCAATACCAACGCGATCTGATTCTCCCTAATAAAAAGAGCGAGTTCATCGGCATTTAATATATCTAATGGAACATTTGTAGCTATGCTGCGGGTACCTGGATTTCCTGGCGCTACAAATAACTGGGTGCATAAACTGCTTTGAACCAGTTTTTCTGCCAATGCGTGCTCTCTTCCGCCACTCCCCAATAACAATACTTTCATTCGTTCAATTTCTTACCGCAAAGGAACGTACTCTGATTGAATTCAGCCATCGCTAAATTCGCTACATTACCTTTGTATCTATGTCTTCCGAAACTATCGCTACCATTCTTAAGAGTTTGCCCAACAAACCAGGCATCTATCAGCATATCGATAAGGATGGAAAAATTCTCTATATCGGAAAAGCCAAGGACCTCAAGAAAAGAGTTGCCTCTTATTTCAATAAAAATCTCCAAAATTTTCGACTAGAAAGCCTCGTTCGCAAAGTGGTCGACATTCGCATTATAGTCACCGAAACCGAGTTAGATGCTCTGCTACTCGAAAATTCACTGATCAAAGAACATCAGCCGAAGTATAACATCAACCTTAAGGACGATAAAACCTACCCTTGGATTGTTATTAAAAAAGAGCGCTTCCCCCGTATTTTTTATACCCGTCAAAAATGGAACGACGGCTCTGAATACTTTGGTCCTTACCCTTCTGTAAAGGTTATGAAAGCAGTGTTGGAGTTGATTCGACAAATCCACCCTTTGCGCACTTGCTCTTTGAACTTGAAGGAAGAGTCTATACAAAATGGAAAATTTCAACGCTGTCTCGAATTCCATTTAGGCAATTGTCTGGGCCCTTGCGAAGGCTTACAGTCTGAGGAAGAATATAATTACGAAGTCCTTCTTGCCCGAGAAATTATAACAGGCCGCCTTAGTTCGGTGAAAAAGTTGCTTTTAGAAAAGATGCAAAGCGCTGCCGAGTTGCTGCAATTTGAAGAGGCTCAAGCTCTGAAAGAAAAGGCAGGTCTTCTAGATCAATACCAATCGAAGAGCACCGTGGTTAGTCCTAGTATTACCAATGTGGATGTCTTTTCAGCCATGACGGATGCCACCTATGGCTATGTAAATTATTTTTTGGTTGTAGACGGAGCCATTCTTCGCTCTCACACCATTGAGTTCAAGAGAAAGCTGGAGGAATCGGAAGAAGAACTTCTTCGTATTGCCATTCCTGAGTTGCGATTGCGGTTTGGCTCTGAGTCTAAAGAAATTCTATTGAGTCACGATTGTGATTTGGCCCTAGACGGCATTCAAATCCATGTGCCACAAAGAGGAGATAAGAAGCGCTTGGTAGACCTCAGCCTCAAGAATGCCCGCTACTTCCGGCTAGAAAAACTGAAAAATGTTCAGCTAACCGATCCCGATAGGCATACCAATAGGATAATGGAGCAGATGAAGCTCGACCTTCGACTCAAATCGGAGCCAAGACATATTGAGTGTTTCGACAATTCGAATTTTCAGGGCAGCGATGCTGTTTCTGCATGCGTGGTTTTTAAGGATGGAAGACCTGCAAAATCAGAATACCGTCATTTCAATGTAAAAACGGTGGAGGGCCCCGATGATTTTGCTACTATGGAAGAGGTGGTTTTTCGTCGTTATAGGCGACTCTTAGACGAAAATGCCCCACTGCCAGAACTCGTGCTTATCGATGGGGGAAAGGGCCAACTTTCTGCCGCTATGAAAAGCATTCGAAAACTTGGATTGGAAGGACAGATTGCGGTTCTAGGTATCGCCAAACGCTTAGAAGAACTCTTTTTCCCTGGAGATTCCATCCCCCTTTATCTCGATAAAAGGTCTGAAACATTAAAGGTGCTTCAACAGCTTAGAAACGAGGCACATCGATTCGGAATTACTCATCACCGCAATAAAAGAGATAAAAACACATTAAGCAATGAGCTCGAAGAAATAGAGGGCATTGGTCCTTCTACCGCTGAAAAACTTTTAACACAATTCAAAAGTATTAAGCGATTGGAAACTGCTACATTAGAGGAATTAAGTGAGTGGGTTGGACAATCTAAAGCTCAGAGGATTAAGAATTATTTTAATGCTAAAGCAGAAAAGAAGTAAGTGTTTTTTTGGCCTCGTTACGCTGATTCTTTTTGGCTTTAACACTTTCGCTCAAATCGATTCTACCCTTCAGTCTTCCAATTTGAAGGTGGGCCTTGTCCTCAGTGGTGGTGGAGCAAAAGCCATGGCTCACCTTGGCCTATTGAGGATAATGGATGAAGAGGGCTTACAGCCCGACTATATCGCTGGAACAAGTATGGGGGCAGTTTTAGGTGCGATGTATGCCATGGGCTACTCGGCTACCGAGATTCAATTGAAAATGTACCAGATTCATTGGGCAGACGTGATGACCAATGACCGACCCCGCAGAAGCCTCTCCTTTCTCGACAAACAAACCGAAGATCGCTACGCCCTGAGCTTCCCTATTTCCAAAGGAAAAATACTTTTACCCGATGGCATAAACTACGGCCACCATATTCTAAATGAACTCGATCGGCTTTCTGTAGGCTTTCATGATGTAACGGATTTATCTCAACTGCAAATTCCTTTTATCTGTATTGCAACCAACTTGGAAACAGGAGAAGGAGTGGTTTTAGACAAAGGCTATCTGCCCGATGTTCTCCGCGCCACAAGCTCTTTCCCAACCCTTTTTAGTCCCCATGAGATAGATAACAAGGTTTTAGTAGATGGAGGATTGGTTTCAAACCTCCCCTTTTTTCTTTTAGATGGGAAAGGAATGGATGTGCTTATTGGAAGTGATGTGCAAACCATTTTGTACACTCGAGAGGATTTGAATTCTGTTCTTCGTATTATGGAGCAGTTGAGCAGTTTTGTAAATGCAGAAAACTATAGGAGCGACACAGCCAAGGCTGATTTTCTAGTTCGCACAGAAGTACCTGGGGCTGGAATCAGCTCCTTCGAATTGATGGACTCCATAATACGTCAAGGCTATCGAGCTGCCGAAAAATACAGACCTAGAATTAAAGAGTTGGCTCGATTAAAAGGCCTTTCGGCTGCTACCTCCAAACCCATGCAAGCAAGTAGTGACACCATTCTTATTGGCAAAATTGTTTTGCCAAAATCCGATTTGTCTTCCCACAACTATTTAAAAAGCAAACTCGGTATAGAAGAAGGAAGTCGGGTGAGTTTAGAGGATATAAAAAGGGGTGTAGATCGTATTTGGGGAAGTCAGTTGTTTCGAACAGTAGATTATTCTCTCCTACCAATAGACTCCAATTCATACAGCCTAAATCTGCGACTAGATGAGCTCAACTATCTAACTCACATTCGTTTGGGAATTCACTACGACGATGATTTTCAGACTGCCGTATTGCTCAACTACACCCATAGAAATCTACTGTTAAAAAACTCCAAGCTTTCACTAGATGCCGCGGTAGGCGTAAATCCTCGCTTTTGGGCTTCGTATACTTTTGATCGAGAATTCATTCCAACCGTGCGGCTTTCCTTCCGATCGCATCGCTTCAAATCGAAAATTTATGTAAATCAAGATTTAGCCGATGAGAAAGTCTACCTCGATTTTTCGGGTGAATTTGCCGTTGAATCGGCCATTTATAATCGCTTTTTGTTGAGTGCGGGCCTACAACTTGAAAACATTGACATCAACAATACCCGCTCGTCAGGCTTATCCGCCGAGTCGAATAACAACTACTTAAATTACTTTGGAACATTAAAGCTCGATCTATTGGATAAAGCTATTTTTCCAACTACCGGTGTTTTGCTCAACGGCTCCTATCGCGTTATTACCAAGCCTGAAACCTATACTTTGGATCTTGAGCTGAGCTCTGTTTTAGACCTCCGATACCGCCAAGCCATCCCGCTTAAAAGAAACCATACCTTAGAAGTAAAAGGGGTGTTAATGAATACTTTGGGGCCTGATTTAGATTATGCCTACAATCAGTTTTTAGGCGGATTGGGGGAGAATTACATCAACTATATGGTTCCTTTTGTTGGATACCGCTTTCAAGAATTGGTAGGAAGAAACACCATTATTGCTGGAATGGATTATAATTGGCAGTTTTTGAGAAATCATTATCTCATCGGCAAAGCAAACTTCGCCACTATCGAAGCCACCTTCGACAAGCTCTTTAATTCAGATGTTTTACTCGATGGTTATGGCTTATCCTATGCCTATTTAAGTCCGTTGGGTCCCTTGCAACTAACCGTAATGGGGTCTACCAACCACGCCAATATTTATACTTACGTTAATTTAGGCTTTTGGTTTTAATATGGAGAAGAACAAAGAAGGCTTTTGGGTTTTACACGATGTCAACCTTTTTGAGGTGATGTGTCCACACAAAGTGGGTGGTTTTGTTAAAGAAAATCATTTCAGGTCCTATAAAAAGGGCGAAACCATCTACTTTAATGAAGATATGGCCAATACCATGTACCTCATAGCCAATGGTAAAGTGCGCTTAGTAAATTATAACGAAGACGGTCAAGAGGTCATTCGGCACATCTTGGGAAGAGGAGAGGTCTTTGGTGAATTGGCGATTTTGGGCGAATCTCAACGAGATGAAGTAGCCGAGGCAATGGAAGAAGACACTATGATTTGCCCCGTTAAGGTGGAAGAGATTAACGACTTAATGAAGGATAATAAAGAGTTTGCTTTTAAAATTCACAAACTGATTGGACTCCGAATTAAAAAGCTTCAAAGAAGGGTTGAATCGCTTGTATTTAAGGATGTGAAACAGCGTTTGGCTGAATTCATTCTCGAATTGGAAAGAGATGCCATGGAGGCAGATTCTATAGGGCAGGTTTTCTCAAATCACCTCACTCATAAAGACATTGCCAGTCTTATTGGAACCAGTAGACAAACTGTAACAACATTGTTAAACGAGTGGCGTGAAGGTGGAATTGTTCGTTTTGACCGAAAAAGCTTTCAGATCCTCAAGCCAAAAGAACTGCATTATTCAAAATAGAATAAGACCTCAGAGGCATCCTTCTTTTTAATATTCGGTACGGTGGCATTGGCTGCTGGAAACCCTATGGGTAGCAATAAATAGGGCTTTTCATTGGCAGGTCTTTCTAAGATTTCAGAAAGAAAATTCATAGGGCTTGGAGTGTGTGTAAGGGTAACCAATCCTGCTTGATGAATTGCTGCTATCAAAAAGCCGCAAGCAATACCCACCGATTCTTGAACATAGTAATTCTTGCTGCCATCGTAGTCAAGGCTCTTCTTAAAAACAACCACTATCCACGGAGCCGTTTCTAAAAAAGGCTTTTGCCAATCGGTTCCTAGGGGCGCCAGATCGGCTAGCCAAGTGTCAGAAGCTCTTCCACCATAAAAGCTTTGCTCTTCTTTTTCTGCCGCCGCACGAATTCTCTTCTTTAATTCAGGGTTTGAAATAGCTACAAAAGTCCATGGCTGTTTATTAGCACCCGATGGGGCCGAGCTCGCTACTTTCAGAAGGGCCTCTATGGTTTCCTTGCTTACTTCCTCCTCAGAAAAGAACCGCAAGCTTCGCCTTTTTAACATTTCATCTCTTAGCGCAATCGCTTTCTCTTCAACCTCAGAAGAATTGCTTTTTGTGAAGATAAATGGAATGTGTTCTTCACTCATTCTAACGAATTCTCTTAGCTAATTTCAGCATGGTCTTCGAAGGATTTTTATCATCAAACAAGATACGATTTACAGCTGTTGCCACAGGCATATTGATATTATGTTCCTCTTGAATATTTTGAATCAAACGACTGGCATAATATCCTTCGGCAACCATATTCATCTCCAACTGAGCCGATCGGATGGTGTAGCCTTTGCCAATCATGGTTCCAAACAATCTATTTCTACTGAACTGAGAATAGGCCGTAACCAGCAAATCACCCAAATAGGCAGAGTTGTTAATGTCTCTTTTTATAGGATGTACTTTCTTTATGAATCGTTTCATTTCGCGAATGGCATTGCTCACCAAAACGGCTTGGAAATTATCTCCATATCCCAAACCATGACAAATTCCAGCGGCGATTGCATAGATGTTTTTGAGAACAGCAGAATACTCAGTCCCATAAATATCATCGCTCACCTCTGTTCGAATGTATTTGCACTCCATAATCTTGGCCATACTTTGGGCAAAATCGATGTTCTGAGAAGCAATGGTAAGATAAGAAAGCCTTTCCAAAGCCACCTCTTCAGCATGACAAGGACCCGTGATAACTCCAATATTTTCAATCGGAATGCCATAAAATTGATGGAAAAACTCTCCAACAATTAAACGCTCATCTGGAACAATTCCCTTAATAGCGCTCATGATCATCTTGTCGTGTAAAGGCAAGGTAAGCGATTTCAGTGCTTCCTTTAAAAAAGCAGAGGGTGTTGCAAAAATCAATACATCTGCTTCGCGCACGATGTGATCTAAATCAGAGCTTACATCAATACATTCGGTGGCCAATTCAACCCCAGTTAAATATCTAGGATTGTGAAAAAAGCGCTTTATGTAATCCACTTGTTCTTCCGAGCGCATCCACCATCCAACATAATCGAGATTTTCGGTTAGAATTTTTACAATGGCAGTAGCCCAGCTACCCCCACCGATGACGGCAACTTTAGGTAGATCTATCATTAGAATTCAATTTCTGCAGTAGCCTTACTGCCATTTCGCTTGTATTCTACTTGAGTTTTATCGCCTTTCTTAAAGGAGCCTAAGGCCTTCATATAGCTCATCATATCTCGTACTGGAATAGAGCCCAATCGAATAACCACATCGCCCTTCATCAAGCCAGCTTTAGACGCGGGTTTTCCATCAGTAATGCCATCAATGCGCATTCCCTCTTTATCGTACAAATAGTCTGGAACCACTCCCAATGTAACCGTAAACGCAGGAGCTTTGGTGCTTTCATCGCTCTTGGTTTGGGTGAAGTTCATGTCTTTCACTTCCTCCAAAGAATTGACGGTATAGAGCAAATACTTCATGACCTCACCCAAACCTCTAAAGTTTATTTTCTCGAAATCGTCGGATGGTTTGTGATAGTCTTCGTGAGCTCCTGTAAAGAAGTGCACCGCTGGAACATTTACGTTATAAAAAGAAGTGTGATCAGACGGACCTGTACCTCCATCTGAGGTGCGAATGATCAATTCGGCACATGGCACCGTTCTCATGGTACTTAAAAAAGCCTTAGATGTTCCTACCCCATTGATCATTAAAATATTCTCTTCGTTCAAGCGTCCGATCATATCCATATTAATCATATACTTCATTGACTCTGTTCTGTACAACATGCTCTTTGTAAAGAAATTAGAACCCAGCAAGCCTTTTTCCTCTCCTGAAAAAGCAATGAACAAAAAGTTGGTGCTGTATTCTGAGGATCTTTTTGAAAGGATGTAGGCCAGCTCTATAAGAGCCGCAACCCCACTGGCATTGTCGTCTGCTCCGTTGTGAATGGCGGGCTCTCCTCGGTACAAGGAGCCGTCTCCTCCCATACCCAAATGATCGTAATGCGCTCCTATAACCACTGTTAACTCAGCCTGGTTGTCTATAAAACCGAGTACATTTTTTGCTTCTAACTCTTCTTTATCTAATTCAACATTCAAGCTCAACGATCTTTTCTTCTTCGAAAGCTTCTTGGCATATTTTGCATTGCTCACAAAAACCACTGGCACTTTGGTTGGAAGCCATCTCGTAAAAGATTGCGTAGGAGCTTCGGACTCATTGCGATTGATCAATACCACGGCGGTTGCACCTTTTTTAACCAATCCCTCTACACGAGTTTTAAGGTCGTGATAAGCCAAATACTTCGAGTGTGGATGGATACCATCGGGAGACCCAATATCCATTACCGCAATTTTTCCTTTTATTGCCAGATCAGTTAAGTCATTGTAATTCAGATCGGGTGCGTTTATTCCAAATCCCACATATACCGTTTCACCCGAAATCTTTCCTTCTGCAGAATATTGAATGGGATAATAATCAGTGTTTAGACGCAATGCCTTCTTCTTAATCGCAAGCGTGCAAGTAGCCTTAGCATTTATACTTACTGGTATGTTAAAGCCCTGGAAGTAGTCTCCATTGGCGCCGCCCAATAGGCCGTATTCTTTAAACTTCTCGGCAATGTATTCTGCAGCTAATTGTTCTCCCTTTGTGCCAGGATATCTTCCTTGCAGATCGTCATTGGCCAAATATTCAATGGAATTACTCAGTCGATTTCCCATTCCCTCTTCAACAGAGCCGCAATTGTTTTGAGAAAAAGCAGCATAAAAGCCAAATACAAAAAGAAAAAACAATCCTTTGTGCAAACGAGTAGGCATGTGCAATGATTTTAATATTTGAAGGTTCAAAGATAAACGCTCAAAGCTGCTAGAAACCGCTTTACCGCATATACCTTTAAGCCCTCATGTCGTCCATTAAAAAATTAGCGGGTCAAACGGCCATTTACGGTCTGCCGAGTATACTTGGTAGATTGCTCAATTTTCTTTTGGTTCCATTGCACACCTCAGCCATGACTCGTGGCGAATTCGGAATAATTACCGATCTCTATTCTCAAATAGCAGTTTTAATTGTTCTGTTGACTTACGGAATGGAAACATCCTTCTTTAACTATGCTTCGGAAAGTAAAAGTGCTTCCAAAGCTTTTGGCGCTGGCATGCGAGCCCTAGTCTTTACTACTCTTTGTTTCTATTTGCTTTTTGAAATATTTCGATCGCCCATTTCTGAAATTCTGAGATATGAAGATCATCCAGAGTATTTAAGGATGATGTTTTTGGTTCTTTGCATGGATGTTCTTTCTGCTCTTCCCTTTGCCAAGCTCCGTTACGAGGAAAGAGCCATCCGCTTTGTGATAGTGAAAATGTCGCTCATTGGTGTATTTATACTTATGAATGTCTTCTTTTTCCTTGTTGTGCCCCATTGGCCTATATTCTTCGATTATTGGCCCGCTTTGCAAAAAGTAGATCGTGTTTCTGCCGTACTTATTTCCAATGTAGTGGCTTCTTCCGTTATGCTGATTATGCTTCTACCAGAGTGGAGGATTAAAGGTGGTTGGAAGAAAGATTCGCCCCTTTTGAAGAAAATGATCGGCTATGGAATTCCTTTAATGTTGGCCGGATTGGCAGGCATAGCAAATGAGCTCGCCGATAGACAATTTTTAAAATACCTACTTCCTGAAGAAACTTCCCTAGAACAATTGGGCGTTTATGGCGCCGTTTACAAACTTTCCATCTTCTTAATGCTCTTTGTTCAAGCCTATCGCTACGCCATGGAGCCTTTTTTCTTTCGATTGAAGTCTGCGTCTTCTTCAGGTGAAACCAATGCCCAAGTACTAAGGCTTTTTACAGCCATTCTGGGCTTAGCTCTCATCTTCTTAAACGCAGCCATGCCTGTCTTAAAGGGCTTTATTGATGAAAAATTCTGGATTGGTTTATCCATTGCTCCTCTTCTTTTTGCAGCCAATTATATTTTGGGAATCAATACCCATTTGTCTATCTGGTACAAACTCGCGGGCAGAACCTACTTCGCTCTTGTTATTACCCTAACGGGATTAGTAGTTACGGTTGGATTGAATATTTGGTTAATCCCTAAATACGGCATAATGGCCTCCGCCATTGCAACCCTTTGCTCCTATGCCTGCAGCATGGGCCTAAATCTCTATCTCGGGAATAAATACGCTCCTCTGCCTTATCAATGGAAACATCTTTCTATCTATTTCTTTGGTTCCCTGCTTTTGGGTTTCTTTGCATGGAAAATGCAAGAAAAGATGGGATTGTGGGCTCTAGCTACCTTAGTCCCTTATTTGATTGTGCTTTATTTACTTGAGCAAAAATCCATCCAACTGTTATGGAAGAAAGTCAGAGCTTAAATGTTAAGATTGTCAACAAAGGGAATCAACCTTTACCGGAGTATAAAACCGAGCAATCAGCCGGAATGGATCTGCATGCAGATCTGGCTGAAAGCATTGTTCTAAATCCCCTTGAAAGAAGATTAATTCCAACGGGCTTGTTCATTGAATTGCCTCAAGGTATAGAGGCTCAAGTGCGCAGTAGAAGCGGAATGGCTCTTAAGTTTGGAATAAGTGTGCTCAATAGTCCTGGAACCATTGATGCCGACTATAGAGGTGAGATTGGAGTAATTCTTATCAATCTTTCTTCTGAAGCCTATACGCTTCAGCCAGGAGAACGCATTGCCCAACTTGTGCTCGCAAGGCATGAAATCGTAAATTGGACCGAAACTTTAGAATTATCATCTACCGAAAGAGGCTCTGGTGGATTTGGTAGTACAAATAAATAATATAAAACTCTGATTGAATGAAGATTATTGTACCTATGGCTGGCCGCGGATCGAGAATGAGACCGCACACTTTAACGGTTCCAAAACCGCTACTTCCCATTGCTGGTAAACCCATTGTTCAAAGACTGGTGGAAGATATTGTGGGCGTTTGCGGGCAATCTGTAGATGAAGTTGCCTTTGTTATTGGCGATTTTGGCGATGCAGTTGAAAAAGATCTTATTGCCGTTGCTGAAAAAGAAGGTGCCAAGGGAAGTATTTATCATCAAACTCAACCTTTGGGAACGGCACATGCTATTCTTTGTGCGGCTGAAAGTTTAAGTGGTCCTGTGGTAGTGGCTTTTGCAGACACTCTTTTCCGTGCTGATTTTGTTTTAGACACTTCTGCCGATGGAGTTATCTGGACCAAAAAAGTGGAAGATCCAAGGCAATTTGGTGTTGTTAAAAAGAACGAGGCTGGATTTATAACCGACTTCATTGAAAAACCAGTTGAATTTGTTTCAGACGAGGCGATTATCGGAATCTATTACTTTAAAGATGGCGAAAATCTTAGAAAAGAACTTCAATACCTTATAGACAATGATATTCGAGATAAGGGAGAGTACCAACTCACCAATGCGCTCGAAAACATGAAAAACAAAGACCTAAAGTTCAGATCTGGAACGGTTTCAGATTGGATGGACTGCGGCAACAAGAATATTACGGTTGATACAAATTCCCGTATTCTAGAGTTTATAAAAGACAAGGAAAACCTTGTGGCAAAGTCGGTTACAAATGAAAACAGCCACATTCATCCTCCCTGTTTTATCGGCGAAGGAGTGATCCTTAAAAATGCAAGTGTTGGTCCTGGTGTTTCCATTGGCGCGGGTACCATTGTGGAAGATTCAACCATTAGTCATAGTATTATTGGAGAATCCACCCATATCTCGAATTTCAATCTCCACAATTCTATGATTGGAAACCACGTTAAGATGGATGGAAATTATACCAATCTAAGTATTGGCGATTATTCAACTCTTGAAAAATAATTTGAAACAGCGTCTTCTAGTCGCACTCTTCTTACCACTACTTTCCCTGGGTCAGCCTTCTGCCAACTCAGGGAATTCGCTTTCCTTCGACTCTGCATTCTGGCAGGCCCAAGAATATAAAATTAGTGGGCGGCAAGAGCAAGCCTTAAAATCCTTTTTGCAATGCGATAGCATTGAGCCCGATAATGCGCTCATTAAAATAGAAATCGCCAAGATTTACGCAGAAAAACAATCGATTGGTGAGGCTCTTGAGTACGCATCAAAAGGCTGGGAACTCGATTCTAAAGTAAAGTGGTATGGCTTTCTATATACCGATCTGCTGCTTGCAGATGGCAAACTACTAGAAGCCACTCAAGTTTTAGAACAGATAGCCGATTTAGAACCAGGAAGTGCCGATCCTCTTTTTGCCCTTACTGGCGTTTACCTCGACCTTGGAAAATGGCCTGAAGCCCTGCGCGCTCTGTCTAAAATTGAAGCCCTGCGCGGAATTGATAAGGAGGTGTCTCGTCAAAAGGTTAAAATCTATCTCTATCAAGACGAGCTTGAATTGGCTTTGGTAGAAATGGACAAGCTCATTACGGCCTTTCCCTACGACTTCGAAATTCAATTGCAAAAGGCAGATTTATACAGCGCCAACGATCGTCAATTAGAAGCGGTTGGAATCTGGAAAAACATTATCTCAAAATCGCCCAATCAACCCACAGCCAATCTCCGATTAGCTAGATGGCATCAGTCTATAAAAGAATACGATAAATCATATACCTATCTTAAAGCAGCTGCGGCCAGTCCTTCTTTAGATATCGATGAAAAAATAGGATTACTGCTGAGTTTCTACGAGCAAACCGAGCGAGACTCCACTTTGCTTTCCAAAGCCTATGAACTCCTCGATATTGTGGTTCAATCTTCCCCAAACAGCGCGAAAGCTTTTGCCATGAAAGGCGATTTCTTAGCTCGAGACTTGCGTTTGTTGGAAGCTCGCGAGGCCTACTTAAAGGCAGTTTCTTTGCCCGAAGGCACCAAATATGAAATCTGGCAACAAATCTTGCTCATAGATGCCGAACTCAATAAACTCGAGTGGCTCGAGGCCGATTCCAAACAAGCCGTAGATCTCTTTCCTACCCAACCTTTGCCCTATTTATATAAGGGCATTACTTCCTTAAATCAAGGAGACGAAGAGCAGGCCATCGAGTGGCTAGAGGCTGGATTGGATTTATCTTTTGCAAATCGAGCCCTGCAAGAACGGTTCAGTTTTTTTCTTGCCGAAGCTGAATACACTAATAGCAATCTAGATCAAGCCTTCAAATACTTCGAGAAGGCCCTCGATATCAATCCGAACAATCCCACTACCCTTAACAACTATGCTTATTATTTGGCTTTGGCAAACCGAGATCTAGCCAAAGCTTTAAAAATGAGTGAGAAAAGCAATTCCCTACAGCCCCAAGAACCTAATTTTATAGACACTTGGGCATGGGTTCTCTTTCAACAAGGAAACTACACCGCGGCTCTTGAGAAAATTAACGAAGCCCTTTCTCTCTCAGAACCGAAGCCGGCGGGTTTTCATGAGCATAAAGGCGATATACTTTTTCGAATGAACAAAGTAGAAGAGGCTCTAATTGAATGGGAAAAAGCGGTGGCCTTAGGCTCCAATAATTCAGTCCTCTTAAAGAAAATTGAAAAAAAGAAATGGTATGCGAACTAGTTCTTTTATCTACATCTTCTTCCTCCTGGTACTATTGGCTTCTTGTAAAAATGCCGCCATAAGGGGTTCAAAGAAAAACCTTCGCTTAGACAAACCCAACGAAGGTATTCTTCTCACTCAATATCAGCCTTCGTTTTTTACCTTAAAAGCACAAGCGGAATTTGCTCAAGAAAATACAAACTCCCAATTTAAACTGGAGCTGAGAATGAAGAGCGATTCAGCTATTTGGCTCGACTTTGCAGACCCCATCATCGGCCTGCACGTGATCCGTGTTTTAATTCGTCCCGACAGTGCTTTTATGGTAAATAAGTTAGACAAGACCTACTATAAAGGAGATTTATCTACCCTTATTCAGAAGGCAGGGATTCCTCTTGACTATCGTCTTCTTGAACAAATACTTTTAGCCAACTTTCCCATCCTGCCCAAAATCGATAGCCTAGTTCCTGTTGATAATAATGAGTTGGATATTTTTCCAAAAAAAGCATCCACCCAAAGCAATGGCGCTCTTTTAAATGCCCGAATTCACCTTCCCAGTATTCGGCCGATCGAATACACATTCACACCTCCAAACTCCAATTTTTCACTTCATTCTAAATTCGAAAGGAGCGCCGAAGAACCGCTATCTATCTTTCCGAGAAAAATGAACTTAAGCGCTAACACGGCAAGTAAACCTTCGTTAAACCTTCTCATTACTGAATATTCTAGCCAACGAAAGCCCATGCCCTTTAACATTCCTGTTAAATATAAGTCCTTGTAATGAAAATGAAGTTCTTCTTCCTATTACTTGGATGGCTCCTTTTTGCGCTTATGGGCGATGCTCAAACGGACAAAAAAGAGAACCTTCAAATTCAAAAAATCAAGCTTCAAGACGAAATCGCTCTGGCCAATAAAATATTGGCCGAAACGCGTCAAAATAAAGATATGTCTGTAAGTCAAGTTGAAGCACTCTTGCAGAAAATTGGCATCCGAGAAAAACTCATTCGCACCATGCAGAAGGAGATTGATCTGATGTCTGAGGAAATTGAAATCCTTCAAAAACAAAACAAAGAACAAGAAGCACAAATTGCGAAAATGCGCGACGATTACGCAGATATGATCCGCGCGGCTCGCACGAGTAATAATAATTACAGCCGCTTGATGTTTCTGCTCTCATCGCGGAGTTTCAATCAGGCCTTTCAGCGCATGGAATATATGAAGCAGTTGGCCGAACACAGACGATTGCAAGTGGAAGAAATTGCCAAAGAACAACAATTGTTAGAGGAGGAAATTGCTAAGTTAAACACTAAAAAAGCCGAGAAACTTAGCCTTCTAAAAAACAAAGAGAATGAAATAGCCAATATGCAGTCGGATATGAAAAAAACCGAAGAGGCGATTGGACAGTTGAAAACCCAAGAAAAAGACATTCTTCAACAAATTGAAGACAAGCGCAAGCAATCAGAACGGCTGGAGAAGGAAATTCAGCGCATTATTATCGAGGAAATCAAGAAAGCCAAAGCAGCCGCAGAACGAAAGCAAATTGAAGATGAGGCCATGGCATTAGGATTAATAAGAGGTAAAGATTTTAGCAGTAACACCAGCAATAACGAATTGCGCGATCGCATTAAAAAGAAGCGAGCCGAATCGAATTCAAAGGCAGGTTCGAAAGAAAGTAAACCCTATGTACTTACTCCTGAAGCTCAAAAGTTGGCAGATAATTTCACCAAAAGCAAAGGAAGTCTTCCTTGGCCTGTAGAAAGAGGCATTATAACGGGTTCTTTTGGAAGGCATCCGCATCCCATTGCCAAAGGGGTGGTGGTAAACAATAACGGAATCGACATTGCCACTGAAAATGGAAGCAAAGCCCGCGCAGTTTACAGTGGAGAGGTCAGTAGCGTAATACGTATTCCCTATGGAAATATCGCGGTGCTCATCCGACATGGAAATTATTTTACGGTATACGATAATCTCGTTGAGGTTTATGTGAAAAAAGGCGATTTAGTGAAGCCTAAACAAGAAATTGGTCTCATTTTCACAGATCCTAAAGACGGTAAAACCAGCCTTCACTTCGAAGTTTGGCTCAATCAAAATGTTCAAAATCCGCAACCATGGCTTTTCAACAAATAATTAAAGTTCCCTTTCTAGTCCTTCTTTTTACAAGCCTATTTTGGCTTGGCTGCTCGAATCCTTCAACCACAGCTAAAGAATCTACTGAACTCTACACCGCATTAGATTCCAATTGGTATGGTATTATTCCTTGCGCAGATTGTCCGGGTATTTCCTACGAGCTCACCCTGCATTCAAACAAACAATTTCAACTCTCTACTGAATATCTGGAAAAAGGAGATGGAATCTCCGTAGCAGGAAATTGGATGATCTCTTCCGACTCTACAATCCGTTTAATCGACGTGGATGGAAAGAGAATAGACGCCTTTTTGTGGAAAAAAGACAGCTTGTTTTACCTGGATAAAGACGATGAGCGCATTCTTGGAAGTCTCGAGAAGAAATATATTCTTCTACCTGGTAAGAGAGAAACTCATGAAAATGCTGCAACCGAAAGAGAGAACTCTCCAGAAGATGACATAGACTTTATCGCCACAGGCAATGAGCCTTTTTGGAATCTAAAAATAGTTGTGGGCCAAAGAGTTCGTTTAGAGCAGCTAGGATTCGAACCCATTAACACTCCTTGTCCCAATTCAATGCCCTTGGAAGGAGCAGCGGGGTTTAAATACGATATCCAAACCGAAGCCAATCATTT
>JAFMBM010000023.1 GCA_017858515.1 Cryomorphaceae bacterium | reverse complement strand
TTGCCGCCAAGCCTTGCAGGCTTTGAATCCAATCCTTCTCAATCGGTTCTAAATACTGTGAAGAAAGGGCGCCATTCTCTTCTTTTCCTTGTCTCTTCTGAGCATTCTTTCTTCCATCTAAACCGAGGGGCAAACTACTTTTTCAGTATCAGTTGTGAATCCTTAATTCTCTATTTTCCAAGGCAACCATCTGCTCTTTGAATGGGAAGCATACGGGTTTCTTTCCTCTTCCTTCTCTCTCCTTCTTTTCATCTTTTTGTGGCTTTCCTATGGCTTCTGATGCGAGGTTTGCAGCACGATGCTTAGATCCTAAGTAGGCTCTACTGTTCAATCCACTGGCTTATTGCAATCTTTCGAATGGATTTCCGCGACCTGCTTCTTTTTTGCTGAATAGAAAAACTATCTTGGTGATTGCTTATCGTATACTTTCTTTATTTAACCCTTCTGCATGTCTGATCTACACTTACGGTTTCCCATTGGTCGGTATAAGTCCGTTGATTCTCCTAGCGATCTTCAAATCTCTGAGTGGATTGAAACCTTAGAGCGATTCCCTCAAGATCTTCTTCGCCTAGTGGAGTCATTATCTACACAAGACTTAGAATGGATGTACAGGCCCGGGTCTTGGTCTATAAAACAAGTGGTGCACCATTGTGCAGACAGTCATATGAACAGTCTCATCCGCTTTAAGCTTACCCTAACAGAAGAGCTACCAACCATACGACCCTATTTGGAGGCCGAATGGGCCAAGCTCATTGATTCCAACGAAAGTGATCTCCGTTATTCTTTGCAGATTATTTCGGCTGTGCACGGCAAATGGGTTTTAATTTTAAAGAATCTCAGTGCTGAGCAGTTCCAACGCAAATACATCCACCCTGAGTCGGGACGTGAGTTTAGCCTTGCCCAAGCCTGTGGTCTTTACGCTTGGCATGCCGAGCACCACCTCAAACACATAGAGAATGCATTGAAGTTTAAAGGAGTATTTCCAGCATAAATGAAGCTTTCAGCACAAGACAAATGGGAGATTTTAGAAACGGCAACCACTTGGGTGGTGGTTATGGCCATGCTGGTCTATGGTTTTGGTAAATGGATTCAGTTTGAAGGTGCGCTGAAATAGACAAAACAGTACAGGAGCTAAGCGGAATGGAGCTAATGTGGGCCTTCTATGGGTATTCACGAAGCTTTGTCCTCAGCATCGGAATGCTCGAAATAACGGGGGCTATTCTCCTTTTCTTTCGCTCCACTCGACTGCTCGGATGCCTTTTTACCACAACGATTTTAATCAATGTAATACTGCAAGACTTCTTTTATGAGGTAAATCAAGGAGCATTGAAAGCGGCAATTCTTTACCAATTACTTATTGTCTTCATTCTATTTCTGCACCGCGATAAATTGCTCAAAGGCTTGCAGATACTTTTAATTAAACCATTGGAAAAGCCCAATCGGAAGCGCTTTTTTCTAAAGGCTTCGCTGGCCTTTGCCTTGTTTTGCCTGCTAAGAATGGCTGAGTATTTTGTAACTACGGGCGCTTAAGGTGGATGGGTTCTGCCTTCGATACGAAGGTTTTCTCCGCAGCCGTCTATCTCCCTTTACATTTTTCTTAAAGCTTGAAAGTGCACAAGAGTGCGCGGCCCATTTAGTTGGAAGCTTGAGCCTTACAGCCTAATGACAAGAGGCCTTTTGCTCTACCGCAAGGGCGCCATTGGGAGGACTGAGATAGGGAATGCCCAATCCCATTCCACGCAAAACAAAGAGGGCACCAACGACCACCACAAAGACCGGAATCCATCTGCGAAATCCTGCACGCAATCTGCCAGAAACCCATTGACTGGCCGCAATGACCGTGGCCATCATGGGTACTGTACCTAATCCGAAGAAAGCCATAAAGGCGGCTCCTTGAATAGGATGTGAACTAGCCAAGCTTCCTAATACCGCCATATAAACCAATCCACAAGGGAGCATTCCGTTGAGTAGTCCGAAGCCAAAGAGAGCGGTATTGCTGTCTTTTTGCATAAAGCGCAGCATTGTGTTTCTAAGTTTCTGTGTAAGCCTTGAAATGGGAGCAGTAATGCGAAAACCTTGAGTAAGTTTAGAAGGAAGAAGAACGGAGAGAATCATAACGCTTCCTGCCGCAATACTCACCCCTTGTTGCCATCCAGCCAAAGCCAATCCCCTTCCAAACAAACCAAAGAGCAGGCCTATGAAGCCGTAGGTAAGTATTCTTCCAAGGCTGTAGAGCGAAATACCCTGAAACCTTCCCCAAGTATCTCGTTTACCAATAGGAAGAGCAAGCGCAATGGGCCCACACATGCCTGCGCAGTGCAGACTTCCAACCAAACCCAGGCTAAAGGCAATCCAGAGATTCATAGTGTTTTATAGAAAAAGGGTTTCCTCAAAATAATAGCCCTGATCGCCGGGGAGATCAATCTTAATAGTCCACTTGCCGTGGGCAATGCTAGAGATATCAATCCGCTGACTTAAGCTGCCATTTTGCAAGGCTACTTCAAAATCTAGCTTTTTATCCCTCGGATTGTAGAAGGTAACTGAACCCACAATGGCCTCGGGCTTTAAGTTAGATGGAAATTGAATGGCTAGGCTTCCTTCTTCTTGCTTTATCTCTATTTTCTCTATCAGTTGGCTGGCTCGCTCACTGCGCAGCTGCCGCTCTTGATAAGACTCTTCGGTATCGTAATAGTTCTCGGTTACCAAATCTATCGGATGCTGAGTAGTCAGATAAACCATGGTGCCAATCCACAATCCGAAGAGCACCAAAACCAACACAATGCCATGTCCCCAATTGAATTTCATAGCTTATTTTTTAGGTCCGTTAAAGTTCGATTCCAATGTTTCTGTGAGAACGCCATTGACATAAACGCCAAACTGCACATTGGTATTTGCACCGCTTAAGTCTGTTTTGTTGAGGTAGAGGAAGAAGCTGCCTTCGGCAAGTTCTTGAATCTCGATATCCATATTGGGTGTACCAATGAATTCCATCCTTCCGGCAGGTTCTAACACTTTTACTTCCACCTGTAAAGTCTCTACGCTCTTATTGATAATTTTGAAATTATAGAGATTGCTGTAATTGTTTTCACCTCTGTCTTGATAGAGAATACCTGGGGTGCGAAGAATGGTAGCCTCAATGCTTTCTCTGCTTCTCAACAGAAAGCCCATCACTGTCATTAAAACCACCAGTACAGCAGAATAGGCAATAACGCGTGGAGTAAAGCGGAATTTTTCTTTGTCGTGAATCATGCTCTCCGAAGCATAGCGGATCAGTCCTTTTTCTTGATGGGTCTTTTCCATAATGCTATCGCACACATCTATACAAGCCGCGCAATTAATGCATTCTAACTGAGTGCCATTGCGAATGTCGATACCGGTAGGGCATACATCTACACACTGATTGCAATCTATACAGGCTCCTTTTTTGGCTTCTTCTCTGTTCTCGTTCTTTTTAAATCGAGCCCGCTTTTCTCCTCTAAGGTAGTCGTAGGCTATAACAATAGAATTTCGGTCTAGGAGAACACCTTGTAGTCTTCCGTAAGGACAAACGATAAGACAAACCTGCTCGCGAAACCAGGCGAAAATGAAGAAGAACAAACCCGTGAATATAACCATGGCAGCAAGTCCGCCTATATGTTCACTCGGAGGATCGGTAACCATTTTAAACCATTCGGGGCTGCCAATCAGGTAGGTGAGGAAGGTATTCCCGATAATGAAAGAGATGATAAAAAAGATGAAATACTTCAGAGCTCTTTTGCGGATCTTTTCTCCATTCCAAGGCAGGTTTGCCAATCGCATTTGCTGACCTCTATCACCATCAATCCAGTATTCAATCTTGCGGAAAACATGTTCCATAAAGATGGTTTGTGGACAAATCCATCCACAAAAAATACGACCATAAATAACAGTAAAAAGAATAACAAATAGAATTCCGGTAATCATGGCAAGTACCAAGAGAAAGGAATCTTGGGGCCAGAAGATGTTGCCGAAGATGGAGAATTTGCGCTCCAGCACATTGAACATCAAGAAGGGTTGACCGCCAATTTGCAGCCAAGGGGCGATAAGCAAAAAGGCAAGGAGAACATAGGCCACCACAGAGCGCCACTTCATATAGCGGCCGCTCACTTTTTTTGGGAAGAGGAAATTCCTCTTCCCGTCTGCGTTTATCGTTCCAAGTGAATCACGAAAAGCCTCATCGCGGTAAAAGTTGTTTTCATCGCTTGGCTCGTCGCCTTCCTTGAATTCTGAAGTTGACATTATTCTTGTATTGTGGCGGTTTCAGAGATGTTTGTAGAATCCACGGATTCAGTTGTATCTGGAGTTTGAACCTCTTTAGCTGGTTCTATCAGAATACCTTCTGGAGACTTAGGATTGGCTGGCGTAGTGCCTCTTAGACTCAATACATAGCTCGCCACTTCCTGCATAGCCCCCGGATTCAATTCCACCCTCCAAGCGATCATACCCTTTGAAGGAACGCCGTATTTAATGGTAGAGAAGACCTCTTTGATACCATCGCCATGTAGCCAGTAATCGTCTGTAAGGTTGGGGCCAACCAATCCACCTCCATCGGCAAGATGGCAGGAAACGCATTTTTCATCGAAGATCTTTTTACCCGAAGCAATTCTACCGGCATCGGTTAACAGAAATACAGAGTTTTCATCTATTAGATCCTTGGCTGAGGCCAAATAGGCATCTACCTCCGCTTGGCCTTCTGCCATAGCGGTATTAAATTCATCTTCAGAAGAAGGCCCACCCATAATGTGGAAGCGTATCATATAGATAAAGGCAAAGACAATAGAAAGGTAGAATCCGTACAGCCACCAAGGCGGAAGGCTGTTGTCTAATTCGTGAATGCCATCGTAGTCGTGATCCAGTAGAATATCGGCTTCTTTCTCAATGGGTTTGGCATCGGTAAGAATCTGCATAAAGCTTCTGGGCTTCTCTTCAGTGGCGGCCTCTACAGCGGCAACGGAAGGATCTTCAATGGCTTTTGGGGCTGAGATTTCTCGAATGGTGTTTAATGCTTTATTTACAACATAGAGCGCCAAGCTCAAGAAGAGCATAGCAATTAAAAAGCCCCATTGATACGGATTGGAGAAGAAATCTACAATGGCTCGTCCGTCTTTGGCAAGGGCAGGAAAGCTTGCCAAGCTCATTGCTAAAAAGATAAGGTTGCGTTTCATTAGTCTTGTGTTTGATCGTTGTTCAATGGCAATTCACTCATTTTATTATAGAATTGCTTGTCTCTTTTCCATACATACAAGCCCAAGAGCATGAAGAAGGAGAAGAAAATCAGTAGGCTTATCAGAGGGAATACTTCTACTCCCTCCATAGACGCCATGGCTTGTTTAGCGAACTTGCTCATGATTATGGGTTGCTTGCTGTTTGTGTTCCACTTTGCTTAATATCCATGCCGAGTCTTTGTAGATAGGCAATGAGGGCTATAATTTCCTCGTTGGAATCCACCTGAATATCAGGATTCAGGTTGAGGTCTGCGGCAATCGCATTGGCTTGCTCGCTCAAATGGCTTTCCCATTGTTCAATGTATTCATCCTCATACGGCACTCCCAGTGTTTTCATAGCCTCTAGTTTCTTTTTGGTCAAAGAGGTATTCAAAGAAGCATCGTGATCCTCGGTACTAAAGAGCCAAGGGTAGCGAGGCATAATAGATCTCGGACTCATGCTCACGGGTTCCAACATATGGTTGTAGTGCCAGCTATTCGAATATTTTCCACCTACTCTGTGTAGATCTGGACCTGTGCGCTTAGAACCCCAAAGGTGTGGGTGATCATATACATATTCACCCGCCATACTGTACTGCTGGTGTAAAGGATCGTAGCGAACCACTTCAGAACGGAACGGGCGCACCATTTGGCTATGGCAAGCATTGCAGCCCTCTCGTATATAAATATCTCTACCCTCTAGCTCAAGTGCGGTATAGGGTTTTACACTGTCTATGGTAGGAATATTGCTTTCAATCATGGCTGTAGGCACAAATTCTACTATACCACCAATGAGGATGGCAAAAAGGCTAAAGAGGGCAAGTTTAAGTGGATTGCGCTCAATCCAACGGTGCCAGTGCTCACCACTGTGCTCTTTGTACACCTTTTCTAATGCCGGGGCTTCGGCCTCTTCATTTCGAATAAGCTTGCCCGTAGCTACGGTGCGCAACACATTCACAATTAGAAGAATCATTCCAATGAGGTATAAAGTACCTCCAAAGGCTCTGAGGGCATACATTGGGATGATCTGAGTAACAGTGTCTAAAAAGTTACCATACACCAAGGTGCCATCTGGATTGAAGTCTTTCCACATTAGGCTCTGTGTAAATCCGGCTACATACATAGGAAGTGCCCAGAAGAGAATACCCATGGTGCCAATCCAGAAGTGCGCGTTGGCAAGCTTTTCAGAGAATAGACTGGTCTTATACATTCTGGGGATCAACCAGTAGATCATACCAAAGATTAAAAAGCCATTCCAACCTAAGGTGCCAATGTGTACGTGGGCCGGAATCCAGTCGGTAAAGTGGGCTATGGCGTTTACGCTCTTTAAAGAGAGCATGGGTCCTTCGAAAGTAGACATACCGTAAGCCGTAATGGCTACAACGAAGAACTTCAGTACAGAACTTTCGCGCACTTTATCCCAAGCCCCTCTAAGGGTAAGCAATCCGTTAATCATACCACCCCAAGAAGGAGCAATAAGCATAATGGAGAATACAGTGCCTAAGCTTTGAGCCCAATCGGGTAAAGAAGAATACAAAAGGTGGTGAGGACCCGCCCATATATATAGGAAGATAAGAGCCCAGAAGTGAATGATGGAGAGTTTGTACGAATACACAGGACGGTTGGCCGCCTTGGGAACGAAGTAGTACATCAATCCTAGAATAGGAGTGGTAAGGAAGAAAGCCACAGCATTGTGACCGTACCACCATTGAATTAAAGCATCCTGCACACCGGCGAAGAGCGAATAACTCTTCATTCCAGAAACGGGTAGCTCAAGGCTATTTACAATGTGTAAAACAGCAACCGTAATGAAGGTGGCGATATAGAACCAAATGGCTACATAAAGGTGACGCTCTCTGCGCTTGAGGATGGTCCATATCATGTTTACACCGAAGACTACCCAAACCAGTGCAATGGCAATATCGATGGGCCATTCGAGTTCGGCGTATTCTTTAGAAGTAGTATAGCCTAGGGGTAAACTTATAGCTGCAGCAACAATGATCAGCTGCCATCCCCAGAAATGAATTTTGCTTAAAAGATCGCTGGCCAATCTGGCCTTTAAAAGGCGTTGCAGCGAATAGTATACTCCCGCAAACATGGCATTTCCAACAAAGGCAAAGATTACCGCGTTGGTATGCAAAGCCCTCAATCGCCCAAAGGTGAGCCAAGGAAGGTTGAGGTTTAAACTCGGATAAACTAACTCAAGAGCTACATAGAGCCCAACGAGAAAGCCAACAGTGCCCCAAAGAATGGCGGCTACAGTAAAATTCCGAACAATGGTGTTGTCGTATTGGAACTTTTCGATCTGCATAGGTTTGATTATTTAACTGAATTGGAATTGTTTTCTTTCTTGGGTCCGTCTTCCAAAAGGATGCGAACGGAGGGACTAACAGAATCATCGTATTGCCCATCTCTTACACTCCATAAAAAGGCGGCTAAAAAGCCCAGAGCCACCAATAAACTGACGGCAATAAGAAGGTAAATAGCGCTCATGGGATGGATGTATTCGATGAGAGCAAAGCTATTCGGAGGCCTTTTTGAGGCGAATGATTAATATCACCCTAAAAGCTGACTTATATCAGGGTTTACCCTTTTTCGGAATAGGTTGAATGGGCAGAAAAGGCCTGTGATTCTTGGCTAGAACCTTTAGAGCATCTAGGCTTTGTGAGGAAGGAAAAAAAGGTGGCTAACAAAAAATGAAAGAGAAGCGGTGGGAAGAAAATGAAAAAGGTTCATTCCAAAGAAGTAGAGTGCTTCTCTGAAATGAACCTTAGTGTAAGGCGAGTAAAAGGTTGAGTTTACTCCTTTATTAAGTGAACATCCATTTGTGGGAAAGGAATACTAATTCCTCCTGCTTCTAGCTCAATCTTAAATTGCTCGTTAAAGTGGAAGAATACATCCCAATAATCAGGAGCCGCCACCCAACAACGAACGGTTAGGTCTACACTGCTGTTGCCCAGATTGGAAACCGCAACCATAGGCGCAGGATCTTTTAAAACTCTCTGATCAGCTAAATAAATACGCTCAATAATGTCTTTGGCAGTTTTAATATTGCTGGTATAGCTTATCCCTATGGTAAAATCTACTCTGGCCGTATCCATAGTAGAAAAATTGACAATGCTACTCGAAGTAATAGCGCTGTTTGGAATGATGATCAATCGATTTTGTACAGTTAGCAGTTTGGTGTTAAAGATTTCGATGGCGCTAACGGTTCCTTTGTGGCCACCAGCATCAATGAAATCTCCTGCGCGAAAAGGTTTAAATATCAAAATCATAACCCCGCTTGCAAAATTCTGAAGTGTACCTTGAAGTGCAAGACCAATGGCCAAACCTGCTGCTCCTAGGATAGCTACAAAGGAAGTGGTTTCAATTCCAACCATAGAGGCCACAGAAATGAGGAGCATGGCCTTAAGAATAATGCCAACAAGACTGCTTAGAAAAGGCTTAAGAGTGGGGTCCATTTCTCTTTTGTCGAAAATGCGTCCCATCAGTTTAATCATCTTCTTGATGATCTGAAGACCTACCAAAAGAACCACAATGGCAAGAAAGACGTGTGGGCCTCTTAGCATAACCCATGTGAGTATTTGGCCGCTGATATCTTCTAGTTGAGCAATATTTACGTTTTCCATGAAGTGATTATTGAGATTATAGAGTTGCAATGCATTTTAATTCGATAGCAATAGGAGTAGGAAGGGCGTTAATGGCTAGGGTAGTTCTACAGGGCTGATTGTTTGTAAAATACTCCGCATAGATGCGATTGAAAGTGTGAAAATCTCTTTTCATATCCACTAAAAAGACGGTAATGTCTACCAGTTTTTCCCAATCACTTCCTGAAGCTTCTAGTATTGCTTTTACATTGGCGAATACAGAATGCACTTGTGCTTCAAAATCAAACGACTTAAAATTGCCATTGTGGTCGAGCTCTAAACCCGGAACGGCAGAGTCATGTGGCCCCGATTGTGCTACTCTTGGACCAACTCCGCTAAGAAACAATAAGTCACCTACCTTTCTGGCATGGGGATAGGCCCCTACTGCTTTGGGAGCCGTATTGCTCGTAATCGACTTTTCCATACTTTAATTTTGGGCTAAATTAAGCAAGCAAAATGGCACTTATCGTTTTTAATGACAACGGGATTTATTGTCCGAGGGCGGATGTATATATCGATCCATGGAAAGCGGTAGAAAAAGCGCTTATAACTCACGGCCATGCCGATCATGCTCGTTATGGCCATACGGTTTATTTAACACATAAAGATGCTGCTCCCGCCATACAACACCGAATTCCTAAAGCTTTTATACAAACGGTTGAATATGGAGAAGTACTTGTTGAGAATGGAGTACAGTTTAGTTTTCATCCTGCGGGACATATCCCAGGCTCCTCGCAAATTCGGGTCGAATACAAAGGAGAAGTTTGGGTAATCAGCGGCGATTATAAGATAGAGGAAGATGGAATTTCACAAGCCTTTGAAGCCGTGCGATGCCATCACTTCATAACGGAGTCTACTTTCGGAATGCCCATTTATCATTGGCCCAAGCCCTCCATTGTGCATGCAGAAATAGACCAATGGTGGCGAGACAATAGAGAAAACGGAATTACCAGTGTATTGTGTTCCTATTCATTGGGCAAGGCGCAGCGTCTATTGCATCATTTGAACTCAGACATCGGCCCCATATTTACGGCTCCTACTACAGAAGAGCTTAATCGAGTATTGCGCCAACAGGGAATTAGACTTCCAGAAACTACTCCCATTCAATCGGTTCGCGACTTAAAGGAGTTAAAAGGAGCCATTATTATGTGCCCGTCTTCCTTCTTAACTGAAGAATGGCAGCAAAAGCTTGGGCCTATTTCCACCGCATTCGCATCGGGTTGGATGGGCGTAAGAGGAAAGGGAAGGATGGCATCGTACGACCGAGGATTTATTTTGTCTGACCACGCAGACTGGGAAGGATTGAATTGGGCCGTTCGGCAAACCGAAGCGGAGAATATTTACGTTACGCACGGATTTAAAAAGACCTTGGCCCGATGGCTTCGCGAAAAAGGACTGAATGCCCATACCGTAGACACTCTATACGAAGGCGCAGGAGAAAAAGAAGATTAGAATTTCCCCTTTCCTCTAAGGAGATCGAAAAAGAGAATAAAGTCTGAGGCTAAAGAAAATCCAGGATATTGAAAGGTGGCGGGTTTGTTTTTCTCAAAGAAGAAATGTCCAATCCAAGCAAATCCATATCCAAACAAAGGAGCCGCTACAAAGTATCTCCAATCGAGAAAAATACATCCAAGGCTTAGAGAAAAGAGAGTTAGGCCTGTACCGATGAAATGCAGCTTTCGGCTTGTGCTATTGCTGTGTTCTTTTAAATAGAAAGGATAGAATTCCTTTAAGTTTTGATATTTCTTATCGGTACTCATAATAATTAGCGAATTGAATCAAAAGGTTAAGGCAGTTCTTTTTCTACTTTCTCCCTAAGTGGAAAAGAACCATTCAAAGGTAGGCAGCATAGCAAGATTATGCTAGGGAGAAAGAATGCGATTTATGTATTCTTCTAAGCCCATATTCGCATGTGAAAGCCGGAATAAGACTTTCTGAAGCTCTCTTTTAAGGATGATTCGGGCCAAGAGCTGTGCCTCAGACTCGTGGGTTCTTTCTTGAACCTCTGTGATTAGAACATCTTCAGAGACATCTACTTTATATAGCGTTTGGGCAATCTTAGAATAACCCGATTTACTTAGTCCTTCGCAATAAAGAGCGAGCTCCTGAGAAAGTAGCAAGGGTTCTGCACTAAAAGAGTGGTTGAGGTCTTTCGACAATTGGTGAGCAACTAAATCCAATATGGCATTAAATGAATCTTCAGAGCTAGGCATTGCGGAAGGCCATTTAGAAGTTTCTTTCTACCAAGGAATAGGCAAATTGTTTCAAAGGATCAGAGTTAACGCCTTTCGGAATGGCTTTATCTAAATGAGCCAGCGAAGATTGATACAATTGTTGTGCTTTGGCTTTACAAGCCTCGGCAGCACCTGATTGTATGAATATATCTTTAACAGATTGTACCCTTTGCTCGGGATTGGTTAAGGAAAGAGCGTCAGATAGCTTAACTTCGAAGTCTTTATTCTCTTTCGCCAGAATATGCAGCAAAGTGTGTTTGCCCGTTAAGATATCTCCGCCTGTTTGCTTCCCCGTTAATTTGGAATCTCCGAAACAATCCAACCAATCATCCATAATCTGAAAGGCCAGTCCTAGCTCAAGACCGAAAGTATATAGGTGATTGAGTGCGTCTTCTTTGCCCCCGCCAATAATGCCGCCCAGTTGAAGTCCGCATCCGATAAGAACGGAGGTTTTGCCTTCAATCATTTCTAAATATTCTGAAGTACTTACCTGGGTTCTTTCTTCAAATTCCATATCTAATTGCTGGCCTTCGCAAAGTTGCCGAGCCATAGCTGAGAAGGAGTAGAGCAATTCTGGAATCAAGGCTTGGGGTGCTTCGCAAAGTAAGCGGTAGGCTTCAACCAACATGGCATCTCCACTAAGAATGGCCGTGTTGAGATTCCATTTTTCATGCACCGTAGATTTCCCCCTGCGCATGGGGGCCTTGTCCATAATATCGTCGTGTACCAATGAAAAGTTGTGGAATACCTCAACCGCAAGTGCTGCAGGCAATGCCTCTTCGGCGGCTGTTCCGTAGAGTTCGCACGCAGCCAAAACCAGAATCGGACGAAGGCGTTTTCCACCTAAATCGAGGATGTATTGGGCCGGTTCATACAAACCCTTCGGCTCTTCACCAATAGAGTACTGATGAAGGTATTCATTGAAAAGAGTGGTTAAATCTTCAAAGCTTCTCTGCATGATTATATCTCAGAATTCTCAATGAGGTTGAGGAGGTAAGTGCCATATCCACTTGTAATCAATGGCTCGGCAATTTCTGCCAGCTGAGTTGCATCAATAAACCCTTGTTCAAATGCAATTTCTTCAATGCAACCTACCTTCAGGCCTTGTCTATCTTCAATTACCTCAACAAACTGTGCCGCTTGCATAAGAGATTTGTGCGTTCCTGTATCAAGCCAAGCGGTTCCTCTATCTAGAATACCCACTTTGAGTTGACCTTTTTCTAAGTAGATCTTATTGACATCTGTAATCTCATATTCTCCTCTAGGACTAGGCTTAAGGTTTTTGGCGATTTCGACTACTTGATTGTCGTAGAAGTAAAGGCCTGGAACGGCAAATCTAGACTTGGGCTTGGCGGGTTTTTCTTCGATTGAAATAGCAATTCTATTTTTATCGAATTCGACCACTCCATAGCGTTCTGGATCTGAAACCTGATAGGCAAAAACAACACCACCCTCTGGATTTTGGCTGCTTTTTAGAAGCTCTTCCATTGCAGAACCGTAGAAGATATTATCTCCGAGGATAAGTGCAACTGAGTCGTTGCCGATAAAAGATTCACCTAAGACAAAAGCCTGCGCCAGTCCGTTCGGATTCTCCTGAATCACGTAGCTAAATTCACAACCAATCCGTTTTCCATCTCCCAGCAGTTTCTGGAATAGAGGCATATCATGTGGAGTGGTAATGATGAGAATTTCTCTAATTCCTGCCTGCATTAAAGTGCTGAGAGGATAGTAAATCATGGGCTTGTCGTAAATGGGCATAAGTTGCTTGCTTACAGCAAGAGTGAGGGGGTGAAGTCTAGTTCCTGAACCGCCTGCTAGAATAATTCCTTTCATAATTTAATGAATTTATAGAGTGTTCGAAACTACGTAATCTTGCTGATTAGAGGGAATAAGAAATGCTACAGATTTAAGGCGTATTTTTTTTGACTTAAACACTTAGTGTCTTTTTGACGTTTTCATTATCTTTCCAGCCCTAATTCGTTTGTAATGAAGAATATTAACTACTTGTTCTCCTTTGTTTTTACCCTAGTCTTTATTGGGGGTAAAGCACAAGTAACAGTAATTCCTGCCTGGTTTAATGAATCCGATACGGTTACAATTGTATACAATGCAGCGCAAGGAAATGAAGCCTTAAGTGGAATTTCGCCTGTGTATGCCCATATGGGTTTAATCACTTCTGCGAGCGCAAATGCCAGCATTTGGCTTCATGTAAAAGGAAATTGGGGTACGGCAGATCCTTCGGTTTTAATGACCAATACCTTGGGGAATTTGCATACTAAAACATATCATATTCAAAGTTTTCACTCAATGCCAGCGGGAGAAAGCCTTCAGAAATTGGCTTTTGTTTTTCGTAATCAAAATGGAAATACTGTTGGAAGAGCTACTGGCGGGGGAGACATTTTTGTTGATGCCTATTCTGGCCCTTTTATTTCTGCCATTACTCAGAATGGAAATGGTCCGCTGATTCTAAATCCAAACGGAAATCTTGAATTCAGAGGAGAGACCTCTGAACGTGCTGCCATTCGCTTCGAATTAGATGGAAGCATTGTGGGCAGTCGCAATTCTTCTAAAGTACTTACTGTCAATGTCTCTGGGTCTATGCTCTCTCCAGGTAGCCACTCTCTGGTTCTTCAGGCCGATACGGGTTCTGGTTTTTTTGCAACCGATTCGGTTGTTATCAATAGAGGTTTTGGCGTTACGCCACAGCCCGTTCCGGCAGGCAGAGAAGATGGTATTACCGTTTTAACTGCAAATTCGGTTCACCTTCAGTTGCGTGCACCGGGTAAGCCGTATGTTTTTGTGGTAGGCGACTTTAACAACTGGCAGCTCGACTCCAATTACCTAATGACACCTACTCCCGATGGCACTACTTTTTGGATAGAGCTCACAGGTTTGAATCATCAAACCAGATATAGATTTCAGTATCACGTAGGCACAGAGGGTATACGCATAGCCGACCCCTACAGCACATTGATTCTAGACCCTTGGAACGACCAATATTTGTCTCAAGCCACTTTTCCTAATCGGCCATTCTACCCTGTGGGTCAGAGTTTTCCTGTGGGTGTTTTTCAAACCAGACCATCGGTCTATCAATGGGATACCACCTATAATTATCAAAAGCCCGATACTCGCGACCTTATCATTTACGAGCTTCTGCTGCGCGATTTCGACTCTCAACACACTTGGAATGCCCTCATAAATCGCCTTGATTATTTCGATTCTCTGAATATCAATGCCATCCAACTAATGCCTGTAATGGAGTTTGAAGGCAATGAGAGTTGGGGCTATAATCCTATGTTCATGTTGGCGCCTGATAAGTACTATGGACCAGCCAATGATTTAAAACGCTTTATTGATTTATGCCACAAAAGAGGTATTGCTGTTATTTTAGATATCACACTCAACCACCAATTTGGACAAAGTCCTTTGGCCAGAATGTATTGGGATAATACCAACAATCAGCCAGCCGCCAACAATCCATGGTTTAATACTTTTCCAAAACACGATTTCAGTGTGGGCTACGACATGAATCATGAAAGTTCACATACCAAGTATTTTTCTAAACGCGTTTTCAAGCATTGGTTGGAAGAGTATAAGGTAGATGGATTTAGGGTGGATATGTCGAAGGGATTTACCCAGAATAATACCATTGGAAACATTGCGGCTTGGAATGCCTACGATCAAAGCAGAGTAAATATTCTGTCTGAGTATGGCAACTATGTTTGGTCTATTACTCCCGGAGCCTATATGATTCTCGAGCATTTCTCTGATAATAGCGAAGAAACGGCTCTATCTGGAATGGGCTTTATGTTTTGGGGAGATATGAACAGCTCCTATAGCGATGCTGCAATGGGTTATTCAAGTAATTTGAGTTGGGGATTGGCGTCTAACCGAGGATGGTGGGCCAAAGGTCTGGTAACGTATATGGAGAGTCATGATGAAGAAAGAGTAACCACTCGAGCGATAAATTTTGGTAATTCTTTTGGTGGCCACAATGTGCGTGATACAGCTACGGCAGTGCGTAGAAACGGAATGGCCGCGGCTCTTTTATTTGCAACGCCAGGCCCAAAAATGATTTGGCAATTTGGTGAGTTGGGATACGATTTCTCAATCAATACATGCGGAAATGGAACCATCAATAACAATTGTCACTTAGACAACAAACCTATACGCTGGGATTATCCTGCCAAGAGCTATAGAAGAGACTTATTTAGGGTGTACGCAGATATGATTCACCTTCATACAACTGAAGCGGCCTTTAGAAATGATCCATTGGAATATTCCATGAACGGACTTGTAAAGACTATCCGATTGGCAGATGGAGGTAGGAATTTTGCGGTTATTGCCAATACCGATGTAGCTGTTCAAAGTAGAAACCTGTTCTTGCCGTTTTTAGGTAAGTGGTACTCATTGCTCGATCAAGATAGCATTACAACCAATTCAAACAATTATTGGATTACCCTTCAGCCCGGTGAATTCAAGGTGTTTTGCAATGACAAGCTCGCTATGCCAAGCGATCCATTCTTCGCAGATGTGTTGCCCGATTCTGCCTCTATTTGCTACCTAAATGGAGATAGCCTTAGCGCAGCATCAGGTTATCCGAGCTATCTGTGGAGTACGGGAGAATCTACTCAGAGCATCTCGGCAGCAACTTCGGGTTGGTATACTGTAACCGTAACAAATCAATTCGGTAGAAAGTCGAAAGATTCAACCTTTGTAAATGTGAATTGCCAAACGGGCGATACGGCTTCCTCGGAAATTCCTTCGGTTTATGCTTCGTTGGAGTTATTATCAGGAACGTCTCTAGCTTCCAATGGCGATTGGATATTAGTTGGAATGCCAGGCTGGAATGGATTGTATTCAGAAGCAAACGATAGCACAGATATTGGTTTACAGCCAGAAATGGGAGCGGTTGCCGTGTATTCAAATACCAATGAAGGTTGGAAGGAGTGGAATTTAGTAAGCTCTCCAGACCGTTCTGCAATGGATGTTTTTGGGTCTACTGTTCAAATGAAAAACACCATGGCCGTAATAGGCAGCCCTGGTGATAATCAAGATCGCGGAAGCCTCTGGTTACTCGAGCAAAAGGCAGAAGGCAATTGGACGTACAATCAAAAAATTGTGGCTTCAGATGCACAATTGGGAGATGAATTTGGAAGTGTTCTTTATCTAGATTCAAATTATTTGGCTATCGGATCGCCCAAGAACGATTTAAATGCTGCAGGCTCGGTATCGGCCGTAGACGCAGGTGCGGTCTATTTCTATTCTAGAGCAAATGGCACTGTAACTTTTGATTCAAAATGGGTTGCTCCAGATAGAGCCGCAGGAGATGGCTTTGGTTATTCAATAGCAGGAAATGAGAATTGGTTATTTATTGGAGCGCCAGGTCAAGATCAAAATGCCGCTGGAACCGCTAGCATTCAGAATTCGGGTTCGCTTTATGTGTATTCTAAATCAGGTTCCACATGGCAACCAATGGGCCAAATAAACGCAAACGATCGCAGCTTGAATGCTGAATTTGGAAGCAGTGTTGTTTTCAATGGGAGTGAATTAGTTGTTTCTGCTCCAGGAGCAAATAAGGCCTATGTCTTCAGACAGAATGGAAATAATTGGGTCTTTGCTTTTGCTATATCCTCCCCCTGTACCAACTGTGGTTTTGGAGAAGTAATGGCCTTATCCGATACTCATTTGGCCATTGGAGCACCCAATAAAGACAGTAATGGCGAAGCCTATCTTTATCAAATTGCAAGCACAACCGCAAGCCTTGAAAAGACATTTATCTCTGATGGATTTGGATCTATAGAGAAATTGGGATCTTCCATTCAGTTTATCAATCCAACCCAAATTGCGGTTGGTGCTCCCGGAACGGCAGGTTCGAACTCGAGCGTTGGCAAGGTTCTCTTATTTGATTTGTAGACTGCTCAGTTTTTCTTTACGTCTATACTCTGTTGGGTATTGATGCGAACTATAGAGTGAATCTAATTGCCATACTAGTCCTTGGTATTAAAGCATAAACAGACAAAATCCCTACTGCGAAGTAGGGATTTTTAGTTTTAGTTCTATTTGCTTAGAAATTAACAGTACTTTAGGAACCTTGAAATAGATGTGTTTTAATGTTTTTAAACATTGAATTGGCATCTATTAGTCATGAAGAAACCTGTAACCTAAACTTACCCCAATGAAGAAAAATTATTTTCTTGTAATGCTTTTTGGCCTTTTTAGCTTCGCCCCTTCGGCGAAACTATTGGCTCAAGAAGGAATTACCCAGTACGCATTAAATGGTGAGACCATTTCTTATGTAAATTCAAAAGATCGAGCTCTTGTAGAATTTACTCCTAATACGAGTGAGGCAAGAATGCTTGAGATCGTTGAAAACCTTGGCTTTATTAAAGAGCATTCGTTCTTGCCATCGCCAAAGCTCACCTTACTAACGTATGATAGAAGCATTACCTGGGAAACGGTATCTGGGGTTTTAAGTCAATATCCTGAGGTTGTATTTGTTTCTAGGGGATTGATTTACGAAGACGGAACGGAGGAATTTGCCTTGAACTCTGTTTTTGTTCAGTTGAAGGAAAATAGAAGCATAGACAAGATAAAGTCTTCGCTGTTTCAAATGGGCATATCTCAAATTGAGCCGAGTTTTATGCCCGGTTTATTTGAGTTGAACCTACCTAAGAACAGCGGTGATTTGCCTCGTCAGATTTCCAATCTTTTGTTGTCTGATCAAGATATCGCATTCGTAGAGCCAGATATGCTTAGGCTTATGAAAAGGCTGTCTACAAACGATCCTGCTATGACCTACCAATGGTCTCTAAACAACACTGGAAGTTCACTTCAATACAACGGAATTGTTGGAGAAGATATGAATGTATTTCCGGCTTGGAATACAACCACGGGTTCATCTTCCATTAAGGTGGCAGTTTTAGATGAAGGGGTAGACTTAGTTCACCCTGATCTTTTGGCCAATTTACTTCCCGGTTATGACGCCTTTGGACTTACTGCTGGTGCTCCAATAAATGATGATGCACATGGAACTGCTTGTGCAGGAATTATAGCGAGTGTTGGAAATAACAACTTAGGTACCGCTGGAGTAGCCTACAATTGTAAAATCATACCCGTGCGGATTGCGTATAGCAATGCGGCAGGAAATTGGGTGAGCACTTCTTCGGGTATCGGTGGAGCAATTACGTGGGCGTGGCAGACCGCTGGGGCAGATATATTGAGCAATAGTTGGGGTGGTGGTTCGCCAACCAGTTTAATCAGCGTTCCATTTGCAAATGCAACAAATCTGGGTAGAGGAGGCCTAGGCGCTCCTGTATTGGCTGCCGCTGGTAATAGTAATGTTACCACAGCACATTATCCATCTTCTTATCCAGAAGTAATGTCGGTGGCTGCAATGAGCATGTGTGGTCAAAGAAAAAGTCCAACTTCCTGCGATGGAGAAACATGGTGGGGCTCTAACTACGGTCCAGATACGGACGTGGCTGCGCCGGGTGTAAAGATTTATGCAACAGATATCTCAGGGCCCTCAGGGTACTCAACAGGAGACTATGTTCCTACCTTTAATGGAACCTCTTCAGCTTGTCCTAATGCCGCAGGCGTTATGGCATTGGTTCTTTCTGCCAATCTTTCATTAACAGAAAGCCAAGCAAGAACCATTCTTGAAAGTACGGCAGAAAAGGCTGGAGGATACAGCTATACGGCTAATCCCAATAAAACAAGTGGCACATGGAGTAATGATTTAGGATATGGTAGGGTAAATGCGCAGGCTGCTGTTTTGGCTGCAACGGGCGGTTGTTCTTTTACAGGAAGCTTTGGAACTCAAATTGGAGCAAATAGTGCGGTAGTTACTTTTACTCCGGCTACGACAATAACTCCAAACTATTATATCGAATACGGCGTACAAGGCTTCGCAACAGGAGCAGGAACCTCTGTTTCCACTACAAGTAATATTTTAACCTTAAGTAGCTTAGCCAGTAATACCACCTATGATGTTGATTGGTATTTAATCTGTGCCCCTGGGGATACCAGTGCTGAACTAACAACCAGTTTCACCACGCCTTGTGGAACCATTATGGCGCCCTATACTCAAGATTTTACTTCTTCAACTTTGGGATATGCTGTTGATTATGGAGCATGCTGGACTACAAGCACTTCTTCCACCAATCCAAGATGGGAAGTAGAAGATGCGGAAGGTATTAATGAAAATTCATCAAGTACAGGTCCCTTCTATGACAATACTTCTTTTGGTACTGCGGGTGGAAAGTATATGTATTTGGAAACCTCTACTCCTTCCGCATTAGGTGATTCAGCGATTTTATTATCTCCGCCTATTGATATTTCTGGACTATCCAACGTTGTATTTCAATTTTACTACCATATGTATGGATCGTCTATGGGTACCTTACATGTTGATATAGCCAACAATGGAGTTTGGAATAGAGATGCCGTAACCATTGTAGGTCAACAACAAACTTCTGGAGGTTCTCCATGGTTGTTTTCAAGTCAAGTTTTATCAGGCTATTCAAGTCCAATTCAATTGAGATTCAGAGGTGAGGCAGGTGCTAGCTTCTACAGTGATATGTCTATTGATGATATCAGTGTAAGTGCATCGGTTGTATGCAATGCGCCTCTTATTGTTACCGCCTCACAAACAAGCGCTCAAGCAAATTTCAGTTGGACACCAAATGGGAGCGGATTGAACTATAATATTGCAATTAAACCGCAAGGACAAGCATTGACTGTAGGCGATATAGGTTTTACCTCTTTAAACCAAGTGCAATACGCTTTAGGCGGATTGATACCAAATACTACCTATATATTCTATCTACGAGATAGCTGTGGGCTCGGCAACGTAAGCCCTTGGGAGACTTCCAGTTTTGTAACTCCTTGTACAGCCTTGGCCTTGCCTTATCTAGAAGATTTTAATACTTGGCCTCCTAGTTGTTGGGATTTAAATGGTGGAACCCAAGTGGTAACACAAGATGCATCTGGTAATTATATGGAAGGTAATTTCTGGACATGGAGTGCTGGGCAAACAGGCTATGCACTCTCTCCCTCTATGCTCATAAGTAGTGTTACTTCTGTAGATTTCGAATGGGCTCATTTATTTAGTGCTACCTATCCAAATGATCAGCTTTTATTACTGGTTCACGAAGTAGGAACCTCTACTTGGGACACCCTTGTCAATTTAAACGGACCTAGTTTTACGAGTCCTGGTGCCGCAAGCGCCAGTCCTCCAGCGAATCCAGCCGACTTTATTTCGGAGGGTGTTGTTCTTAATTCAAGTTATATTGGAAAGACCGTTGAATTTAGATTTGATTTTAATTCAGGTTTTGGACCGGATGTATATGTAGATAATTTTAGTGTGGAAGCTTTGACAGTTTGTTTTCGACCAAATTCAATTAGCAATCAAATTATTTCCTCAACGGCAGTGCTAGTGAGTTGGTCTTCAACAGGAATCGGCTCAGTATATGAGCTTGAATATGATACAGCCGGCTTCTTCCAGTCAACAGGATCTATTGTAACTACTACGGATACATTTACCGTATTAACTGGCTTAAATTTGAATACAGGCTATGATGCCTATGTGAGGCAGAGATGTGGCTCTACTCTTTCGAATTCAAGAGGAACTTCATTCACCACCCCTTGTGATGATTATGCTTTACCCTATACGGAGGATTTTGATGTTTGGCCTCCTAGCTGCTGGAGCTTAGACTTAGGAACTCAAATCGTAATTCAGTCCGCTACAGGAGGCCATATGGAAGGGGATTTCTGGTCTTGGCTAAATGGTCAAACTGGTATTGCTCGGTCTCCAAGAATTTGGATCTCTCAAGAGGCAAACGTTTCTTTTGATTGGGCACATTTGTATCATACCTCCTATCCAAATGACGAATTGGTATTAATGGTTAGAGAAGTGGGCACTTCAGTTTGGGATACCTTATCTCATCTATACGGCCCAAGCTTTACAAGTCCTAATGCGCAAAATGATGCTCCTCCAACTTCTTTCGATTTTATTGCAGAGCAGATCGCACTAGATGCATCTTACGTTGGGAAAACGGTGGAGTTCCAATTCAATATGAACTCAGGCTATGGGCCGGATGTATATGTAGATAACTTCTCTGTTCAAGATCGTTGTGCTGATGCAAGTCTACCTCAGATTTCAAGTGTTAGCTTTTTAAGCGCACCACGTAGTTACAATGTACAGTTTACAACGCCCGGTACAGGAGATTTAATGTCTCTTCAAGTTAGGGAAGTGGGCTCCAGTACTTGGAAAACGCCTAAAACATGGACTAGTACTGCTATTTCTTCGCAGAACTTCCTTGCGGAATCATTTGGTACAACCAACGAAGTACGAATTGGAATGAGAAGCGCTGGTGTTTGGACTTATTCTTGTCCTACTCCTTTTGATGCGGCTTGTGCTCCTATGACTGTGAATGCAATAGAGTTAGTTGCCCCCTTCTGCGCTGGAGACTCTGCCCTCTTAAAGGGGATTTTCTCAGGTGGATATAAGATCAAAACTTTCCTTTGGAATACGGGTGAAACAACACGATTTATTTATGGGCAACAAGGTCAAACCTATCAAGTGGTTGTAACTGATGAGGCAGGATGTTCAGATTCGGCTAGCGTTACAGTGAGTACTTTAAATTCACCTTATACCCCAGATAACTTTAGCCTAGCTAAACCAAACGCGGTAACCTTTATAGGCTCTTGGACAGCACCAACATTAATTACAGGTGTAAGTCTAATTGGGTATAGAATGCAGTATCGCCAGGCTGGAGTAGGTGCGGCATGGAGACAAACGAGTTTGAGCACCAATACATCTGCTACGGTGAATTTTACTGGAACCTGTGATCCATCTGCCAATTACGAATTCGCCGTATTCGCTCGTGTAAACGACAATGGATCGGTTTATAATACTGCAGTTTCTTGTAGAGAGCGCAAGTTCTACAATGGATCAGGAGGGTGTGCGAAAACGGATAATTCTGCGAGCGATTTCGCTTTAAATGGATATGGAATCACAGTTTACCCAAATCCAACTAACGCATCTATCAATGTAGGTTTGAATAATGAGGCCAGTGTGGTTGAATTGTTGGATATGAATGGCAAATTGTTATTTAGTCAGGAATATGAAGGACAAGCAGAGGTGATTATCGATTTAGCTGATTTTGCTTCTGGTGTTTATATGTTGAACATTTCCAACTCTGAAGGTATTTTCCAAGAAAGAGTTGTAAAGAATTAGAGGATTTAATTCGAATGAGAATTAGTAGAAGCCGCCCCAAAAATGGGGCGGCTTTTATTTTATGGAATGGCTAATATTCAGAACGGGATAGAATTATATAATCTTAATTCATTGGATTTTGGCGAGCAGGTTTTTTCTATTTACATGGGTTAAATTAGGCACGAATGGAGATTTTAGAGAATTCTTAGCAGGCTTTGATTTAGATTCTCGTGAATAGAATATGTTTAATCTAGGCCTAGATTATACTATGCCTGAAATGACTGTCTATCTCTCAATTGAGACTGGTTTTCTTTAATAAGAGCAGAAATCAGCCCTTTTCCCTTAGAAAAACTATTCATTAGCCAAACTTCCCAACAATAAGTATGCATTATAGGTTATAGGAGAAAAACACACTAAATGACCTTGACTCTTTTTTTATCCATTGTCCAAATGTTTTTGAATACTACACCAAAGGTTTTAATCGAATTTTCTAGAAAAGGGGAGGTTGAGAAATGGCAAGTAGTAGATGATAGAGTAATGGGCGGACTTTCTCGAGGTCTTTTTCATTTAAGCACAGATTCAACTGCTCTTTTCGAAGGCAATGTTTCTACGGAGAACAATGGTGGATTTAGTTCAGTTCGCACTACTTTTCAAACGGAAGTTCTTAGAGAGTATGCTTTTTTCATCTTACGTATAAAAGGAGATGGAAAGAAGTATCAATTTAGAGTAAAAGTAAATGCAAGTGATTCATTCTCTTATATTACAGAATTTCAAACTACGGGTGGATGGGAGGATATTGAGATTCCTTTTGACGCGCTTTACCCTTCTTACCGAGGGCAAAGGCTAAACAGGAATAATTTCTCAGGTGATCAGATAGAAGAGATGGCCTTTTTGGCTGGGAATAAGAAAACAGAACGTTTTCGCCTTGAAGTAGATCGAATTGCTGTTCGATAAGAAATAAGTTGTTTGGCACAAAAAAAGCCCCGCTACTGCGGGGCTTTTTATTCATTTAAGTGCAGTTTAAACCAATCCTTGATCAAGCATTGCTTCGGCAACTTTTACAAAGCCAGCAATATTTGCTCCTTTAACATAGTTTATATAACCATCGCTTTCGGTGCCATATTTCTGGCAAGAATGATGAATATCAACCATTATAGTATGTAATTTGGCGTCTACTTCCTCTCTAGTCCAATTCATACGAAGTGAGTTTTGAGACATTTCTAGTCCGCTTGTCGCAACCCCACCGGCATTTGATGCTTTACCTGGAGCAAATAAAATTTTATTTGCATGGAAAACTTCAACCGCTTCTGGAGTACAAGGCATATTTGCCCCTTCAGCAACAGCCATTGCTCCATTTTTAACTAGCTCCTTAGCGTCCTCACCGTTGAGTTCATTCTGAGTTGCACAGGGAAGAGCTACATCGCACTTAATTCCCCAAGGCGTTTTACCTGCATAGAATTCGCAACCGAATTTATCTGCATATTCAGAAATTCTTCCTCTTTTAACGTTCTTAAGTTCTTTTAAGAAGTCTAGTTTTTCTTCTGTAATACCACTAGCATCGTAAATAAATCCAGAAGAATCTGAAGCAGTTACAACAATGGCACCCATTTCTGTTGCCTTTTCAATGGCATATTGAGCTACATTACCTGAGCCAGAAACCACAACGGTTTTCTTGTTCAGAGACTCATCCTTTGCGGCCAGCATTTCTTTGGTAAAGTATACGCAACCATATCCCGTAGCCTCAGGGCGAATCAGTGATCCTCCCCAATTTAAACCTTTACCGGTTAATACACCTGTAAATTCATTGCGCAATCGTTTGTATTGACCAAACATATAGCCAATTTCACGACCACCCACACCGATATCTCCGGCAGGAACATCTGTGTTTGCACCAATATGTCTAGCTAATTCAGACATAAAGCTTTGACAGAACTTCATAACCTCATTGTCTGACTTTCCCTTTGGATCGAAGTCAGAACCGCCTTTACCACCGCCCATTGGCAGGGTGGTTAATGAGTTCTTGAACACTTGCTCAAAACCCAAGAATTTTAGAATAGAAAGGTTTACAGAAGGATGAAAACGCAATCCACCTTTGTAAGGTCCGATGGCAGAATTGAATTCAATTCTGTAACCTCTATTCACTTGTACGTTTCCAGCGTCATCAAGCCAAGGCACTCGAAACATAATGGTGCGTTCTGGCTCGGTCATTCGCTCAAGCACTTTTGCTTTTTTGTACCGTGGATGATCCTCGATAAAAGGGATTACCGTTTCAGCAACTTCCTGAACGGCTTGTAAGAACTCAGGTTCATGGTTATTCTTGGCGCGTACGCCCTCCATGAAGGAGTCTATCTGATTCTGAAATGCGTTATGCATGTAAAGAAGATTAGATTTTGGGCAAAAGTAACTCAAAACATCCGATCATTAGGATTCTAATTATCAGCCACTTAGTGTACAAAATACACCAAGCATTATTCAGAGAGTCCATTTCGAACTCTGGATTCTTTCACCCAATAGTTTAGCTTTTTTTGAAGTAATTCAAACTGAATGGGTTTGGCGATATAGTCGTCCATTCCTTCCTTTAAATACAGCTCTTTGTCACCCTCCATAGCATTGGCGGTTAGCGCTATAATAACCGGCCGCTGTCCGAACCAAGTTCTAATTCGTTTGCTAGCCTCAATGCCATCCATTTCAGGCATTTGGATATCCATAAGAACAATGTCAAACAGCTCTTTTTCAAAAGCACTGATGGCTTTTAATCCATTTTCAACACAAACAGGTTTAAATCCCATTTTATCGAGAATCATCACCGCGAGTTTCATGTTAATGAGATTGTCTTCGGCTATCAGAATCTTCACCTTGTCATTACTGAGTTCGGCATTGGATTTACTGGGCTCTTTTGCCTTAGCAGGAATAACTTCTTCGAACGACCCCATGCTCTGTAAAAGGGTTCTTTGGTCTAGGGGTTTAGGCAGATAAAGTTGTTTAAGGCTGCTCTTAGAAGAGAGCTCTTTCGGACAATTTAGGTATATAATTTTCAATTGCTCAATGAGAATGGGAGGTATCGCCTCCTTATTTCCATAATCCCAAAGTAGCATTTCTACATTGCTCAAATGCTGATCAATAATTTCCATTCCATTTCTTTGAAGCAATTGAGTAAGCACCTTTTTTTGAAGCATGGACATCGCTCCCAAACCTATTTTTTTGCCTTCTAACGGCTTAGCGCGTTCCCCATCTGGCTGTAATGCTTGTGGCTCTAAGTATAGGCTAAATTGAAAGCAAGAGCCTTTATTCGGTGCGCTAATTAATTTAAACTCACCACCCATGTGATTTACGAGTTTACGAGAAATGGCCAAGCCTAAACCTGAGCCACCGTGCTTGCGCGTTATGCTTGAATCGATTTGATTAAAAGGCTGGAAAAGCAAATTCTGCTTGTCTTCTGGAACTCCCATGCCCGTATCTTCTAAGCTGAAAAGGATATTACCCGGTAACCCGGCTGATGCAGGATCTGAATTTACACTCACAAATACATATCCCGAATCCGTAAATTTTACGGAATTTCCAACCAAATTTAAAAGTACTTGCCTCAACCTAGATTCATCTCCTAAAACGACGGAATGAATGCTCTTATCAATCTCGTAAATGAGTTCAATATCTTTATCTCCAATCTTATTAGCAACAATTTCAAAGGTGTCGTTTATAGCCTTTTCAACTTCAAAAGGATGAGAATCGATGTTCATTTTTCCTGATTGAATTCGCGAAAAATCCAATACATCGTTGATCACGGTCAACAGAGCATCTCCACTAATTTGGATGGTTTTAACCAGATCCAATTGATCCTTATTCAAGGAAGAACGAGAGAGGAGGTCTGTCATTCCGAGAACAGCATTTAGGGGTGTTCTAATTTCATGACTCATTGTGGCCAGAAAATTTGATTTCGCCTTGGTAGCCTCTTCTGCGCTATCTCTGGCAACAATCAGCTCCTTTTCCTTAACCTCTAATTCTTCAATTATCTCTTCCTTCTCTTGGGTAAGTTCTTCCATTTGAGCAAGGTTGTGCTGGAGCTCTAATTCGTTTTGGAAAAGATTCCGATTGGTTTTTTCCAAGTCTAGTGCGATTCCGTTGATTCTATGGTTCTTCTCAAGTAAATTTTGAAATAATAAAGCAATGGTGGGAATGATAAGGCCAAGCATGAGGAGGCCGTAAAGCATGAGGTCTCTTCGAATGCCCCACAATAATTGAGAAAGATGCCCTCTTGGAAAGCTAGATAGCAGATACCAACGAATAGGAGAAGATTGGATAACCTTCATTCCATCAAAAAAACTTTCAGAGTTTAAAATTCGGAAGTATGTAAATCCAAGCTGCCCGAGTGATTTGCCTTCCGATTCATGTTTCATCTGATCCCATTCAGCCGGAAAGCTTTGGTACAAGGGAAGCTCTGCTACATTCAATCCTTCGGAATTGCCATAGAAATCAGTAGGAGGGGCTTTAATCCACTCACCATTTGGAGAAATGATATTAAACTGAAGAGCTGATTTATTTTCTACAATGGGTATCCTTTCAAGGATTCGATTCGCTTTATAGCTTATTACAATGCTCCCCATTTTCTTGCCTTCTGCGGAGAAGAAAGGGCTAATAAATCGCAGAACGGGTGTCGATGGCAGACTGATTTCGCCATTTTCTTTATTGTAATCCAAAGCGGAAATATAGATTTCGCCTTTGGTTAAATTTTTAGATTCTTGAAAGTAGTAGCGCTCGCTTTTGTCTTGCAGTTGGGAATTTATTTTGGCTTTTCCATCTACAAATTCGACCTTAAGCCTTTCAATTCCAAGAGTATCTAGCAACCTTATTTTATAGTAGTGATCTCAAATCTGCCCAAATGAAGCCAAAGTACGCTCAATAACCTGGCGACTCTTTTCGTCCTCTTCATATAAATACCAAGTAAAGGCAGGGTTTCGCGTGAGGTAGACAAGATCTTTTCCTACAAAATTGAATTCATTCCCAATAAATTGTTCAATTATGTCTAAGCTTTTCTCTGCCTGTAGACTTAGCTCTTGTGAGGTCTGATTTTTTTCGCGCTGGTATAGAAGATAGGAAGAAATCGCTACCAAGGTAACGAGACCGGTTACAATGCCGAAGAAGGTGAAGTAAATTCCCCGGTTATGCTTTGTTTTATATTTTGACTTTTCTGGCATTAATGGGTAAAAATAGAGTCAAAATACTTTGTTTTAAAACACTTATCGGCAAAGTGCAATATATCTTCCAGGAAGCGAACGAATGAGGCCTTTTAATTCCAATTCGAACAAGGCTGATTGCAAAGAAGGTGCATTCGTTTGGGTTCGAACTGACAATTCGTCGAAAGACATGGGATCTTTATTTTCTTTTAAAACATCTTCTATATAGCCAAGGCTGGGAGGGAATAGTTGAATTTGTGGATTTTGATTTTGTTCAGAAGCTAAGGGTCTATCCCAACCAAGTAGAAAAGGTATTTCTTCTGCAGCGGGCAAAATGGCGGCTAGGTGCCGGCCTATTAATCGATTGCACCCCAATGAGAACGGTTTGTCCCATCCGCCCGGAACGGCTAACACTTCTCTATTGTAGTCATTTGCAAATCGAGCGGTTATCCAAGCACCTCCCTCTGCGCCGGCTTCTACAACAATAACCGCATGCGCCATTCCTGCAATAATTCTATTGCGAGTAGGAAAGTTTTCTCTGTCAGGACTAGCTTTATAATGAAATTCGCTTATTAAGGCACCCTTTTCAGCTATCGCTCTTGCCTCTTTTCTATGCAATGCTGGATAAATATTTCCCAAGCCACTTCCCAGAATAGCCACAGTGTGGGCTCCTTCTTCCATAGCCTGTCGATGAGCTGTAATGTCTATCCCGTAAGCTAAGCCACTTACGATGCTTGCACCATATTCAGAGAGGGTTTTAACTATTGAACGAGTGGCTTGAATGCCTTGGTCGGTGGCCTTGCGCGTTCCTATAACCGATACTATCCGTGGGTGGCTTGGGTTGAAGTTCCCTTGTGAAAATAACACAGCAGGAGCATCAACACATTTCGAAAGCAGATAAGGATACTCTGGTGTTCCGTAAAAGAGGGTTTTTACAGACGACTTTTCATTTAGATCTTGCCATTCTGCGGCTTCTACCAGCGCTTTCTCTCGGTTTGCTGCGCTTAGTCCATTTAACCGCAGAGTTGAATTTGGCGTAGACCGCAGTTCTTTAATCGATGCCTTCCATGCTTCTTCTGCACTACCAAAATGGCTAACCAAAGCTTTAAGAGCGCCACTGGCACATCCTGGAATGCGCAGCCATGCTAGGCGATAAAGACCTTCATTCATTCGCTTCTACGTTTAGAAATGCTGGCCGTTGCTTGAGCGGATGGCATAATGATTAGGTCGTTTATGCACACATGTTTTGGCCTCGAAAGAATAAAATCTACTGCTTCTGCAATATCGATGGCCATTAAAGCATCAATTCCCTTGTAAACATTGTCCGCTCTTTTTTCATCGCCTTTGAATCGCACCAGAGAAAATTCTGTTTCCGCCATGCCCGGACAAACCTGGCTGACTTTTATTTCTCTTTCTAGAAGTTCAATGCGCATCGCTTTGCTCAAAGCGTCTACCGCATGCTTACTTGCACAATAGACATTCCCTCCAGGATAGACTTCCTTGCCGGCTATACTACCAATGTTAATTACGTGCCCTCCATTTTTTAGGGAAGGAAGAAAAAACCTGCTTACATAAAGCAATCCTTTCACATTGGTGTCTAGCATTCTTTCCCAATCATCTATTTCACCGTTATCGATATTTGATAATCCAACAGCAAGGCCGGCATTGTTTACTAAAACATCCAATTCATTTTGACTTACTTCTTTTGAAGCAGCTTCAACGGCCTCTTTATCGCGCACGTCGAAAGAAAGAATCTGACAGTTAATATTGTAGCCCTTGGTTAAAGACTCTGACAGTTCTTCTAATCGAGATGTTCGTCTGCCACAAAGGATGAGGTCATAATTGTTTTTTGCCAGATTTTCAGCTATTGCTTTTCCAAATCCAGAGCTGGCACCTGTTACAAGTGCTTTCATGCGTTTTTCCATATTTTTTATTGAATTTAAGCAAGGTAACTAAATTGACTTTTCTATCTTCGATAGTAACGGTTTTCGTATTCTCGTAGCTCGAAAATTGCTAAATCCTACCCAATAACTGTACATATGCGTCTACTCTTTTTTCTTTTTTCGATGCTGTATAGCTTAACCACTTGGTCACAAATTAAAGAGGTGCAATTCGAAATAATAGATCGCTCGTCGCGACTGCCTTTGCAGGAGGTTTTTGTTCGAATTAATGGAGAGCCTTGGCCTATTCTATCAAATCAACAAGGTCAGATTAAGGTGGAAGTTTCTTCCAACCAAAACACGGATTTGATCTTCTCTCTCATCGGCTACAAAAGTTTTCCTTTCGTGTACAAGCCTTCGGAAAATTTGAGTTTAGTGAAGATTTTTCTTGAGGAAGAGTCTCTTTTTTTAGAGACAATTGTGGTTTCGGCCTCAAGAAGCGAGCAAAGGCAAGAGGAAGTGAGTGTTTCTATGAATGTTTTAAAGCCATATCTTATTGAGAACAGGAATACAACGGATATGCAAGTGCTTTTGAATCAATCGCCTGGTGTAAATATTACGGATGGGCAAGCCAATATTCGAAGTGGTAGTGGTTGGAGCTATGGTGCGGGATCTAGAGTTCAGGTTCTTTTAGATGGATTGCCGCTTATTTCACCCGATGCCAATCAGGTGCAATGGTCTCTGCTTCCTCAAGAAGCCGCAGGCCAGGTAGAGGTTTTAAAAGGTGCTTCTTCTGCACTTTTTGGGTCATCTGCACTAAATGGAAGCATTCAACTAAGAACCCTTGAACCTAAGGAGAAACCCTTCACTCGAGTGGCTGTTTTTCAAACTTCGTATTTAGATCCACCTAGACCCGATTGGAAATGGTGGAATGCTTACCAAGGTTCAACCGGAATACGATTTCTTCATACTCGAAAGTTGGAGAAATGGGACTTGATTTTGAGTGGATTTGGTCAACAAAGCGCGGGTTATAAATGGAATGAAAGAGATGATAGAGCTCGTATCAACCTAAAAACGCGCTTCCATGTGAACGAAGAATTAAGCATTGGTTTGGCTGGAGGCGTTTTGTATTCCCAGAATGGGGAATCCTTGCTTTGGGATAATTACGCAAGGCCTTATATTGGGTTGGATAGTTCCATTACCAAAAACAGTGGTCTCGATTTTTATTTCGATCCTTCTATTCGTTATCGGAAGGGCAAAGGAATTCATGAATGGGTAAATCGCTTTTTACGGGTAGAGAATAATTCTGCCAATGAAACAACAGTGTTCGACAATTCTTCGGAACAGCTGCAAAGCCAGTATTCGTATCAATATTTCTCAGAAAAGTGGGGCGTTATTACGGGTGGTGTGTTCTTACAAATGGCCCAATCAAATTCAGAAATTTTTGAAGGATTTCACAATGCCTCTAATTTGGCCGGATTTGCACAGTGGGATGGAAGCTGGAATAGATGGAAGTCTAGCATTGGATTTAGGTTGGAAGAGGCTAGAGTGGATGAAGTTCGATATGCACAACCCGTTGCGCGCTTTGGTTTAAGCTATCGCGCATTTGAAGCTACCTATTTGCGTACGTCCTTTGGTCAAGGGTTCCGATTTCCTAGCATGGCAGAGTTGTTTACGCGCACCAATATTGGCGCAATCAATGTGTTTCCTAATCGCGAATTAGAGCCTGAAAAGGGCTATAGCATTGAACTAGGCATAAGACAGCTTTTGTCTCAATCTGGACTTTGGAAGGGTTATATTGACATTGCCACATATTATATGCGATACGATAATATGATGGAATTCAGCTTTGGAATATGGGAACAGCCTGTTGGAGTTGGGTTTAAATCGGTGAATGTAGGGCCTACTTCTGTTAGCGGAATAGAACTGGAATTTGGTGCGGAAGGAAAGTGGAGACAAATAGATTTTAGATGGATGGCGGGAGCGAATTTCGCTAATCCAATATCACTTGACCCAGAAGCAGTATATGCTCAAGATGCCAATGGAAATAATCTAACCTATGAAAGTACAAGTTCAGACACCAGCAATGCGGTTCTAAAATACAGGTATAAAGTGCTGCTTCGTTCTGATTTAGAATTAGGTTGGAAAAAATGGACTTTCGGAACGAGTATTCGATACAATGACTTTATGCAAAACATAGACGCGGTTTTTGATGGGCCGATTATTGATTTCATATTACCAGACAATGGATTTGGGAGATACAGGGATGAATTAAATCGGGGAGATTTTATGGTAGATCTGCGCATTCAATTTGCATTGAGAAAGCAGTGGACTTTGAGCCTACAGTCTGAAAACTTGAACAATAGGGCCGTAATGAGTCGTCCAGGAAAAATGGAAGCACCAAGAACACTTACATTCGGTATAAGATATGAAGGATAAGCTCCTTTGCTTTTTCTATTTTCGCTCTAGAATAATACAATCATGAAGTACAAACGCATCCTCCTGAAACTAAGTGGTGAAGCCCTTATGGGCGATCAGGAATTTGGTATAGATGGAAGCCGATTGCTTGAGTATGCTATGCAGATCAAAGCGGTAATGGAAGAAGGTGTTCAACTGGCCATAGTTATTGGAGGCGGAAATATCTTTAGAGGGGTGCAAGGCGCTAGCTCAGGAATGGACAGGGTTCAGGCAGATCATATGGGAATGCTTGCAACCATGATCAACGGTCTTGCTCTTCAATCTACTCTTGAGGAAGTTGGTGTGAGAACCAGGCTGCAATCTGCTATTGAGATGAATAAGATTGCAGAACCCTTTATCCGCAGACGAGCGGTTCGTCACTTGGAGAAAGGCAGAGTAGTAATATTTGGTTCAGGTACAGGCAATCCCTATTTCACCACAGATACGGCGGCTACCTTACGAGCTATTGAAACAAATGCAGATGTTATTTTGAAAGGAACGAGAGTAGATGGTATTTATACTTCTGATCCAGAGAAGAATCATGATGCTGTAAAATACGATACCATTACTTTTGATGAAGTTTACTCAAAAGGATTAAACGTGATGGATATGACGGCCTTCACTTTGAGCAAGGAAAATAACTTGCCCATTTTAGTTTTCGATATGAATAAGCCTGGCAATTTAATGCGAGTTATTCGTGGCGAAAAAGTGGGAACTTTAGTAGAGAATTGATAGATAAAAGCAATGCAAGAAGAACTGAATTTTATTTTCGATACAGCCAAGGAACATATGGATAAAGCCATACATCACCTTGAAAAAGAGTTGCTTAAAGTTAGGGCAGGAAGGGCCAATCCCTCTATGTTAGAAGGGGTACGAGTAGATTACTACGGTTCTATGACCCCTATTAGCCAGGTTGCCAATATCAACACTCCAGATGCCCGAACGCTTTCCGTTCAACCTTGGGAGAAAAAACTTATTTCTGAAATTGAAAAGGCTATCATGGCTGCCAATCTAGGATTTAATCCCATGAACAATGGAGATGTGATCATGATCAATATTCCACCTCTTACGGAAGAAAGAAGAAAGGATCTTGTTCGCCGCTCGAAATCTGAAGCGGAAGATGCAAGAGTGGGTGTTAGAAATGCCAGAAAAGAGGCTATGGAAGAAATAAAAAAGCTGGGCAAAGACGGCTTGTCTGAAGATCTAGTAAAAGATTCTGAGGCAGAAGTACAAAAGCTTACTGACTCTTATACCTCTAGGATTGAAAGCATTGTAGATAAGAAGGAGCAAGAAATAATGGCTATATAAATCTGCCTTTTTACTCTAACTGTTGCCAATTCTATTTTTCAATTTGAAAAGAATGCCACTCTTCGTCGGTTAAATTCAATTGGTTGATTTCAGCAATAATGCGATGAATTGTTTCATCTAAGCGGTGAGCTTCTCGACCAACGGCATTGAAATACACTCTGCGCTCTTCCTCCGAAATTTGATTGTCGTAGGAATTGTTTTGATGCGATATAGAAAGAAGGTTGGTCACTGGAGCGCGCATTTCGTGGGCTTGTATCCAAACTATTTTTTTCAGTGCGGAATGTTGCTTTTCAATTTTTTGGTTGGCCTCCCTAAGAGAAGTGATATCAGAATAGATAACAGTTATTCCACTTAATTTTTTCTGTGCTGTATACAGCGGAGAACAACGAACCATATAGGATTGTAGCTCTTGTTTTATCGTAACATCTACTTCTTTAGAAACCGAATTTCCTAGCAGAGCTTGCTGTAGCATGGCATTTACTATGGGCTGAATTTCAGATGGTATATAATCTAGAAAAGGCTTGTTAAGCTCTACGTTTTTTTGCAGAATCCGACGAGCATTACTACTGGCCTCATAGTTAGAATTGAGAATTTGAAGATCTGGATCTAGCAGCACTATTTGATCTGTTGTATTGGCTAGAATGGTGTTCAAGGTACGGTTCGCCTCTAGGAGTTTTTCAGTTGAATTCTTCTCCTGTGTAACATCATAACCCAAACAAAGAAAACCTATCGGGCTGTCATTGTCTCTATGAGAAATTAAACTAAAATCCCACTTCACCCAATGAAAATCACCTTTTATAATAGAAGGTTTACGAATTAAAACCTTGTTTACACTTCCTGGATTCTTAACTGATTTTTCCCCAGCCTCTATGCATTTATCTATGTCTTCAGGATGGGTAGTGTTGCTAATGTGCTTCCCAATTAATGGGCTTTCAACGCTTTTATAGGCAGACTCAAAGAAAGGATTTACATATAAGTAATTCCCAAGCATGTCAATTGCACAAACGTATAAAATCTTAGAATTTTGAAGGTAGTGGGGTATATAGCTGAGAATATCTACCCCTTGTTCACTGTACATTGCTTTGTTTCAATCTATACAAATTAGAGTTTGAGTATAACACGATATACAGAAGGGAATATAGTCTTCTTAAAGACCTTGTTCTAAAGAAAAACTTTCTAAGAGTTCAATATTCCTAGCAACTGCCTCTCCTCTTTCATTTGTTCCAATGGTGAATCGAACTTTGTCGCCTACACGAACATCGTTAAAATCAGAATCGATTAGACTGGAATAATGAAAAAACAAATTAGAAGGATTAAAGGCAATAAATCCGTATCCACTTTTCAAATTCTGAATTTCACTTTCATGGGTTTCACCCTCTTCACCGTCTAGATCCTCAACAGATAGCGGTTTATGGAAGATGCGTTCTGCGCTGCGAGGCACAAACAGATTTTCATAAAGTGGGTCTTCCGAATTGTCTTCATTTTCTATGAATTCGTGCATAGCAATAGGGTAGGTAACCTCCTCTAGAAGTTCTTGAGAAGTACGAGTAACTACTTTTTGTCCCTCGTCATTTACGAAATCGAAGTCCCAACTAAGAAGCATTACTGGAATCCCAATGCCATTCATCTTTCGAACCAAAGGCACATAGTCTCCATCAGAGGCGATGAGAACAAGCACATCGAATTGACGGAAATAGGCGAGTTCTAAGGCTTCAAGTGCCAGCCAAACATCAATACCCTTTTCTTGCTTACTCACACCGGTGCCGCGCAATGGCAGATAATGCAGAGTTACGCCTTCAGCCATTAAAATATCGTCGAAAACGCGATCGTAGTATAATTGATTGCCTTTTTGCTGTGCCTCATTTGCATTCAACCTACCACGGAAATAATGCGCATCTACAATTCGGCAGAATCGAGGATCAATATCTTCTTCTTTAGCAACTTGCTCCCTTATAAATTTGTGCAGGCCCGCTATACTTATCCTCGCCTTTTTCTCATGAAACCAATTATAGAAATTGCTTACGTACAGAAAATAGCTGCCGTCGTAGAAGACACCGATTTTGGAAATGCTTCCGTTGTTGTTGCTAAGAATCATACTATTTGTTTAATAAATCCAATTTTTAAACCCAAAAGATCCCACTTCTATTGGGGCTTATTTGAGCAGTGCAAATTAAGTATATGTTATTGCAATGCAAATATTTCTTGTTTCAACTTTAATTAGAGGCGTGTTCTATGTAATTTAAATCCTTTCCAAAGGTTTCATCCAAGCCGTTGGCCGCCCAAATAGAGATAGCAAAAGAAAGTACGCCTACGATGGCGGCGGATACTAAAATGCCCCACCCCATGCCATCCGCTAAAAAAGCAAACAAAAGGGTAATAGGTACTGTCGCTCCACGAACGAAATTGGGTACCGTGGTAGTGACAGTAGAGCGTATGTTGGTTCCAAAGTGCTCGGCGGCAATGGTAACAAATAAGCCCCAATAACCCATTGGAAGTCCCACCAAAAAGCAGAGAAAATAAAAAGTGTTTGATGTGATGTTGGAAGAGAGCAAATACAGTGCTGAACTTAGAACTCCGATAATAATCGCATAGTGAACTACTTTTTTTCTCGATTTAAGCCATTGGCTCAATGTTCCTGTTAAAACATCACCCATTGAAAGACCCACATAACTCCAAATCACGGCCTTCCCACTTTCTATAGGTTCGGTAACTCCCAATACTTTTCCAAATTCGGGCGAAAAGACAATCAGTACGCCGACAACAAACCATACGGGCAGTCCTATGAGAATACAACGAATGTATTTGAGCAAAATCTTGCGGTTTTTGAATAAGGAAAGAAAGGGAATGGGTTTTTCTACTTTCGATTTTTTTAAGTTTTCAAACATTCCAGATTCCATAGCTCCTACCCGAAATAAGAGAAGAAGAAGGCCTAAACCTCCTCCAACATAGTAGCTAATCCTCCAATCGAATTTATCAGCTACTAAGGCAGCCACTACGGCCCCAAATGCCCCGAAGAAAACAACAATCATAGTTCCATAACCGCGATCTTCTTTCTTCATGCTCTCAGTAACCAAGGTGATTCCCGCTCCTAGTTCACCTGCCAATCCCAATCCCGCTAGAAAACGTACAATGGCATAAGTGCTAATGTCTTGCACCAATCCGTTTGCAAAGTTGGCGAGAGAATAAAGTAGAATAGAACCAAAGAGCACCGTAACCCGTCCTCTTTTGTCGCCCAATATTCCAAAGAAAATTCCACCGATTAACATGCCAGCCATTTGCATATTTAAAAGAAGAATGCTCACTTCTTGAATTTTGTCTTCGGCAACATTTAAATCGTAGAGACTAGGGAGACGAACAATTCCAAACAATATAAGGTCATAAATATCAACGAAATACCCAAGTGCAGCTACGATAATTAGCAGGCTTGATTTTCTATTTAAATCCATGCATTTTCTGTTTAGAATTTTATTCCTTCACCAAGGGATGTAAAATAACCCATTCTTTAAAGACCATTTGTGCTAGAGGATTATGAATATCCTTTGTTGCAAATAATCCGGCAATGGGTTTGTTGGATTTGGTGTGTGAAGTGCCTGCTCTTTTTGGAATGAGAACATACCAGCGAAACGCATTCATTGAATCGCTTTCAAATACTTTCACCGTATACAAAGAAGTGTTGTTCTCTGTATACATCTTATCCTCCATAAAAGCGATACGCTTAGAACCAAGATGCGATCTTTTAGAATTCATAGGATGCAGGTATAAGTACTCCTGATAGAATTCATTTATCTGTCTTTCATTGTATGAATCGCCACGAATCGAAAATGATTTGCGACTGCTTTTGTTTAGCGGATCGGGATTGACATAGCCAAAGGGAAGTTCAAGCCTTAGTGGAAACCATTTGCCTTTTATGAGTGTAAACCGGCTGAGTCGAGTGCCTGCTACGAAGATGACGAATCCAAATGAAAAGACATCTCTTATGGATTGATAAAAAGCAATTGTGAAAGATTCATAGTAAAAGAGCAAAGAAAATTGAATGAGCCCTACAAATAGATAGTATCCTAATATGTGGCCTTGAACGTCGGCAGAGTGAATAATTATTTTGTAATTAAAGAAGGAAGAGTTGTTTACAGCATTGTTCAGGATGGTACTAAAAAGGGAGATTAAGAGGAGGAAAAAGAACAAGCTTAGGATAGATCCACCGAATCGAAGCCCTGAAAATATAAGTCCATAATCATAAAGGCCATGAGCCAATGAAGCGGCAAGGAGACCGCCAGTAAATAGGAGTACTCTATTCTTTTTATATCGGTAATAGTACAGAACTAAACCATAGGCTACCATCGATGAACAAATCATATGAGTGAGGGTAGACAGTACCGCTCTTCCGAAAATGATAGATCCACCATGGTTTGAGAAGTACAAAACATTTTCAAGAGCGGCAAAGCCGAGGGCCGCTGTGCAGAAATAGGCCACCAGGTCAATGGGCTCCGTGATATGCTTTCGGAAGAAATAAACAAAGACTAAAAATGGAAGTAGTTTGGCAATTTCTTCCAACATGCCAATAGCAAAAACGCAATACAAAAGGTCGTTCAGCCATTCATTTTTCAGCGAAAAATAGGGCTCTATAAGAATGGGTTGGATGAGTAATACGACAAGCGGAGAGCTAAGTCCCATGCTAAAAGCGATAGCAAAATTTTTGAAATCGTCCCTGTCGTAAATATCAATGAGTCGGTAGTAGTCTACCCAACTGAGCGCTATTATAAGCGATACAAGAATGAAGGCGAGTGTTATCAATGAATTAAAAGTTTCGCTTTAAAGGTAATATGTCCTTACAATCTGTTTTTAGATTTTAAAATCAAGTTTTAAACGAATGTTAAAGTTGTACTAAATAAATGAACTAATTTGCAGCCCCTAAAAATTTATCGAAATGGCAATTATAAAGGAGTTTAAGGATTTTGCAATGAAGGGCAATTTGGTGGATATGGCCGTTGCTTTCATTTTAGGGGCTGCTTTTAGCAAGTTGGTGAGTGCTTTTATTCAAGGTATGGTTATGCCATTGATTGGGATGGCCACTTCAGGTGTAAATTTTGCAGATTTAAAATGGGTCTTAAGCCCTGCTGTCTTAAATGAAGCTGGCGAGTTACTCACTCCAGAAGTTGCAGTGCTATATGGCGCATTTATAACTGTTATTATCGATTTCTTATTGGTGGCTATGGTGATGTTCATCTTGGTTAAGAACATCAATAGAATGAAGAAAAAGAAAGAAGCTGCTCCTGCCCCTGTTGCTCCTCCGGCACCTACAAAAGAAGAAATTCTTCTGGGAGAGATACGCGACCTTTTGAAGAAGTAATAGAGCTTGAAGTCACACAATAATGGGTCAATGAGAAGCAGGATTCTAATCGCTAGTATCGCCCTTTTGATGTTGTTCTCAACCAATCTAAAGGCACAAGACTATTTAGACAAAATTGTAGAACAAGCCTGCGATTGTGTTGGTAAATTATCTGAAGATTTAGGTACAGAAGGGTTCACCATGCAGGCTGGATTATGCATGATTCAAGCGGCAGAACCTTACAGTAAAAAGCTCATGAAGGATTACGATATCGATTTGTCCAAAGCAGATGTGGAGGGCGAAGCTTTAGGAAGACTCCTCGGATTAAAAATGATTACGGCTTGTCCGGAAGTAATTATGCGACTCGCCGAACTGGCGAACGATTCAGAGGAAGAATTTGAAGCAGTAGACGAGTATGAGTTCTTATCTTCTAGTGGATTGATCACTGAAATTATTGAAGAACCCTTTGTGGTTTTTACAATGAAGGAAGAATCGGGTAAAGTGGTGAAAATGTATTGGCTCACTTTTGTAGATAGTGAGTTTGCAATGATGAGCCAATATTCGGCCTTATTGGGAAGAAAGGTAACCATTGAGTATTCCGAAGTTGAGATATTCGATCCCCGTTTGAAAGAATATAGAAACATAAACATAATTGAAGCCCTTGCTGTAAACTAATCTGAAGTAGGAGAATGCGAGAAAATGAATCTGTAAATCAAGTTGTAAGTAGTTTACGGATCATCTATTTTGCTCTGCTTTCAGGTATTCTTCTTTTTGCAGCAACGGTATTCTATCTTATCGAACAAAGTGAAGTAATTTCCCTTGGAACAGGTGATCCACTTATTTTACCTTCTATTTCTCTAGCTATCGGGTTGCCATTTTTGAGTCATTGGCTATTCCAAAGAGCCATGCGCAGCAGCGAAAAGGGAACCCAGCAGCATCAGAAACTCTCATATTATCAGAATCAATACATCATTCGGTTGGCCATTGCTGAAATGCCAGCCCTTTTCTCATTGGTTTGTTATCTGCTCAACAACAATGTTATTTGTCTTTTCACCTTCGGATGGAGTTTTTTCTACTTTGCCTCTTTATATCCCAGTACTCAACGATATTCTGATGATATTGACCAGATTGGAAGTTCTTAATATCCCGGCGCTTAGAATGATGACTTATTGAGAAAGAACGCTTTCAAGGTTCTTTTTAAAGCGATCAAAGCCAGCTCTTTTAAGTGGAGTGTTCCCTAACCTTTCGAGAAAAACCTCCTCTGTAATTTCTAGCCATTCTGCTTTATCCATTCGATTTAAACCCGGATGCGGACTGAAATCTGACTCTGAATGCGGTTTACTAAAGCGGTTCCAAGGACAAACCTCTTGGCAGATATCGCATCCAAATGCCCATCCATTCAACTTTTCGATGAACTCAGCGGGCAAGGCATCTTTTAGTTCAATGGTTAGGTAACTAATGCATTTATTGCTATCGATCACTTGATTGGCAACAATGGCATCCGTTGGGCAGGCATCGATACATCGGGTGCAGCTTCCACAGTGGTCTGTTGTAGGCAGATCGGGAGTAAATGAAAGGTCTACTAATAATTCTGCCAAAAAGAAGTATGAACCTGCTTTCTTAGAGAGGATTAGGCTGTTCTTCCCAATCCAGCCGAGTCCTGATCTTTGTGCCCAAGCGCGTTCATGTACGGGTCCAGAGTCTACAAATGCACGTCCATTTATATCGCCAAACTCCTCGTTCATTGAGCTCAAAAGAATTTTAAGTTTCTTTTTTAGAACCTTGTGATAGTCTCTCCCGTAGGCATAGCGCGCGATTTTAGGAGGATGAATTGAGAGGGAATCTTGTTCAGGTTGATACGGAAAACTTAAGCTGATGACTGTTTTGGTTCCTGGATGTAATTTTCTAGGATCCATTCTAAGATCAAAATGATTCTCCAACCAATTCATCTTAGCATTGTGCTTTTTTTTCAACCAATCTTCAAAGAGAGGTGCCTCCTTGTCTAGAAAATCAGCCACGGCAAATCGACAGTCGATGAAGCCTAATTCTTTGGCTTTATTTCGTACAAATGCCTCCCTATCCATAGCTTATAACGAATCGAATAAATCGTTTTGTCTGCCATTAAACCGCATTCCAAAATGGGTAAAGGCCTTGTCTGTAGCCATTCTACCTCTTGGAGTTCTATGTAAATAACCTTCTTGAATTAAGTAAGGCTCATAGACTTCTTCTAGGGTCTCCGCTTGCTCGCCACAAGCCGTGGCAATAGTGGTAAGACCCACTGGCCCACCCTTGAATTTCTCGATTATGGTTTTTAAAATACGGTGGTCCATTTCGTCTAATCCAGCTTCATCCACCTGTAACGCATCTAAACCGTATTGGGCTAACTTCAAATCGATGCGCCCGTTTCCTTTCACTTGAGCAAAGTCTCTGATTCTCCGTAGTAAAGCATTAGCAATACGAGGTGTTCCTCGGCTTCTTCGGGCAATTTGTATTGCGGCATCTTCTTCAATCGGCACAGCCAGAATTTCGGCAGATCGAATAATTATGTCTTTGAGTAGTTCAATTTTATAGTATTCCAATCGAGCGTTAATGCCAAATCGGGCACGAAGCGGAGCCGTTAGCAAACCCGAGCGAGTGGTCGCTCCAACTAGCGTAAACGGACTTAAATTTATTTGTACCGAACGAGCATTCGGACCAGAATCGATCATTACATCTATCCGGAAATCTTCCATAGCCGAATAGAGATATTCTTCAATTACAGGGCTAAGTCTATGTATTTCGTCTACAAAAAGAATATCTCTTGGTTCCAGATTTGTCAATAATCCAGCAAGATCACCCGGTTTATCGAGTACAGGACCAGAAGTAATCTTTATTCCAACCCCCAATTCATTTGAAATGATGTGCGAGAGGGTTGTTTTCCCCAAGCCCGGAGGTCCGTGAAGTAAGACATGATCTAAGGCTTCTTCTCTCTGATTAGCCGCTTGAACAAAGATTTTGAGATTTTCAAGAACCTTGTCCTGACCCGCAAAATCTTCAAACATCTGAGGCCTTAGCTTCCTCTCAATGTCTTTTTGCTCGTCGTCTAAAGGATCCCAGTTAGGGTCTAAATTAGGATTCATACGCCTCAAAGATACAGCCCTAGAGCGGTAGGGTGATGTGAGTTACACTGCCTCTTTGGAGATGAATTAATTTTGCCCTGTAATTAAACAAAACAATGAATATAAACGAAGCAATTAACCATCCCAAAGCTACTATTGTGGATGTTCGAAGTAAAGAAGAGTTTGCGTCTGGGCATGTTGAGGGTGCAATTAATATCCCCTTAAATGAAGTTCCTCGGAGGGTGGCAGAATTTGACGTAATGAGCAAGCCACTTGTTTTGTGTTGCCTTAGTGGAGGTCGAAGCGGGCAGGCTACTCAGTTTTTAAGAGACAACGGCATTGAGGATGTTCACAACGGAGGTGGATGGTCTCAGGTTCAAATTCATAAAATGTAATGGGATTCTTTTCTAATCTATTCGCAGGCAAGGCGAAGGAAGATTTGGCCGAGGTTTTAAAGTTGCCTACCGCCAAACTTATTGATGTTCGATCTACCGATGAATTTAAATCAGGTCATATTAAAGGGGCGATTAACATCCCTCTAAACCGTTTAGCAGAGATTCAGAAGAAATACAAAAAAGAAGATTCTTTGGTTTTTTACTGTGCATCTGGAATGCGAAGCGGTGCGGCTAAGAGTCAAGCAAAGAATATGGGCTTTAGCCTTTCCTATAATGCAGGTTCTATGGCAAAAGCGAAATCGTACCTTTAAAGGATATTTACAATTATGAGAAAACTGATAATTTTGTCTCTTATCATTGGTCTATCGCAGCCATCGTGCAGCCAGAATACACCAAATGGAGAAAATCAACCTTCGAAAACGGAAAAGAAAATGACACTTGTACACATCGATACCGAAGCCTTTAATGAGCTATATAAGAAATCAGATGTTCAACTTTTAGATGTTCGAACAGCGGGAGAATATGCCGAAGGCCACTTAAGAGGTTCTGTGAATATCGATGTGATGGGCAATCAATTTTTGGAGAAAATAGACGATCTAGACCCTTCAAAACCGGTTTATGTTTATTGTCGTTCTGGCCAAAGAAGCACCAATGCAGGCAATCAACTAATTGATGCTGGATTTACTGAAGTATATAATCTGAAAGGTGGAATTTTGGCTTGGCAGTCAGAAGGTTTTCCAGTAGTGGGCGATGAATAAGAGCAAAATAGTTTTAATACTAGCAGGGGTAGCCGTAGGAGGAATCTTGGGCTACCTCTATTACTTTTTCATCGGTTGCGATTCGGGAAGTTGTGCAATTACTTCCAACCCATATAGAAGTTCTGCCTCTGGCATGTTGTTGGGCGGATTAGCAATCGATATTCTTCCAAAAAAGAAGAAATGAAGCAGTGGACTGTTCTTTTGCTGGTAATGGTTCTTTTCGTTGGCTCTTGCCAGAATTCTAATTCTGCAAAGTCGACTGTGCACAATGGCAAAGTGAGTGATGCGCAAAACGAAGAGGAATTGAAATCACAAGCACAGCTAATAGTTCAATTTAGTTCGCAAGCTCTTTTAGGAAAACTTCAGAAAAGTATTGGCGAACAAGGGATTGCAGGAGCGGTGGACTTTTGCAAATTAGAGGCTGATGCCATTACTGATTCGCTTTCTCTCGCATTTGGAGTGGATATAAAACGCATCAGTTCTAAGAATCGAAATCCGAATAACGCTCCCAATAGTGAAGAAAAGAAGTATCTAGATCAATTTGAAAGTGAAGGAGAATTGGCTTTGCCTATTTTGGTTAAGACCGAAGACCGTTTCACATATTTTGCCCCCATTCGGCTGGCAGGCGGACTGTGTTTGAATTGCCATGGGAAGTTGGATGAATCTATGACTCTTGAGCAGTTTGAGCATATAAAAGAAATGTATCCAGAAGACAAAGCAACTGGATATTCTTTGGGAGATTTAAGGGGAATGTGGAAAATAACATACAATTAATACAATGAGTAGTTTTAAAGATTTAATTAATGGCGAAAAGCCAGTTTTGGTTGATTTTAGTGCAGAATGGTGCGGGCCCTGTAAAACACTTCAACCCATTTTAAAAGAGGTTGCAAAACAATTGAAAGACAGCGTCAGAATTATTAAAATTGACGTAGATAAGAATCAGGAGCTTTCTCAAAAGCTTCAAATTCAAGGAGTACCAACTCTAATCTTGTATAAAGATGGTGCGCCTTTGTGGAGACAATCTGGGGTAATTCCTGCCCAACAATTGGTTCAGATTATTCAATCTTATTCTTAGCAGGAAGTCCTCCTTCATAAGCCGAAAGAAAGGCAGAGGCCACTAATAGAATTAGCAGGCCAGGAAGAAAGGGTTCAGAAAAGGAGTAGATAGCCATATTGATAGGCCTTGAATATTGATTCCATTTTATTTCAAACTCATCTCTA